>CAVRXW010000018.1:0-63746 GCA_963725125.1 uncultured Actinomycetes bacterium
TTTGGCCCGATTGTTTTTGATAATCCGCGCCGATTTGTTTGAGGCAATCCGTCGTCAAACTCGCCGCCGCGAAAACCATGAGGTCGGCACCGCAACCGCGATGGCCAAAAGAAAACTGCATGCGACGACCGCGCGGAAGAGATTTTTAAATCGACGGATGTTCATGGCTGACGCCCGTTAAGGGGCTGATATATTTAGAAGGATATATCGGCGAAGGAGGACGCGGCAAACGAAATCACCTCGCGGTCGCGCGGATGTTGCGGGAAAAGATTTTCACGATGCGGGCGAGGCCAAATCCTGCTTGCCCACGCCTTGTTTCATGCGGGTTTTGAGTTCGTCCAGGTGTTTCTCGTAAACCTCGCGCGGAGAGCAATCGTACTTCTTGCAGATGGACGCCGCCATGCCCACGACTTCGCCCATCATTCCGCAGGTGGGACCGGTACAGGCGCGTGCCGTGCCCGTACGGGTCGGGCACGAATGCGCGCGCCGTCGCCGCGGCGTTCCCCGCGTAGCCGCGGGCCAGCCCGTCCCCGCCGGTATACAGCTCGCCGGTCACGCCGATCGGCACGGGCTGCCCGACGGGCGTCCAGGACGTGCACGGTGGTGTGCTGGATCGGGCGGCCGATCGGCACCGTCGCCGCTACCTGGCTCGGGTCGGTCATGACATGGCAGGAGGTGAAGGTGGTGTTCTCGGCCGGGCCGTAGCCGGCGACCAGGGGCCGCCCGCGGCGCGCCGCGAGCACGGCGCGCACCGTGTCCGGATTGAGCACGTCGCCGCCCGACATGAGCACGGGCACGGTGGCGAGCGCGCCGATATCGGTCTCGGCCACCTGGTGGAACAGCCCGGCGGTGAGCCACACGACCGTCACGCCGGCGGTGCGCAGCAGCGATGCGACATCCGGCAGCCCGAGCCGGCCGGGCGGCGCGATCACGATCGTGGCGCCGGTCAGCAGCGCACCCCAGATTTCCATCGTGGACAGATCGAAAGCGACCGGGGACATCAGCAGCATCCGCTCGCCGGGGCCGAGGGGGGCGTACGCCGGATCGCTGACGAGCCGGACGACGCCGCGCTGCGGGATGCTGATGCCCTTCGGCACGCCGGTCGAGCCTGAGGTGAACAGAATGCAGGCCAGGCTCAGCGGATGCGCGACGTCCGGAGGTGCCGCGCGCTCATCGGCCACCGGGGTGGGCTCGGCGTCGACGCGGACCAATTCCACGCCGGCCAGCTTGCGGCATGGCGCCGGCGGTCCCGGCCGTGACCAGCACGAGCCGGGCGCCCCCGGCGGTGAGCATCGCGGCGACCCGGGGCGCCGGGGTGCCGATGTGGATCGGCAGGTAGGCGCCGCCGGCCTTGAGCACGGCCAGCAGCGCGGCGATCAGGCCGGGGCCGCGCTCGATCGCCACCCCGACCGTCGTGTCCGTGCCCACGCCGCGGCGCCGCAGCAGCCAGGCCAGTGCGTTGCTGCGCCGGTCGAGTTCGGCGTAGCTGACCGATTCGCCGCCGAAGTCCAGCGCCGTCGCGTCCGGGTTCCTGGCGACCTGGGCCGCGAACAGCGCGGGGATGGTGGCGTCCGCGGGGTAGCCGGCGTGCGTCCGCTGCCACCCGGTGGCCACGTCCGGCGCGCGGCTGGCCTGCCCGCCGATCGGCTCGGCCGCCAGGCCGGAGCCGTTCAGCGCCGGCGCAGCGGCTCCAGGACTCCAGCAGCCGCGACTCGGCGCCGGTGAGCAGCTCCAGCCTGCCGATGCCGGTCTCCGGCCTGGCCAGGGCATCGGTGAGCAGGTTGAGGTAGTGCGTGACCATCCGGGACATGGTGGACTCGTCGAACAGGTCGGTCGAGTGCTCCCAGATCAGGCTCAGGTCGTCGTCCTCGGGCCGGGGCTCCCGGCCGAGCCGCTGCGCGGCCCGCGGCACCACGATCACGTTGAGGTCGCACTTGGCCGAGCCGTTCGCGCGCTCGGTGACCGCGCCGGTGAGCCCGCCGAAGTCCAGATCGGGCACGGCGGAGTCGTGGAAGCTGAACATGACCTGGAACAGCGGGGTGCGCGACGGGTCGCGGGCCGGGCCGATCGCGTCGATGACGGCGTCCACCGGGGTGTCCGACCAGGCCAGCGCGTCGACGACGGTCCGCTGCACCTGGTCGAGCAGGCTCGCGAAGGACATCTGGGCGGAGACCCTGGTCCGCAGGACCAGGGTGTTGACGATCATGCCGAGCAGCGGTTCGAACTCGGGCAGGCCGCGGTTCGCCGCGCCGGTGCCCACGAGCAGGTCCTGCTGACCGGTGTAGCGGTACAGCAGCGCCGCGAAGCCCGCGTACATGGTCGAGAACAGCGACACCCGGTGCTGCCTGCTGAACGAGCGCAGCGCGCGGGACAGCTCGGCCGGGACCTTGATCCGCGGCGCCGCGCCGCGGAAGCTCATGACCGGCGGCCGCGGGTGATCGGCCGGCAGCGCCAGGATGTCCGGTGCGCCGGCCAGCAGGGCGGTCCCGTGGTCCACGTGGGCCCGCAGCACCTCGCCCCGCATCCATTCCCGCTGCCACAGCGTGTAGTCCGCGTACTGGACGGCGAGGTCGGCAAGTGGCGAGGGCTGGCCGGCCGCGAAGGCCGGGTAGAGGGCGCTCAGCTCGGACAGCAGCACCGACAGCGACCAGCCGTCGTGCACGAAATGGTGCTCCACGTGGACGAACGTGTTCTCGCCCGCTGCGTGGCGCAGCAGCAGCCAGCGCGCCAGCGGCGGCGCGTTCAGGTCGAACGGCTTGCGCACCTCCGCGGCGACGACCTCGTCGGCGCGCTCGGCCGGGACGTCCAGTACCCGCAGCGGCGCCTGCACGCCCGCGACCGGCCGCTGCATCGCGACCCCGTCGACCGTGACGAACGCGGTCCGCAGGATCTCGTGCCTGCGCACGATCTCGTCGAGCGCGGCGCGCAGCGCCTCGGTGTTCACCTCGCCGTGCAGCGACACCGTGGCCTGGAAGTTGTAGGCCAGGTTGCCCGGTGACAGCTGCTCGAAGAACCACACCCGCTCCTGCTGCAGCGACAGCGGTACCGGCCGGTCCCTGCGGCCCGGGCGGACCGGCGGCAGGGCCGGCGCCGCCGGCCGGAGTCGCCGCTCCAGGCTGGCCGCCGCGGCCGGCCGGCCGGTCCGCTCGTCGACGATGGCGGCGATCGCGGCCACCGTGCGGGCGCGGAGCAGATCGGCCAGGGTCACCGTGACCTGCAGTTCGGCGGCGATCTCGGTGGCCAGCCGGGCGACGAGCAGCGAGGTGCCGCCGAGGGCGAAGAAGTCGTCATCGGCGCCGACCTGCGACGCCCCCGAGCAGCCGGGCCATGATGCTGGCCACCGCGCCCTCGGTCGGCGTGCGCTGCGCCGCGGCCACCTCGGCCAGGCCGGCGTCCGCCCGGCCGGGCGCGGGCAGCGCGGCGCGGTCCACCTTGCCGTTGGGCGTCATCGGCAGCGCGGGCAGCGCCACGATCGCGGCGGGCACCATGTAGCTGGGCAGCCTTGACGGCGGCGAACCCGATCAGCTCGGCGGGCGCCGCGTCCGGCGGCGACGTAGCCGATCAGGCGCGGGTCGGCGGAACCGGATCGCTCGGCGGCCACGAAGGACTCCCGGACCGCCGGATGCTGCCGCAGCACCGCGGCCACCTCGCCGGGCTCGATCCGGAACCCGCGGATCTTGACCTGATCGTCGAGCCTGCCGAGGTACTCGAAGGATCCGTCGGCCCGGCGGCGGACCTTGTCGCCGGTGCGGTACATCCGCTGCCCGGGGACCGCGATGTCGGGCACGAAGGATCTGGCCGTGCCCGCCGGGTCGCCCAGGTAGCCGCGGGCCACGCACGCGCCGGCCAGGCACATCTCGCCGGGCTCGCCGTCGGGCACCGGCTCGAGGCCGTCGAGCACGTAGCAGCGCACGCCGTCGATGGGGACCCCGATCGGCGGCGGCACGGGGCCGCCCGGCAGCACCGGGGTGGTCGTCACGCCGACCGTGCACTCGGCCGGCCCGTAGAGGTTGACCAGGGTGAACGGCAGGGCGGGGCGGCACGCCGCGCTGCAGCGCCGAGCCGCCGGTGTGCATCATCCTGAGCACGGTGTGGGACGGCCACCGCTCCGTCGAGCACCGCCTCAGCCAGCGGGGTCGGCAGGAACGCCGCGGTGATCTGCTCGTCAGCCAGCCAGGCGACGAGGTCCGGCGGCGAGGTGCGCACCTCGGCGGGCGGCACCACCAGCGTGCCCCCGGCGGCCAGGGTGGGCCAGGTGTCCCAGACCGCCACGTCGAACCCGGGGCTGCACAGCAGCGTCGTCCGGTCCTGGCGGCCCAGCGGGTAAGCCTCCTTGCGCCAGCGCATCAGGTTCGCGAGGCTGCCGTGGCTGACCGCGACGCCCTTGGGCCGGCCCGTCGAGCCCGACGTGAAGATCACGTAGGCCAGCGTGGCGCCGTCCGGCCTGGCCGGGGCCGCGGGGTGCGCCGCGGGAGCGCTGGCCAGGTCGACGATCTCGGGATCGTCGCCGAGCGGCGCGCCACCCGCCAGCAGCGGGCCGGTGCTGATCACGGCGGCCGCACCCGACAGCGCGAGCACCTCGCTGGTCCGCGCGGCCGGGTGGGCCGGATCGAGCGGCAGGTAGGCAGCGCCGGCCAGCAGCACGGCAAGCTCGGCGACGACGAGCTCGGCGGACCTGTCGGCGTAGACGGCCACCACGTCGTCCGGCCCGACCCCGCGCCGGGCGAGCCTGGCCGCTAAGCGCCGAGGCGTGCCCGGCCAGCTCGGCGTAGGTCAGCCGCAGGCCGCCGTCCTGCACGGCGATCGCATCCGGCGCCTGCGCCACGCGTGAGAGGAAGTCGTCGAGCACCATTACGCACTGTCCTTCGCTAGGAGCCGGTCGATCCAGGGCACGGTAGTCAGGCCGCCTGCCGCCTCAGGACCCGGCGGCCTGCTCCATCGCGCGGCGCAGGCTGAGCGGGCGCATGTCGGTCCAGACCTCGTCGATGTGGGCGAGGCAGTCCGCCTTGAGGCCGCTGAAGCCGTCGCCGCGCCAGCCGGGCGGCATGTCACGGTCGGCTGGCCAGATCGAGTACTGCTCCTCGTCGTTGAGCACCACGAGGTAGGTCTGGGTGTCGTCGTCGTCCACGTCGCCTCCTGGCGATTCGTTCCTGGTCCTCGTTGATCAGTGGAACCGCAGGCAAGCTCGCATCGGCGGCCCGGTCAATCGGCGCCGGCCTGCTCGTGGTCGCGCATCCAGCGACGCAGTGACGCCGGCCGCATGTCGGTCCAGGTCTCGTCGATGTAGGCCAGGCACTCATCCTCGGTGCCGGTGAAGCCGTCCGGCGCGCCAGCCGGCGGGCAGCTCCCGCCCCGCTTGCCAGATCGAGTACTGCTCCTCGTCGTTGACCACGACCGCGTAGGGCAGCGACTCCTGTGCACCAGGCATCAGCCGCTCCCTTCGGCGGCGGAGGCGCCCGCGCTGGCCAGCAGCTGCTCGCGCATGAGGAACTTGCGGACCTTGCCGGTCGGTCCCACGACGATCTCGCTCGTCGGGGATGGTCACGATCCGCAGCGGCACCGCCGCCGCTACCTCGCCGAGCGCGGCGCGGACGCTCGCCGTCGCGGTCCAGCGCGGGATCGGCGCCCGCCGCGAGCACGAGCAGCACGTCGGTGACGAGCCTGCCGTCGTCCCCGCGGGCCGCCAGGACGGTGCAGTCGCGGACGTCCGGGCAGCGGGAGAGGATGCGCTCCTCGGACAGCGCGGTGTAGAGCCAGTTCCCGTCGCCGAGGTCGACCGCGTCGCTGGCCCGGTCCACGTGATAGAAGTAGCCGTCCTCGTCGCGGTACATCAGGTCGCCGGTCAGGTAGTAGCCGTTCAGCCGGGTGCGGAAGGTGTTGACCGAGTCGTTCCAGTAGCCGAGCGCCAGCGTCGGCGACTTCATGGCGACCATCCCCACCTCGCCCGCCGGGACCTCCTCGCCGGTCCGCGGGTCCACCAGGATGATCTCGGCGAACGGCTGCGGCTTGCCGACGCAGCGGTTGTAGCGCTCGCTGCCGGGGTGGTGGCTGATCCCGAACCCGCCGTAGCCCATCTCCGTGGAGCCGAGCGTGTCGTTGAACCGGGAGCCGGGGAGGCTGACGACGCCGTCCTTGCCGTAGGCGTGGTGGCTGCCGACGGCGACCAGGCGGCGGATGTGCGCCTCGTGCGCGCAGTCGCCGCTGTTCGACCAGAACCGCACCGAGCTGACATCACGGCTGGTCAGGTCGTAGCGGGCCAGCTCGGCCCAGGTGACGGCGAAGCCGAAGACCGCGGTCGGGCGCCAGCGCTCGATGGCGTCGATGATCACCTCGCCGCTGCGCGCGAACGCGCCGCCCTGCTCCGACAGGCACAGCAGCTCGTATCCGTTGCAGAGCGCCTCGTTGAGGATGATGATGCCCGCCGTGTGCGCCTGCGGGAACGCGGACAGTTCCCGCACCGGGCCGTGCTGGCGGGGCTCGGTCAGCCGGACCGCGCGCACGGCCGCGAACAGGCTCTGGTGGGAGTGCACGACGGCGGCCGGCATGCGCGTGGTCCCGGACGAGTGCGTGATGGCCACCGGATCGTCGGGGTGGTGCCGGTAGTGCGCCGGGGCGCGGGACGGATCACCGGTGCCGGTCTGCGCCGCGTCGCCGAGGATCGGCGCGCCGAGGTCGAGCGCGGCCAGCCCGGCGTGGTCGGCGTCGAGGATCACCCCGACGGCGCGCAGCCGCCGGATGTACTCGACGGCGATCTCGGCCGGCATGCTCCCGTTCATCAGGGCGGGTATCGCCCCGAGCCAGGTCAGCGCGAGGAAGTTGAGGCAGCACGTCGGCCGCTGACGTCACGTAGACCGCGACCGGGTCGCGCCGCCCGATGCCACGGCGGGCGAACCATTCGGCCCGGGCGGCCACCCGCTCGGTCAGCGTGCGCAGCGACAGTGGCGTCCACGCCGCGATCGCGTCGAACCCGGTATCGAACGTCACCCGCGGCATGTCCATGTCGGCGCCGTGCTCGGCAAGCCGGAGCAGTACGTTGCCGGCGCCGAGTTCCGGGTCCGCAGCCAGCACCGCCCGAAGGTTGGTCGCACTCACCGATCTGCCTCCCCTTGTCGCGTGCACCGCACCAGGCCGGTGTCATTCCCGGCTGGGCTGTGCCATTGGGCGGTGGCTGCCGTTATCTCGCTGTGATCCCAGCTCAGGCTAGAACGGCAGTGATGTCCAGGCAATGGGCGTATCGCCTGGGCCCCGGTCAATGGCCGATGGCGATGCGCGGTCATGCGATCTCGCGGGTGAACAGCCGGGACGACAACACCACGGCCACCGCGGCCAGCCCGGCCAGGATGGCGAGCGCCTCCCAGACGACCTGGGCGCCCACCTGGCCCTCGAAGATGGCCCGCATGCCGTTGGCCGCCCAGGCCCACGGGTTCCACAGCGCGACGTCCCGCACCCACAGCGGTGCGACCGACAGCGGGATCAGGACCCCGGCCAGCAGCGAGAGCGGCTGGGCCACTCCGTTCATCACGCTGGGCAGCAGGCTCTCGTTGGGCACGGCGATCGCCACGGCGAACGAGATCGAGACGCCGAGCAGGACCATCATCGCCAGCACGATCAGGGCGAGCAGGAAGTTGGCGGGCGGCACCCGCAGCCCGAAGACGAGGGCGATGACGGTGATCACGACGGCCTGGAAGCCGATCATCGCGACGAACACAAGTTCCCGGCCGAGCAGCAGGCCGACGCGGGACAGCGGCGTGACGCGGAACCGCTGGATGACCCCCTGGCGTATCGCGGCGAGCAGGACGAACCCGGCGAAAAGGCCGCCGAACAGGCCCAGCGTGCAGAACAGCAGCGGCACGTAGATCTGGTAGGCGTCGCCGTAGGTGGGGGCCTTCAGGACGGATTTGAGGAACGGGGTGAAGAAGAGCAGGTAGGTGACCGGGTTGAGCAGCGCGGCCGCGATGGCGACCGGGTTGTGCCACAGTTGCCCGGCTTCGTACTGGAAGGTCAGCCAGGTATCGCGGGCGAGTTTCAAGGCCGTGCCCTTCCGTGCGCGGTTCATGCGATCTCGCGGGTGAACAGCCGGGACGACACCACCACGGTCACCGCGGCCACCCCGGCCAGGATGAGGACCGCCTCCCAGACGACCTGGGCGCCGATGCTGCCCTGCGAAGATGGCCCGCATGCCGTTGGCCCCCCAGGCGAACGGGTTCCACGCGGCGACGTCCCGCACCCACAGCGGCGCGACCGACAGCGGGATCAGGACCCCGGCCAGCAGCGCGAGCGGCTCGGTGACCCCGTTGGTCAGGTTCATGAGCGCGGTCGGTTGGGCACGAAGATCGCCAGGACGTAGGAGATCGAGACGCCGATGAGCACCATCAGCGCCAGCAGGACCAGGGCAAGCAGGAGGTTGGGCAGCGGCACCCGCAGCCCGAAGATGAGGGCGACCACGGCGATCACGACGGCCTGGAAGCCGATCAGCGCGACGAACACCAGTTCCCGCCCGAGCAGCAGGCCGACGCGGGACAGCGGCGTGACCCGGAACCGGCCGATGACACCCTGGCGTATCGCGGCGATCAGGGCGAATCCGGCGAACATGCCGCTGAAGATGCCCATGGCCGCGAACAGCGAGGGCACGTAGATCCCGTAGGCGCCGCCGTAGCTGGAGGCGCCCATGACGGACTTGAGGAACGGGGTGAACAGCAGCAGGTAGGTGACGGGCTGCAGCAGCGAGATCGCGATGCTGACCGGGCTGTGCACCAGTTGCCCGGCCTCGTACTGGAAGGTCAGCCACGTATCGCGGGCGAGCTTCATAGCTGCTGCCTTCCTCCCTTTCCGGTGGCCGGTCAGTCGGCGAGAGTGCGGCCGGTCTTGGCCAGGAACACGTCGTCGAGGCTTGGCCGGCGGGACTCGATCGCTCCCGGCTCGATCCCCTTGTTGCTCAGCGCCCGCATGACCTGCGGGATGGCGGTGGCGGCGCTGTCCACGTAGAGGCGCAGGGTGTGCTCGATGGTCTCGCAGGAGTGCACGTACGGCTGCTCGGTCAGGATCTTGGACTCCTTCGAGCATGACGGTGGGCTCCGGGGCGCCGGCGGTGTCCGGCGCGGCCAGGTCCACGATGACGACGTCGCCGGAGATCTCGCGCTTGAGATCCGACGGTGTGCCCTCGGCGACGATCAGCCCGGCGTCGATGATCGAGATCCGGTCGCAGAGCGCGTCGGCCTCGTCCAGGTAGTGGGTGGTGAGGAAGATCGTCATGCCCTGGTCGCGGAGCCTGCGCACCTCCTGCCACATGCGGGCCCGGCTTTGCGGGTCGAGCCCGGCCGTCGGCTCGTCCAGGAAGATGACCTGGGGCGAATGGATGACGCCGAGCGCGACATCGAGGCGCCGGCGCTGCCCGCCGGAGTAGGTGCTGATGTGGCGGTCGGCGAAGTCGTCGAGCTGGAAGGCCTTGATGGCTGCCGGCGGCGAGGTCCTTCGCGGCGGATTTCGAGACGCCGTACATCCGCGCCTGGTGGACCAGGTCACGCCGGGCGGTGGACCGGTCGTAGGTGCCGCTGCCCTGCGCCACGAAGCCGATGTGCCGCCGCACCTCGCGCGGGGTCGCGCCGCAGGTCCACCCCGGCGATCGTGGCGTCGCCGCCGTCCGGGCGGATCAGCGTGGCCAGCATCCGCAGCGTGGTCGTCTTGCCGGCCCCGTTGGGGCCGAGGAAGCCGAAGATCTCGCCGCGCTGCACGGCGAAGTCCACGCCGCGGACCGCGTCGACGCTGGTGACCTTGCGGCGGCGCCTGGTCCGGTACGACTTGCGCAGGCCGCTGGCCTCAATCATCGAGTCTCCCGGTGCGCGGAGCAGGCCGGCTGCGGCCGAACGCAGGCGCCGTTACAGATCCGGGCCAACCCGGGACAGGGAGCGTAATGTCACGTCGTCAGGCTAGATGTGCCAGCTCGGTTACACAATGGGCTGCCGTGTAGCGCGGGAGCACGCGCAGCCGGTGAGCGCCTGGCCCGATCCGCGCTATCGGCTCGGGCAGCAGCATGTACCGGTGGTCGCAGTCCAGTTCGACCGCCTCGATCGGGCCATCGACGAACGTCCGCCAGATTCTCCAGCTTCTCGGCCAGCGCTGGCGGATTGCGGGTGGCGGAGAAGAACAGCAACGGACAGCGCACCCGGCCGGGCTGGTGGGCGTGCGCCATCGCGACGTTGTTCTTGATCACGCGCTGCAGCGCGCGCACGCGCTGGTCCGGCCACTCGTCGAGCCCCAGGCCCGGCCGGCGGCGCACCAGTTCAAGCATCCGGGCCTCGGGGTCCGGCTCGGCGGGGGTCAGCGCGGGCACGTACCCGAACTGCGCGAGCACGAGGTTGTAGACCATCCAGGGCTCGTTGCTCAGCGCCACGGCGTCGCGGTCGGCCAGATTGGCGTCCAGGATGACGAGCAACCCGATCTCCTCGCCGCGGCGCTCGAGTTCCTCCGCGATCGCGAAGGCGATGTTCCCGCCCAGTGACCAGCCGAGCAGATGGTAGGGGCCGGATGGCTGCGCCATCCGGATCTGGTCGGCGTAGTCCCGCGCCATCTCCGCCATGGCTGGCCGGCAGCGGCTCGGGTCGTCGCAGGCCACGGGCCTGCAGGCCATACAGCGGGAACCTGGCATCCACGTGCGGGACCAGGGCCAGGTAGCACCAGCTCAGGCCTACCACGGGATGCGCGCAGAACAGGGCAGGGCCGTCGCCGACCCGTATCGGCATGACCAGATCGAGGATGCCGCCCGCTGCCCTCGCCGTCGCGCGGTGCAGCCGCAGGGACTGCAGGGCTTCGGCCGCCTCGGGCAGCCCCCCTGCCGCCGGCTCCGCGCCGGGGCCGGTGGCCCGCCCGGCGCGGGCTCGCCGGGGGGCCGGTCCGGCGGCTCCGGGACGCGGGCCAGCGCGGATTCCGGCAGCCCGGCGAACGAGAGTCCCGCCCCGCGCAGCCGCTCGATCAGCAGTGCGGTGATCTCGATGATCCGCAGGTCCAGGTCTGCCTCGGTCAGGCCGGCCGGGGTGAACTCGGTGGCCGCCGCGAAGTCGTGCAGCAGCACGATGCCGCCGTCGCGCGCGATGAGCCGCTGCGCGATGGCATCCACGCAGGCCTCCACCGTCTGCCCGTGGCGGTAGGTGATGTCCCAGTCCCGTCCGTGCGCGTGCCAGCCGACCGGGCCGGCGAAGCCGGGAACCGGCCAGTCGCCCATGCCGTACGGCGGGCGGAACCACGCCGTGTCGCCCAGGTAGCCGCGGATCCGCTCGGCACATCGGCTCAGCTGGCCGGCGGCGTGCTCGGCCGAGGAGAACGGGTGGTGCCGGTCGCCGTGCAGCCCGATCGCGTGCCCGCAGTCCCGGTAGGTGTCCAGCACGTCGCCATGCCGTTCCACGCTCTCGCCGAGCACGAAGAACGTGCCAGGCACGCCCTCGTCGCGCAGCAGCCTGGCCAGCTCGGCCGACCTGGGGCCGGGGCCGTCGTCGAAGGTCAGCGCCACGAGTGGGGCGGGAGTTCGGGCGTGCCGCACAGCAGCCGGGGCACGTCATCGTCCATCCACGCCCTCCGGCCGATAGTGGGGGATGAGCCGATGCTAGCCCAGGCCAGCCGGCCCGCCTAGATGCCGTGTTAGCCCGGGGGGCGCCCCCCGGAGCCCCCGCTGGCGCCCAAGGCCTCACGACTTCGTCGCGTGGCCTTGGGCCCGCTGGCTTGGGTTAGAGACGCCCTGGGACCCCGTGGCCGCGGGGTCTAGCGGGCGTCGGCCAGCGCAGCCAGGTGTGCGGCGGCGGTGCCGGCGCCGCCCGCCGCGGCGAACTCCGCGGCGATCCGGCGCGCCTGCGCGCGGTAGCCCGGCTCGTCCAGCACCGCCGTCACCGCGGCGGCGAGCTGCGCCGGGGTCGCCTCCGCGAACGAGACCGCGATACCGGCCCCGGCCCGGGTCACCTGCTCGGCCACGGCCAGCTCGCCGAGGCGTATCGGCGCGACGACCAGCGGCACGCCGTGGGCGAGCGCCTCGTTGACCGTGCTCTGCCCCGCCTGGCAGATCACCGCGTCGAGGCGCGGCATGAGATCGAGCATCGGGACCCGCGGGGCGACCAGGACGTGTGGCGGCGGCTCTGGCATCGCATCCGGGGCGGCGTTGAGCACCACCTGCACCCGGCCTGCCATCGGCTCCAGCGCCGCCACTCATCCGCGGTATGAAGCCGTGCACCAGGTGCGCGGACATGGTGCCGGCGGTGACGAGCACATGCCGCCGGGCAGGATCCCACCAGTCCCAGCCGAAGCCGGGGTCGGTGCGCCGCGGGCCGAGCGCGGCCCCGATCAGCACGCAGTGTTCCGGCAGCGGCGCCGCGCCGGTCAGCGCCCGCGCGGTCGTCGCGATCACCAGGTACGGCGAGAACAGCAGGTCGAGCCGGTCGTCGGCGGGCAGCCCGGCGGCCTCCCGCACCTGCGCCACCTTCGCGCGGACCCACGGCCGCCAGGCCGGGGTCCGCGGCGGGCGGGGTGAGCTCGAGTATGCCGGCGCACAGGGTCGCCCACCGCGTGCCGCGGGCGTCCGCCGCCAGGGCGCCGGCCAGCGCGTACTGGTCGGCGACGACGACGTCGGGCCGGTAGTCCGCCACGGCCCGGTCTACCGGGCCCCGGATGAAGCGGTTGAGCGGAATCACGTACTCATCCCACAGTTCCCGCACCGCGGCCATGCCCACCTCGTGGAACTCGCGGTAGGAGCGCTTGCCGGTCGGGTAGATCGTCAGTTCCGGCCCGACGAGCGGGCGCAGGTCGCTCTCGGGCCCGCACCAGGCCACGTCGTGCCCCGCGGCGGCCAGTGCGTCGCCGATGGCCACCGCAGGCCAGAGGTGGGACACGACGGGGACGACGACGAACAGGAACCGGGCCACGGCGTCATCGTGGCACACATTGACTTTCCCGACTCCGCGGTGATGCGGTGGCAGCATGACCGCGCTGGAGGCTGTGTCGGTGTACCTGCCGCAGACGCGGGTTCCCATCGAAAGCCTGGCCGGCCCGCTCGGCCTGACCGGCATGCAGGTCAAGCTGTTCCGCCGGTTCCACGGCTTGCGGGAAGTCAGCCGCGACCCGGACGCGTCGGTGTATGACCTGCTGATGAAGGCCGCGGCCGGCCTGGATGCGCTCCGCGGCCAGGAGCACCGCGTCCGCTACGTCCTGCACGCCCGGACGATGCCCGTGATCGGGCCGTACCCGGTCAACCCTCTGCACGAGGTCTGCCAGGCGCTCGGGCTCGGCCACGCGGTCGCGTTCACCGTCACGCACCAGTCGTGCGCCAGCGGTTTGCTGGCGATCGACATGGCGGGGCGGCTGCTCGCCACCGACACGGCGGACGGCCAGGACGGGCCGCTGGCGCTCGTGCTCAGCGGCGAGAAGGCGTTCACCCGCGAGGCCCAGCTGTTCGCGGACACCACGATCTTCGGCGAGGGCGCGGCCGCGTGCCTGGTCAGCGCGTTCGGCGCGCGCGACCGGCTGCTCGCGTACGCGTCCAGCGTGCGGGGCGATTTCGACAGCGCCACCGGCGCGAACGACGCGCGGCTGCAGCGCGAGTACCGGCCCTCGCTGGCCGAGGTGATGCGGCGGGCCCTGGACGAGGCGGGCCTGACGTTCGACGACATCCGTGTCGTGCTGCCGCACAACGTCAACCTGGTGACCTGGCAGCGGATGTGCGTGCTGCTCAAGTTCCCGCTCGACCGCGTGCTGCTGGACAATATCCCGGCCAGCGGCCACGTTTTCTGCGCGGACATGTTCGCCAACTACCAGACCGCGTGCGAGCGCGGCCTGCTGCAGCCGGGCGACCGCTACCTCGCCGCCGCGGTCGGCGCCGGCGGCGGGGCCACGTTCGCGGCGATGGTGTTCGAGCACTGACAGGCCGCGCGGCGGCTTCTCCGACGCGCGCGCTCCAGAAAGCAGAGACAGGCAAGACGAGGAGGCGCGTGTATGACAGCACAGGAAACCGGCCTGGACGGTGAGTTCCGGCAGCAGGTACTCGACACGATGACCACGGTGCTGGCCCGGCTGCTGGACCGCCCCGAGCCGGTCACCGAGGACATGCGCCTGATGGAGGAACTCGGGCTCAGCTCCACGTTCGGGCTCGAGCTGCTGCTCCAGGTGGAAGACCAGCTGATGATTCTCATCGACGTCGAGCTGATGGACGCCGACCAGATGAGAACGGTCGGGGATCTGGCGACGTTCGTCGCCGGCCATTCCCGGCCCGGCTAGCCGCCGTGTTCGTCGCGCGCCCGCCGGCCAGCCCGCGCTCTGCTGGCTCCGGCCCCACCACCCCACCCCATCGCCGTGACCTGCACCTGGTGCGCGCCGTGCGCCGCACCTTCACCGGGCCGGCCGAGTTCCTCGCCGATCCGGCGAACCGGGCCCGGGTCGGCGAGTACCTGGCCGACGCGGCCAGGCCCTACGGGCGCGAGGTGCCGGCGGCCCTTTTCGGCGAGCCGCCGTCAGCCGGCACTCGGCCATTCGTACGGGGAGATGGCCGAGGCGCTGATCGGGCCGGCCGTGCCCGGCGGACGAGCCGGTCGACCTGCTGGTGCTGGCGTTCTCCATCCACGACCTGCGGCCTGGCCGGCAGACCGCCGCCTATCTCAGCCACGTCACTCCGGGCGCGCCGATGGCGTTCGCCATCTGCGACCAGGGCTCGGCGGCGGCGTTCAGCGGCCTGCGGATTGCCCGCGAGTACGCGTCGTCGGCCGGAGTCCGGCGGGCGCTGCTGATCGTCGTCGAGCAGGCGGCCCTCCCGTACGACTGCCCGGTACCGGTGCCGTCGCAGCACCGGGGCGTCGCCATGCTCTACGGCAGACCGCGCGCGAACCGGCGGCCCGGGTCGCCGGGGTGCGCCAGCATCCGGGCGTCCCGCCCGGCGGCGTCGCCGGCCTCGCCGCCGCCGATCTCGCCGAACTGGCGGCCGGCCACGGCGAGACGGTGCTGGTGCTCAGTGACGCACTCGCCGCGGTGTGGACCGCGCCCACCGCCGGGCGGGTGCGGGTGATGCCGCCCGGCCAGCCGTCCACCGGGGTCTGGTGGGGGCTCATCGACGAGCTCACCAGCGACGCGGGCCACCCGGGCCTGCTGGTGGCCGGCGACTACGATCCCGGCCTGCGCTACCTGTGCCTGACCGCCTTCGACGTGCTAGCCCGGGGGAGCGACCGCCGGAGCCCCCCGGTGCGGCCTGCGGCCCGGTTCCTTCGTCACCGGGCCGGGGCCCTGCTGGCCCGGGGGAGCGACCCCCCGGAGCCCCCCGGTGGCCTGCGGCCCGGTTCCTTCGTCACCGGGCCGGGGCCCTGCTAGCCGGCGAAACCTTGGTCGGCGCGGCCGGGTCGAATGCCGCCTCGCAGGCGACCTCCTCCACGCCGCGCAGCAGCGCCTCGACCTGCTCGTCGGTGAGGGACCACCGGTCCCACATCATGTGCAGCGACACGACGTCGGGCCGGTTCTCGACCAGGATGTTGGCCTGCTCGTGCATGTTGTCCCTGCGGCCGAGCCAGGTCAGTGAGGTCTCCGCCAGCCGGTGTCCGACCTGCTCCGGTGTCACCTCGCCGGGGCCGGCCGCCGCCCCGGCGCGCATGATCATCGCGCGCTGGTCGTTGACCCGGCAGGTGACCGCGGCCGGGTAGCCGCGTTCGGCGTCCAGCCGCGCGGTGACCTCCCTGAGTTCATCCGGGTCGTAGTAGGCGCGCATGCCGGCGGTCAGGGCCGCGCCGCGGGCCCGCGCGACCACCTCATCGACCGAGGTGTCCGTGAGGTCGATGGTGACCACCGAGTTCTGCGCGATCGGGGCGATGACGTCGGCCAGGCCCGGCCGGAACCGGTTGCTCACCATGACCTTGATCGTCAGCGGCTGCACCCCGGTGGCGCGGCCGATGGCGGTCGCGATCACGGCGAGCGTCACCCGCGACGGGTCGGTCCCGGTGCGCCTGGCGATGGCCAGCATGGCCAGGTGCGCCGCCGGCGAGCTGAACCTGGCCTGCCAGTACCGCGGCTCCGGCCGGCCCGCGAGGTGGGCTGGCTCGCCGAACGTCTGCGCCGGGATGTGCCTGAGCTGAGCCTCCCAGTGCCGCATCGCGCGGCTGCTGAGCTGCCGAAGTTGCGGCGTCTGCTCGCTCGCGGCAATGTCGGTGAGCTGCCGGCGCCGCGGCTCGCCCGCCGGGCGGGGCGCCGCGCCGGCCGCGATCAGGTCGTCGAGGAGCAGCAGGTTCGCCCCGCCGTCGGCGGCCAGGTGGGAGAGCACCCAGACCAGGTGCAGGCAGGCGCCACGATGCCGGACCACCGCCATCCGCAGCGGCCAGTCGCGATGGAAGTCGAACCGCACAAGCGGCCAGGTCTCCATGAGATCGACGGCGTACCGCGCGACGCCGGCCCGGCCGGTGTCATCGGGGATCGTCAGGATGTCCAGGCCGGTCTGCCCCGGCCCGGCTATCTGCTGGCACAGCCGGCCCGCACTGCCGGTCGCCAGCCGCATCCGCAGGGCGGCATGCCGGCCTATCAGGCCGCTCAGCCTGGCCGCCGCATCCGCGACGGTGCTGCCCTCGGGCAGGTCGAACATTCCCCACATGGTGAACTGGTTGCCGCTGTCCTGCATGTCCTGCAGGATCGCCTTCTGGCCCCAGGTCAGCGGCTGGATACCAGCCTCTGACCCGGGGAACTGGACGACCATCCGGTCCTGGCTGGCCTGCTCGAACATAGCTGATTCTGGCCAGCTTCCGGCAGCGGGTGTCAATCCCTGGCCGGCCAGGAGCACCGGCCGGTGCGAAGGGTGAACGGCTGTACGCCTGGTGTTGACTCCGGCCCGACTCAGGCCCTCACCTGCTGATCCGCCGTTCCCCGGCCCATTTCAGGCCCTTGTCAAACGAGCCCGAGTGAGTAAGGTCGAGGTTGTTGGACAACGTCATCATTTCGTGACTTTCCAGCAGATCTGCCGCTGATATACCAGCAAATGCCACCGGTCGTCGGGAGCCGGTCAGCAAGCTTGCCCGCAGTGGGCGAGAGGGGAGGTCGGGTGGCCGGAGGCGCGTACCCACAGGTAGCCGGCGGCGCGTACCCACAGTTAGAACCGGAGTGGGTTGACGAAGTGCTGCTGGCGGGCGCCGCGGACGACGTCTGCCTGCACCTGGGGGAGCCTGTCAGCCGGGCTCAGCTGCGCCGGCTCGTGGCCGGGCGGCACCGCGCCCTCGCTGACGCCGGGCTGCAGCGCGGCGGCTCCGTCGCGCTGTGCCTGGCGCCGTCGCTCGCGTTCATCGCCAATCTGCTCGCCTCGTGGCAGATCGGCGCGCAGGCGTCCCTGCTGGACCACCGGCTCACCGCCTACGAGGTGGACGTCGCGCTCCGGCGGCTGCTGCCGCAGGTCGTCGTGACGGCCGAGCGCTCCACCGGCGGCCCGCTGCGAGGGTTCGCCGAGATCACCGAGGGCGTGCGCACGTATCCCGGCAGGCCCGCTGCCACCACGCACGCCGTCATCCAGCTCAGCTCCGGGTCGACCGGCCCGTCCAAGATCATCGCACGCGACGCCGCGAACCTCGTCGAAGAGGTGAAGCGCTACACCATGATCGACGGCGTCCCCGGCAGCGGCGAGCGCATCGTGTCGCTCGCCTCCATGGTGCACGTGCTCGGGCTCGTCGGCGGCCTGCTCTACGGCCTGCACGCGGGCCTGACCCTGACGATCCCGGCCCGGATGACGGCCGACGGCATCCTGTCCACGGTCGCCGCCGGCTCGCAGCCGACCACACTGCTCGGTGTCCCCTTCCATATCGAGCTGCTGGCGTCGGTGCGCGAGCCGCCGAAGCTGCCGCAGCTCACCGGCATGACCACGGGCGGCGAGCTGGTCCGCGCCGACGTCTACGCCGCGTTCACCGGCCGCTATGACGTGCGCCTCGGCAACATGTACGGGATGACCGAGGTCGGGGTCATCGCGACCGATCTGTTCGGCAAGAACCGGCCCGCGGTGATGCCGGCGCCCGGCCTGGCCGTCCGGGAAGAGGGCGGGGAGCTGCACGTCTCGCTGCTGGCCTCGCCGTACCTCGGCGACCAGGACCCGAGCCGCTGGTCGGATGGCTGGCTGCACACCAGGGACGCCGGCAGCGTCGATCCGCAGACCGGACTCGTGCGGGTCCTCGGCCGCCGCGACTCCCAGGTCTCCGTCGGCGGCCTCAAGGTGGATCTGACCGAGGTCGAGCACATGCTCGCCGCGCTGCCCGAGGTCGCCTCGGCCGTGGTGGTACACGACCACGCGATCGAGGCGTACCTGGTGCTGGCGGACGGAGCCGGCACAGCCGCGGTGGAGCGCGAAATCACCACCCGGCTCGCCGCGTACAAGCGCCCGCGGCGGCTGCACGTGGTCGAGCAGCTACCGCGCACCGCCACCGGGAAGCTCGTCCGCGACCAGACCGTGCTCCGCGATATCGGGGCCGAGCAGGCCAGTGCCCCGCGACCGGAGGCCGGGCAAGCCGGCGATGGCGCCCGCCCACGAAAACCTGGCTGACGCTGACCGCCGCGCTTGCGTTCAACCACCCCTCATCGGAAGGAAGCCGCGACCATGATCGATGAGATCCGCCAGTTTGTGCTCGACTCGCTGACGGACATGAACTACAGCATCGAAGGCATCGACGACGACACCATGCTCGGCCCGGCCGGCGCCGATCTGGAGTCGCTCGCCCTCGCCGAGCTTGCCGTGCGGGTGGAGGACCGTTTCGGAGTGAAGTTCGACGACGACGAGGGCGAGATGCTCGCCGGCATGACCGTCGGCGAGTTCTGCCAGACCGTCCTGCCGCGGATCCAGCCCGCGTCGTCGGCGCACTGACGCATGCCCGGGGTACTGCAGCGGTCGGACGTTGTCGCGATGCTCGCCAGCTACGGTGACCGCCAGCCCGAGCAGGTGCCGGAGGCGATCGACTCGCTGGAACTGGCCTGGCTGATTCACCAGATCGAGCAGCGCTACGGTGCGCTCGACGTCGACGACGACATGCTCGCGCGCATGTCGACGGTCACCAGCGTGGTCGGCCTGCTGCACGATCTGAACGTCGGGTCCTCGCATGACTGACGGACCCGCCCTGGCCCCGGCGCCGGCCGCCCGCAGGGGACCGGGCCCGGTGGTCGTGACGGGCGCCGCCGCGGCGTCCGCGTACGGCCGGGGTGCCGAGGCGCTGCTGGCCGGGGTGTTGTCCGGGCAGCCCGCCTTCGCACCCGTCCAGCGGTTCGATGTCAGCGCCCGGCGGGTTCGCTGCGCGGCGACGATGCCCGGGTTAACCGAGCTGCACACCGAGGTGACCCGCGCCGTCCGCGCGGCGTGCGACGACGCTGGCCTGCCGGCGTCCGACCGCGCCCGCGCCCCCCTGTTCCTCGCCATTCACGGCGACCCGGCGATCGCCCGGGCCCCCGGGGCAGACAAACCGGGGCTCGGGCCCGAGGCGTTCGCCACCGCGGTCGCGGCTGGCTGCGGTCTCGCGGAGCAGGGCATCCGCTGCTACACGTCGGCCTGCGTGGCCGCGAGCACCGCGATCGGCGACGCGGCCGCGATCATCGCCCGCGGCCACGCCGACCGCGTCGTGGTGGCCGGCGGCTACCTCGTGGACCGCGACCAGTTCGCGCTGTTCGACGCCGGCCGCGTGCTCGCCGACGACGGCCAGGTGCGCCCGTTCAGCGCGGGGCGGCGCGGGCTGCTCCTCGGCGACGGCGTCGGTGCCGTCGTCCTCGAGTCGCGGGAGGCTGCGCGGGCGCGACGGGCGGCACCGCTGGCGCGGCTGGCGGGCTGGGGCCGCACCGGCGACGCGTACCACCCGGTCCAGCCGCATCCGGAAGGCCGGGGCATGGCGCGGGCGGTCACGGCCGCGCTGCAGCGGGCCGGCATCGCGGCGGAGGATCTCGGCTACATCAACGCCCACGGTTCTGGCACCGGCCACAGCGACCCCGCCGAGACGAACGCGCTGCGGCTCGCGCTCGGCGGCGCCGCCGGATGCGTGCCGGTCAGCTCCACCAAGTCGCTGCACGGCCAGAGCCTGGAGGCGTCCGGCGTGCTGGAACTGATCGTCACGCTGCTGGCGGCCCGCAAGGGCATGCTCCCGGTCAACGCCGGGTTCCTCGGCACCGACGACAACTGCCGGCTCAACCTCGTGCTTGGCGAGCCACTCGCCGCCACCGCGGAGTTTGCCATGAGCCTCAACGCCGCCTTCGGCGGCGCGAACACCGCGCTGGTTGTCGGCCTGCCATGACGTCGCCGGCCTCCGTCGCATCCCCCGGCCTCGCCGCGCTGCACGCGGCGGCGGCCGCGGCCGGCCTGACCGTCTCGTCGTCCGCGTCCTGGCCCGAGACGGACGCAGACGGCGAGGTCACCGCGCTCGCCGGGTTTATCGATTCCAACTTCAGCCCGCTGCTGGCCCAGGTCGCGGAGCGGGCCCTGCGCGGCCGTGCCCAGCCACCGCCAGCCGGCACGGTCACCGCCATCGTGATGGTGACGGCCCTCGGCGACGTCACCAGCGCGGCCCGCGTCGCCGCTGCGGTGGATGCCGGCAGGCGGGTTCCCCCGCTGCAGTTCTTCCAGTCCGTGCCGAACGCCGTCGCCGGCTACCTGGCCGCGCGGTGGCAGCTGACCGGGCCGGTCGTGTGCGTCAGCGGGACACGCGCAGCGCTGGACGTGGCCGCGCTGCTGATCGACGACGCCGACGCGGACGAGGCACTGGTCGTGCGCGTCGACCTGGCGGTGACCGACGGCGACCCGGATCACGCCGCCGCCGTTCTCGTGACCGGCCCGGCCGATGGGGAACCACCTGGAACCGCATGAACCTGATGGGAGAGGAAGCGATGAAGATCCTCGACATCGACCACGTCGAGCTCTATGTGGGAGATGCGATTGCGGCGGCGCGGTCGCTGTGCACCGCCTACGGCTTCCGCGTCTACGGCCACGGCGGCCCGGAGACGGGGCTGCCGGGCCAGCGCAGCATCCTGCTCGGGCAGGGTGACATCCGGATACTGCTGACCTCGGGACTCAAACAGGACCATCCCGCCAGCCAGTTCGTCGCCAGGCACGGCGACGGCGTGGCGGTGACCGCGTTCCGCACCGACAGCGCCGCCATCGCCTACACCGACGCGGTCGCGGCCGGCGGGTCGGGCATCCATCAGCCCCGCACCTGGGAGGACGACGAGGCCTGCGTCATCACCGCGGAGGTCGCGGGCTTCGGCGACGTGGTCTACCGCCTCGTCGAACGCAGCGGCTCGGGTGCCCAGTTCCAGCCCGGAGCGATCGCGATGGAGCCGGGCGCAGGTGCCAGAGCCGGCGATGACCTGCTGCGCATCATCGACCACGTGGCGGTGTGCGTGCCGCCCGGCGAGCTCGACCCCACCATCGCCTTCCACGAGCAGGTGTTCGGCTTCACGGTCATCTTCGAGGAGTACATCGAAATCGGCGACCAGGGCGTGATGTCCAAGGTGGTGCAGAGCCCGTCCGGCGGCGTGACGTTCACGATCCTCCAGCCCGACCTCACCCGCCAGGCGGGCCAGATCGACGACTTCCTGGCCTGGCATGACGGCGCCGGGGTGCAGCATGTCGCGTTCCTGACCAAGGACATCGTGCGCGCGGTCAGGACCATCAGCGGTCGCGGCGTCGAGTTCGCGGTGACGCCATCGAGCTACTACGACATGCTGGCCGGGCGTCTGGGCTCGACCGACATCCCGGTCGCGGCGCTGCGGCCGCTCGGCATACTGGTCGACCGCGACCACTGGGGGCAGATGTACCAGATCTTCGCAAAGTCGACACACATCAGGCGCACGTACTTCGTGGAGCTGATCGACCGGCACGGTGCCCGCACGTTCGGCACGAACAACATCCCCGCGCTGTACGCGGCCAAGGAGCGCGAACTCGCCGAGATCCGCGACAGAGCGGGCACGATCCCCGTCTGACCCTGGCCCCCCGACCACACCGCCCACCGGGCAAGATCAACGCCGACCGGCCCGCCTAGGGAGGAATGAACCGTGAGCCTTTCGGTCACCCCGCCATTCACGCTGACGGCAGAGGAGCGCTCGCTGCTGCCGTCGGACTCCGATGTCGAGTTCTACGCCGAGCACGGCTGGTATCTCACCAAGAAGCTCTTCACCGACAGCGAGGTCGACGAGCTGGCCGCGGCGAGTGAGCGGTACTACGCGGGCGAGCGGGACCGCAGGCTGCCGGTGCGGCCGCCGAAGCTGGCGTACTGGGATCCGTCCAGGGGCGACGTGCAGCGGCACAACGACTACGTCCACTACGAGCACGACGGCCTGGCGAAGCTGCTGCACAAGCCGCTGGTCGGGGCCGTTGCCGCCGCGCTGGCCCGCGCCGACGAGATCCGCGTGTTCCAGTCGACGCTGATCTACAAGCCACCGATCGCCGCGGAGGCGACCAACGTCGTGCCGTGGCACTTCGACAAGCATTACTGGTCCACGTCCACCTCCGACCGGATGCTGACCGCCTTCATCCCGTTCCACGACTGTGGCGAGGAGATGGGCACGATCACGATGGTCGACGGCAGCCACCGGTGGCGGGAGGTCGGCCGCAAGGACTCGGTGACCAGGCACTTCGCGGAGCGGGAGGCCAGCGAACTGGAGCAGATGCTGGCGGAGAACGCGGCCTACAACGACACCGGGGTCGTCAAGGTCCCGATGATCATTCCGAAGGGCCACATGAGCTTCCATCACTGCCGGACCTACCACGGCAGCATGACCAACCGCAGCCAGCGCCCGCGCCGGGCCATCTCGTTCCACCTGCAGGACGGCGAGAACGCCTACCGCCGGTTCGTGCTGAGCGACGGCGAAGTCCTCGCCTACAACCACGATGCGCTGGTCCGGCGCCTGCCGGACGGCCGTCCCGACTACAGCGATCCCGACTTCTGCCCCGTCGTGTGGCGCAACCCAGCCCGTCCGGCCACCGGACACAGCCTGCAGGAGGTCTGACATGTCCCGTTATGACTGGGGCCAGCGGCACCCCGGCATCGACCGCCTCGAGGAGCAGATCGGCGCGGCCAGGCGCGCGGTCATCGAGCATCCGATGTACGGCGCGCTGGACAGCATCGAGGCGATCCGGACATTCACCGAGCACCATGTGTTCGCGGTGTGGGACTTCATGTCGCTGCTGAAGTCGCTGCAGCGCAACCTCACCTGCGTGGAGCTGCCGTGGGTGCCCACCGGGCCGACCGGCAGCCGCCGGCTCATCAACGACATCGTTCTCGTTGAGGAGAGCGACGAGCGCGGCGACGGCTTCATCAGTCACTTCGAGCTCTACCTCGACGGCATGGCCGAGGCCGGTGCCGACACGTCGGTCATCGACGCCTTCATCGGCATGCTCCGGGCCAAGCGGCCGGTCCTCGACGCCGTCCAGGAGGCGGACGTGCCAGGGCCGGCCGCCGAGTTCGTCCAGCTGACCTGGGGCCTGATCGAGAGCGCGCCCGTCCATGTGCAGGCCGCGGCGTTCGCATTCGGCCGCGAGGACCTGATCCCCGATATGTTCCAGCAGGTCGTGGGGGTCAACCAGCGCATCGGGTCGCTCGACACGTTCGTCGACTACCTGGCCCGTCATATCCAGGTGGACAGCGAGGAGCACACGCCGATGGCGATGCAGATGCTCGCCGACCTCTGCGGCGAGGACGACGCCAAGTGGGCGGCGTGCGCCGAGACGGTCAACCTCGCCCTCGCGGCCCGCGCGCGGCTGTGGGACGGCATCCTCGCGGCCATCGGCAACCAGGTGGCGGCGGCATAGCGGTGGCCGGACCGGCCGGCAGAGGTGATCATGGCTGATTCCGCCGACCTGTACCGGACCGTGCGGCTCATCCGCCGGTTCGAGGAGCGGGCGATCGAGATGGTGCGCAGCGGCGTGATCCCCGGGGGGATCCACCCCTACATCGGGGAGGAGGCGATCGCCGCGGGCGTCTGCGCGGCGCTGCGCGCGGACGACGTGATCACCAGCACCCACCGCGGCCACGGGCACGTCCTGGCCAAGGGCGCCGACCCGATCCGTATGCTGGCCGAGCTGGCGGGCCGCGAGACCGGCCTCAACGGCGGGCGCGGCGGGTCGATGCACGCCGCGGACGTCAGCGCGGGCATCTACGGCGCCAACGCCATCGTCGGCGCCTCGGCCGCGATCGCCGCCGGTGCGGCCTGGTCGCACCGGCGCGCCGGGAGTGATCGCGTCGCCGTCACGTTCTTCGGCGACGGCGCGGTGAATCAGGGCGTGTTCCTCGAGGCACTGAACCTGGCGTCGCTGCGCCGCCTGCCGGTGATCTTCGTCTGCGAGAACAACCAGTTCGCCACGTCGATGCGAGTGCAGGACACGACGGCCGGCACGATCACGGGCCGCGCCGCGGCGTTCGGCATCCCCGCGCAGACCGTCGACGGCATGGACCCGGAGGCCGTGCTGGCGGCGGCCTCCGGCGCCGTCGCCCGCGCCAGGGCGGGGGAGGGCCCGGCGTTCCTGGAGTGCCTGACCTATCGGTTCGAACCGCACCATACCTGGGAGTACCGCGTCCGCCCGCGCTACCGCACGGACGAGGAGGTCGCCGCCGGCCGCGCCCGCGACCCGCTGGCGATCCAGGCGGCGCGCGTCCCGGATGTGGTGCGCGCGGAGATCGACGCCGAGATCGAGACCCTGCTGGACCAGGCTCAGCGCTTCGCGGAAGCCAGCCCGGAGCCCGACCCGGCCGGCGCCTTGGACCACCTCTACGCAAGCGGGATGCGCGGGCGGGGAGGAACGGCCTGATGCCCATTCTCTCGTACCTGAGGGCACTCAACCGGGCGCTGTCCACCGAGATGGAACGCGATCCGGCCGTGTGCGTGTTCGGTGAGGACATCGGCATCGCGGTGAGCAACGTCACCACCGGGCTGCTCAAGCGGTTCGGCCCGGAGCGGGTCATCGACATGCCGATCTCCGAGCAGGCGTTCACCAGCTTCGCGACCGGGGCGGCGATAGCCGGGTCCCGGCCCGTCGTCGAGTTCCAGATACCGGCGCTCCTCTTCCTGGTGTTCGAGCAGATCGCGAACCAGGCGCACAAGTTCCCGCTGATGACCGGCGGTCAGGTCAAGGTCCCGGTGACCTATCTGCTGCCGAGTTCGGGCTCCCGCGTCGGCTGGGCCGGGCAGCACTCGGACCACCCCTACAGCCTGTTCGCGCATGTCGGGGTGAAGACCGTGGTGCCCGCCACGCCGGCCGACGCCTATGGCCTGCTGGTCAGCGCGATCCGCGACGACGACCCGGTGATCGTCTTCGGCCCGGCCGGCGCCGTGGCGCGGCGCGAGGACGTCGACTTCGGCGCGCTCGCCCCGGTGCCGCTCGGCGTCGGCCGGGTGCACCGGCCGGGCACCGACGTGACCGTGGTGGCGGTGGGACATCTCGTGTACGACGCGCTCGCCGTCGCCGACGAGCTCGCGGACACGATCTCGGTCGAGGTGTTCGACCCGCGCACGCTGTACCCGTTCGACTGGGCTGGCCTCGCGGCGTCGCTGGCGCGCACCGGCCGGCTCGTCGTGGTCGATGACTCCAACCGGACCTGCGGCATCGGCGGCGAGATCCTGGCCACCGCCGCCGAGGAGATGCGCCTGGTCGCCCCGCCGAAACGGGTCACCCGCCCGGACGGTGCCGTGCTGCCGTTCGCCCGCGAGCTGGACCTCGCGGTGCAGCCGGCCCGCAGCCAGCTGCGCACGGCGATCGAGACCGTCGCGAAGAGCCAGTGAAGCTCTGTTAGCCCGGGGGAGCGACCCCCCGGCCCCCCGGTGGCCTGCGGCCCTCGTGACTCCGTCACGCGGGCCTTGGCCGTGTTAGCCCGGGGGAGCGACCCCCCGGACCCCCCGGTGGCCTGCGGCCCTCGTGACTCCGTCACGCGGGCCTTGGCCGTGTTAGCCCGGGGGAGCACTCTGCCTCCCCCGGGGCAAGCCCTCGGGCCCCACGGCCCGGAACCCCCGGTGCCCGCGCCGGCTCAGCGTCCGGCGTTAGCTGGCCATCGCCGGTGCCGCGGCCGGCCAGGCGGCCGCTGCCATGGCGAACCCCGCGGCGCCGGCCAGCGCCACCGCGGCGCGAAAGCCCGCCGGCGCGGCGACGTCTGCCACCCGAAGCGAGCCGGCCGGGTCGGCACAGCTGACGACATCGCGGCCGTGAACCGCGATCTTGAGGTTGGGCCAGAGGCGGCCCCCGGCCGCCTTGACGACGGCCTCCTTGCGGGCCCACAGGTGGGCGAACCGGTCCGCCCGTGCGCTCACGTCGCGGCCCGCCGCGACGTACCCGGCCTCATCGGGCGGGAAGAACCGGGCGGACAGCGCGGCCACCTCCAGGCCGGGCACCAGGTACTGGATGTCGCACCCCACCGGGCGGCCGGTGCTGATGGCCGCCGCGATCAGGTCCCCCGAGTGAGACAGGCTGGTGTGCAGCCCGGACCACGGCGGCGCGAGCTCGGGCTTGCCGTGCGGCCCGGCGGCCCAGGTGAGCGCGGCGGGCCGGGTGCCCAGCTCGCGGCCGGCCAGGATGCGGAGCGCCCCGTGCGCGACGGTGAACCGCTGCCGGTCGCGCGGGCTGAGGAACGCCGCGGCGCGGGCGCGCTCGCCGTCGTCGAGCACGTCCCGGCACCGCGCCGCGGTGTCCGGTGGCACGTCGACGGGCACGATCCAGACGCGGGCCAGATCGGTCACGGCCGGACGTCGGCAATCAGGGCGGCCAGGCGGCGGACCCCCTCGTCGATCTGGCCGGTCTGCCAGCGCGCTGCACGACAGCCGGATCGCCTGGCTGCCGCCGCCGTCCAGGTAGAAGAAGCTCATCGGGGTCCACAGCACGCCGTAGTCCCGCGCCGAGAGTTCGAGCAGCTTCTCGTCGGCCCGGACGGGCACGCCGAGGACGGCGAAGAAGCCACCGCTCGGCGAGTTCCAGGTGATGGCCGGATCGCTGAAGTGACGCTCAAGCGCGGCCAGCAGCGCGCGGAGGTTGCGCCGGTAGAACGCGATCTTCTCGCGGTTCGCGGCGCGCAGGCTGTATCCGCACGACACGAGCACGCCGCCGATGACGGCCTGCGCGATCGGCGAGGTGTTGACGGTGACCATGCTCTTGACCGTCGACAGCTCGTCGGCCAGCAGGCTGCGATGGCCGGCGGCGCTGACGACGGTCTGATCCGCGACCAGGAAGCCCACCCGGGCACCGGGGAACACCGACTTGGCGAACGAGCCGAGGTAGATGACCCGCTGGTCGGTGTCCAGCGCCTTCAGCGCCGGGCTGCGCGTGTCGTCGAGCCCGAACAGCCCGTACGGGTCGTCCTCCAGGATCAGCAGGTCCTCGTCGGCCGCCACCTCGATCAGGCCGCGCCGCACGTCGGTGCTCAGCGAGACCCCGGACGGGTTGGCGAAGTTCGATACCACGTACAGGGCCCGCGGCCGGCGGCCGCCGGCACGTACCTCGCGGGCGACGCGCGCGACCGTTTCCGGGCGCAGGCCCTGCGCCGTCTCGGGCACCGGGATCACGGTGATGCCGAGCACGCGCGCGGCGCCGGTGAAGCCGAGGTAGCAGGGCTCGGCCGCGAGGACCACGTCACCGGGACCCGCGCACAGCCCGCGCAGCGCGATGATCATCGCTTCCTGGCAGCCCGACGTCACCATGATCGACTCGGCGGGAACGCGGATGTCCTCGTCGGTCTCCAGCATCCGCGCGATCATCGTCCCGAGCTGGCCGTTCGTCCGGCCGTACTGCAGGATGGCCTGCCGGACGCGCGCCTCGTCCATGCCCTGAGCGCGCAGGTGCCCGACGTAGGCGGCCAGGTACCGCTCGACGTCCTCGACGGCGTAGAACTCATCGAATGGCCGGCCCGCGGCGAGCGAGATCGCGGCGGGGAAACGGCTGGCGACCTCATTGAGGAAGTTCATCGACGCCGCCACGGGATCGGTGACCGACGTGTGCAGCGCCTCACGCACTAACTCGACCATCGGCCCGGGCACCCTGCCTCGGTGACGTGACCGCATCGCGGCCAGCGTCGGAACACCATTCCCAAGACCGGCATTCCCGTGAAAGCTAGCCTATCCTCGGCGGGACGGCCGGCAATAGCAGGCGTGCGAGTCCGGGGGACGACCCCCGGAACCCCCTGCTGGCCTGCGGCCCCGTTCCTCCGTCACGGGGCCTTGGCCCTCCGCAGGCCCGAGCGAAAGGGTGTGCGAGCCGTGCCCCTCGACCCGCAGTTGCAGGCGATGCGCGACCAGCGCGAGCGCGACAACGTTCCGCCGCTGTACACGATGTCGCTGGCCGAGGCCAGGGCCGCGGATCTCGCCTCGATCCGGGCGAGCGGGGGCGAGCCGGAGCCCGTCCACGAGGTCACCAACCTGACGATCGCCGGGCCCGGCGGCGAACTGGCGCTGCGGCTGTACCGGCCCGCCGGCGAGCGGCCGCTGCCCGCGCTGCTCTACTTCTTCGGCGGCGGCTGGGTACTCGGCACCATCGACACCGCCGACGGCGTCAGCCGCAGCCTGGCCAACTCCTCCGGCGCGCTGGTCGTCGTGCCCGGCTACCGGCTGGCACCCGAGCACCCGTTCCCGGCGGCGGTCGACGACTGCTACGCGGCGGTGCGCTGGGTCGCCGAACACGCGGCGGAGATCGGCGCGGACCCCGCCCGCCTCGCGGTCGGCGGCGACAGCGCCGGCGGGAACCTGGCCGCCGGCGGTGGCGCTGCGGGCCCGCGCCGGCGGCCCGGCACTGGCCGGCCAGCTACTCGTCTATCCCAATACCGACCAGCTCGCCGATGACCAGTCGATGCGTGACTCCGGCGATCCGTTCCTCTTCAACCGCCACTCGGTCGCCTGGTACCGGCAGCATTACCTGACGAATCCGGGCGACGCGGCCAGCCCGCTGGCCTCGCCGCTTCGCGCCGAGAGCCTCGCCGGGCTGCCGCCGGCGCTCGTCATCACCGCCGAGTACGACCCGCTGCGCGACCAGGGCGAGGCGTACGCCCGCCGCCTGGCCGACGCCGGCGTTCAGGCCGAACTCAGCCGCTACCCGGGCATGGCACACGGGTTCTTCACGATGGCCGGCACCGTCGACGCCAGCGCGGCCGCGATCGCGCAGGCCGCGTCGCGGTTGCGGGCATGGCTTGACGTCTAGTCACTGTCCCGCGGCGCGGGAGCCACCGGGCCGGTTCCGCCCTGGGCGGCGGCTGCCAGCTCGTAGTAGCTCTCGTAGATCAGTTCGGCCCGGTCGCGGGCGGACTCCCAGGTCCAGTCCTGTGGCATGAACCGTGCCGGGCTGAGCGATCGGACGTACGGCGATGGGTCTGGTCCCATGCTCTCCAGCACGGCGTGGGCCAGGCCGGCGGACCCGGAGACACCGTGTGCGTTGCAGGCCGCGGCCATCACCAGGCCCCGGATTCCGGGTACCGGCCCGACGATGAACCGGCCATCGGGGGAGAACGCCGGGAACCCGCGAAACACCTCCCGGATCCCGGCCGCGATGATCGCCGGGATGAACCGGGCGAAATCGGTGGCGAAGCCCGACAGGACATCCCAGTCCGGGGCGAGGTCCAGCGGCTGCCCGACCGCCACCGCGCGAGGGTCAAGGCTCAGCCCATCGGCTTCCCATCCGCCACAGAGGATGCCGTTGACCTCCGCCCTGGCGTAGATCCGGATGTCGGGAACCCGGAGCACCGGCAGACCGCCATGCCAGCCGTCCCGCGGCACAGTGACGAAGTACTCATGGCGGACCGGCACGACGGGGAGCGCCACACCGGCCAGCGCCGCCACAGCGCCCGCCCACGGCCCGGCCGCGTTGATCAGCACGTCCGTGGCGGCGCTGCCGCTGGTGGTGCGGATCCCGGTGACCGCGCCGCGGGTCACGGTGATGCCCGTGACCGTCGTGTGCGCCGCGATCGTCACCCCCCGGTCCCGCGCGGCCGGGCATAGGCCATCACCAGGCTGTGCGGCTGCAGGTAGCCGTCGGCCGGGCACCACAGCGCCGCCTTGACATGCCGTGGGTCCAGCGGCGGAAACAACTCGGCCAGCCGCGGCGGGGACAGGAACTCAACCTCAAGCCCGGCCACGGCCGCCACGCCTGCCATCGCACGGAACTCCTCGACCCGCGCCTCGGTCATGGCGATGCGGATGCTTCCGGTCTGCCGCCAGTCCGCCGGGTACCCGGTTTCCCGCTCGATCGCCGAGTACAAGGCCACCGAAGCCATCGCCAGCCTGGTCCGCTCCAGGCTGCCGCGCACCTGCCCGACCAGCCCCGCGGCCTGGCTGGAGGTGGCGGCGGCGAGTTCACCCCGCTCCACGATCTGGATGTCGCGATACCCCGCGCCCGCCAGGCAGTAGGCCACCGCGCACCCGATCGCTCCGCCGCCGACAATCGTCACCTCGGCATCCCGGAGTTCAGCCACGATTACCCCCTTGGCGCGCCGCGGGCTGCTGATCGGTGACGCACTCCATCCCTACCCCGGGAACCAGGTGATCGCGTCATGGCTGCGAACGCGGTTCGGCACCGGGTCCGCCTAGTGTGTCGCGACCGGCAATGTTTGCCCCGTTGGATAACTCCTGCTGGGAGGCGGAATGTCGCTCCGAACGCCGAATGGCCGCGGCCGGTCGGAGTGTTGCCCTCACGACGAGATGACGCGCAGACCATTCACTATCGGCGCCGCTGCCCCTCGAGAGGTAACCGTTGGTTGCCCGGCGGCATCATGCTCGGCGGCTGGGTGTCAGGTCGGTGGCTGCCGGTGAGCGTCCGCGAGCGGATGTGAATCCTCGCGATTTCCCGCCTGATGAACCTGGCGCTCTGCTTGTGATCTTGGCGTTGATTCCGGGTGCCGCCGACACACCTGCGCGGCAGATGCGCTCCTGACCGCCCATGACCCAGCGAATGTCAGATAAGTGGCGTATGTCACCAGCGCCCGCTCGGCTGCCGCCATTGGTGCCGCGCTCCCCGGCAACGTGCCAGAATCTCTTGTCTGGGTTGATCAGGAGGGTCTGGGAGCGTGCCTGCGGAGCCTGCCGCTTTCATGAGTTATGTCCGGTTCAACGATGCCCATGATGACGGGCAGTTGACCGCCTTGCGTGAGCGGCTTGGCAACGAGGTCCGGGTGCAGACGGGCGAGGAGTTCTTGATCTTCCAGGATCGGGATATCTCTTGGGGGCAGAACTGGCAGCAGCGCATCGACGGGGTCCTAGACGTGGTAACGCTGCTGTTGGTGATCGTGACCCCGAGCTTGTTCCGCAGCAGCGCTTGCCGCGCCGAGATTGAGCGGTTCCTGGAGCGAGAACACGAGCTGGGCCACCAGGATTTGATCTTGCCGGTTTATTACGTCAGCGCTCTGGAGCTGGATGACCCTGATCTGCGTGAGGCCGATGAGCTGGCCCGTGTGCTGGCGTCGCGGCAGTACGCCGACTGGCGGGAGTTGCGGTTCGAGCCGTTCACTTCACCAGCGGTGCGCAAGGCTATTGCGCAGCTCGCGGTCCGGGTGCGCGACATACTTCGGCAGCCGCCCACCGGCTCAGAACCGGCCGACGCGGGCCCCAGGCACCCGGCCGGACCGCAACTGAGAGAACGGGTAGGGCGGGCCGATTTCTTCATTAGCCATGCTGGGAGTGACCGGGCGTGGGCGGAGTGGGTGGCCTGGCAGCTCACCGAGGCCGGGTACACCGTCGAGCTGGATGTGTGGGACTGGGCACCCGGGCGGAATTTCGTTACGGCAATAAGTGACGCCCTGGCCTCTTCCGACCGGGTGGTCGCGCTGTGGTCGGCGGAATATTTCGCCCGGTCGCGGTATACCACTGAGGAATGGGCTTCTGCTCTGCTGAACGTACCAGGTATCGGGGAAAGTCGGCTGGTACCGCTGCGGGTGGAGGACATCCCCGCCGCCGAGGTGCCGGGGATCTTGCGGCCGTTGCTGTTCTCTGACCTGTTTGGCCTGGATGCCGAACAAGCGCGGAAGGTGCTGTTGGATGCCGTCGCTGGCCCGCGGCGCCCCGACCGTGCCCCAGTATTCCCCGGACGGGGTACGCCAGCGAGTTCGAGCAGGTTGGGCGGGTCTGGCCCACGCCTTCCTGGTTCTGTGCCGCGCGCATGGAACATTCCCGCACGCAACCCGGGCTTGACTGGCCGGGACGAGTTGCTAGTGACGGTCCGCGAACGGCTGCTGTCAGGGGACAAGGCAGCCGTACAAGCACTCCACGGGACGAGCGGCGTGGGCAAGACCCAGATAGCGGTCGAGTACGCACACCGGTTCGCCGGAGCCTACGACTTGGCCTGGTGGGTGGATGCGGAGCAGCCCGGGCTGATCGGTGAACAGTTCGCCGCTCTCGCATCTGCGCTGGGGCACCCGCAAGCGGGTGCCGATACCGAAGCGGCGCGCCTGACAGTGCTAAGAGAACTGCGGGACCGCAGCCGGTGGCTTCTGGTATTTGACAACGCCGACGATCCCCACGACCTAATGAGATGGCTGCCCGGCGGGAGCGGGCATGCGCTGATCACCTCCCGGCAGTCAGGCTGGGCAGAAATCGCTGTCCCACTTGAAGTTGATCTCTTTGCCCGCGGTGAGTCAATCGCGCTGTTGCGGGACCGGGTGGCCGGGCTGACCGAGGCCGATGCCGGGCGGCTTGCCGCCCAACTCGGCGATCTGCCGCTAGCCCTCGCCCAGGCTGCCGGATACCTAGCCGAAACGGGTACCACAGCCGGGGAATACCTCAGACTCGTGCGGGACCGGGCCAGTCAGATCCTCGGCCGGGGGACTCCCGCCTCCTACCCGCAGTCGCTGGCCGCTACCATCCAACTCCTCGCCGACAAGCTGGCTCGCGATGACCCGGCAGCCGCTCAACTGGCGAACCTGTGCGCTTTCTTGGCCCCGGAGCCGGTTCCTGAAAGCCTGTTCGGCGCCGCCTCTGCCGAGTTGGCTGGCGAGCTGGCAGCCCGGGCGGCTGATCCGCTGGCCTGGCAGGAGACCTTGGCCCACCTAGCCCGGCCGGCACTAGCCCGGATCGACCAGCGCGGGCTGCACATGAATCGGCTGACCCAGGCCATCCTCCGCGACCGGCTCACCCCGGCCGAAGCCGCCGCCGCCCGGGAACGCACCGAGGCGATCTTGGCCGCCAACGACCCCGCCGACCCACGCAACCCGGGGACCTGGCCGAGCTGGGCGAGGCTGATGCCGCATGTGCTCGCTGCCGACCTCGCCGTCACCAACAACCCGGGCCTGCGCTCGATGGCCTGCCACGCGTGCGGGTACCTGCTCGCACGCGGCGAGACGCCCGCCGGATATGACCTCGCCCGCACCCTGCGACAGCACTGGCGCGAGCGACTTGGCGAGGACGATGAGCACACGCTGACAGCCACGCACTACCTGGCTCGGGCACTTCGCGACATGGGCCGCTACAGCGAGGCTCGCGCCCTAAACCAAGACACCTTGACCCGGCGGCGCCGGCTGCTGGGCGCCGACCACCCCGACACCCTGACCTCCGCCAACAGCCTCGCCATCGACCTGGCCAGGCAGGGTGAGTATCAGCCGGCCCGGGAGCTGGATGAGGACACCCTGGCCCGGCGGCGCCGGGTGCTGGGCGCCGACCACCTCGACACCCTGGCCTCCGCCAACAACCTCGCCGTCCGCCTGCGCGACCTGGGTGAGTATCAGCCGGCCCGGGAGCTGGATGAGGACACCCTGGCCCGGCTCCGCCGGGTGCTGGGCGCCGACCACCCCGCCACCCTGACCTCCGCCAGCAACCTCGCCATCGACCTGGCCAGGCAGGGTGAGTATCAGGCCGGCCCGGGAGCTGGATGAGGACACCCTGGCCCGGCGGCGCCGGGTGCTGGGCGCTGACCACCCCGACACCCTGACCTCCGCCAGCAACCTCGCCATCGACCTGGCCGAGCGGGGTGAGCATCGGGCGGCCCGGGAGCTGGATGAGGACACCCTGGCCCGGCGGCGCCGGGTGCTGGGCGCCGACCACCCCGACACCCTGACCTCCGCCAGCAACCTCGCCGTCCTCCTGCGCGACCTGAGTGAGTATCGGGCGGCCCGGGAGCTGGATGAGGACACCCTGGCCCGGCGGCGCCGGGTGCTGGGCGCTGACCACCCCGACACCCTGACCTCCGCCAGCAACCTCGCCGTCCGCCTGCGCAAGCTAGAGGACGGCCAGGATGGCCCCTGAGCTGCTTCGGGTGTAACGATGCATACCTGCGACGACGCGAAGCCGACGGTCTTACAGAACACTCCCTACAGTGCTGTGACCTGGCTGTCCTACCTCGGATGCCGCCGACTTCGGGGCGCATTTGGGCTCGCTGTCTGCCTCAGCTTCGGCCATGTACTCCGATAGGTGCTAGGCCCCGTTCGGTGTGTGAGCACCGGGCGGGGCCGCTTGCTTGGACGCAATAGGGAGCGTCATCGCCCATGATAGAACGTCACGTGACGTCATGTAAGGTAGTGATGTGTTTGCGCAGGTCAGGCTAGGACTACCGTTCCGGCTGTGTCGTTGGATGACCGCAGCGGTCGCATTAGGCACGACGGCGCCCGGCCGATGTATGACCAGGTAGCTGCCGACATTGCCGCTGACATCACGTCGGGCGCCCTGGCGCCCGGCGCGAGGCTGCCGACGGAGATCGAGCTAGCCGCGCAATATCAGGTATCGCGCGTCACGATCCGACGCGCCGTCAAGGAGCTATCTGGCCGTGGGCTTGTGGTTGTCAGCCACGGCCGTGGGACGTTCGTCACTGAGTCCCCCGGAGGGCAGCGGGCCTAAACGCCGCGCAGGCGTTGGTCCACAGCCGCATCGGCCTCGGAGGAAGGGCACAAGCGTTGCCGGTCGCGGTATTAGCTCCCCAAAGCCCTGGCTGAAGGGCGGCGATTCTGCCCGCCGTGCCCAGGATGGATGGGTGGTAGCACCCAGCTGAAGATGGGTGGTGGCCGGCTGCCGCCCGGCGAGTCCCGTCCGTAGCGTCGAAGCCAGGTTCACGACGCTCAGCAGGGAGCACGCCAATGATCGAGGCCCGTGGTCTCGTCAAGCGCTACGGCTCGACCCGTGCGGTCAACGACCTCAGCTTCACGGTTCGCCCAGGGCTGGTGACCGGGTTTCTCGGCCCGAACGGAGCCGGCAAGACCACCACCATGCGGCTGATCCTGGGCCTGGACTACGCCACCGCGGGGACCGTCACCGTCAACGGCAAGCCGTACCGGCAGCTGGCCAGCCCGATGCGCGAGGCCGGGGCGCTGCTGGACGCCAGGGCCGTGCACGGCGGCCGCAGCGCCCGCAGCCACCTGCTCTGCCTGGCCCAGGCGAACGACATCCCCGCGCGCCGGGTGGATGAGGTGCTCGGCATCGTCGGGCTGTCCGACGTCGCGGGAAAGCGGTCCAAGGGATTCTCGCTCGGCATGAGCCAGCGGCTCGGTATCGCCGCGGCGCTGCTCGGGGACCCGCGGATCCTGATGTTCGACGAGCCCGGCCTCGGCGCGATCCTGCGGAGCACCGCCGGCGCGATGGCCACGGCGTTCGGCCTGTTGTTCCTGGTGCCGCAACTGGCGAAGGCGCTGCCCAGCACCTGGTACGCGGACGTGGTGCGGTGGCTCCCCGGCGGCGACGTGGTGGCCGCGATCACCGGTACCCAGCGCGTCAGCGACAGCCCGCACCTGTTCTCCCCGTGGGGCGAGTTCGCGGTGTTCGGCGCGTACACGGTTGTCCTGCTCGCCGTCGGCGCGGTGCTGTTCGCCCGCCGCGACGCCTAGCCCCGGATTCAGGCTGACCGGCGGCCGGCGCTGGCCCCGGGCCCATCGTTAAGAAAAGGAAGGCTTGTCATGCACAGGAACCGGTTCACGGCCATGCTCGCGATCGCTGCCTTCGCCGGCGCCCTGGTGGCCGGCGGATGTGCCTCGGCCGCCACCGGAGCACCGGCCGCCGCCACCGCCACGGCCACCGCGGCCACCAGCGGCACGGCCAACATCATGATCTACGGCGTCAACACCGACGGGGCTTACTTCCACGCGATCGTTTCCGGAGTGATCGGTGACTACGGGCCGGCCGTCAGCATCTACCCGGACGGCACGGCCAACCCGGAGCACACCAGCGAGATGGAACTGCGGCTGATCCGCGGGTCGTTCCGGATCAGCATCGCCGCCCTGGACAAGGCGTTCGTCAAGGTGGCCAGCCACGAGCCGATCTACCCGAAGACCTGCTCGGACCTGATAAGCGTCACCCGGCCCACCCCCATCGTGGCGGGCTCGGGCACCGGCGCCTACCGCGGGATCCGCGGCAGCTTCTCGGTCACCCTCACGGGCAACGAGGTCGAGGCGCGGCCGTGCGGGCCAAACCGCCCCAGCGCGTTCCGCTCGCAGCTGCTCACGGCGGCCGGCTCGGGGACCGTCTCGTTCTAAGGCACCGGAACCGGCAAGATGAGCAGGTCAGGCAGCCAGGTGCCCGCGCGCAGGGGCGCCTACCCTGGGCGTGTGCCTGACATGCGGGGCTGGCTGCGCCGTCATCCGTGGCAGGCGGACGGCCTGCTGGCCCTGCTGCTGGCCGCGCTCAGCTCTGGGCAGTGGCAGGGCGCCAACGCCCATGGCATCGCGGCGGTCAGCGTGCTGCTCGCCGCCACCGTGGTGGCGCGCCGGCGGTACCCGGTGGCGGCGTTCGCGGTGGCGGCCGCGATCGGGGCCGCTCAGGTCACCATCGGCGTGCAGCCCGCCGGCGAGGCCGTCTCGCTGCCCGGCACCGGCCTGCAGCTCAGTGCCATCCTCCAGCCCACCGCGGCCGACCTGGCGATCGCTGGTGCTGCTGTACACCCTGGCCGCCCACCGGCCGCGGCGGGTCTCCGTCACCGGCCTGGTGCTCTGCCTGCTCGGCTCCGCCGCGGCGGCTCGCTCCGCTGGGCCCCGGCGCACGCGACCCACCCCGGGGCGCAACTGTTCGCCGCGGCGGCCGGGCTCGGCGGCGCTGGCACTGACCGCCTGGGTGCTCGGCGACTCATGGTGGCCTACCGTTACCGGCGCGCCTACTACGCCTCGCTCGAGGAACGCGCCGCCCGGCTGGAAGCCGAGCGGGACGCCCAGGCGCGGATCGCGCAGGCCGCGGAGCGCGCCCGCGAGCTGCAGGAACGGCGCGCCCGGGTGGTCGACGAGTCGGCGGCCAGGCTGCGCCGGATCGAGCGTGACCTGCACGACGGCGCCCAGGTCCGGCTCGCCGCGCTCGCCATGACCCTCGGCGAGATCAAGGAAAACCTCGACACGGCCGCCGGCCGCCGGCGCCGGTGACGGCGCCCGCACCCGCATGCTGGTCACCGCGGCGCACCGCAACGCCAAGGAGACCCTGGCTGAGCTGCGGGACCTCGCCCGCGGCATCCATCCGCCGGTGCTCGACCGCGGCCTCGGCACCGCGCTGGCCGCCCTGGCGGAGACCAGCGCGAGTCCCGGTCGGGCTGGAGGTCAGCATCGCCGAACGGCCGTCGCCGGCCATCGAGGCCATCGCCTACTTCTGCGCGGCCGAACTGCTGGCGAACGTGGCCAAGCACAGCGGCGCGAGCCGCACCACGGTCGAGCGTCGCCGGCCAGGACGGGAGGATCGTGATGACCGTGACCGACGACGGGTCCGGCGACGCCCGGCCCGCCCCCGGCGGCGGGCTCGCCGGGCTGCTCGAGCGGGTGCAGACGGTCGACGGGCGGCTCGGCATCGACAGCCCGCCCGGCGGCCCGACCGCCATCACGATCGAGCTGCCGGGGCACGCCTGATGCCCCCGCCGCTGCGCATCGTGATCGCGGAGGACGCGGCGATCATGCGGGACGGGCTCACCCAGACGCTCACCCGCCGCGGCCATGAGGTCGTGGCCGCGGTGGCCGACGCGGAGGCGCTGCGGCAGGCCGTCGAGGAGCACCTGCCCGACGTGGCCATCATCGACGTGCGCATGCCGCCCACCCACACCGACGAGGGGCTGCGCGGCCGCCCAGTCGATCCACGCCGACCATCCGCGGGTCGGCGTGCTCGTCTTCTCCCAGTACATCGAGACCCGGTCCGCGGCGGAACTGCTCGCCGGGGCCCCGGCGGGCGTCGGCTACCTGCTGAAGGACCGGGTCGCCGACGTCAGCGACTTCATCGACGCCATCCCCGGGTCGCCCGCGGCGGCACCGTCCTCGACCCGGAAGTCGTCCGGCAGCTGCTGCGCGCCAGCCGTCCGCGCCGACGGCCCTGGCCACGCTCACGCCGCGGGAGCGGGAGGTGCTCTCGCTCATGGCCCAGGGACGGTCGAACACGGCCATCGCCGACGCACTGGTGATCTCGCCACGGGTCGTGGAGAAGCACGTCGCCAGCATCTTCGCCAAGCTCGGCCTCGCCCCTTCCGACAATGACAACCGCCGGGTCATCGCCGCCATCAGGTACCTGGAGTCATGACCGCGCGGTCAGCGGCCGCGTTCGGTCTCCGGGCCGGCGTCGTCGTCCGGCCAGACCCCGATGTGGTCGGCTTCCTCCTGCAACTGGACCCGGCACCGCGACCTGCACGATCTGACGGCCGCCGGCGATCAGCGCGGCGCGGATCGTCCCCGGGCCGCCGGCGATTGCCTGCGCCGGGGGGCTGGTGATGGCGAGCGTCCGGTCGTGCGAGGCGGCGAGGATGACCCGCGTCCCCTGCGGGATGGATTCGGCTTCGAATGTCCAGAGCGCGGCCGCGAGCACGGTGGCGGCCAGCACCGTCACCGCCACGCAGGCCAGCAGCAGCCACGTGGACCTGGCCCGCCGCACCAGGAAAGAGGTTCCCAGCCCGCGCACAGCTCAGCCCTCCGCTCAGACGAACCGCTGTCCAGCAGGCTAGGCCATCGGCACCCGCCCGGGTATCAGGTGAGCGCCCGCTGGCACTATCGTCGGAACGCTTGCAGCGACCTGGAAGGGAGACATCTCGTGACGATTCAGCGGTTGCGGGACCGGCCGGCCTTCGGCGCTCTCGCTCGGCACCATGCAACGCTGGGGCGCCGCCATCTGCGCGAGCTGTTCGCCGAGGATCCCGCACGGGGCGAGCGGTTCTGCGCGGAGGCGGCCGGGCTCTATCTCGACTACTCAAAGAACCGCATTACGGACGAGACCATAGGCCTGCTGCTCCAGCTGGCCGAGCAGTCAGAGCTTGAGCGGCGCCGGGACATGATGTTCGCGGGGGAGCGGATCAACGTGTCCGAGAACCGTTCGGTACTGCACGTCGCGTTGCGCATGCCGAAGGGAAGCTCGCTGATCGTCGAAGGGGTGGACGTCGTCGCCGAGGTCCACGAGGTCCTGGACCGGATGGCCGGTTTCGCCGCCAAGGTACGTTCCGGTGCGTGGCTGGGCCACACCGGCAAGCCGGTCCGCAATATCGTCAACATCGGCATCGGCGGGTCCGACCTGGGACCGGTGATGGCTTACGAGGCGTTGCGCCACTACGCCGACCGTGACCTGACGTTCCGGTTCGTCTCGAACGTCGATTCGACCGACTTCGTCGAAGCCACGCGGGACCTGGCGGCGGACGAGACGCTTTTCATCGTCTCGTCGAAGACCTTCGGGACCCTGGAGACGCTGACGAACGCCAAGTCGGCACGCGATTGGGTGCTCGGCCAGCTGGGCGACCCGGCCGCGGTCGCCAGGCATTTCGTGGCCGTCTCGACGAACGCCGAGCGGGTGGCCGAATTCGGGATCGACACCGCGAACATGTTCGGCTTCTGGGACTGGGTCGGCGGGCGGTACTCGATGGATTCGGCCATCGGCCTGTCGACCATGGTGGCCGTGGGCCCGGAGCAGTTCGGCGAGATGCTGGCCGGTTTTCACGCGATGGATGAGCACTTCCGCACCGCCCCCCTGGCACGCAACATGCCGGCCCTCATGGGCCTGCTCGCGGTGTGGCACGTGGAATTCTTCGGGGCCCGGTCGATCGGCGTGATGCCTTACGAGCAGTACCTCAAGCGCTTCCCCGCCTACCTGCAGCAGCTCACGATGGAGTCCAACGGCAAGCACGTCACCCTGGACGGCCAGGTGGTGGGCTACCAGACCGGCCCGGTGTACTGGGGTGAGCCGGGCACCAACGGCCAGCACAGCTTCTACCAGCTCATCCACCAGGGGACCCAGCTGATCCCGGTCGATCTCATCGGCTTCGGCAAGAGCCTCAACCCGCTCCGCGACCACCACGACATCTTGTCGTCGAACGTCTTCGCGCAGGCCCAGGCGCTCGCGTTCGGCAAGACGGAGCAGGAGGTCCGGGCGGAAGGGACCCCGGACGCGGTCGTGCCGCACCGGGTCATGGAGGGGAACCGGCCCACCAGCACCCTGCTGGCGGAGAAGCTGACCCCCCGCGTCCTCGGTGCGCTCGTCGCGCTCTACGAGCACAGCGTGTTCACGCAGGGGACCATCTGGGGCATCGACTCGTTCGACCAGTGGGGGGTCGAACTCGGCAAGGCGCTGGCTGCGGCGATCATCCCCGAGCTGGAGAGCGCTGCCGAGCCCGAACTCAGCCACGACTCCTCTACCAACGCCCTGATCCGCCGTTACCGGGCGCTGAAGGGCTGACATGCCTGGTGTCGCTGCCCTCCCTGACCGCGCCCGTGTTGTTGTCGTCGGCGGCGGTGTCATCGGGGCCTCGGTCGCGTATCACCTCGCGCACGCCGGGATGTCCGATGTGGTCCTGCTGGAGCGCGACCGGCTGACGTCGGGCACCACGTGGCATGCCGCCGGGCTGATGGCAACGTTCGGCTCGACCTCCCAGACCTCGACCGAGCTGCGGATGTACACCCGGGACCTGTACGCCCGGCTGGAGGCAGAGACCGGCCAGGCGACCGGGCTGAAGCAGGTGGGGCTGATCGAACTGGCGATCGAGCCGGGGCGGCTGGAGGAGTACCGCCGGGTCGCCGCGTTCAACCGGCTGTGCGGGGTGGAGGTACACGAGATCTCCCCCGGTGAGGTCGCCAGGCTGTTCCCGCTGGCGCGGGTCGATGACGTGCTGGCCGGTTTCTACATCCCGGCCGACGGGCGAGTGAACCCGGTTGACGTGACGATGGCGCTGGCCAAAGGGGCCCGGATGCGCGGCGTGCGCATCATCGAGGGCGTCTACGGTCACCGGGTTCACCCACCGCCGCGGCGTGGTGACCGGGGTGCGCACCGCCGCAGGGTGACGTTGCCGCCGAGTACGTGGTCAACTGCGCCGGGATGTGGGCCCGGCAGCTCGGCGAACTTGCCGGGGTCAGTATCCCGTTGCAGGCCGCGGAGCATTACTACCTGCTGACCGAGCCGATCGAGGCGGTGGACGGCGGCTGGCCGGTGCTGGAGGACCCGGCGAACTACGGCTATTACCGGGAGGAGGGCGGCGGGCTGATGCTCGGCCTGTTCGAGCCGGCCTGCGCGCCGTGGAACGTCGGCCGGCATCCCCGGCGACTTCTCCTTCGGGGAACTGCCCCCGGACTGGGACCGGATGGCCCCGTACCTGGAGCGCGCCATGTCCCGGATCCCGGTGGCCGCGCAGGTCGGCATCAAGAAGTTCTTCTGCGGCCCGGAGAGCTTCACCCCCGACCTGCTGCCGATCGTCGGCGAGGCGCCGGAGCTGAAGAACTACTTCGTCGCCGCCGGGCTGAACTCGATCGGGATCCTGACCGGCGGTGGAATCGGCCGGGTGGTCGCGCACTGGATCGCCGAGGGCCGGCCCGACATCGACGTGACGGCCATCAACATCGACCGCCTGCATCGCTACCAGGCCAACCCGGAGTACCGGGCAACCCGCACCGTGGAGTCGCTCGGCCAGGTCTACGCGACCCACTACCCGGGGCGGTCGATGACGACCGCGCGCGGCGCGAAGGTGTCCCCGGTGCACCACCGGCTGGTCGCGCAGCGGGCCTATTTCAGGGACGTCAGCGGCTGGGAAGGCGCCGACTGGTACGCCCCCGAGGGCGCGGAACCAGAGCACGGCCCGCTGTCGTGGGGCCGCCCGGACTGGTTCGGCTACTGGGAGGCCGAGCATCATGCCGCCCGCACCGGCGTGATCTTGATGGACATGGCGTTCATGGCCAAGTTCGACGTGCGCGGCCGGGACGCCGGGCGGGTCCTGGACCAGCTCTCCGCCAACCGGGTCGACGCCGAGCCGGGCCGGATCACCTACACGCAGTGGCTCAACCCCGCGGGCACGCTGGAAGCCGACCTCACCGTGACCAAGCTCGACGAGGACCGGTTCTGGGTGGTCGCCTCCGACACCGCGCACCGGCACGCGGAAACCTGGATGCGCCGCCATCTCGGCGACTCCCACGCCTTCGTCACCGACGTGACTTCGGGCTACGCCCAGATCAACATCCAGGGTCCCCGATCAAGGGAACTGCTGGCCCAGCTCACCTCCGTGGACATGTCGAACGAGGCGTTCCCGTTCCGCAGGGCAGCCGAGATCGACATCGGGTTCGCCCGGGTGCTCTGCATCCGGATCACCTACCTGGGCGAGCTCGGCTATGAGCTGTACATCCCCGCCGAGCACGCGGTGCACGTCTACGACCGGCTGACCGCGGCCGGGGCCCCGGTGGGCCTGCGGCACGCGGGGCTCAAGGCACTGGGCAGCCTGCGGATGGAGAAGGGCTACCGCGACTACGGTCACGACATCGACAACACCGACACGGTGCTGGAAGCCGGGCTGGGCTTCGCGGTCGCGTTCGACAAGCCGGGCGGCTTTATCGGCCGCGATGCCGTGCTCGCCCAGAAGGAGCGCGGGCCGCTGCGCCGGCGGCTGGTCCAGGTACTGCTGACCGACCCCGGGCCGCTGATGTTCCACGCCGAGGTGGTCCACCGCGACGGCAGGCCCGCTGGGTACATCCGGTCCGCGTCCTATGGATTCACCCTCGGCGGTGCCGTCGGGCTGGCCATGATCGACGCCGACGAGGCCATCGACCAGGCCTACCTGGACTCCGGTGAGTGGACCGTACAGATTGGTGCCGCGGTCTACCCGGCCGCCGCCTCGCTGCGCCCGATGTATGACCCGGGGAACAAGCGCATCCGGATGTGACCGTGACCGTCATCATCGCGGCCGGCCGGGGAGGTTTCGTGCGGGTGTGCCCGGGTTCGGCTGCGAGCGCCCGGTCGCGGCGTCCAGGTCGATGCTGTCCGGGTCGCTGGCCCGCCAGGCGATGTGCTGATCGGGCCGTACCAGCAGGAAGTCATCGCGCCACGGATAGCCCGGTGGCGGTTCCGCGACCGTGAGCGGGATGCCGTGCCCGCGGGCGCGCGCGGCCAGGCGCGTGCCGCGGCCGGCCTGCCCCAGCAGCGTGAAGCCGGTGCCGAGCCGGTCGTAGAGCGACGTGCCATCGGGGAACCAGGCGTGCGGCAGCCGGGCTCCCGGCTGCGCCGCCGGCCGGTAGGCGGTGGAGTCCGTGGCGGGCGGCGATGCGCCGGGCTGGATCAGCGGCGAGCCCGCGTAGGAGTAGCCGAGCACCAGGCCGAGGCTGTAGAACTCGAACCGCTTCACCCGCTGGATGGCCGCCGCGTCGGCGGGCAGGTCGCCGGACAGCGCCCGCAGGTTCGACTCGGCGGAGGCGACCGTCTGCTCGGCCACGCCGCGGCGTTCGGTCTCGTAGCTCGCCAGCAGTTCCGGCGGCGCCCAGCCGTGCTCGACCGCGGCGATCTTCCAGGCGATGTTGACCGCATCGCCGATGCTGGTGTTGAACCCGTGCCCGCCCCAGGGCGGGTTCACGTGCGCGGCCTCCCCGGCCAGGAACACGCGGCCGGCCGCGAACCGGTCCGCGACCAGCATCCTGGCCTCCCACGGGTCGGTGGCGAGCACCTCGCAGGCGGCCGGCCTGCCGATCAGCCCGGCGATCAGCTCGGGCGCATGGCTGCTCCCGTAACCGGCGTCGATGCCGGGGAAGATCGCCCACCAGGTCCCGTTCAGGTCGAGCCGCCCGATGACCCCGGTCACCGGGCCGCCGACCACCCAGTACTGCACGGCGGGCCCGAGGTGCGTGTCGAGCCCCGGCGCGCGGAACACCACGTTGAAGTTCGGCCGCGGATCGGACCAGCCGGTCCACCGCGCGCCGATCTGCTCGCGGACCACCCCGCCGGCGCCGTCGCAGCCCAGCACGTACCGGGCCCGGACCGGATACGCGGCGCCGTCCCGGCCGCGGACCGTCACCGTGACACCGTCCTGGTCCTGCGCGAGCCCGGTCACGGCGCAGCCAGGGCGCAGCTCGGCGCCGGGCCTGGCGCGCAGGTGGGCACGCAGGACCTCCTCGACCACCGGCTGTGGCACCTGCTGGCCCGGCTCGGCGAACTCCTCGCTGCGTGCGGTGCGCAGGCCGAACGCGCCGTCGAAGTCGGTGATCCGCTGCCCGGACAGCGACTCGCAGAACGTGACCCGCTGCGACCACGCGACCGGCAGCGGCGCGGCCGCCCTCAGCCGGTCCGCGATGCCCCAGCGGCGCAGATGCTCCATCGTCCGGATGCTGGTCGTCTTGGCACGGGGACGCCGGTGCGACACCTGCGCCCGCGGCTCGACGACGATGCACGCGACGCCGTGCAGGCTGAGCTCCGCCGCGGCCGCGAGGCCTGCCGGGCCGCCGCCCGCGACCAGCACGGGCGTGCGCACGCCGTCGGCCCGGCCCGGGACAGTCACACCACGGATGGTCGATCAGGGCGCTTTGCCTGTATAGCCATGATTTCATTGAATGGAATGCAAAGGAGCCGGGCCATGGACGCTGCCGGCCGCGGCGCGGGCGCCGGCCGGTGCACGGCGAACCGGTGCTTGACCGGGCGTTCCGGATCCTCACGGCGTTCGGGCCGGACCGCTCGCTGTCCCTGAGCGCGCTGAGCGACCTGGCCGCCCTGCCGAAGCCGACCGCGCTGCGGCTGGCCCGCAAGCTCACCGAGCTCGGCGCGCTGGAGCGGACGCCGGACGGCGAGTACGTCATCGGGCTGCGGCTGCTGGAGGTCGCCTCCCTCGCGCCCCGCGGGCACGGGCTGCGCGCCACGGCGCTGCCCTACATGGCGGACCTGCACCACGCCACCGGGCAGCACGTGCTGCTCGCGGTCCGCGATGGCGGCGCGGCCGTCCTGGTCGAGCGGCTGTCGGCCCGGGGCGCCGGCCGGGTCATGTACCGCGTGGGCGGCCGGCTGCCGCTGCATTCGACCGGAGTCGGCCTGGTGCTGCTCGCGCACGCGCCGGCCGCACTCCAGGACCAGATTCTCGGCCAGGACCTCACGCTGCGCCCGGAGAACCTCGCCCGCACTCCCAGGGAACTGCGGGCCCAGCTGGCCGGCGTCCGCCACGACGGCGTCGCCATCGTGGCGCGGGGCTGGCCCGAGCCGGTGATATCGGTGGCCGCGCCGGTCCGCGGCTGGCAGGGGGACGTGGTGGCCGCCCTGTCCGTGGTGACGCGGACGGACCAGGCCGGGCCTGCCGTGCTCCGGCCCGCGGTCGTCGCGGTCGCCCGTGCGGTCTCCCGCGCGCTCGCCGAGGTGACGCCGTGACCGGGTGAGCGCTAGCCGGCGGTCGCCGTCGGGGTCGCCGTCGGGGTGGTGGTGGGCTGGCCGGTCGGCGTCTGCGAGGGGGTGGGGGAACTGCTGGCCGTGGCGGTCGGGCTGGAAGTCGGCTGGCTGGTTGGCGTCGCCGGCGGCGGGCTGGGCGTCGCGGACGGCGTCGCGATCGCGGACGGCGTCGGCGTGGGGGAGGGCGTCGCGGTGGGCGTGGGCGCGGGATGGCTCCGCGCCGCCGCGGCTACCAGCACCGGCTGCTGGGATGAACCCGTCGCCGCGATCGCGATCCCGGCGACGATGGCCACGATGCCCGCGATGGCGCCGGCCGTCATCAACAGGAGGGTCCACTGCGGGGAGCCCTGCTGCGTCCCGGGGACGGGCCCGTTATCTGTCAATGGGTGCCTCTCAGCGGCTGGACTGGCACGGGCGGCATGTTCCGGCGCCCAGGTCCGGCCGCCACCGCCCAGGCAAGAATATCCGTGCCCGCCCGGGCGCGGCCGCCGGCCGTCATGGTGCGGGGATCACCGTTGGCCCACCGCTTCCGCCGCGCCGGCCGGCCCCGCCGCCGTCCGGCCTACTGGCGGTTCCGCGCCGCGCTGATCGCCTCCCAGACCCGCACCGGCGTCGTGGGCATGTCGATGTGGCGGATGCCGAGGTGGCTGACCGCGTCGACGACGGCGCTCTGCATCGCCGGGGTGGCGCCGATCGTGCCGGCCTCGCCGATGCCCTTGAACCCGAGCGGGTTGGCGGCGGCCGGTGTCTCGCTGGTCAGCAGCTCGAAGCTGGGCAGCTCGGTGGCGGTGATCGCGGCGTAGTCGGCGAGGCTCGCGGTGAGCGGGTTGGCATCGGCGTCGTAGATGACCTCCTCGAGCAGCGCCTGCGCCACCCCCTGGGCAATGCCGCCGTGCCGCTGGCCCTCGGCCAGCACCGGGTTGAGCACGGTCCCCGCGTCGTCGACCGTGATATGCCGCACCAGGGTGGCCTTGCCGGTCTCGGTGTCCACCTCGGCCACCGCCACGTGGCTGCCGAACGGGAACGTCGGCGCTCCCTCGGTGTAGTTCACCGAGGCCGTCAGGCCCTCGGCCCCCGCGTGCTCCGCGACTTCGGCCCAGGTCCGTGCGCTGGCCGGGTCACCACGGACCTGCCAGAGCCCGCGTCCGGTGTCCAGTTCCAGGTCCGCCTCGCTGGCCTCCATCAGGCTGGCCGCCAGCCGCCTGCCCTGGTCCCTGACGTCCAGTGCGGCCCGGTGCACCGCGATGCCGCCCAGCTGCAGCGACCGCGACGCGTAGGTGCCCGTGCCGAACGGGATGAGGTCGGTGTCTCCGTGGATCACGGTGATCTTGTCCATCGGGATGCCGAGGTCGTCCTGCACCAGCATCGCCCAGGCGGTGTGGTGGCCCTGCCCGTGCGCCGAGCTTCCGGTGTAGACCGTGACGGTGCCGTCGTCGTGGACGTCCAGCCGCGCGGTCTCGCCGCCGTCCGCGTCGGCCGCGGTGATCTCGACGTAGCTCGACACCCCGATGCCGAGCTGGACCACGTCCCCGCGCTGCCGCCGCCGGGCCTGCTCGGCCCGCAGCTCGGCATAGCCGGCGCCGGCCAGCACCTTGTCCAGGGCCCCGATGTAGTCCCCGGTGTCATACCGGGCCCCGCACGGGCTCTGGTACGGGAACTTGTCGGCCGGGATGAGGTTCCTGCGCCGCACCTCGGCCGGGTCCATCCCGATCTCGGCGGCGAACAGGTCCATGGCCCGCTCGATCGCGGCCGTCGCCTCCGGGCGGCCGGCCCCGCGGTAGGCGGAGATCGGCGTGGCATTGGTCACCACCACCTGGTAGGCGGTCTCGACATGGGCGATGTCGTACGGGCCGAGCGCCATCAGGCTGGTGAGGAACGGAAGGAAGCCGGTCATCCGCAGGTAGGCCCCGGTGTCCTGGACGATGTCGAGGCGGTAGGCCAGGACGCGCCCGTCCCTGGTCCCGCCGATCTTGACGGTCTGCCGCTGGGCGCGCCCGTGCGTCATCCCGACCAGGTTCTCGCTGCGCGTCTCCACCCAGCGCAGCGCCCGGCCGGTGTGCTTGGCGGCCCAGGCAACGAGCAGTGCGTCCCGGTCTATGCCGACCTTGGCGCCGAACCCGCCGCCCACGTCCGGCGCGACCACCCGGATCGCGCCGGGGTCAAGCCCGAACGCGCCGGCCAGGATGAACCGGGAGATCTGCGCGTTCTGCGTGCTCACCCAGACGCTCAGCCTGCCGTCCGCCCACCGGGCCGCGACGGCACGCCCCTCCATCGGCACCGGCGCGACCCGCTGGTTGGCGATGGTCCGCTCCACCACCACCTCGCAGCCGCCGAACGCCGCCGGGTCGGCGGGCGAGGCCGCGGTCAGGGCGACGTTGGACCCGGCGTCGGGGAACAGCAGTGACTCGCCGGCCAGCGCCGCCTCGGCTCCCACGACCGCGGGCAGCGGCTCGTAGTCCACGCTGACCAGTTCGGCCGCGTCCTCGCCGCCGTAGGCATCGTCGGTGATCACCATGGCCACCGGCTCGCCCGCGAAGCGCACCCGGTCCACCGCCAGCAGCGGCTCCTGCCACACCCCGCCGAGCGGCATGGGGACGGTCTCGGCGGGCGGCCCGTCCGGCGGCGGTGGCGGCGGGGGCAGGTCGTCGATGTCGGCGACCGTCAGCACGGCGACCACGCCCGGCGCCGCCAGCGCCGCCGAGGCGTCGATGCCGGTGATCCGCGCATGCCCGAGCGGGCTGCGCACGAACGTGACCCGTGCCGCTCCGGTCAGCTCGGGCAGCCGGAGGTCATCGACATATGCCCCGCCGATGGTCAGCAACTTCGGGTCTTCGGTCCGCGCGACCCGGGTACCCATGATGCTCACTGTGACCTCCGCAGTTTGTAGCGGTGTGCGCGGCGTCCGTGCCGGCCAACTGCCATTGTGCTCCATCCGGGCCGTCTTGCCGGTGATCGAGCCGGCCCGGCCCGGCCTGGCCGGCCGCCCGGCACCGTCCGGCTCGCTCGCAAACCTCACCCCAGCGGCACGGGCGGGTTTCCTGTCAGGCGCTCGCATTCGCCGACCCGGGTATTGACCTGCGGCGAATGATGCGGGTCAAGGCCGTGTGCACTGACATTGAAAACAGGGCGCCCCTCGGAATCGATGGTGGGGTCGGGCCAGTTCGGCACCCCGTGGGAGCGCATGCACCGGGCGAACCTCAGCTCGGCGGTCAGTATCTGCCGCACCAGGGCCGGTGGACAGTCGCCGGTCAGCATGCATTGCTGGGTTTGCTGCTGGATCGACTCGGTGCTGGGGAGCAGGTGCTGGCAGGCTCTCTGGGCCGCCTGGAACCGGGAACTGCTGACCCCGAGTTGCTGCGGGCTGGTCTTCGGGAGCTCTCCGTTGCTGGCCGGGTCGGGGTAGTCCGGCACCCCGTGGGAGCGCATGCAGTGGGAGAAGGCGACCGCTGACGGGGAGTTCGCTGACCCTCCCGCGGTCGGTGAGCCGCCGGAACCGGCGGTGATGGGCTGCCGCTGCATGCCGCCGCCGGCAGGGCCAGGGCGGCGGTGGCGATGATGGCGGCCGCGGTCCGCGCTGTGGGCGGCCGTGCCCGCCGTGGCCCGCGCATGACGCGGGTGCTGTCGTTCATCATGCCCTCCTCGCGGGGTTGCGATCGCCGGGCTAGCTGCGGGCTGCTCCGTTCGAGGTGGTCCGCGGCGCCGCGCCTGTCCACTCTCGCGCGTAGCCGATGACAGGAGCCGAACAGCGATTGTTAGGCGGATGTCATCGGGGCAGGCGCACAATGTGCAGGTGCGGGTGCTGGTCGTGGAGGATCACGTCGCGCTGGCCAACCGGATCGGCGAGGGCCTGCGCGACGCCGGCTTCGCCGTCGACGTGGTCTACGACGGCGCGGCCGCCCTGGAGAGCACGACCAGCACCGGCTACGACGTGGTCGTCCTCGACCGCGACCTGCCGGCCGTGCACGGCGACCGGGTCTGCCGCCGGCTGGTGCGCGACGGCTCGCCCAGCCGCATCCTGATGCTCACCGCGGCCGCGGACGTCGAGGACCGGGTCGACGGGCTGGAGCTGGGCGCGGACGACTACCTCGGCAAGCCGTTCGCCTTCGGCGAGCTGATCGCGCGCATCCGCGCCCTGGGACGGCGCGGGCCCGGCTCGCCCGCGGTCGTGCAGCGGGGCGACCTGGTGGTCGATCGCGCGCGGCACCGCGCCAGCCGCGCCGGCCTCCCGCTGACCCTGACCCGCAAGGAGTTCGGCGTGCTGGAGTGCCTGGCCGGCGCGGACGGCGCTGCGGTCAGCGCCGAGGAACTGCTCGAACACGTGTGGGACGCACACGCCGACCCGTTCAGCAACACGGTCGCGGTGACCGTCGGGCGGTTGCGGCGCAAACTCGGCGACCCGCCGCTGATCGAGACCGTCGCCGGCGTCGGCTACCGGCTGTGAGCAGGCTGCTCAGCGCCCGGTCGCGGCTGACGCTGCTCTACACGTCGCTGTTCACGCTGGGCGGGGCCGCGCTGGTATTGATCACCTACCTGCTGGTCGCGCACACCCTGCACAGCACGACGGCCACCACGATCCCGCGGTCGATCCAGCCAGCGATCGGGAAGTGCGTCGTGGCGGCGCAGACCGGGGGTGGCCCCGGCGCCCTGAACCAGTGCGCCCGGCTGTATGCCAACGGTGTCCAGGCCGGCGCCTCGGCCCAGCGCAGCACGACGCTCACCCACCTGCTGACCTACTCGCTGCTCGGCCTGGCCGGCGCCACGCTGCTCGCCGCGGTCGCGGGCTGGATCGTCGCCGGGCGCATCCTGCGGCCGGTGCACCGGCTCACCGCGGCTGCCCGCGCGGCAAGTGAGCAGGACCTGTCCCAGCGCATCGCCCTGCAGGGCCCGCGCGACGAGCTGCGTGAGCTCGCCGACACCTTCGACACGATGCTCGAACGGCTCGACCGCGCGTTCACCAGCCAGCGGCAGTTCATCGCCAACGCAAGCCATGAGCTTCGCACGCCGCTGACCGTCATGCGCACCACGATGGACGTCGTCCTCGCCAAGCCGGAGCCGACGCGCGAGGAGCTGGTGTCGATGGCCGCCGATGTCCGCCAGGCCGTCGATCACTCCGAGCGGCTCATCGAGGTACTGCTGGTACTCGCGCGCAACGATCAGGCGCGTGCCCTCACCGACCCGCTGGATCTCGCCGCCGTCGCCGAGGACGCACTCGAGGGACGTGCCGCCAACGGCATCACGACGACCGCCACGCTCGGCGAAGCCCCGGTGACCGGCGACGGAGTGCTGCTCGAACGGCTCGTCGCCAACCTGCTCGACAACGCCGAGCGCTACAACATCGCGGGCGGCACCGTCGCGATCTCGACGACCGCCCACGACGCGACATCCGTCCTGCGCGTGGTCAACACCGGCGCGGTGGTCCCCGCCGACATGGTCGAACGCCTGTTCCTGCCGTTCACCCGGCTCGACGACCGCACCCGCCACGACGGCTTCGGTCTCGGCCTCGCCCTGGTGTCGTCCATCGCCACGGTCCACAGCGGAACCGTGCACGCCACCGCCGTCCCCACCGGCGGCCTCGACATCACCGTCCGCCTGCCCCGCCGCTACCGCCAGGAACCGGCCACCGGGCCCGCCCGGGCCATCACCCGGCAAGCCGGCGCAGGTGCCGGATGAAGGCGGATGCACGCCACGAGTTGGCCCGCCGGGCGTTGACAGGCGAGCCAGCCGCGGAAAAATAGCGAGCACCCGTACCGGAGGGAGATGGCGAGCATGTTGAGCCTGCGTCGATCATCAGGAATGCTGGGCCTGGCCATCGCGGCCGTCGTGGCCGTGGGGTTCCAGGCGGGCCCGGCCCAGGCGAGCCGGGTGGCGCCGAAGCAGTACTTCACCGGGGTCATCAACGGCAAGGCCGGCAACACCACGACCCCGATCACCATCAAGATCGCCTGCTCCGCCACCGGGACGACCGGCCACCCGCTGCCCGGCCAGACCCTGGCGGTCCACCAGCTGTTCCCGCCCGGGCCCGGCTCGCTCGGCTACACCGGCAAGGACTCCAGGATCGGGGTGTTCTTCGCCGCCCCGCCACCGGGTGCGGGCCGCCTCGCCGCCACGACCCCCACGTTTACCCGCTACGACAAGCCCCAGCCGCTGCCCACCTCACTCACGCTGCCCTGCTCCGGAACGGCCACGGTCTGGTTCAGCCCGATCCCGGTCGTCCCGCCGTCCCGGTCAGCCACCGTCCCGGTCCGGTACGTAAGCCAGCCCTGAGCCTCCCGGCGCGCCAGCGCCGTGCCCGGCGGGCAAGGGTCCCCGCCGGGCCCCGGGCCGCGGAGCGCGCCCGGTTCATGGCGGCGGGGCCGGGTCGAAGTACCCCGGGTTGGCGACGGCGAGCCGGGCGGCGACCTGGCCGGCAAGGCCGGTTTCCGTGGGGATCGCGCCGAGTTCGAGTTCGCGGGCCACGATGCCCAGGGCGTTGGCGGCGACCCGGGCGTGGAAGGCGAGCTGGCCCGTGGACGCAGGCATGACCTGGCCGGTGAGGAACTCACGGACGGCCTCCAGCAGTTCGCTCGCCGTGGGCCGCCCGTGCGGGGCCGGGGCCGGTTGCGCGGCGCCCGTGACGCGGGGACGGCGGGCCGCGGCCTCGCGCCGCGGCCTCCGGCGCGAGCAGGAGCAGCAGGTCCCATTCCTGCTCGCAGACCCGCCGCCCGACCGCGGCCAGCTCGACGGACCGGTGCGCGCCGGACAGGTGCACCTGGGCCTGCTCCATGCAGATGACCCCCCAGCGCAGCGTGCCGAATATCTCCCACCAGCGCAGTTCGTCCAGGGGTGATGTCGGCGCCGCCCGCGGCCCGGTAGGCGGCCAGCAGTTCTTCCCGGCTGCCCAGCCCGGCGGCGGGCGCGCCGACGCCGAAGCGCCACGCCTTGACGCAGAACCAGCCGAGATCCTCGGCCGGGTTGCCCGCGTGGACGAGTTCCCAGTCGATGACGGCGCGCAGACCGTCCGGGCCGACGATCAGGTTGCCGAGCCGCAGGTCGCCGTGGACGATCACCGGTTCGCGGGCGGGCGGCCGGTCAGCCTCCAGCGTGCTCAGGGCCAGGCTCGAACACCGGGCTGACCTGCTCGAAGCCGGCGAGCTGCGGCGCGCAGGCCGGCCAGCGGATCCGGTGCGGGCAGATCGCCGGGGACGGCAAGCGCGTGCAGGCCGGCGGCGAACTCGCCCGACCTGGCGCACCAGCACCTGCCGGGCCCGGCGGTAGGCGCCGTCGCGCAGGATGCGGCGGGCGATCGTCTCGCCCGCGACGCGGCGCATGACCAGGCCGGCCGTGCCCCACAGATCGGGCTCGTCGGTGCTGATCAGCACCTCGGGCACGGCGAGCCCGGCCGCCCTGGCCGCCGCGATGACGCGGGCTTCCCGGCTCATCGCTCCCGGCTCGCCGGGACGCCCCGGCGGGTCGCGGCGCAGCACCAGTTCCGTGCGCGATCCGCCGGGGCCCACCGCGTCGAAGGACCAGGTCTCCCGGGAGGCGCCGCCGGACAGCCGGGTCAGGCCCTCGATGGTGACCGCGCCGAGGACGTCGCCCAGCGCGGTGGCAAGGTCGTGTTCGTCCATCAGTCCGCGGTCACGCCCTTGGGCGCACGCTGGTGCATGTAACCGAACATGTACCCGGCCACCCGGCGCATCTGGATCTCCTCGGTGCCCTCGGTGATCCGGTAGCGGCGATGGTGGCGGTAGATGTGCTCGAACGGCTTGTGCCTGGAGTAGCCCAGCCCGCCGTGCACCTGCATCGCCCGGTCCGCGGCCTCGCAGCACAGCCGGTTCGCCCAGTAGTTGCACATGGACACCTTGTCGGAGGCGGAGAAGGGGCCCTGGGTGTCCATCAGCCAGGCGGTCTTGTGGATCAGCGCGCGCAGCATCTCGCACTGCGTCTGCAGTTCCACCAGCGGGAACTGGATCGCCTGGTTGGCGGCCAGCGGCTTGCCGAACGGCCTGCGCTGCCTGGCGTAGGCGACCGACTCGTTGACGCAGTACTGGGCGGCCCCGAGGCTGGACGCGGCCTGCCGGATCCGGTTCTCGTTGAAGAAATGCTGCACCACCTGCAGCCCGCGCCCCTCGCCGCCGAAGACCGCGCTGTCCGGTACGCGGACGTCCCGCAGGGTGATGCGGGCGTGATCGGTCGGCATGTTGAACGTCCAGAGATACTCCTCGACGGTGAAACCGGGGGAGTCCACCGGAACGAGGAACGCGGTGATCCCGCTCCGCGTCGCCGGGGCTGCCGCTGGTGCGGGCGAAGATGAGGTCGTGCGAGGCGGCGTGCACGCCGGTGTTCCAGGTCTTCTCCCCGTTGATCACCCAGCGGCTCCCACCTCCCTGCCCGTCCCTGCTCACCCGCCGGGCGGTGGTCTCCATGAACGTGGCGTCCGAGCCGTGTGCGGGCTCGGTGATCCCGAACGCGAAGCCCCTTCCGGCCCGCCGCCAGTTCCTCGGTCCACTCCGCCCGCTGCTCCGGCGTCCCGTAGTGGAGCATCAGCAGCAGGCCGACGTTGTTGCCGACGATCATGTGCTCGTTCTGCAGGTCGCAATGCAGGCCAAGACCCTTGCTGGCCAGGTGCTCGCGGATCACCGCCATGCCCAGGTTCGTGCCGTCCCGGCCCCCGTATTCGGCGGGAAAGGCGTACCGGTAATGCCCGGCGGCATCGGCCAGGCGCACCACCTCGGCCAGCAGCGCCTCCCAGTCCCGGCTGGGCAGGCCGCCGCGGTCCCAGTCCGTGCGGGCGTCCTCGCGCCGGTGATCGAAGAACCGGATGTTGTCGTCCTGCCGCTCCAGCGGGCGGATCTCCCGGTCGATGAACTCGTCGAGTTCTGCGAGGTAGGCGGCCAGATCGGCCGGGATCTCGAAGTCCACGTCTGCCCCTCACGCTCGCCTGGCCTTACACAGGGCAAACTACGTCAGCGCGCCGGGGCACATCCATAGGGCCGGTGGTGGTCCCTATCGGTGGTCTTCGGCCGCCGCCGCCGCCCAGTCGATGGCCACGGCATTGGGTATGGTCCCGATCTTCACCGGTACCCGGGAGCCGGCGAACAGGAATGGCAGGGCCGCGGGCGGTGTCGGGTTCCCCACCTGGATCTGGTACGGGTCGCTGCCTTCCGGCATCACGGTCAGCTGGTAGGCGTAGAGGTCCACACCCGCGGGGTTGCGCTTGCCGAGCGGCTGGAATTCGACGATCACCGCACGGCCGGGCTGCCCGGTGGCCAGGATCTCGGCGGCGGAATGGTTTCCCGCGCCGCCGGGGGTGGTCACCACGGGCGGCTCGATGCTGAAGTCCAGCGCGATCTGGGTCACGTCGGCCTGGCTGGCCCGGATTGCCACCGTCGTGGCGCCCGGCTGGATCTGCGCGATTTGGATCTCGGGGATGCGCTGCTTGCAGGTAGCGGTGTAGGGAGCCCGGCCGTCGAGGGAAACCTCCACGGTGAACAGGCAGATGCGCTGGACCAGGCCGTTGCCGGTTTGCAACGTGGTACCGGTCAGCTGTACGCCGGTGATGATGCCGCGGCCGAGAAGGCCTGACTCCAGGAGCTTCTTGTCGGGTCCGCCAGTGATCTTGCTCAAAAGTCCCATGCCGCTATCGTGCGTGCCGCCTGGCATGAGGACATGAGTAACCATTACTCACTTCCTCTGCCTGCGCGGGCGCAGCCGCTTAGGTATCCACCGATGAATTTGCCGGCTGATCGTCGTCTGACCTGTTGACTGGACGACATCGGAACGCGGTACCCGGAGGCGATCATGACGGATAGGCCGGGGAACACAGGGACGGCAGCCGGCCGCCCGGCGCTGCCCGCGGCGGTGGACCGTGCCACGTGGCAGGCGCAACTGGACGACCTGCGGGTCCGGGAGAAGGCCCATACCCGCGAGGGGGACGCGATCGCGGCCGCCCGGCGGCGGCTGCCCATGGTCGAAGTGGACCCGGCGATCCCGCTGGCCGGCGAACACGGCCCGGTCCCGCTGCTGGATGTCTTCGAGGGCCGCCGCCAGCTCATCGTCTACTACTTCATGTGGCACCCCGGCCAGCCCGGCCGAGGCCCAGTGCGAGGGCTGCACGTTCTTCAACGGCCAGGTCCGCGAGCTGTCCTACCTGCACTCACGGGACGTCACCTACGCCACCTTCTGCGAGGGCCCGTACGCCGAGAGCATCGCCTACCACGACTTCATGGGCTGGGACATGCCCTGGTACTCCGCGCGGGACTCCGCCGGCGCGCTGCTCGCCGGGCGCTGGTTCGGCATGACGGTGTGCTATCTGCGCGAGGGCGGCCAGGTCTTCGAGACCTACTGGACCACCGGCCGCGGCACGGAGGTCTCCGCACCCAGCTACGGGCTGCTCGACATGACGGTGTACGGCCGGCAGGAGGTCTGGGAGCAGTCTCCGCCCGGCTGGCCGCAGCCCTTCAAGACCAGCGGCGAGCAGTTCCGCAGCAACGGGCGCCCCAGCGCCCAATGGCCGCGGCTGGCGGCGGGACGCTCCGACGACCTCGGCGCCGGCGGCCCGGCCCGGTAGCAGCGGGTCAGCGCGGCTCCCCGGGAGACGGGGAGCCATCGAGCCACCGCGCGCCCTCGCCGTAGAGCCGCTGGACCGCCTCGCCGGTCAGCCCTGGCAGCCCGGTTTTCACCGTGAACCCGGCCTTGGCCTGGAGGTAGCCCAGGTGCCGGTAGCCGACCGGGAACCGGGCGAGCAACTCGGGATCGAGGCTGAGGACGGCCGCCGGGTCCACGACGTCGAGGCGGTCCTTCTCATAGATGGGCTGGCGGCGAACGATCTTCCACTGCCCCTCGTGCCGGGCGCAGAAGTCGTAGAAGCGGCCCGTGCACACGACGTCGACCGCGACGCCGTCGATCTCAGCCCGCTGGCTGATGGTCATCTTGGTCTGCGCGATCGCCCGGTCGCCGGCAACGTCGGACGTGTGACCGCCCAGGAAGTGCAGGATGCTGACGCCCGTGTCGAACCCATGCCGGCTGGCCGCGATGAAGTCCGGCGCGGGACCCTGGAACCAGGTGGCGCTCATCCAGCCCTGGGTGGGATGCCACACCGTGGCGAACCGTTCCCAGTCCCCGGCGTCACGCCACAGCGCCCAGTTCTCCACGAGCTCGCGGATGGCGAGCCTGTCCACATCGATGGTCGGCACGAAGGCGCCCCTTTCGCCGCCGGGACCGTGACTCCACCGCCATCCTGCAGGCTCCAGGGCCGGGGTAGGGGAGAATGCGCGATTATCGCTTTCCGGGGCTGCGGCGGTTAGTCCGGGGGCTGCGGCGGTTAGAAGGCCTGGGTCACGCGGTGAATCCCCGGGATCCGCGGATCGCTGGCACTGGCGATGACGTCCGCCGTGCCGCCCTTGGCCACGGCGTTGAAGAAGATCGCGCCGAGCGGAAGCTTGCCGGCCGTGGCCAGGGTGACGATGTAGTCGCAGTAGGCGTTCCACCAGGGCAGCGTCATCGGGGTGAAGATGAGGTCGCCCGCCGACCAGTCCCACTCGGCGATGCCAGCGGGTATGCCAGCGGCGTCGGCCAGCCCGATGAGCGTGTCGAGGCGCGACCCGCCGCGGAACGAGGTGGCATAGAAATCCATCCACAGCTCGTCGGGGCTGGGATTGGACGGGAAATAGGCCGCCGCGCGCGGCAGTGCCTTGAAGCCCATGCCGCAGTCATAGGCCAGGGTCGCGCCCGCGTCCTTGACGACCGGCGCGTAGTAACTCCAGTACGCGAACCATTCGGGCGCGGTCTTGAACGCCTTGTCGTTGCTTTCCGAGTAGAGCACCACCCGGTAGGGGATGCCGGAGCTGTTCATCATGGTCAGCCACTTGGCAAGCAGGGCCTGCTCGGCTGACGTCATGGTCTTCGACGGCTCGATGGAAACCAGGAACTCACAGCCGGCCTTGGCTAGCTGGGTCATCTTCAGCGGCGGGTGCGGCGGGAACTCGCCGTGCCCCATGTAGACCTTCTGGATCGTCGTGGCCAGCGGCAGCCCGACGAAGCCGTCGAAGATGTTCGCGGCGTCGAGATAGTTCTTGGTGTGGTAACTGGCCAGGTCCACGGTGGCGCCGACAACGGGTGTGGTGGCGGCGCTGCGCCGTGCGGGCCGGCTCGTGCGCCCCGACGGGACGGTCAGTGACGCTGGCAGGGCGGTTACGGCGGCGATGCCTGCCGCGCCGCCGAGGAATTCGCGCCGGGATGGGCCTTGCAATGGCTTCCCCTTCCGGATCGTCACGGCTGCTCCAATTGCCCTAGCTCTGGCTCACGGCGAACACCTGGGTGTTGAGCTTGACGTTCTGGTACGTGCCGACGGCATTGCACAGCCCGGCCGGGGCGCACGACACCGACTGGGCGACGGCCTGCCCGCCGCCGTTGAGGGCCGCGGTGCCGGGGACCTCCTCCGCACTGCCCCAGCTACCGGACGACTGGTCGGCCACGAAGGCCTGCTGCAGGCCGGAGCCGTCGGTGTAGGACCCGGTCACGCTGCAGTCGCCGGGCGCGCCGCAGGACACCGCGACGGCCATGGCCCCCGGGCTGCCCTTGTCCAGGGCCGCGGTGCCGGGGATCTCCTCGGCGGTGCCCCAGGTTCCGCCCGACTCGCTGACCACGAACGCCTGGGTGTTGAAGGAGGTATCCAGGTAGAACCCGCCGGCGGCGCAGTTGCCCGCCGAGGTGCACGACACGGAGTTGATCTGGGCGAGCCCGCGCTTGTTGAGCGCCGCGCTGCCAGGCACCGCGCGCGCCTTCCCCCAGGTTCCGCTGGTCTCGTCGGCGATGAACGCCTGGGTGACCGGCGTGCTGGTGGTGTACGAGCCGCCGGCGGTGCAGTTGCCCGCCGAGGTACACGACACCGAGTTGACCGTGGCATACCCGCCGCCGTTGAGGGCCGCGGTGCCCGGGACCTCCTGCGCCGTGCCCCAGGTGCCGCCGGTCTCGTTGACCACGAAGGCCTGAACCGTGGCGATGCCATCGACGGTTTTGGATGCGTACTGCCCGCCGGCGCTGCAGTCCCCGGCCGCGCTGCACGACACCGACAGAATCCTCGCGGACCCACCCGCATTGAGGGCCCCGATGCCGGGCACCTCCTGCGCGGTGCCCCAGGTCCCGCCGGTTTCGGTGACGACGAGCGCCTGCTCGTGGTCGGCGGAGTCGCTGTAGTACCCCCCGGCGCTGCAGTCCCCGGCCGCGCTGCACCACACCGACAGGATCACCGCGCCAGGGCTGCCGGCATTGAGCGCGGCGGACCCGGGAGCTTCCTGCGCGGTGCCCCAGGTCCCGCCGGTTTCGGTGACGACGAGCGCCTGCTGGTGGTCGGCGGAGTCGGTGTAGTACCCGCCGGCGGTGCAGTCGCCCGGGCCCGGGCACGACACCGCATTGATCTTCGCGTTCCCCCCGGTGTTGAGGGCCGCGGTGCCGGGCACCTCTTCCGCTCTGCGCCAGATGTTCGCGGTCTTGTTGACGACGAAGGCCTGGAGGATCGGGGCGGTGCTGCTGAAGCCGGAGGTGTAGGACCCGCCGGCGCCACAGTTGGTCGAACTGGCACACGACACGGTGCCGATCGTGGCTTGCCCGCCGTGGTTGAGACGGTTGCTGCCGGGGATCTCCGCCGCCGTTCCCCACGTGCCGCCTTGCGCGGCCGCGCTGACCGTGGCATGCGCGCTGGCCCCGGCCGCGGCGCCGGCACCCGCCAGGACGGCCGCGCCGAGCACGGCCGCGGCGGTCATCATGACAGCGCGCCACCTCATGGACTCACCCTCCCTGGATCTCCGGCAGTTCCCAGAATCATCAATACCGGGCCCGTCTGCTTGACGACTCAATGAATGCGGGAAGAAGTCTTATTTAAGGCTTCGTATTGTAACCGTCTTCCTATTGACTGCTGGCCCGTTCTGGATTTTCGCCTAGCAATTCATGATCAGGCATTATGCCGGGCCTGAAGATCCACATAACCTTCAGGCCCGGCATAATTCCGGAGAGCAGTTGCGTGATTACATTTACCTGCGCTGGCCGGGGCGGGCCGCTGGCCCGGCGCCTTCGAAGCGGCAAACCTAGCCGCTGAGCTGGCGGACCAGCGCAGGCGCTGCCTCCTTCGCGGCCAGACCCGGCTGAGGACGGGCCTCGCGGTCGCCGCGAAGCGCGCCGTCGAGCTCACTGACCAGGGTGTCCAGCCGCTCCGCGGTGTCGTGCCAGCGCGTCTGCTCCGCGGCTAGCTGGTCCGCCCCGTCGCGGATCTGCTGGATGGCGCCGTCCACCTGGTCGGCAGCCGACTTCTGCTGGCGGGTCGCCTGAATCGAGTCCTCCAGCATCATCGCCGTGGACACCATCAGCTCGCCCACCTCACGGGCCTGCCGGGTGCCCTGCTCGGTCGCCATGATCGTCGCGTTCGTCTCATCCTGAACGCCGGTGATGATCACGCTGATCGATTCGGTCGACTGGACCGAGCGCTCGGCGAGCTTGCGTACCTCGGCCGCGACCACGGCGAAGCCCTTGCCCGCATCACCAGCCCGGGCTGCCTCGATCGCGGCATTCAGTGCGAGCAGGTTCGTCTGCCCCGCGATGTCGTTGATCATCTGCAGGATCTCGTCGATCTTCTGCGCTCGCTCGCCGAGCGACAGGGCCCGCTCGGCGATCGCCTCGACCTTCTGCTGCATGTCACGCATGGTGTCCCCGGCCCGATGGGCTACCTCGGCCACCGCTCGCACGTTCTCCGCGATCGCACCGGCGGTGGCCGCCAGTTCCTCGATCGTCGCCGAGGTCTCCGCCACCGCTGTGGACTGCCGGCTGCCCACGCTGGCCGCCTTTTGGGCGGCAGAACGCAGCTCACCCGCGACACCGCCGAGCACCGCCGACGTCGACCGGAGCTGGGCCAGCAGCCTGTCCCGGTCGCCCAGCCGCGCGAGGACGGACATGAGCTGGCGCGTACGCCGGGAGGCGCGGCCGAGCATGCGGAGCACGAAGGAACCGAGCAGGTTGCCGACCGCGATGACGAACAGGAAGGTGGCGATCCCGAGCCAGCGAGCCTGGCCAGCCGCGGCGGCGGCGCCTGCCTGTGCGGCCGCCGCCCGGAGCGTGACCAGACGGCCGAGCGTGCCCAGGGGCGGCACGACCCTGGCCGCCGCCGCCTCCAGCTGTCCGGCCGCGCCGCGCTCGCCTGCGGCGGTCGTGCCCGCAGCGCCGCTGACCTGCCTGAAGACGGAGAAGTAGTGCGCATTCGCCGCCACGGCCCGGGCCAGGGATTGCGCCTGCGCACCCTGGCGGGCCCGGCCGGGGCGTGCGGCCAGCCGCTGGAACTCATCATGCTGGGTGATCACGGTCTGCAGCGCCGCCGGGCCCGGGGCGGCGATGTAGATGCTCATGACCTGGCGCTCATGCCAGAAGGCGGCGGTAAGCGCGGCCGTGCCGGCCACGTCCGTGCGGGCACCGAGTGCCACCTGGGCCCTGGAGAGGGCCACGTCGGACCGCCAGGTCGAGACCCCGATCGCGGCGAGGGCCGCCGCGCCCGCTATGGCGATGAGCGACGCCGACCGCTTCAGCCCGCCCCTCTTGCCGAAAGCGTTGTTCAGATGCTCTATGAGGTTGCTCTCCCTGCGGAGTTCCACCTCGGTCGGCGACAGCGAGATGGCCGCGGTCATGACCATCGTCAGGATGCTGATGCCGATGATGAGCGGCACCAGGAAGGACGCTGCGCTGGCACCGCGCGGCACCGCGGTCATGCCGCTGCCCGCCGCGGCCGGGTCCAGGTGCATGGCCGCGATGCCCGTGTAGTGCATACCGCTGATGGCCACACCCATGATGAGGCAGGCGGCAAAGGCTGACCACACCGTGTCCAGCCGCAGCGCGGCCCAGAGCGCGACGGTCCCGGTGACCACCCCGATGATCACTGAGAGGAGCACCAGCCAGTTGTTGTAATGCATCGTGTCCGGCATGCGCATCGCCGCCATGCCGATGTAATGCATGGCCGACACGCCGAGCCCGACGATCAGGCCACCGGTCAGCAGCGGGCCCAGCCGGTCACCGCCCAGCCCGACGATGAGCAGGCCGACGCTCACCACCACGACCGCGATCACCATGCTCAGGATCGTGACCGTGACGCTGTACCGGATGGTCTGGCCCGGGACGGTGAACCCCAGCATGGCGATGAAATGCATGCCCCAGACCCCGGCCACCCCGATGGTCACCGCCGCCAGCAGCAGCCAGCGGACGCGAGCGGGACCTTGCACCTCCCGTGCACGCGTGGTGCAGCGCAGGCCGAGGAAGCAGCCCAGGCACGACATGGCATAAGCCAGGACAGGAGTGAGCAATCCATAGGAAAAGTTGTGCACGACAACCACGGCTCAGGCCCCCGTACCAGCTCCGCGGAGGTGGCAGTGAGGGCCACCTCACAATCAGTCACCACTCAAGCACCAATAGCATCCGTTGTCACGCCTGAACTCCCGGGCCCGGTGACGCGGCGGAGCCCGTTCAGGCGACGGCACGTACGATCACTGTTTGACCTCCCAGGGCGGGCAGGGGGCGGGAGGTGCCGTGGCAAACGTGGTGATCACCGGCGGGGCCGGCTTCCTGGGGTCACGCCTGGCCCGGGAACTGCTGGCGGCAGGATCGATAACAGTGGCCGGCGGCGCGGCGTGGCCGCTGTCCCGGATAACCCTCCTGGACCAGTCGCCGCCGCCCGTTGCGCTGGCCGCCGACGAGCGGGTGGCCGCCATCCGGGGTGACCTCGGCGAACTGCTGGGCCCCGCGGGCGGCGGGCGGGACGCGCTGGCCGGGGCGGAGGTGATCTTCCATCTCGCGGCCGCGGTCAGCAGGGAATGCGAAGAGGACTTCGACCTCGGCATGCGGGCGAACCTGCGCGCCACCGAGTCGTTGCTCGCGTCCTGCCGCGCGGCCGGGACGAATCCTGTGGTGGTGTTCGCGAGTTCCCTGGCCGTCTTCGGAGACTCCGGTGAGCATCCGCTCCCGGCGGTCGTGGACGATCAGACCCTGCCGAACCCGCAGGGCAGCTACGGCGCGCAGAAGGTGATCGGAGAGCAGTTGCTGGCCGACTACACGCGCAAGGGATTCCTGCGCGGGCGGGCGGTCCGCCTGCCGACGGTCAGTGTGCGGCCAGGCCGGCCCAACGGGGCCGCGTCGGGCTTCCTGTCAGGCATCATCCGCGAGCCCCTCGCCGGCGAGCGCGCCGCCTGCCCGGTCGGGGCGGCGACCGAGGTGGCTCTTATCTCGCCGGCGCGGGCCATCGAAGGACTGCTCTGCGCCGCGACTTCATCCGGGGAGTCCTGGGGCGGCCGCAGCGCGGTGACCCTGCCCGCCCTCACCGTGACGGTCGCGGACATGGTGGCCGCGCTGGAGCGGGCGGCCGGGCCTGCGGCGAGCGCGCTGATCGACTGGGTTCCCGATCCGGCTGTGGCCAGGCTCGTGCGGAGCTGGCCCGCCCGGATCCGCGCTGAGCGGGCGGAACGGCTGGGCCTGACCCGGGACCCCGACTTCGGCTCCATCATCGGCATGTACCTCGCCGAGCCCCGGGACTGACGCGGAACGGAGACGACAATGGCAACGACCGGCGTGGCCGTGGTGACCGGGGCAGGATCGGGTCTTGGCCGGTGCATCGCCCAGGCGCTGCTGGCGGCTGGCTGGCAGGTCGCGGTGGCCGGGCGGCGCGAGCAGGCGCTGCGGGAGACGCTGGCCTCCGCCGCCGCGCCGGCCGGGGCCGGGCTGGCCGTTCCTGCCGATGTGACCGAGCCCGAGTCGGTCGCCGGGCTGTTCGAGGCCGTGCGCCAGCGCTGGCAGCGTGTTGACCTGCTGGTCAACAACGCAGGCATGTTCGGCCCGCCGGGGGCGGTCGACGAGATCTCCGTCTCCGGCTGGCGGCAAGCCGTGGACACCAACCTCACCGGCGCCTTCCTGTGCGCCCACCACGCGGTCCAGCTGATGAAGGCCCAGGCACCCCGCGGCGGCCGGATCATCAACAACGGCTCGATATCCGCGCACAGCCCCCGCCCGCATAGCGTCGCCTACACCGCCACCAAGCACGCGATCACCGGCCTGACCAAGTCCATCTCCCTCGACGGCCGGGCCTTCGACATAGCGTGCGGGCAGATCGACATCGGCAACGCAGCCACCGACATGACCGCGCAGATGAGCCGCGGCGTGCCGCAGGCTGACGGCTCGCTGGCCGCAGAGCCCACCTTCGACGCCCAGCACGTCGCCGCGGCGGTGCTCTACATGGCGGGCCTGCCCCTGGACGCCAACGTGCAGTTCCTGACCATCACCGCCACGGCAATGCCCTTCATCGGCAGGGGATGACCCGG
>CAVRXW010000019.1:0-130740 GCA_963725125.1 uncultured Actinomycetes bacterium
GACGCCGCCGGGCTGACACGCCAAGCCGGCGCGGCGCCTGCCGCTGCCCGATCCGGCACCGGAGCCGGAAACACACGGGGATCACGAACAAGGACGTCCGGCGCCTGTGCGCCGGCACACGAAAGAAGGCCGCCCGCGGGTGGCCAGGAAAGGTGGAAGGCGATGTACCGCAACATCGACGTGATGACCGAAATGCGCAAGCTCACCGACAGCAAGCCCGTGCACGCGGTGGCCGGCGCTGGAGTGCTCGCGTCGCAGACGCTCAAGGACCTGCCCGGGCTGCTTGTCCGGTGGGGTACCGAGAACCCGGTGACCTCGCTGCCGTCCCGCGCGACCGGGTTCGCGCAGACGGCACAGACCCACGCGACCAGCGCCGTGCAGACGGCACAGACCCACGCGACCAGCGCCGTGCAGACGGCCCAGGCCCGGGCGACCAGTGCCGTGCAGACGGCCCAGGCCCGCGCCAACGAAGCCGTGCAGACGGCCCAGGCCCGCGCCAACGAGGTCGCGCAGACGGCGCGCGCCAAGGCCGCCGGCGGCTACGACACGCTGGCCGCGCATGGCAAGAAGGCCCTGAACGGGCAGCCGCACACCGCCCAGGCCAAGAGCACTCGGCCCAAGAGCACTCGGCCCAAGAGCACCGCTGCCGCGCCGGGCAAGGCCGCACTGAACGGCAAGGCCAGGGGCAAGGCCCCGTCCGCCGGCACCGGCCACTGACCGTGGCCGGGTCGGCCGAGCCCCCAGCGCGGTCCGGCCCGGGCGGGGATAGCCCCGCCCGGGCCCGGTCCCGCGCAGGCGGGGAATGTCCCGCTCGGGCCCGGCCACTGGCCGGAGAAGGATAATCTGAACCCGTGTTCGTCACTGCGGGAGCGCTCACCCCGCTCTACTGGTTCTTCGAGGTGCTGTCCGTCGCGGCGCTCTGCGTCGAGGTATGGGCCTTCGTGGACGCGATCCGGCGCCCGGCTCCGGCCTTCGTGGCCGCGAGCAAGCAGACCAAGCCGATCTGGCTGGTGATCCTCGGCGTGGCCGCGGTGATCGGCCTGTGGTCGAGCACACTGGGCGGGCCCAACCTGATCAGCCTCTTCCCGATCGTCGCCTTCGTCGCCGCGGCGATCTACCTCACCGACGTCCGGCCGAAGGTCAGGGACTTCAAGGGCGGGAGCAGTTCTTCCGGCCCGTACGGCCCCTGGTACCGCCGCCGCGCCTGGTACCCGCCCGGCAGTAGGCTGCCTGGGTGAGTGAGACTGAGTGGCGCACGCACCGGCTGGAACTGGACGACCAGACCCTGCGCGAATGGGATTCGACCGTCCTGGCCAGCGACCCCGAGGGCATCGTGCTGGATTCCTCGGCGTTCTACCCCGGCGGCGGAGGGCAGCCCCCGGACCACGGGGTACTGCTCTGGGGCGGGGTGCAGACCCGCATCGTGGGCGCCCGCAAGGGCGATGACCTCTACCTGATCCCGGGCGAGGGCGACCCGCTGCCACCGGCCGGCACGGCGGTGCGCGGCGCACTCGACGACGACCGGCGGACCGCCCTGATGCGCACCCATTCCGGGCTGCACGTGCTCTGCGGTGTGGTGTTCCGGGACTTCGGCGCCCTGGTGACCGGCGGGAACATGGAACCGCTCGCCGCACGGATGGACTTCAACCTGACCGAGGTGGCGCCCGGCTTCCGCGAGGCCGTCGAAGCCGCCTGCAATACCGAGGTGGCCGCCGGGCGGCGCATCGACGTGCGGGTCCTGCCCAGGGACGTGGCGTTCGCCATCCCGGACATCATCCGCACCGCCACCAACCTCGTCCCGGCTGAGGTCAAGGAGGTCCGGATCATCGACATCGTGGGCCTGGACCAGCAGGCCGACGGCGGCACGCACGTCGCCACGACCAGCCAGATCGGCCGGATCGAGGTCGTCAAGATCGAGAACAAGGGCAAGGGCTTCCGCCGGCTCCGGATCCGCGTCTCCGACTGACCGCCCCCTCAGCCCGCCCCCCCGCCCCTCCTCCGGCGTTTGTGGTCGTTGTCACAACGACGACATTCTTTTGTCGTGGTTGTGACAACGACGACATTCGGCTCCGGGGCCACGGTCACTGCGGCCCAAGCGAGTCGAGTACCACCTGGAAGATGGTCAGCATGTCCTCGGTGAACAGGACGAAACGGGCCTCCTCCAGCCCGCTCGGCGTCCGGGTCACCGCGGTCAGTGCGATCCGCGCGGCGCTTTCCGCGGGCCAGCCGTAGATCCCCGCGGACACCGCGGGGAACGCGACGATCCGGGCACCGAGTTCGTCGGCAACCCGCAGCGACTGCTCGTAGCAGGACGCCAGCACCGTGGAACGGTCGTCGCGGGCCGAGTACACCGGGCCGACCGTGTGGATCACCCAGCGGGCATCGAGACCACCGGCCGTGGTGGCGGCCGCCTGCCCCGCCGGCAGCCCTTGTGGATAGCGGGACCTGCGCAGCTCCTGGCACTCGGCGAGGATCGCGGGGCCGCCGCGCCGGTGGATCGCGCCGTCCACGCCCCCGCCACCGAGCAGGGATGAGTTCGCGGCGTTGACGATCGCGTCGGCCCGTTCGCCGGTGATGTCCCCGCGCTTCAGCGTCACCTTCATGACGTTTCTACTATGAACTATCAGCTGACTGCTTGCGGGATGCGTGGCCGTCAGTGATCGGGGCTGGCGCGGCGTTCCGCTTCGGCCTGGATGCTGGCAAAGGAGTCGTGGACCGCAGCCTCCCAGGCCTTCGCGACCCGACTGCCCCACCGCTGCCCGGCGGCCCCGAAGTCAGTGCCCAGTTCCCCGGAGTACTGCAGGGCGGTGGAACCGTCGCGCTGGGTGAGCGTGAACTCCTCGGCCACGTACGGCACGGGCCCGCGAACCAGCCGGAAACAGACCCGGTGCGGCCGGTCGAAGGTGACCGTCTCCAGCGTGGTAGCGGTGAGCCGGCCGCCGTGAACGGGAGTGTAGTGCTCGGCGAGAACCATTCCTTCGCCCCGCTCGATCACCCGCAGTTTGCCTGCCATGGCCCGCGGTGTCCGGCCCAGGTATGGGGCCGCGATCACGTCGAAAACCGTGCCGGCCGGAGCGGCGACCTCGACACTGAACGGGCCGAGGCGGCGGACTCGGCGGCCCCAGCCGGTATCAACCGTGAGCTTGCCGGTGACCAGCAGGTAGTAAATGAGCCCGGCTGCTCCGCCCGCGGTCAGGACGGCCGCCGCTGGTGTGCCTCGCGCCATGAGAACCAGGCTACGGGCATCGCCATGGGCCCGGAGGTGCGGCTCCGCCGGCCACCCCGGCGGGCCCGGCCCGATGTCCGGTCTCGGCATCGGGCTGCCCGTTTGCCCCGGGCCGGGCCGGTCTTCTCCTGTTTCGGAACGGAGGTTAGAGTTGCTTGTGTGAATAGGCTGGGCGAACTTGAGCGTGCCATCATGGACGTGCTCTGGGACAGCACAGAGCCGTTGACCGTCCGCCAGGTCGGTCTCCGCCTTATCAACCGTGACCTGGCGCACACTACGGTGATGACGGTTCTCGACCGGCTCGCAAAGAAGGGCTTCGCCCGCCGTCAGCGTGACGGCCGGGCCTGGCGCTACCGGGCGGCGGCCAACAGGGAGGCCTACGTCACCGAATTGATGCTGCACGCCCTGGACCAGACCGGCGACAGGTCCGCCGCGCTCGCGAGCTTCGCCCGGCGGGTTTCCGATTCGGAAGCGGACGTGCTGCGCCGGGCACTCGAATCGCTTGGAGAGCTCCCCCGGGACTGACCCCAAGTGTTTCCCCCCGTGTTGGTTCTCGCCGCCGTCGCCGTGGGCACGGCCCGGCGCGGCTGTTCTGGCGTCCGCGCGCTGGCCGTACCGCTCGCCCGGCGCGGCCATCGTGCTGTGGCAGGCGCTCGGCCTGAGCTGGGGCCTGGCCGCGGTCGGGGCGCTGGCCGCGCTCGGCGCGGTGCCCGGCCGGTACGGCGTGGCCGGTGGTGCGCTCTCCGGTGCCGTCCGGGCGCTGCGCGACTCCGCCGCCCTGGGTTTCCGCGCGCCCGGCATTCGATCGCGGCGGCCCGGCTCGCCGTCCTCGCCGCGAGCGCCGCCCTGCTCGTCCTGCTGTGCTGGGTGCTGCTCGCCGCCGTCCGCGGCGGTGCTGGTGGCCCGGCGGCGGCACCGCGACCTGCTCAGCCTGCTCGCCCACGGCGATCCCAAGGTGCCCGGGGGCCCTGGTGGTGGACCACCCGGCGGCGGCCGCCTACTGCGTCCCCGGCCTGCGCTCCCAGATCGTGATCAGCGCGGGCACCCTCGACCTGCTGGACCAGGCCGAACTGGCCGCGGTCCTGGCCCACGAGCGGGCCCACCTGCGCGCCCGCCACGACCTGGTGCTGCTGCCGTTCTGCGCGCTGGGCCGCGCCTTCCCCCGGTCCCGGCTGGTGCGCCGGGCGCACGCCACCGTCGCGCTGCTGGTCGAGATGCTCGCCGACGACCAGGCGCTGCGGCAGCGCCCGGCCAGGGAACTCGCCACCGCGCTGCTGCGGGTCGGCGCGTCCGGCGCCGGTCAGGCGCCCGTCCGGCGCGCTGGCGGCGGCCGGCCGCGGACACCGAGGTGGTCGCCCGGGTCACCCGCCTGCTGACCCCGCAGGCCCGCCTGCCGCTGCCCGTCCAGGCGCTGATCTGCGCGGCCGCCGCCCTGCTGGTGGCCGTCCCGGTGACGCTCCTGCTCTTTTCGCTCTGAACGCGCCGGGGTCAGCGGCCCGCTCGCGTCCGTATTCACCCGATATCGGCACGCGCGGCGGCCTCGGCCGACGTGATGACCGGTTTGACCTCGAAGGTGAGCAGGTCAGCAAAGCATGCTGAGCCGGTGGCCTGCGTGCGCCGGCGGCTAGTCGGAGACGCGGATGCGGAGCCGGCGGAAGCCTTTGCCCTTGTTCTCGATCTTGACGACCTCGATCCGGCCGATCTGGCTGGTCGTGGCCACGTGCGTGCCGCCGTCGGCCTGCTGGTCCAGGCCCACGATGTCGATGATCCGGACCTCCTTGACCTCGGGCGGGACCAGGTTGGTGGCGGTCCGGATGATGTCCGGGATGGCGAACGCCTCGTCCCTGGGCAGGACCCGCACGTCGATGCGCCGCCCGGCGGCCACCTCGGTGTTGCAGGCGGCCTCGACCGCCTCGCGGAAGCCGGGCGGCACCTCGGGCAGGTTGAAGTCCATCCGTGCGGCGAGCGGCTCCATGTTCCCGCCGGTGACCAGGGCGCCGAAGTCACGGAAGACCACGCCGCACAGCACGTGCAGGCCGGAGTGGGTGCGCATCAGGGCGGTCCGCCGGTCGTCGTCGAGCGCGCCGCGCACGGCGGTGCCGGCGGGCGGCAGCGGGTCGCCCTCGGCCGGGATCAGGTAGAGGTCGTCGCCCTTGCGGGCGCCGACGATGCGGGTCTGCACCCCGCCCCACAGCAGTACCCCGTGGTCCGGCGGCTGGCCCCCGCCGCCGGGGTAGTACGCCGAGGTATCCAGGACGATGCCGTCGGGGTCGCTGGCCAGGACCGTCGCATCCCACTCGCGCAGGGTCTGGTCGTCAAGTTCCAGCCGGTGCGTGCGCCACTGAGTCTCACTCACCCACGCAGCCTACTGCCGGGCGGGTACCAGGCGCGGCGGCGGCTACCAGGGGCCGTACGGGCCGGAAGAGCTGCTCCCGCCGCGGAACTCCCTGACCTTCGGCCGCACGTCGGTGAGGTAGATGGCCGCGGCGACGAAGGCGGCGATGGGGAAGAGGCTGATCAGGGAGACCCCGCCCAGCGCGCTGTACCCGAGGCCGATCACCGTGGCGACGCCGAGGATGATCAGCCAGATCGGCTTGGTCTGCTTGCCCGCCGCCAGGAACGCTGCCGCCGGGCGGCGGATCGCGTCGACGAAGGCCCATACCTCGACGCACGAGCGCCGCCAGGGAGAGGACCTCGAAGAACCAGTAGAGCGGGGTCAGCGCTCCTGCAGTGACGAACACGGGTCCAGATTATCGCTTGCTCTGGCCAGTGGCCGGGCCCGAGCGGGACATTCCCGGCCTGCGCGGGCCCGGGCCCGGGCGGGGCTATCCCCGCCCGGGCCGGCCGCGCTGGGCCCGGCCGGCCCGGCCACGGTCAGTGGCCGGTGCCGGGGCGGGTCGGGGCCTTGCCCTTGGCCTTGCCGTTCAGTGCGGCCTTGCCCGGCGCGGCAGCGGTGCTCTGGCCGTGCTCTTGGGCCGAGTGCTCTTGGCCTGGGCGGTGTGCGGCTGCCCGTTCAGGGCCTTCTTGCCGTGCGCGGCCAGCGTGTCGTAGCCGCCGGCGGCCTTGGCGCGCGCCGTCTGCGCGGCCTCGTTGGCGCGGGCCTGGGCCGTCTGCACGGCTTCGTTGGCGCGGGCCTGGGCCGTCTGCACGGCGCTGGTCGCCCGGGCCTGGGCCGTCTGCGCGGCGCTGGTCGCGCGGGTCTGTGCCGTCTGCGCGGCGCTGGTCGCGCGGGTCTGTGCCGTCTGCGCGAACCCGGTCGCGCGGGACGGCAGCGAGGTCACCGGGTTCTCGGTAGCCCCACCGGACGAGCAGCCCGGGCAGGTCCTTGAGCGTCTGCGACGCGAGCACTCCGGCGCCGGCCACCGCGTGCACCGGCTTGCTGTCGGTGAGCTTGCGCATTTCGGTCATCACGTCGATGTTGCGGTACATCGCCTTCCACCTTTCCTGGCCACCTCGCGGGCGGCCTTCTTTCGTGTGCCGGCGCACAGGCGCCGGACGTCCTTGTTCGTGATCCCCGTGTGTTTCCGGCTCCGGGCCGGATCGGGCAGCGGCAGGCGCCGCGCCGGCTTGGCGTGTCAGCCCGCGCGGCGTCAGCCCCGGGTCCCGGTCGCTGCCGTGCTGGTCTCCCCCGGGAGCGGATTGCGCGGGGCCGCGCCTGACCGTTTGCCGCCGGGTCCGGCGGCAGTTCCGGTGACACCCAGGCTGGCGTCCTCCCCGGCCTGCGCCCCGGTGCCGTCGGGCTCCGGGCCTGCGAGTTCCAGGCCGGACGGTCCGGCGCCGCTCGCCACGGTGCTCTCGATCACGGTCGCCACCAGTTCCCGGCGGAACGACTCGTAGATCTCCAGCAGCACCTGCTTCTGGCGCTCGGTGAGTTCGGGGTCGGCGAGCACCGCCGCCCGCACGCCCGAGTCCGGGCGCCGGTCCTCCAGGATGCCCGCCTGCACGTAGAGCGCCTCGGCGGAGATCCGCAGTCCCTTGGCGATCTGCTGCAGGATCTCCGCGCTCGGCCTGCGCAGCCCGCGCTCGATCTGGCTGAGATACGGGTTGGAAACCCCCGCCGCCGAGGCAAGCTGCCGCAGCGAGATCTTGGCCTGCTCGCGCTGCTGGCGGATGTACTCGCCGATGGAGCCGACGTTCACGGGATTCACACTCCAGTGAATCACATTGTGCTTGCAATTGCAAGCGCCCTGCTAGCACCCTGGCGGGGCCTGGGTCAGGCCGGGAGGACGGGCCTGGATCCCGCCGACAACCTGGCCGCCGCCGAGCACCGGCACCTCGGCGATCTGGTCCAGAGCGGCGTGGTCCACCCCTTCGCCCTGGTCCGCGCCGAGGATGCGCAGCAGGGCGACCGTGATGGCCGGGATCGCCCGGGGCGTGCCGTCCTCGATCTTCACCGCCCCGGCCCGTCCGTCCGCCAGGGCGAACGCCTGCACACCCTCCGCCCCGGACTTGATCAGCAGCCCGGGAACCGCCTCGTGGAGCGCGCGTTCCGAGCGGTTCGTCCCCGACGTCCATGCGGGATGGGCACGGATGGCATCGGCGACTGTCCGTTCTGCTGAACCCGGTGCGGCAAGCACCAGCGACCCGAAAGCTCGCGCCAGGCCGGTCAGGGAGAGGGCGAACAGTGGTGCGCCGCAGCCGTCGGTCCCGGTCGCGGCGAGCGCCTCGCCCGCCAGGCGCCCGAGGGCCGCCTTGATCTCGCGCTGCAGCGGATGGTCCGGGTCCCGGTAGGTCTGCCGGTCGGCCAGCCGGCGGTGACGCAGGTGGCGAGCATCGCGGCGTGCTTGCCGGAGCAGTTCATGTGCACCCGGTCCGGCCTGCCGCCCGCGCCGAGGAACCGCCACAGGGCGGCCTCGTCCAGCGGCAGCGCGGGCGGGCACTGCAGCGCGTCCTCGCTGAGCCCGGCGCTGGCGAGGATCTTCCTGACCCCGGTGACGTGGAAGTCCTCACCGGAGTGGCTCGCGCTGGCCAGGGCCAGCAGTTCGCCCTCCAGGGCCAGGCCGCAGGCCCGCATCGCGGCGGCCTGGATCGGCTTGTTGGACGGACCGGGGGAACATGGGCAACGGCGATCTCACCCATGCTGAAGAGCACCTCGTGCCCGTCGGCACCGAGCAGCACCGCCGAGCCACGGTGCCGGGACTCTTCGAACCCCGAGCGGATGACCTCGGCGATCACCGGGATGTCAGCTACGGCCGCTCACCCCAAGCATGGCGCGAGCGTCGCTGGGCGACATCGCCGGGCGCTGGGCGAGGCTCGCCAGCGTGGCCGCGCGCTCGACCAGTTCGGCGTTCCCGGTGACCGGGCGTCCTCTCGCGAACGTGACCGTGTCCTCCATGCCGACCCGCAGGTGGCCGCCAGCGGCGAGCGCGGCGAACATGACCGGCAGCGTGGTCCGGCCGATCCCGGTCGCGGACCAGGTTGCCCCCTCGGGCAGCGCGGAGACCGCCTGGGTCAGCGTGGCCGCGTCCCCCGGCATCCCGCCCGGGCACCCCCATCACCAGGTCACAGTGGACGTGGCCGCCGTGCGGGGCACCGTGGCCGGCGAGCAGCCGGTGCAGCGTGGCGATGTGGCCGAAGTCGAACAGCTCGAACTCCGGTACCACGCCCAGGTCCTGGGTCCGGGCGTACAGGTCGCGGATGAACGGGTAGGGGTTGTGGAACACGTCCTCGCCGAAGTTGACCGTGCCGCAGGTGAGCGAGCACGCGTCCGGGGCGGCGTCGAGGACGGCGAGCCGGTTGTCGAAGCTGTCGGTGACGGCGCCGCCGGTGGAGAGCTGCACGATGAGGTCGGTGCCCTCGCGCAGCGCGGCCACGGTGTCCTTGAGCCGGGACAGATCCAGGGTGGGCCGCGCCTGGTCGTCCCTGATGTGCACGTGGACGACGGCGGCCCCGGCGGCCTGGCATTCCTTCGCCGTGGTCACCAGCTCGTCCAGGGTGACCGGGAGCGCGGGGACGGCCGACTTCTCCGATTCCGCGCCGGTGGGCGCGACGGTGATCAGGGTGGCCGCGGCGGGCGGGTTGTTGCTCATGATCAGAGCATGCCTACGTTGCCCGGCCCGCGTCCATCCGGGGTGGCTGTCCGTCCGGTTTCGCTGCCCGCGGGCCTCATGCCGGGGGACCGGACGGGGCGTTCTTGGCGGTCGCGGCCGGGGCGGCGGCCAGGTGACGGCGGGTGAAGTCGAGCGCCTCGGACAGATCGGCAAGCCGGGCCTCGCGGGTGGCCGCCCGGCGGGTGTTGACCTCCAGCACCACGATGCCGGAGTAGCCGTCCGCACGAGCTTTTCCAGCACCGGCCCGCACGGCTGGGTGCCGCGGCCGGGCACCAGGTGCTCGTCCCGGTTCGGCACCCCGGACCCGTCGGCCATGTGCAGGTGGGCCAGCCGGTCGCCGAGTTCCTCGGCCATGGCGAAGGCGTCGGAGCCCGACGCGGCCGTGTGCGACAGGTCGAGGGTCACGTGCGGGCTGTCCATCAGCAGCGGGTTCCAGTGCGGCGCGTAGGCGGCCAGTTCCGCGCCCCCGGCACGCAGCGGGTACATGTTCTCCACCGCGAAGACGATGTCGGACTCCTCGCTCATCCGCGCCAGTCCCTGGGTGAAGTCCCTGGCGTATTCCCGCTGCCAGCGGAACGGCGGGTGCACCACGACGACCTTGGCACCCAGTTGCCTGCGCCGCCTCCTTGGACTTGACCAGCTTCCCCCAGGGCTCATAGCCCCACACCCGCTGGGTGATCAGCAGGCAGGGCGCATGCAGGGCCAGCACGGGCATGCCGTGATAGTCGGCCAGCCGCTGCAGGGCCTGGGTGTCCTGGCTCACGGCGTCGGCGGTCACCATGACTTCCAGGCCGTCATAGCCGAGGCGGGCCGCGATCTCGAACGCGTCGGCCACCCGGTCGGGGAATACCGAGCCGGTGGACAGCGCGACCAGGGGCTCACCGGGACTCGTGCGCAGGCTCAACATTGCTCCTTTCCCCCAGCGGCCTGCCTGGGGCACCTTCGCGTGGCCAGCTTATGCGCCCGCCCGGCCACGGGCGGTCATCTGCCCGGGCGCGGGTCCTGGTGTCCGACCCAGCCACTACCGTGCGGGCCATGGGTAATTCCTCCGCCGCGTCGCTGTATCAGTGCGCGGACTGCGGCTGGCGGGCCACCAAATGGTCCGGGCGCTGCGGCGGCTGCCAGGCCTGGGGAACCGTGGAACAGGCGGCCACCCCCGCGGTCTCGCGCACCCGGCTGTCGGTCAGGGCCACCGACCGGCTGGCCCCGGACCGCGCGGTGCCGATCACGAAGGTGGACGCCCGGGCCGCGAGCGCCCGGCCCACCGGGCTCGGCGAACTCGACCGGGTGCTGGGCGGCGGCCTGGTCCCTGGCGCCGTGGTGCTGCTGGCCGGGGAGCCCGGTGTGGGCAAGTCCACGCTGCTGCTGGAGGCGGGCGCGCTGGTGTCGCGGACCGGCCCGGTGCTCTACGTCACCGGCGAGGAATCGGCGGCCCAGGTGCGGTTGCGCGCGGACCGGATCGGTGCCTTGGGGGACAACCTCTACATCGCCGCCGAGACGGACCTGGCGGCCGTGCTGGCCCAGGTGGACGCGGTCCAGCCGGTGCTGCTCATCGTCGACTCGGTGCAGACGGTCGTTGCGCCCGGCATCGACGGCACCCCCGGCGGGGTGACCCAGATCCGCGAGGTGACCGCCGCGCTGATGGCCGTGGCCAAGCAGCGGTCGCTGAGCACGGTCCTGGTCGGGCATGTCACCAAGGACGGTGCCATCGCCGGGCCGCGCGCCCTGGAGCACCTGGTGGACGTGGTGCTGCACTTCGAAGGCGACCGGCACGCCCAGCTGCGGATGGTCCGGGCGCTGAAGAACCGGTTCGGCCCCACCGACGAGGTCGGCTGTTTCGAGCTGGGCGAGACCGGCCTGGCCGGGCTCGACGATCCGAGCGGCCTGTTCATCTCCCCGCACGCCGGCCATGTGCCCGGCACCTGCCTGACAGTCACCCTGGAGGGCCGCAGGCCGCTGATCGCCGAGGTGCAGACCCTCGTGGCCCCGACCGCCGGCGCCGAGATCCCGCCGCGCCGGGTCACCGCGGGCCTGGACTCCGCCCGGGTGTCGATGGTGATCGCGGTGCTGCAGCGGCGCGCCGACGTGAAACTGGGCAGGCAGGACGTGTTCGCGGCCACGATCGGCGGCGTCCGGCTGGCCGAGCCCGCGGTGGACCTGGCGATCGCCCTGGCGCTGGCCAGCGCGGCCGCGGACCTGAGCGTGGCCGGGCCGGTGGTGGCGGTCGGCGAGGTGGGCCTGGCGGGTGAGGTGCGCCGGATCCCCGGGGTTGCCCGGCGGATCGCCGAGGCGCAGCGGCTGGGTTTCCGGCGCGCCATCGTGCCAGCCGGATGGGCATCCGAGCGCGGCGGCCCGGATGCCGAGGGGCGCGGGCTGCCCGCCAGGACGCTGACCGACGTGCGGGAGGTCACCTCCGTCAAGGAGGCGATAGCCGCGGCCCTGGGCGGGTGACGGCCAGCCTGCAGCGTCCCGGCCGCTCCCGGTACCGGGTCAGGACAGGGGGGTGCCCGGGCGGTCGAGCATGAAGACCATCACCTGGCTGCTGAGCTGGCCGTCGAACGCGATGGCGGTGTAGGCACCCTGAGGTGCGGTCCGCCGCGGCGGCCGGCAGCCTGGGGCCGAGGTGGCCCGGTCCCAGTAGATCCAGCGGACGGCGGGCATGCCGCGGCTCAGCGTGACCATCTGCGACCCGGTGCCGCGCACGCAGTCCGCTGATCCCCAGATCCGGGCGCGGCCGGAGGTCACCACGACCGTGGCGAACCTGGCTCCCATGTTGAGACGGCACGGCCGGTCCCCCGTGGAGACGGCGGCCACGCCGAACAGGGGCCACCTCCCGCGCTGGTACCAGATCCGCGGCGAGGCGAGCGAGAGCACCACGTCACCGCGTGCGCAGGCCGCGACGTGCGGGCCCGGGGCAGGCACCACGGCCCGGTGTTCCGGCGTGCGCGCCACGGCCCGGTGTTCCGGCGTGCGCGCCACGGCCCGGTGCTCCGGCGTGCGCGCCACGGACTGCCGTGGCGGGGTGCGGTGTGCCATGACGCCGTCCGGCTGCCGGGGGCCCGGCATGGTCAGCACATCGACGATGCCGGACAGCATGCCGGGGTGCCCGGCCCCGGCGCTCGTCGTCTGGGCCCGGCCGGGCGCGGACCCGGACAGCGACTGCGGGGAGCCCCCCGAGGCCGCGTGGCTCCCCCCGCCGGTGTGGCGGGCGTTGTGCTGCCCGGAACGGTTGCCGTCCTTGTCCCGGTGGGTGCCACCCGGACCGGCCGATGGCCGGCCGCGATGACTCGGTGCCCGGCCGGACCCCGAGCCATGCAGCGCCCCGCTGACCGCCCAGACCAGGACCGTCAGCACGGCGATGCCGATGAGCAGGGCAACCAGGCGGCGGCGCCAGTACGTGGCCGAAGAGACCCGGGCGGCGGTCAGGTCGTCCGCCCAGGGATCATCCTCGGTGGCTGCCGCCTGGGCCACGGCCAGGTCGGGGGCGGCGTCCAGGGTGGCGTCCGGGGCGGGCACGGAATCCGGCGCCGGCTCCATAGCCCGTGCCGGGCTGGGACCCTGAGCCGGTTGCGGGACGGGAGCCGGGTCGCGGGCATGCGCCGGTTCCCGGGCGTGCACCGGGTCGCGGGTATGCGCCAGTTCCCGGGCGTGCACCGGGTCGCGGGCTTGCGCCGGTTCCCTGGCCCGCGCCGGGTCGCGGGCGTGCACCGGGTCGCGGTCGTGCACCGGGTCGCGGGCGTGCGCCGGGTCGCGGTCATGCGCCGCGCGCAGGACGGAGACCGGTTCTGGGGCCGCGGCAGGGCCGGTGGCCGGAGCGGCGACCGGTGCGGAATCGGGCCCCGGTGCCGGAGCAAGCCCGGTGGCCGGGCCGGGAGCCGGGCCACGGTGCGGCCCGGACGGCGGACCGTGCGGAGCCGTGGCGTGGTGCGCAGCCGTGGCGTGGTGCGCAGCCGTGGCCGGGCTGGCCAGGTTGTCGTAGTCGAGGGCGCTGCCGTAGTCGCGGGCCGCGTCGCTGTCCGGGACCGGGCCGTAGTCCAGGGCCAAACCGTCGTCCAGGGCCGGGACATAGTCCGAGACCGCGTCAAGATCGAGCGCCAGTGCCGGGCCGGGGACGGCCGGGCTCGCGGTCGCCCCATAGCTCCCAGCAGGCGGCGCAGGCTCCGCTGGGTCACACAGAAGTCCCTGGTCAGGCCGTTGATCGGGGACGGCCGTGACAGGCCGTCGCCCGGACCCCCCGGCCCCCGTGGACGGGTTGTGGTCCATACGGTGAGTATGCAAGGTTGTTACTAAACGTAATCGAAGACGCGCCGGCACGAACGCAGCGTTATTGCCCGGCAGGGCCGCCCCGTCGCTGTGCGACAATCGCCGTTGTCATGGTGGACGGGCGGGCGGCGGCGATCCTGCACTGGTATGCGTCCCACGCGCGTGACCTGCCCTGGCGCCAGCCCGATGCGGGCCCGTGGGCCGTGCTGGTCAGCGAGATCATGCTCCAGCAGACCCCCGTGGCCCGGGTCCTGCCCGCCTATGCGGCCTGGCTGGAACGGTGGCCGACGCCGGCGGCACTGGCGGCAGCCGCGCCGGCCGACGCGGTCCGGCAGTGGGGCCGTCTGGGCTACCCGCGGCGCGCGCTCCGGCTGCACGCGTCGGCCCGTGCGATCACCGAGCGGCACGGCGGGGAGGTCCCCGGCTCGCTGGAGGCGCTCCGCGCCCTGCCCGGCGTCGGCTCCTACACCGCGGCGGCGGTGGCCAGCTTCGCCTTCGGGCAGCGTCACGCGGTCCTGGACACTAATGTCCGCCGGGTGCTGGCCCGCCTTGTGCGCGGCGACCTCCGGCCCCCGCCGAGCCCGACCGCGATGGAGGTCAGGCTGGCGGAGTCGCTGCTCCCGGCGGAGCCCGGTCTGGCACCGCGCTGGTCGGTCGCGGTGATGGAACTCGGCGCGCTGATCTGCACCGCGGACCGGCCGCGGTGCCCCGACTGCCCGGTCGTCAGCGAGTGCGCCTGGCACCGGGCGGGGCGGCCCATGGACGACCCGCACCGGGCCCGGCGGCGCAGCCAGGGCTATGCGGGCACGGACCGGCAGTGCCGCGGGCGGCTGCTCGCGCTGCTTCGCGAATCCGACGGGCCGGTCCCGGCCGCCCGGCTTGATGCCGCCTGGGCCGACGCGGACCAGTGCGCCCGCTCGCTGGCCAGCCTGGTCGCGGACGGCCTCGCCGAACGGCTGCCCGGCGGCAGCTACGTCCTCCCGCGCTGACCCGCTGGCCCGCGGGGCGCCGGGGCCGCGCTATCCGGGGCCGCGCTATCCGGGGCCGCGCTATCCGGGACCTTCGGGGTCGGCCGCAGGGCTCGCGCGGTCGGCATCCATGTCCGCGACCAGCGCCTCGATCCGGTCGATCAGGCGCATCCGCTGGCCCGTCATGGTGACGGTGAGCGAGCCATGTTCGTCGCGGACACGCCGGATGGCCGCGTCGATCTCATCGGCGGCCAGCTTCTGCTGCTGGCTGACGACGATCGATTCCTCAAGCATGGCGGTGGTCGAAGCCATCAGCGCGCCCACCTCGCGGGCCTGGCCGATGCCCTGCCCGGCAGCCACGATCGTGGCACCGGTCTCGTCCTGGACGCTGGCGATGATCTCCCGGATGGACTCGGTCGAAGCCACGGAGCGCTCGGCGAGCCTGCGTACCTCACCGGCGACCACCGCGAACCCCCGGCCCGCCTCACCGGCCCGGGCGGCCTCGATGGCGGCGTTCAGCGCCAGCAGGCTGGTCTGGGCCGCGATCTCCTTGATCAATTCGAGGATCTCGCCGATCTGCTGGGCCCGGCCGCCGAGCGAATCCGCCTGGCGGGCCACCCCGTCGATCTGGTCGCGCAGGAACGACATGGCATCGCCGGTACGCGCCGCCGCCGCGACCGCGGTGTGCATGCTCTCCGCCAGCGACCCTGCCGTGTCGGCGAACTCCTGTGCGGTGGCCAGGGCGTCGTTGGCCACCGACGACTGCTGGCTGGTCACTTCTCTGATATACCTGACTCCGGTGCGCAGTTCCGCCGCGACGTCGCTGAGCACGTTGGACGCCGACCGCAGCTGGGCGGCCAGTTCGTCCCGGTCAGAAAGGCGGCTGAGCGCCCCGGCCGGTTCACCCCCGCCGCCGGGCACCGGGCTGAGCCACCGCCGCGCATACCCGACGAGCACCACGCCCGCGAGGACCGACGCGGCGAGGGCGACGACCGCCCATGAGGCGGCCCGGCTGTGCGCGAAGTCCCGCCCGGCCAGCACCCCCGATCCTGCCACCGCCGCGATGATCGCCAGCCCGGCGGCGGCCGCCAGGTTCGCGGGTCTGCCCGCTGACCGCCGCCCGGGCCCGCTGGCCGCCGGCGTGTCCGGCGGAGCGGGCCAGGCGGCTTCGCGCGAAGCCGTACGGCGGCCGGGCGGGGCGGCCTCAATTGCCCCGCCCGAAGCCGCCTGACGGCCGGGCGGCACCGCCGGGGCACCGGTAGGCTCCCCGCGGCTAGCATCCATGGTGCTGAAGGACTTACCCAGCGTAAGCAGCCGTGTACCGTACCGGGCCAGGACAGCCGCTGGCCCGGGCCGGTTACCCGGGCCCGGGCCAGTGGTCACGAGGAGCGGACGGCTAGGCCGAAGCCGACCCGCTAGCCGGCTGCTGCTTGACGGCGCTGCTTTCCACCTCGGCCAGCGGCGCGTCCGGCACCGAGTCGGGCTTCGGCACTCCCCTGAAGGAGAACTGCGCCTCCTCGCCCTCGCCTTCGACGTCGACGATGACGATCTGGCCGGCCCTCAGCTCGCCGAAGAGGATCTTCTCGGACAGCATGTCCTCGATCGACCGCTGGATGGTCCGGCGCAGCGGCCTGGCCCCGAGGACGGGGTCGTAGCCACGCACGGCGAGCAGGGCCTTGGCGGCCGGCCGCAGTTCCAGGCCCATGTCCCGGTCCTTGAGCCGCTCGTCCACCTTGGCGATCATCAGGTCCACGATCTCGACGATCTCGTCCTCGGTGAGCTGGTGGAAGACGACCACGTCGTCCACCCGGTTGAGGAACTCGGGACGGAAGTGGTGCTTGAGTTCCTCCGAGACCTTGGCCTTCATCCGGTCGTAGGTGCCGCTGCCGTCACCCTCCCGGGTGAAGCCCATCCGGAGGCCCTTCGAGATGTCCCTGGTGCCCAGGTTTGTCGTCATGATGATCACGGTGTTCTTGAAGTCCACCGTCCTGCCCTGGGCGTCGGTCAGCCGCCCGTCCTCCAGGATCTGGAGCAGGGAGTTGAAGATGTCCGGGTGGGCCTTCTCGATCTCGTCGAACAGGACGACGGAGAACGGCTTGCGGCGCACCTTCTCGGTGAGCTGGCCGCCTTCCTCATATCCGACATATCCGGGCGGGGAGCCGAACAGCCGCGACACGGTGTGCTTCTCCATGTACTCGCTCATGTCGAGCTGGATCAGCGAGTCCTCGTCACCGAACAGGAATTCGGCGAGGGTCTTGGACAGTTCCGTCTTGCCGACGCCGGACGGCCCGGCGAAGATGAACGACCCGCCTGGGCGCTTGGGATCCTTCAGGCCGGCCCGGGTCCGCCGGATGGCCTGTGAGAGCGCCTTGATCGCGTCGTTCTGCCCGATGACCCGCCGGTGCAGCTCGTCTTCCATCCGCAGGAGCCGCTGCGACTCCTCCTCGGTGAGCTTGAACACGGGGATCCCGGTGGCAGTGGCGAGAACCTCGGCGATGAGATCCTCGTTCACCTCGGCGACGACGTCCATGTCGCCGTCCTTCCACTCCTTCTCCCGCGCGTCCTTGGCGGCGATGAGCTGCTTTTCCTTGTCCCGCAGGGCCGCGGCCTTCTCGAAGTCCTGCGAGTCGATGGCCGACTCCTTGTCCCGCCGGACCTGAGCGATCTTCTCGTCGTACTCACGCAGATCCGGGGGCGCGGTCATGCGGCGGATCCGCATCCGGGACCCGGCCTCGTCGATCAGGTCGATGGCCTTGTCCGGCAGGAACCTGTCACTGATGTAGCGGTCCGCGAGCTGGGCCGCGGCGACCAGGGCGCCATCGGTGATGGACACCCGGTGGTGGGCCTCGTAGCGGTCCCGCAGGCCCTTCAGGATCTCGATCGTGTGCGAGATCGTGGGCTCGGCCACCTGGATGGGCTGGAACCTGCGCTCCAGCGCGGCGTCCTTCTCCAGGTGCTTGCGGTATTCGTCCAGCGTGGTGGCGCCGATCGTCTGCAGCTCGCCCCGGGCCAGCATCGGCTTCAGTATCGAGGCCGCGTCGATCGCGCCCTCCGCCGCACCGGCACCGACCAGCGTGTGCAGCTCGTCGATGAACAGGATGATGTCGCCGCGGGTCCGGATCTCCTTGAGGACCTTCTTCAGCCGCTCCTCGAAGTCACCGCGGTACCGGGACCCCGCCACCAGCGCACCAAGGTCGAGTGTGTAGAGCTGCTTGTCCTTGAGGGTCTCCGGGACCTCGCCCTTGACGATCTTCTGGGCCAGGCCCTCCACCACGGCGGTCTTGCCCACCCCGGGCTCCCCGACCAGCACCGGGTTGTTCTTGGTGCGCCGGGAGAGCACCTGCATGACCCGCTCAATTTCCTTCTCCCGGCCGATCACCGGGTCGAGCTTGCCTTCGCGGGCCGCCTGGGTGAGGTTGCGGCCGAACTGGTCCAGCACCAGGGAGGTGGACGGGGCCGACTCAGAAGGAGCGCCCGAGGCCGCCGGCTCCTTTCCCTGATAGCCGTGCAGGAGCTGGATCACCTGCTGGCGGACCCGGTTCAGGTCCGCGCCCAGCTTCACCAGCACCTGGGCGGCCACGCCCTCGCCCTCACGGATGAGGCCGAGCAGGATGTGCTCGGTGCCGATGTAGTTGTGACCGAGCTGCAGTGCCTCGCGCAGGGAGAGTTCGAGAACCTTCTTGGCGCGCGGGGTGAACGGGATGTGCCCGGACGGCGCCTGCTGGCCCTGGCCGATGATCTCCTCGACCTGCTGCCGCACCGCCTCCAGGCTGATCCCCAGCGACTCCAGGGCCTTGGCCGCGACGCCCTCACCCTCGTGGATCAGGCCCAGCAGGATGTGCTCGGTGCCGATGTAGTTGTGGTTGAGCATCCTGGCCTCTTCTTGCGCCAGGACCACAACCCTCCGCGCCCGGTCAGTAAACCTCTCGAACATCTCGTCGCTCCCTCACACAAGCGGCCGGGGGAGGCCCCGATGTCCGGCCCCTGTCCTCCGCATGGTAGCCCGCCTACCTTGGACCACGCTGCACACGTTTTGTCGTGCATAAAACGTTCCCAGGCAGGAGGCGTTCAGTCCATCCAACCCGGTCAAGAGGGAGACTGTTCCCAGCTACGCCGCAAGCGAACGCCTGGCGGAGCTGTGTTTGGCGCCGGATCTGGCGGCCATGGGCCGCTTCCGGCGGGCCGTTCCGGCGATGTCGGCGACAGTAGCGTCGGGGCAACGGCAAACGGGGTATGGCCCGCATGCGGTACTACGGCGGGGTAGCAGTCTGGGCACACCGCCCGCAGTTCACCTGCGGGCCGCCCCGAAGAAACCAACTAGTGCGAGGATTCGTACTCCGCGATGATCGCGGCCGGAATACGGCCACGCTCACTGACCTTGTGACCGCGCTGCTTCGCCCAGGCCCTAATTTCCGAACTGCGCTCGCGGCCGGGCCCGCTGCGCGAACGCCGCCGGCGGCCACCACCACCGCCGCCTGCCACACGGCGGGAGTGCTCAACGTACTTGCCGAACTTCTCGCGCAGATCCTTGGCATGCGTAGAGCACACATCGATCTCATAGGCGTTGCCGTCAAAGGCGAACGAAACCGTCTCGGTTCCCTCGATCTCACCGTCGTGGGGAAGGTCGCACACGACCGTCACGACCGTCTTCTGTGCCATGAGGCCAGCCCTTCTGCTGGGGACGTTTAATAGGTTGACGAACAATATACCAAGCCTGTTGCGTTTAGCAATTCAGGCCGAGATGATTCGGCCGGTGCAGTTCCTCATGCCGGGAACCATGTGAAGCAGTGCGCGCGATTGGCGTAACTCTGCGTAATCAGATACCGAAGTAGCCATCAATCGGGCAGAACCTTCTGTCGCCCTGCGATGCAACCGCTGTTCGGGCTGATGCGGCCTATACCTTATGCTGGTCCGAGGATGGGCCATGTGTGCCATCACCGGGATCGTCATTCGAAGCGCTGTCCTGAATATCGGCCTGATCACGGTCATCCGCAGGCTCGTCGGGAGTGCTCATCTGACGGCGCAGGAACAACGTAAGCCCGATCAGGAACGCGGCGGCCATGATCAGCGGCGGCGTCAGCGCCTCCAGATCGGCAAGCATCCCGGCGCCTCCTCTTTCGCTCGTCCGTGCCTCTCCTGGCATTGTTACTCATGTCGGCGCGCCGGCGGGAATCGGCCCACGGGCCCGCCCCCCTCCGCGGGGGCGCGGAGCGGGATGCTGACCGGCCCCGCCGGGACATATAGCTGGCCCGGCACACCGGGACGGCTGCGCCCGGGCAGTACCGCGTGGCAGGATCAGGCGGCGTGTTCCACGCGGACCTGCATGTCCACTCGCGTTTCTCCCGGGCATGCAGCAAAGATGCCGAAATCAGCAATCTTGCCTGGTGGGGGGCCCGAAAAGGGCTCTCGGTGATCGGCACGGGCGACTTCACCCATCCCGCGTGGGCGGCCCAGCTGGCCGAGTCGCTGGTGCCCGCGGAGCCCGGACTGCTGGCGCTGCGGCCCGAACTGGCGGCCCGGCTCCGGCGCACGCAGCCGCCGAGCTGCCCGGTGGAAATCCGTTTCCTTCTCTCGACGGAGATCTCCACTATTTACAAGCGCGACGGCGCGACGCGGAAGGTTCATCATCTCCTCTACGCCCCCACGTTCGAGGCGGCCGGCGCCATCACCGCGGCCCTGGCCAAGGTGGGCAACCTGGCTTCCGATGGCCGGCCAATCCTCGGGCTGGACTCCCGTCACCTCTTGGAAATTACGCTGAACGCCGGCCCGGGGTGCTTCCTCATTCCTGCCCACATCTGGACGCCGTGGTTCGCCGTTCTTGGGTCGAAGTCCGGGTTCGACGCCGTGCCCGACTGTTACCTCGACCTAGCCGAACATGTCTTCGCCGTGGAGACGGGACTCTCCTCGGACCCGCCGATGAACTGGATTTGCTCCGGACTTGACCACTACCGGCTTGTGAGCAACTCCGATGCGCATTCGCCACCGATGCTCGGCCGGGAGGCAACTACGTTCAGCACGGCACTGGACTACTTTGCGATGTTGCGTGCGTTGCGTACAGGCCAGGGACTTGCCGGGACGCTGAACTTCTTTCCTGAAGGCGGCCGTTACCATGCCGATGGCCATCGCAAGTGCGGAGTCCGGCTCTTCCCCGCCGAGAGTGTGCGCCATGCGGGTATCTGTCCGAAATGTGGGAAACCGCTCACCATTGGAGTGATGAACCGCGTGGCAGAACTCGCGGACCGCCCGGAAGGATACCGGCCGCCGGGCGCGGCGGCCTCGGCCAATCTGGTTTCCCTGCCGGAGATCATCGGCGAGATCCGCGGCACCGGGCGGCAGAGCAAGGCAGTCACCATCGAGGTGGACCGCCTCGTCGCCACTCTCGGCCCGGAGTTGCACATCCTCTGCGAGGCCGACATCGCAGCCATCCGCCGCGCCGCGGGCGGCATGGTCGCCGAGGCCATCACCCGGCTCCGCAAGGGCGAGGTGATCAAGGAAGCGGGCTACGACGGCGAGTACGGGGTGATCCGCCTGTTCCGGCCGGAGGAACTGTCCGGCACGGAGGCCATGTTCGACATTCCAGCGCGTGCCCCGCTGCCGCTGCCCGCAGGACCGGCGCCGCCTGCCGGGCTGGCCGGCCCAGCGGCGCCGGAACAGCAGAGCCCGCCAACGGCGTCCGCTGGCGCAGCGGGCCGGCCAACGGAGACGCCGGAAGCTTGCCAGCGGGTACGCCGGCAGCAGCCGTTGGGCCGGCAGGAAGCCAAGGGGCCGCCAGCGGCCTGCTGGCGGGCCTCGACGCCAGCCAGCGGGAAGCGGTGCAGGCGCCCGGGCCGTTGATGATCCTCGCGGGTCCCGGGACCGGCAAGACGCGCACGCTCACCCGCCGGATCGCCGTCGTGGTCGCCGAGCAGGGCGTGCCGCCCGAGGCGTGCCTGGCGCTCACCTTCACCCGCCGGGCTGCCACGGAGATGCGCGACCGGCTGGCGGTGCTGCTGCCCGATCAGGCCCGCCGGCTGATGATCACCACCTTTCACGGGCTGGGCCTGACGATCCTGCGCGAACACGGCGACCGGGCCGGCCTGGACCCCGGCTTCACCGTGGCCGACGAGAAGACCAGGCTCGCGGTGGCGGCGGAGGTGGCAGGCTCCGCCGCGGCGGGGCGGCGCCTGCTCGCCAGGGTGTCGCGGGATCCCGCCGCGGCGGGTGAGTTCGCCGGGCTGCTCGCCTCGCGCGGCATCGTGGATTTCGACGGCCTGATCGACCTTCCGCTGGCGATGCTCCGCCAGGACCCGGACCTCGCGGCGGCTCTCGCGGCGCGCTGGCCGTACGTCAGCGTGGACGAGTACCAGGACACCGACGCCGGCCAGTACGCCCTGGTGCGCCTGCTCACCGGCGATGGCAGCGGCCTGACCGTGATCGGCGACCCGGACCAGGCGATCTACGGATTCCGCGGCGCCGATGTGGGCTTTTTCCTGAGCTTCGGCCGCGACTATCCCGGCACCAGGACCGTGGCGCTGACCCGTAACTACCGCTCATCGCCGGCGATCGTCGCAGGCGCCATGCAGGCGGTGGCACCCGCCACGCTGGTCCCGGGCAGGCGGATGGGCGCCGTGACCGGTCCGGGCCCGGGTGCCGCCGACCGGATCACCGTGCACGAGGCGGCCACCGACCGGGCGGAGGCCTCATGGATCGCCCTGGCCATCGACAAGCTGCTGGGCGGCGCGTCGTTCCATTCGCTGGACAGCGGCCGCGCGGACGGGCATGCGGGCGGCAAGCTCGCGCTCGCCGACATGGCTGTGCTGTATCGCACCGGCGCTCAGGCCAGGGCGCTGGGCCAGGCCCTGACCCGGGCCGGGCTGCCGTTCCAGAAGCGCTCACATGACCTGCTGGCCCGCCGCACCGCCGTACCGGAGATCCTCCGGGAGATGAACAGCCCGGCCGCAGCGGCGGATGCGGGTGCGGCGGGGGCCGGCCTGGCCGGCGCGGGCTCCGGCGTGGCGGGGCGGCTTCGTGCCGCGGTGCAACGGCTCACGGCCCGCGCACCGGGCAAGCGGCCTTCCGCCGGCGAGCCGTCGGCGGTGGACCTGCTGGCGGCCGGGGAGGTGCTCGCCCCACTCGCCCGCCGGTGCGGCGACGACCTCGGGCAGTTCCTGACCGAGATCTCCCTGGGTGCCGAGGCGGACGCGCTGGATCCCCGGGCGGACGCGGTCTCGCTGCTGACCGTCCATGCCGCCAAGGGACTGGAGTTCGGCGTGGTGTTCGTGGCCGGCTGCGAGCGGGACCTGCTGCCACTCTGGCTCCCGGGCGCCGGCCGGACGGATCTCGCCGAGGAGCGGCGGCTCTTGTTCGTCGCGATGACGCGCGCCCGGACGCACCTGTTCCTCACCTGTGCTGCCCGGCGGCGCAGGCACGCGACGGTGGTGGAAACCGGCCCATCGCCGTTCCTCGCCGCGATCGATCCGCGGCTACTCGACCGCCCGGCGCCGCCGCGCCGGCGGCGGCCTGAACTCAGCCAGCCACGCCTGCTCTGAGCCCAGCGCACCCGGCCCGGGCGGCATCTGCCTGCCCTACCGGCCGAGAACCACGCTGCCGTTGGGCGACAGCACCTGCCCGGTCACCCAGCCGCCGTCCGGCCCGATCAGCCAGGCGATCACCATGCCCCGCCCTAGGACACTTATGTCTGATCCAGGTGGCCGCGGGGCAACATCAAAGGTGCAGCAGCATGCGGTGGTTACCAAGGGTGTTCGGCTTGACCCGGTCGAGGTCCAGGAACTCGGCGACGCCTTCGTCGTAGGAGCGGAGCAGTTCGTCGTACACCTCATGCGATACCGGCGTCCCGTCGATCTCCACGAAGCCGTGCCGCCCGAAGAAACCGGTCGCGAACGTGAGCACGAACACCCGGCGCACGCCCACCTCCCTGGCGCTGCCGAGCAGGGCGGCCACCAGCCGGTGACCGATCCCGTGCCCCTGGCAGCCCGGGCGCACCGCCACGGTCCGGATCTCCGCCAGGTCCTCCCACATCACGTGCAGGGCCCCGCAGCCCGCGATGACGCCGTCGGCGGCACGTTCGGCCACCCAGAACTCCTGGACGTCCTCGTACAGCGTCACGGTCGCCTTGCCGAGCAGGCGGCGCGACTCGACGTTGATGTTCACCAGGCCGGCGATCGCCCGCACGTCCGGGGTCCTGGCCCGCCTGATCATGTAGTCCATCGCGCCGCACACCCTAGCCGGGGCGGTGCCGGCACGCCGACGGCGGGGACGTCCGCCCAGGTCAAACCGGCATATCACGGGCAGATCACACCCCATCTCGGCCCTATCACAGGCTCATGAACTGGGCGGATGCCGCCCAGTAATTCGCCACCGGCTTGCAGGGACCCCCTAAGGGGGGGCCCGCTTATAGCGAGCCAGCCACTGACAACCCTGGCGTTATGCAAAGATTCACTCGTTCCGGTTGGTGGTCCCCGCAGGCCCCATTAGCTTGCGGCGCCGCAACCCACGCCGATCGCGTCTTCGCAGCATGGCCAGCGCACCACGGCCCGGCGAGCCCAGCGCGAGCGGCAGTCCGCTGAGGAGAGGAGTCCGGGTGGAGCACTTGCGTCCCCGCAAGTACATGCCAAGTGGTCCACGAATTGCTCTCCCCAGGCCCGGCCGGGCCTGGGGACGGGTGGCTACCGTGATCGGGGCAACCGCGCTGATCAGCCTCGTCATGCCCGGTGGCATCGGGGGTGCCACACCGAACCAGCCCATGCCCAGCCTGAAGGATCTGGTCGCCCAGGCCAAGGCGCTGTCCAACGAGATCAACAGCCTCAACCAGCAGTATGACGGGCTGCGGATCCAGCTCACCCAGGCACAGACCGAGGCGAAGGTCGCCGAGGGCACCTACGTGCGGGACCTCTCCGAGCTTGGCGCCGGGAAGCTCGCCGTGGGCCAGCTTGCGGCCCAGAGCTACATGAACGGCGGATTGACCACCCCGCTGGAAGTGCTGACCACCAGCTCGGCGCAGACCCTGATCGGCCGGGCGGCGTTCGTGCAGGAACTGCAGCAGGAGAACGGCGACCAGGTGACCCAGATCGCCGAGGGCGTGGCCGCCGCGCAGCGCGCGCGCGCAAGCGCCGAGCAGCAGACCGACCGGGCCAAGCAGCTCGCCGCGCAGATGGCCGGCAAGCGGCGGCAGGCACAGGGCAAGATCAACCTGCTGAACAGTTCGGTGTTCAGGAAGGCCATGGCCGTGTTCAACGCGACCGGCAACTACCCGAACATCGCCATCCCGACCGCCAACACGATCGGTGCCCAGGCGCTGCGCTGGGCGCTGACCCGGCGCGGCGACCCGTACGTGTGGGGCGGGGCCGGCCCGAACGACTTCGACTGCTCCGGCCTGGTCATGTGGGCCTACGCCAAGGTCGGCATCAGCCTGCCGCACTTCACCGGCGACCAGTGGCAGATGGGCGTGCACGTGGGCAAAAATCAGCTTGAGCCCGGTGACCTGGTGTTCTTCTACCCGGACATCGGCCACGTGGGGCTGTACATCGGCAACGGCCTCATGGTCGACGCGCCCGACTTCGGCGAGGACGTGCAGGTCCAGCCGGTCATGTGGAACGTCTACGTGGGCGCCGTCCGGATCGTGGGCTGAGCCCTGAGCCAGCGCGCCCCCGCTGCAGGCAGCCACCTGCGGGCGGGGGCGCGTTCGGTTGCCTGGCCGCGCTACTCGGGCCGGACCATCGGGAACAGGATCGTCTCCCGGATGGTCTCGCCGGTGAACATGATCAGCATGCGGTCGATGCCCATGCCCATCCCCCCGGTCGGGGGCATGCCGTACTCCAGCGCCTGCAGGAACTCCTCGTCGACCACCATCGCCTCGGGGTCGCCACCGGCGGCGAGCAGCGACTGCGCGGTGAGCCTGGCCCGCTCCTCCACCGGGTCGACCAGCTCGGAGTAGCCGGTGCCCAGCTCGGTGCCGAACGCCACCAGGTCCCAGCGTTCCGCCAGCCGCGGGTCCTCGCGGTGTGCGCGGGTGAGCGGGGACACCTCGACGGGGAAGTCGCGGTAGAAGGTCGGCATGACGGTGCGCCGCTCGACCAGCCGCTCGTACATCTCCAGCAGCACCTGGCCCCGGTTCCACTTCGGCTCGGCCGGCACGCCCGCACGCGCACAGAGCGCCCGCAGTTCCTGCTCGCCGGTGTCCGGGGTGACCTCCTCGCCGAGCGCTTCGGACACCGCCCCGTGCACGCTCATGACCGGCCAGTCCCCGCCGATGTCGGCCTCGGTCCCGTCCGCCCGGTGCAGCAGGGTGCCGCCCAGCGCGTCCTTGGCGGCCCGCTGGATCAGCTCCCGGGTGAGCGTGGCCATGGTCATGTAGTCGCCGTAGGCCTCGTAGGCCTCCAGCATGGTGAACTCCGGGTTGTGCGTGGCGTCCACGCCCTCGTTGCGGAAGTTGCGCCCGATCTCGTAGACCTTCTCGATGCCGCCGACCACCAGCCGCTTGAGATACAGCTCCAGCGCGATCCGCAGGTACAGGTCCATGTCGTAGGCGTTGATGTGGGTGCCGAACGGCCGGGCGTTCGCTCCGCCGTGCATGCGCTGCAGGATGGGCGTCTCGGCCTCGATGAACCCGCGGTCGTGCAACTCCTCGCGCAGCGCCCGCGTCACGGCCGCCCGCAGCTCGGCCATCCGGCGCGCCTTCGGGTTGACGATCAGGTCTACATAACGCTGCCGGACCCGCGACTCTGGATCCGTAAGCCCATGGTGCTTGTCGGGAAGCGGCCGCAAGGCCTTGGCCGTGACGGCGAACGTGTCGGCCAGGACGGACAGCTCACCGCGCCGGGACGAGATGACCTCGCCCGCCACGCCGATGTGGTCCCCGAGGTCCACGTCCCGCTTCCAGGCCGCGAGGGCGTCCTCGCCGACCCGGTCAGCCGAGAGCATCACCTGGATGTCGCCGGTGCCGTCGCGGATGGTCGCGAAGCACAGCTTCCCGGCGATGCGGGACAACATCACCCGGCCGGTGACGCCGACCTTGTCGCCGGTGGCGGTGTCCGCCGCCAGATCCGGGTAGCGGGCGCGCACCTCACCGATCGTGGCGGTGCGCGCAAAGCCCACCGGGTAGGGGTCGGTGCCCTCGGCGAGCAGCCGGTCGCGCTTGGCCAGCCGGACCCGGATCTGCTCGGGCAACTCGGCTGGGTTCTGGTCGTCCTCCACGCGGACGAGGCTACCGGCGATGCGGCGCGGCCAGGACGGATTTCTCCTGCCGTCAGCCGCCGGTGAAGTTGCGCTCGAAGACCAGCCGCAGGCCGATCAGGGTCAGCCAGGGCTCGTGCGCGTCGATCACGCTGATCTCGCTGAGGACCAGCGGGGCCAGGCCGCCCGTGGCGATGACGGTCACCGAGTCCGGGTCGTCCGGCGCCAGTTCCGCGACGATGCGCCGGACGAGTCCCTCGACCTGGCCCGCGAAGCCGAAGATGATCCCGGACTGCAGCGCCTCGACGGTGTTCTTGCCGATCACGTGCTGCGGCCGGGCCAGCTCGACCTTGAGCAACTGCGCGGCCCGGCGGGCGAGGGCGTCCACGGAGATCTCGATGCCGGGCGCAAAGGCGCCGCCGACGAAGTCGCCGCTGCTGCTGACCGCGTCGAAGTTGGTCGAGGTGCCGAAGTCCACCACCACCGCCGGGCCGCCGTAGAGGTGCACCGCGGCGACCGTGTTCATGATCCGGTCGCTGCCCACCTCCTTCGGGTTGTCCATCCGTATCGAGACGCCGGTGCGCACCCCCGGCTCCACGATCAGCGCGGGGATGTCGCGGTAGTAGCGGTAGCACATCTCGCGCATCTCATGCAGCACGGAAGGCACGGTGGAGCACAGCGCGATCCCGCTGATGTCCGGGTCCTTGAGGACGATGCTCTGCCCGAGCAGCCCCTGCAGCACCACGGCGATCTCGTCGGCGGTGCGGACCGGGTCGGTGGCGATGCGCCAGTGCTCGACGACCTCCTCGCCCTCGAACACCCCCAGCACCGTGTTGGTGTTGCCCACGTCAATCGTCAGCAGCATGGCCGCCCCCTCGGTAGCCCAGGGCCAGGGGTGTGTTGTCGATCAGCCGGGTCTTGCCAGCCCGGCGCGGCCACCAGCAGCAGGGCGTCGCCGGAGAATCCCGGCTTCACCGGCGTGAACGTGTCCGGCTCGACCAGCGCCAGGTAGTCCGGGACCAGCGGCGGGTCGGCGCCGGCCGCCTCGTCCAGCACGCCCTGGGCGGCCGCGAGCACGGCGTCTGGGCCCGACTCGGCGGCCGCCGGCCCGGCCCGCAGGGCGCGGGACAGCGCCAGCGCGGTGGCCCGCTCGGGCCCGGTCAGGTAGGCGTTGCGGCTGGAGACGGCCAGGCCGTCGGGGTCCCGCACGGTGGGCACGCTGGCGATCTCGGTGCCGAGGCAGAGGTCTTCGGTCATCCGCCGGACCAGGGCAAGCTGCTGCGCGTCCTTCTCCCCGAACACCGCGATCTGCGGGCCGACGAGACCGAACAGCTTGAGCACGACGGTGAGCACCCCGGTGAAGAAGCCCGGCCGCGACGCGCCCTCCAGTACCTGGCCCATCGGGCCCGGGTCCACGGTGATCAGCTGCTCTCTGGGATACATCTGGGCGTCGCCCGGCGCGAACACCAGCGCCACCCCCTCCCGCTCGCAGATCGCCAGGTCCGCGTCCAGATCCCGGGGGTAGCGGTCGAGATCCTCACCGGCCCCGAACTGGAGCGGGTTGACGAACACGGAGACCACGACACTTCCGTTTGGCTGCGACAGGGCCGTGGCGCGGCGGAGCAGTGCGATGTGACCGTCGTGCAGCGCGCCCATGGTCGGCACCAGCACGATGGGAGAGCCGAGCAGCTTGCGCGCGGCGGTCATGCCGAGCCTGGTCCGGGCCAGGACGGGAGGCGTCACCGCGGCGCTCGCATCGTCTGCCGCCCTCGCGGGCGCCGGCCCCTCCGGGGCCTCCTGGCTTCGGGCGGCGGGTCGACAGCGGGGCTCACCGCGGCGCTCCCGCTAGTACTTCGAGCAGGCGCTGGGCATCCGGCGGGGCCAGCAGGCCCGCGGCCAGCGCCCGGTCGGCGGTGAGCCGCGCCAGCGCGACGTAGGCCCGCAGCGCCTCGGGCGAGGCCCGCTGCAGCGCCGCCACGTGGCTGGCCACGGTGTCCGCGTCGGCGCGGGCGACGGGCCCGGTCAGCCCCGCGTCGCCGAGCACCAGCGCGTTGTCCAGCGCGGCGCTCAGCAGCGGGCGCAGCATCCGCGCCGGGTCCGGCACGCCCGCCATGCCCAGCAGTTCCGCCGCCTGGACCACGAGCGTGACCAGGTGGTTGGCCCCGCTGGCCAGGGCCGCGTGGTACAGCCCGCGGTGGTCCTCGTCGATGAAGACCGGCTCCCCGCCCATCTCGATGACCAGCGCCTCCGCGACCGGGCGGAGCGTGGCCGGGGCGGTGACCCCGAAGCTGATCCCGGCCAGCCGGTTCAGGTCGTCCGGGCGGCCCGCGAAGGTCATGACCGGGTGCAGCGCCAGCGGCAGCCCGCCCAGGCGGGTCACCGAGTCGAGCACGCCGACGCCGTACCGGCCGCTGGCATGCGCGAGCAGGCGCCCCTCCACCGGAGCCTCGGTGGCGGCCAGCCCGTTCACCAGCCCGGGCAGGGCGTCGTCGGGCACGGTGAGCAGGACCAGGTCGGCGTCGGCGAGCACGGCGGCCGGGCGCCGGACCGGCACGCCGGGCAGCATCGCGGCGGCCCGCTGGACCGAGGCGTCCGACACCGCGGAGACGGCCACCACCGTGTGCCCGGCCCGGGCCAGCGCTGCGCCCAGGACGACGCCGACCTTTCCGGCTCCGATCACGCCCACCCGGAGCCGGGCAGGATGCGGCTGACTCGGGTCCACCGGGCTCGGCATGGATTCGTATCCCTCTCGGTCCAGTCCTCGCGGGGCCTGGGCACGGGCCCCTTCGACAGGTCAGTGGACGCCGGATGGCAACGATCAGCATAGCCGCGGCGCCTTGCCCGGCAGCGCGGTGCGCGCCGCGGGCCGTGCCCGCGGATCCCCGGCCGGCGGGCTCCGCGCGCCGTACAGTCGGCGGTGTGTGGATGACCTGGCGTCAGGCCATGCAGGCCGCGCTCTACGGCCCGGGCGGGTTCTACGCCAGGGGCGAGCCGCCGGCCCGTCATTTCCGCACCTCGGTCCATGTCTCGCCGGGCTACGCCGCGGCCGTGCTGGAACTGCTCCGCGAGGTCGACGCAGGCCTGGGCCGGCCGGCGCGGATCGACCTGGTGGACATCGGGGCCGGGCGCGCCGAACTGCTGGAACAGGTGCTCGCGGTCGCGTCGGCGGAGCCGGGGCCGGGCCGGGCCGGCCGGGCGGGAGGCGGCCGGGCCGGGAGGCGGCGGGGCGGGGGCGGGCGGCCGGGCAGGGACCGGGCGGGCGGGGGCGGCCGGGCGGAAGGCGGCCGGGAGGAATGCGGCCGGGCGAGGGCTGGCCGGGCGAGGGGCGGGCGGGCGGGGGCGGCCGGGCGGGGGGCGGGCGGGCGAGGGCTGGCCGGGCGGATCGCCGCCTGTGCGGTGGAGGTGGCGCCGCGGCCCGCCGGGCTCGATCCCCGTATCCGCTGGCTGCGCCAGCCGCCAGCCGCGATCACCGGGCTCGTGATCGCCAGCGAATGGCTGGACAACGTCCCGCTGGACGTGGTGGAACTGACCGCCGCCGGGCCGGCCGTGATCCAGGTGGATCCGGCCACCGGGGCGCAGCGGCCGCGGGGCGTGCCCGGTCCGGCGGACCTGGCCTGGATCCGCGACTGGTGGCCGCTGCACGCCTGCGGGGAGCGCGCCGAGATCGGCCGCACCCGGTGCGCCGCGTGGGCCGGGGTGATCCGCAGGATCGGCCGCGGCGTCGCGGTCGCCGCCGACTACGGGCACCTCAAGGCGGCCCGGCCGGCCGGCGGGACGCTGACCGGCTACCTGGCGGGGCGGGCGGTGCCCGCTATCCCCGACGGGTCCATGGACATCACCGCGCATGTGGCGCTGGATGCCTGCGCGGCGGCCGGGGCTGCCGCGGGAGCGGGCCAGACCGTGCTCACCACCCAGCGGGCGGCGCTGCGGGAACTGGGCCTGGACGGGCGGCGCCCGCCGCTGGCGCTGGCGGCCAGTGACGCGCACGGTTATGCCCGGGCGCTGTCCCGGGCATCGCAAGACGCCGAACTGATGGACGCCGGAGGGCTGGGCGGGTTCGGCTGGCTGGCCCAGGCGGTCGGCATGAGCCTGCCCGGCCCGCTGGCCCGCCTGGCGCTGCCTCCCCACGGCTGCGCCGGCCCCCCGGCTGGCCGGCCCCGGCGGGCCCTGCCTCCCCACGGCTGAGCCGGCCCCCCCGGCTGGCCGGCCCCGGCGGGCCCTGCCTCCCCACGGCTGAGCGCAGGCCCCTGCCCCGGCTGGCCGTGGCTCCGCCCGGCTGGGCCCCGCACCCGGCACGGCGGGCATCCGTTTGTGGTCGTTGGCACGATGACCACATTCTTTTGTGGTCGGCATGGCAACGACCACATACGCGACCGGGCGGCCGGGCGGGCCGCTCCACGGGAGCGTGGCAGCATGGGCGGATGCGCGAGCGCCAGGCACCCGGGAAGCCCGGTCCGGGCCGCCAGGTGGAGGCGGTCACCGGTGCCTGGCTGCCGGAGGCCGCCGCGGCAGGGGGCGCGGCTGCGGAGGGTGCTGCTGCCGAGGGCGCTGTTGCCGGGGGCGCGGCGGCCGGGGGCGGGGCGGCCGGGGGCGGGGGGGCCGGGGGGCGGAGTTTCTCATCAACCTGGGGGCGTCGCATCCGTCGGCGCACGGGATGCTGCGGCTGCGGCTCACCCTCGACGGCGACCGGATCACGGCGGCCGAACCGGAGATCGGGTTCATGCACCGGGGCGCGGAGAAGCTGTTCGAGGCGCGGGACTACCGCCAGATCATCGTCCTGGCCAACCGGCACGACTGGCTGGGCGCCTTCGCCAGCGAACTGGGTGTGGTGCTCGCCGCGGAGCGGCTGGCGGGGATCGAGGTGCCGCCCAGGGCCGTCTGGGCCCGCACCATGCTGGCCGAGCTGAACCGGGTGCTGAGCCACCTCGCCTTCCTCGGCTCCTACCCGCCGGAGATCGCCGCGGCTGCGGCCGTCGCAGACCAGGAGGCCGGGCCGGGCGAGCCGCCCGCGGCGCAGGCGGCGTTCCGGGCACGCGAGGCCATCCAATCGATCATGGAGGAGATCTCCGGCGGCCGGATGCACTACATGTTCAACCGGGTCGGCGGCCTCAAGGAGGAGATTCCGGCCGGCTGGCTGGGCCGGGCCTGCCGCGTCATCGACGAGGTGCGCGCGGCCCTGCCCGCGATCGGGGCCACCGTGGGCCAGGACGGCTTCCGCGCCCGTACCAGGGGCATCGGGGTGCTGACCCCGGCGCAGGTGCGGCAGTACGGGGTGAGCGGCCCCGCCGCCCGGGCCAGCGGGGTGGACTTCGACCTGCGCCGCGACGAGCCTTACCTCGGCTACGGGGAACTGGCCGGACTGCTCCGGGTCCCGGTCCGCACCGAGGGGGACTGCCTGGCCCGGTTCGAGTGCCTGCGCGACCAGATAGCGGTCTCCCTGGACCTGGCGCAGGAGTGCGCCGGACGGCTCGCCAGCCTCCCCCGGGGCCCGCTGAGCGCCAGGTTGCCCAAGGTGTTCAAGGTGCCCGAGGGGCATGCCTACGCGTGGACGGAGGGCCCCCTCGGGCTGAGCGGCTATTACCTGGTGTCGCGGGGCGGCAAGACGCCGTGGCGGCTCAAGCTGAGGTCGGCGTCGTTCAGCAACGTGGCGGTGCTCCCGGACCTGCTGCCGGGCCACCGGGTCGCGGACCTGGCCGCGATCCTGGGATCCCTGTTCTTCGTCGTGGGAGACATGGACCGGTAACGGCCCAGGCGCAGCTAGTGCGCGGCGCCGGAGTGCGGCGGCTGGCCCGGCTCGGCGTCCTGGTCCCGGCCGTTCCGTACCCGGCAGCCGTATTCCAGGTACAGCGCGGCGGCGACGAGCAGCACCGCGGCGCCGAGCGTCGCGCCGGACACGGTCGCATCGGACCGGTACGCCGACTTGTCCAGCGACCCCGACACGTAGATCAGGAAACCGGCGGCCAGCCCGCCGATGAGGGCGCCCGCCAGCGAGCTGGCCTTGGCCAGCGCGGCCATCCTCGCCACCGCGATCGGGGGGATCGGGGTACCCCGGCCGGCGCAGCCGGGCCCGCACGTTCCGGCCGGTGATCGCCTCGGCGATGGCCAGCAGCGCCAGCGCGGGCACCCCGCTCCACGGCAACGGTGGCAGCGACGTGTACACCTGCTGGAGCAGGAGCCACATCCCGACGGCGCAGATCAGCGCGGTGAGCACCAGGGTGCGTGCCTTGGTGGGCGTCATCGCGGCCGCACCGCCGGGCGGCCAGGGTCGCGCTCATGCCGGCGGGTGCAGCACGGCGCCCTCCAGCCGGGCGACCCCTGCGGTGCCGATGGCAGCCAGCAAATCCGCCACCGGCCCCCAGCCGGGGAGCAGCGCCCCGGGGTCGGCGTCGTGCCAGGGGGCGAGCACGAACGCGCGCTCGTGCGCGCGCGGATGCGGCAGCGTCAGTCCGGGGCTGTTGCTCACCTCGTCACCGTAGATTATGAGATCCAGGTCGAGCGTTCGCGGGCCCCACAGCTCGCCACGGACGCGGCCGAACGCGGCCTCAAGGCCGTGGCACCGTTCGAGCACGGCCTGCGCGGGCATGGTCGTCTCCGCGATCACCACGGCGTTCAGGTAGTCGGCTTGCTGCTCCGGCCCCCCGACCGGGGCGGTCTGGTACACCGGTGACACGGCCAGGAACCTGATGCGGGGGGTGTCGAACAGCCCGTCCAGCCCTCCTTGCAGGTAGTCCAGCCGGTCACCGAGGTTGCTGCCCATGGCGATGACCGTGCGCCGGTTCATGCGGCCGCTCCGGGCCGGGCACGGGCTGCGGGCCGGGCCTGGCCCGGCGGATGACGACGGTGACGTCACCGAACGGATGAGCGATGGGCGCCTGCGGCTTGTGGACGGTGATCTCAACCTCCGCGACCAGGGGTTCGGACAGGCAGTCGGCCGCGAGCCGCTCGGCCAGCGTCTCGATCAGCCGCACGGGCGGCCCTTGGGCCAGGCACACCAGCCGGTTGGCGAGGGCACCGTAGTCAACGGTCTTGGACAGGTCGTCGGCGGCCGCCGCGGGCCTGGTGTCCAGCCACAGCACCGCGTCGATCAGGAACTCCTGGCCGGCCTGGCGTTCGGTCTCCAGCACGCCGTGCCGGGCGAAGACCCGCAGCCCCCGCAGCGTTACCCGGTCCAGTTCTGGCATCTATGCCTCCCCTCGCGGCGGTGCGCCAGGCCTCGGCGACACGGACCGCGTCGGAGTTGGCGGGCACCTCGTGCACCCGGGCGCACCAGGCTCCCGCGGCGGCCGCCAGGGCGGTCACCGCGACCGTGGCGTCGTCGCTGCCGGTGAAGGGCCGGGCGGTTCCGTCGGGGGCGGCCAGCAGCCGGCCGAGGAAGCGCTTGCGCGAGGCCCCCACAAGCACGGGGAAGGCGGGGCCGGTACCGCCGAGGCGGGACAGGCGGTCCAGGTTCACCAGCAGCGCCCAGTTGTGCGCGGGATTCTTGGCGAAGCCGAGCCCCGGGTCGACCACGATCATCGAGGGGTCCACGCCCTGCCGCGATGACCGCGTCGATCCGCTGGCGCAGTTCCGTGCACACCTCGCCGACGACATCGGCGTAGACGGCCCGGTCCTGCATCTGGTGGCTGTGCCCGCGCCAGTGCATGACGACATAGGGCACGCTCGCCTGGGCCACCAGGCGCGGCATGTCCGGATCGGCCAGGCCGCCGCTCACGTCGTTGACCAGGCTGGCACCGGCGTCCACCGCGGCAGCGGCCACCTCGGCGCGCATGGTGTCCACGCTGACCGGCACGTTCTCGCGGGCCAGCCCCGTGATCACCGGGATGACCCGGCGGAGTTCCTCGTCGGCCGGTGATCCGCTGGGCACCCGGCCGGGTCGATTCCCCGCCCACGTCGACGATGTCGGCGCCCTGCGCGGCGAGCTGCCGGCCCCGGCCGATCGCCGCCTCGGCCCCGAACCACGCCCCGCCGTCGGAGAACGAGTCCGGGGTGACGTTCACCACCCCCATGACCAGGCACCGGCCCGGATCGGGCAGCCCGGGCGGGCCCGGGCCGCGCCGCAGGCCGGCCGCCCGGGCAGCGCCGGGCCGGCCACCGGCGGGCGTGCCGCTTGTCACACTGGTCACCCTATGCGCGGCGGGCGACATCGACACAGCCCGGCTCAGCGGCCGGGCGGGCCGGTTCCTGCGGCGCCGGCTCAGCCGCGCGTGGCGGCCGGGCGGCGGCTGGACGGCGCACCGGAGCCGCGGCGACGGCGGGCCAGCGGCGCGGGTCACCGGCGCCGGTCACCGGCGCGCCGTGCCCGGGCGCCCGGAGCCGCGGCGCAGCGGCCGGGCCAGCCGGCGTGAGCCCCAGCCGGCGGGCGATCCGGCGCACCTCCACGGTGGGCCAGACCAGGAACGCCTCGGCTTCCAGCGCGGCGAGGGCGACCCGCGGCGCATCCCTGGTCCCGGAGAACACGAAGAAGCGCGGCACCCACAGCGGGCAGAACTTGGCGTTGAACTTGTACAGGGACTCGATCTGGAACCACCGGGAGGCGAACAGCAGGATGCCGCGCCAGGCGCGCAGCACCGGCCCGGCGCCGATCCGCTCGCCGCGGGCGAGGGCCGAGCGGAACACCGCGAAGTTGAGCGACAGCTTCTTGACGCCGAGTTCCTGGGCCGCCTTGATCGTCTCCACGATGAGGAAGTCGTTGACGCCCGGCTGCGCGGTCCGTTCCCGGCGCATGAGGTCCAGCGAGAGGCCGTCGGAACCCCACGGCACGAAGTGCAGCAGGCCGCGCAGCACCCCGTTCTCGGTGGCCGTGGCGATGACGCAGTTCCCGTCGCCGGGGCCGCCGACGCGGCCGAGTGCCATCGAGAAACCGCGCTCGGTGGGGCTGCCGCGCCAGGAGTCCGCCCGGCGGACCAGCCGTTCGACCTCGTCGGGCGGCACGTCGGAAAGCCGCCGGACCTGCGCCACGTAGCCCTGCCGGCATACCCGGGCGGCCATCTGCCGCACGTTGCGCATCTGCCTGCCCTTGAGGCTGAAGTCGGCCATCTCCACGACGGCCTCGTCGCCGAGTTCCAGGGCGGTCAGCCCGCCCTCCCGGCACCAGACCTCGGCGCCGAGCTCGCTGCAGCCCATCACCGCGGGAGCCCAGGCGTGCCTGGCCGCCTCGTCGAGGAACGCGTGGATCGCGCCCGGCCAGGCCTCGGGATCCCCGATGGGGTCGCCGCTGGCCAGCATGACTCCGGAGACCACGCGGTACCCGACGCAGGACTTGCCGGTGGGCGACCAGATCACGCTCTTGTCGTCGCGGAGCGCGAAGTAGCCGAGCGAGTCCCGGTGCCCGTGCCGTTCCAGCAGGTCCCGGATCTCCCCCTTGCTCTGCGCGCTGAGCGTGCTCTTGCGCTTGGCCGGGCGCAGGAACAGGTAGCCGGTGACCAGCAGCGTGAACACGCCGAGCGAACTGGTCAGGGTGGTGAAGAAGTCACTGCTGCCCTCGGGCACGAACTGGACCGGGCCGGTGACGCCGACCAGGCCGTAGACGGTGTGCACGATCCGCTGCCACACCGAGTAGTCCTGGGCCAGGCCGCGCACCAGCAGCATGTAGGTCAGGCCGATCGGCCACGTCCGCGATGAGCAGGCAGACGAAGACGCTCCCGGCGCGCCACCGGGTGCGCGGGTCGCCCACCGCGTAGAACTCGTCCCGGAAGTACAGCAGCACCGCCCAGCACGATCGCGGAGACCACACCGGGAACCAGTAGGGCGCGTGCACCACGTGAATGATGACGCTGAACGGCGAGCAGCAGGATGGTCGCCTGCCAGGCGCGGCGTTTTCTGCGCCGCAGCCCGTGGGAGAGCATCAGCAGCAGCAGCCCGATGATCGCATCGGCGGTAAAGGTGACATTGGTCAGGACGCCCGGCACGAACGGCGTGATCCGGTGCAGCCGGTGCTCCAGCTGGAGCCGGGGAATGACCGCGCTTACCACGTCGGCGAGCCCGATCAGCAGGCAGAGCCAGCCCGTGGCGATAGGCACCCAGCGGCGCTGCTGCCGGCGGTCCGGCGCCGCGGCCCGGCGGGACCTGGGTGTGTTCTCCGGTATCGCCCGCGTCCGCTGCCGTCAGGCAGGGCGCTCGGCTCGGTCGCTTCAGACATGTGTATGAGGCCCTGCGTCACGGGGAATCAGCGTAGTCCCGCGAGCGCTTTCCATGGGTCTTCTCCCGTTATCTGCAAAGTGCCCACGAGCGCGCCACTTGTCGTCCGTGGCTGGAGGTTCTCTCCCAGGCCTTTGTTACAAGGCTAGCTGCCCAGGCTGCAATTTCTATGCCTGCTGTTCCAGGCGGGCGCTTCGCGGGCGCGCAGCGGCGCTGCCGGGCAGCGGCCCGGCAGCCGCTGCTCAGCCGTGGTGCAGCAGCAGGCTCATGGCCTCCGCGCGGGTGGTGGCGCTGTCCCTGATGATGCCGCGCACCGCCGAGGTGACGGTCTTCGCACCGGGCTTGCGCACCCCGCGCATCGACATGCACAGGTGCTCCGCCTCGATCACGACCAGCGCCCCGCGCGGTTCGAGCACGCGCATCAGCGCGTCGGCGATCTGGCTGGTCATGCGCTCCTGGACCTGCGGCCGCCGGGCGTAGACGTCCACCAGCCTGGCCAGCTTGGACAGGCCGGTGATCTGGCCCTTCTCGTTCGGGATGTAGGCCACGTGGGCGCGGCCGAAGAACGGGACCAGGTGATGCTCGCAGGTGCTGTAGACCTCGATGTCGCGGACCAGGATCAGCTCGTCGTGGTCGGCGTCGAACACCGTGCCGAGCACGTCCTCGGGGCGCTGGGACAGCCCGGAGAACTGTTCGGCGTAGGCACGGGCGACCCGCGCCGGGCGTGTCGCCAGCCCGTCCCGGTCCGGATCATCCCCGATCGCGGCCAGGATCTCCCGTACGGCCCGCTCGATCCGCGGCAGGTCGATCGGCTCGGTCAAAGCGGTTCGCCGGGCACGGCGTCGTCAGAGCCGAACGGTGGCAGCGCGGGCGGCGTGCCGCCGCCGAGTGAGTTCGGCCCGCTGGGCGACTGGCCGTTGCCGGGCGGACAGGTCCTTCCCGTCGGAGGCAGCGGTCAGGGCCAGTTCCTTGGGCGTCATTATCGGCGGGCGGTCCGAGGGCAGCCGCTTCCCGTACCCGGTGTAGGAGCCGCGGGACGGGCGCGTCTTGATCGGCGCGAAGATCTTGAGCACTTCATTCCTGCTCAGGGTCTCCTTGTCCATGAGCTGGAGGACCAGGTCGTCGAGCACCTCACGGTAGGCGACCAGGATCTCCCAGGCCTCGTCGTGCGCCGCCTCGATGAGCCGCCGCACCTCCTCGTCGATCGTGGAGGCGATCTCTTCGGAGTAGTCCCTGGTGTGCGACATGTCCCGGCCGAGGAACGGCTCGCCGTCCCCGGTGCCGAACTTGCGGGCGCCCAGCCGCTCGCTCATGCCGTACTCGGTCACCATGCCGCGGGCGATCGAGCTTGCCTTCTCGATGTCGTTGGCGGCACCCGTGGTGGGCTCGTGGAAGACCAGTTCCTCGGCGGTGCGCCCACCGAGCAGCATGGCGAGCTGGTCCATCATCTCCGACCGGGTGATCAGGAACTTGTCCTCCTGGGGCGCCGAGGCCGTGTAGCCGAGGGCCCGGCCCCGCGGGATGATCGTGATCTTGTGCACCGGGTCGGCGTTCGGCAGGGCGTGGCCGACCAGCGCGTGGCCGCCCTCGTGGTAGGCGATGAGCTTGCGCTCCCGCTCCGAGAGGAGCACGCTCTTGCGCTCGGGACCCGCCATCACCCGGTCGATGGACTCTTCCAGCGCGGCCATGGTGATCTTCGTGCCGTTGGCGCGGGCGGTCAGCAGGGCGGCCTCGTTGATCACGTTGGCCAGGTCCGCGCCGGTGAAACCGGCCGTCCGGCGCGCGATCAGGTCGAGTTCGACCCCTTCGGCGAACGGCTTGCCGCGGGCGTGCACCCGCAGGATGCCCTTGCGCCCGTTGAGGTCGGGCTGGGCGACGACGATCTGGCGGTCGAACCGGCCGGGGCGCAGCAGCGCCGGGTCGAGGATGTCGGGCCGGTTGGTGGCCGCGATGACGATGACCCCGCCCTTGACGTCGAAGCCGTCAAGCTCGACGAGCAACTGGTTGAGGGTCTGCTCACGCTCGTCGTGGCCGCCGCCGAACCCGGCACCACGGTGCCGGCCGACCGCGTCGATCTCGTCCACGAACACGATCGCGGGCGCGTTCGCCTTGGCCTGCTCGAACAGGTCACGGACCCGGGAGGCGCCGACACCGACGAACATCTCCACGAAGTCAGAACCGGAGATCGAGTAGAACGGGACCCCGGCCTCGCCGGCGACGGCCCGGGCGAGCAGGGTCTTGCCGGTGCCCGGCGGGCCGTAGAGCAGGACGCCCTTGGGGATCTTGGCGCCGATCGCCTGGAACTTGCCCGGGGTCTGCAGGAACTCCTTGATCTCCTGCAGTTCCTCGATGGCCTCGTCGGCACCGGCCACGTCGGCGAAGGTGGTCTTCGGGGTGTCCTTGGTGATCAGCTTGGCCTTGGACTTGCCGAAGTTCATCACCCGGGAGCCGCCGCCCTGCATCTGGTTGAGCAGGAAGAAGAAGATCAGGATGATCAGTATGTAGGGCAGGAAGCTGAAGATGACGCCGAGACGGTGTTACCGGCTGGGCACCTCGACGTTGTAGCCGCCGCTCGGCGGCTTCTTCTGCAGCTCCGCGGCGAGTCTGCTGGCCCTGGTTGCCGACCCAGCTCGCCTGGAGGCGCTGGCTGGGGTTGCCGTTCGTGACGATCTCGATCGTCTGGTTCTTGTCGATCAGGGTGGCCGAGCTTGACGTCGCCCCCGTAGATGTCGGTGATAACCCGGGACGTCGATGGCCGGCGTATATGTGTCACCGTGGTTCGCGTAGGCGAACACGATGAAGAACAGCAGCAGCATGACGAGGACCGCGACGAACGGCCCGCGGAAGTAACGCTTGAGATCCATGGATCAACGACCCCGCCTGCTCTGGGCGGGTCCCTCCTGACCAGCCTGCGTTGTGACCCGCCGACCTCCGGCGGGACTGTCCTGCGTCCCAGTGACCATGGCGGCTTCCTTGTCATTCCCGGTGGAGGTGCGGGTTAGTTGACGTTACACCGCGCCCGGGAGTCCTTGGGTGGTCAGCACCACCCCAGATTTCCCCGGCGGTCCTCTCCTCGCATCAACGCTCCCCATCGCTGATGGTGTTCCCCGGTCCTGCCCAGGGTGTCCCCGGGGTCAGGCATCACGGCCCTGTTCCGCCTCCCCGGCACCCGGCCCCGCGGCCGTTTCCGGGGCGCGCCCGGCGGCGTCTTCCCGGTCCCGCCGTACACGTGCGGCGCGAGGGTGCCGATGAACGGCAGGTTCCGGTAGCGCTCGGCGTAGTCGAGGCCGTACCCGACCACGAACTCGTTCGGCGATGTCGAAACCCGGTGTAGGCCACGTCGACGTCCATCCGCGCCGCCCCCGGCTTGCGCAGCAGGACGCACAGGCGCAGCGAGGCCGGCTGCCGCGAGCGCAGGTTGCCGACCAGCCAGGACAGCGTGAGGCCCGAGTCGACGATGTCCTCCACTATCAGGACGTGCGGCCGGAAATGTCGGTATCAAGGTCCTTGAGGATCCGCACCACGCCGGAGGACCTGGTGCCAGAACCGTAGGAGGAGACGGCCATCCAGTCCATCTCCACCGGCAAGCCGCATGGCCCGGGCGAGATCGGCCATGATCATGACCGCGCCCTTGAGCACGCCGACGAGCAGCAGGTCGTGCCCGGCGTAGTCCGCGTCTATCTCGGCCGCGAGTTCCGTCACCCGGGCCTGCAGCCGGTCGGCCGGGATGAGGATTTCCTTGAGGTCGGCTCCCACGTCGGTCGCGTCCACCGGGCCCTCCGAGGTCCCTATCCGGCCGGCTCGCCGGGATGACCGGCGGTGAAAAGCAGTTTGCCATGCTCCCTCGTGCCACGGACACCTCCGGGCAGGTCCGTCCCGCGCTGCCCGTGCCAGGAGGTGACCAGGGCATCGAGGGCGTCGACATGGCCCGCGGTCAGCGCGCCGGGCGGGCAGCCGGCCGCGACGGCGGCCTGCCGGAGCACCCGGGTCCTGATCGCGGCGGGCAGCCCGGCCAGCCGGCCCGCGTCCCAGGTACCGTCTTCGCCGCTGGCCTGCTCGGCCTCGCTGGCGGCGAGGTCGTCCAGCAACTCGGCGTCGGCCCGGAACTGGCGGGCGCCGCGGGCCAGGGCCTCGGCCACGCCGGGGCCGAGCGCGGCCTCCAGGGCGGGCAGTGCCTGGTGGCGCACCCGCGCCCGGGCAAAGGCCGGATCGGCGTTCTGCGGGTCGTCCCAGGGCCGCAGCCCGGCCGCCACGCAGGCGGCCCGCAGCGTGGCCCGGCCGACCCCCAGCAGCGGCCGCCGGTAGGGCCCGCGGCTGTCCGGCATGCCCGCCAGCGATCTGGGCCCGGACCCGCGGGCCAGGCCGAGCAGGACGCTTTCCGCCTGGTCATCCCGGCTGTGCGCCGAGCAGCACCGCGGTGGCGCCGGTGCGGTGCGCGGCATCGGCGAGCGCCGCGTAGCGCGCGGTCCCGCGCCGCCGCTTCCGGGCCACCGTGCCCGGTCCCGCGCGGCACCCCCACCCGCAGGCAGGTCACCGGTTCCAGGCCGAGCCCGGTGAGCACCCCGGCCACCTCGCGGGCACGGTCCGCCGATCCAGGCTGCAGCCCGTGATCCACGGTGACGCCACCCGCGCGGAGCCCGCAGCGCGGCGCCTCGTGCGCCAGGGCGGCGGCCAGGGCGAGCGAGTCGGCCCCGCCGGAGCACGCGGCCAGCACGAGATCACCCGCGGCGAACTCCCCCAGGGACCGGCGGACGGCGGAGCGGACCTCCGCGACCTCCGGAGGGGGGCCCATCAGGGGTCAGCCGCTCCCGGCGGCCAGAGTTCCCGGGCCCGTCGCCCGCCGACCCGGTCCAGCCACAGCTGCGGATCCGTCAGTTCCGCGGCTGACCGGGAGGGTTTCCGGCGAGGTCCACACCCGGTTGAAAACCGTCATGCCCGCCTCGCGCACCACCGTCTGGACGAACCGCGAGCCCCTGCGCGTACTGCTTCATCTTCAGGTCGATGCCCAGGATCCGGCGGATCGTCTGCTCGATCCGGCCGGCTCCCGACCGGCGGGCGTTGAACCGGGACCTGATCTGCGGCGACCGTGGGCACCACCTGCGGGCCGACGGCGTCCATGACGTAGTCGCCGTGCCCCTCGACCAGCGTCATCACGCAGGTCAGCCGGTCGAGGATCTCCCGCTGCCGCGGGGTCTGGATCGCCTCGATGAGGCTGTCGCCGTGACCGTTGCCGCGCACCGCCCCGGCGACCGCGTCCGCGGCGCGACCTGAGCCGGTTCAGTATGGTCGCCGGATCGAGCTCCGAGGCCAGCAGGAAGTCGGTCATCTGCTCCTGGACGTAGCCGCGGAGCCAGTCGACCGGCGGTGAACTGGGTGCGGTGGGTCTCCTCGTGCAGGCACACCCAGCGCCGGAAGTCGTGCGGGTTCGACGTCGAGTTCGCGCTCGACCATGACGATGTTCGGCGCGACCAGGGTCAGCCGCCCGGCGGGCGCGGCGTCCTCGCGGCGCGGCGGGATCCGGGGGCAGGAACAGCTCGTACTGCCCGAGGACCCGGCCCGCCAGGTAGGCCAGGATGAGCCCGGCCTGCACGCCGGTGATCCGCGAGCCCACGATCGCGACCACCGACCCGGGCGCGGGCGCCCGGCCCGCTCCTCGCAGGTGCTCGACCAGCGGATCGAGCACCACCCGGAAACCGTCGATGTTGGCCCGGATCCAGCCGGGCCGGTCCACGACGGCCATCTGGCCGCTGTCCTCGGCGCTGGACATCCCGGTGACCTGCCGTACCGGCTCGATGACCGTGGCGGCCAGTTCGTGCAGTTCGGCGACCACGCCCCTCGCCTCGGCCAGGCTGACCTGCGGCCCGGGCCGCACCCACCGCACGCCCGTGGAGATGGCCACGTCCCAGTCGATCATCTGTCCGCTGCTCACTACTCCACGGTACGACCCGGGGCCGACTCCCGGGGACAGCACGGTGGCCTCTGCGGCCCCGCCAAGGCCGGCTGTCAGCGGCAGCCGCAGCCCGGCCAGCGTCGTCGCCATGGCGTCGATCCCGCCTGCCGCGGCCGGCAGTTGGCTCCCCTTCGGGATCTGGTCCGCCATGAACGCGAACGCGAGCAACTGGCCGCTGGCGTCGTCGATGATCCCCGCCAGGCTCGCCACCTTGGTCAGGTTGCCGGTCTTCGCCCGGACCATGCCCAGGGCCGCCGGGCCGAAGCCGCCGAACACGCTCTGCCCCGGGGCCAGCGTGCCGGAGAAACCCGCTACCGGCATGCCGGTGACGGCGGCACGCAGCGCACCCGGGCCGCCGACCGCCGCCAGCCGGACCACGGCGGCCAGCGCGGCGGGCGTGACCTGGTCCTGCGGGGAGAGCCCGCTGCCGTCCACCAGGTGGATGCCGCGGCCGGCGCCGAGCCCGCCCAGCACCGCGGTCACCGCGGCCGCGGCGCCACTGAACGAGGCAGGTTTCCCGGTGTGCAGCGCGACCTGCCTGGCCAGGTCCTCCGCGATCACGTTGTTGCTCTCCCGGAGCATCCAGCCGACGATCGCCGCCAGCGCGGGCGAGCGTACCGCCGCGACCTGGGTTGCGCTGCCGCGGCCGGCGCCCGGCAGCGACCTGGCCCGTCACGTTGATGCCGTCGCGGCGGAGCAGCCGCGCGAAGGCAGCCGCCGCCTCCTGCGCGGGTGCGGCGGACCGGGGCCGGAAGTTGCTGGGGTCGTCGGCGTCCTGCGGCGTGCCCGAGGGTGTCAGCCGCCCCTGGTCCACCTCCAGCGAGGTGATCGCCGTGACGTTGCCCGTGCTGACGTAGCTGGGGGTCCAGCCCGGCGCGGTGGCCGGCCCGGTGAACAGCGAGGTGTCGTAGCTCAGCCGCACGGTCCGCACCCCGCGGCGCGGCCAGCCAGTGGGCGGTCGAGGCGGCCAGCGACGCCAGCGTGGCGGGCTGCGGGTAGTCGCTGCGCGGCGGCGGGCCCGCCGCCAGCGTCGGGTCACCCCCGCCGACCAGGGTGAGCAGGCCCGGCCGGGCGCCGGCGACCACCCGGGTGGTGAACCGCGCCGAGGGGCCGAGGGCGCTCAGCGCCGCCACGGCGGTGAGCAGTTTCGCGTTGGAGGCGGGGACGAACGCCGACCCGGCCTTCTGCGAGAACAGCACCGTGCCGGTGTCCAGGTCGGTGACCACCGCGCCGACATGCTGCCCCAGTGGCCGCGCGGCGAGCATCGGTGCCAGCAGGGCGGCCAGCCGCGCCCGGTCCGGCGCCGCGGCCCGCGCGCTGGCGGGAGCCAGCACCAGGCCGGGGGTTTCGGGCCGGGACCTGGCCAGCCGCGGGACCTGCCACAGGGCCAGCCGGGCGGGCAGCATATTGGCGACTGCCACACCCGCGCCCAGGGTAAAGACATTGAGCATGGCGAGCGTGACCAGTGCGGTGACACCGGCGCGGTTCGTCACCACCCGTCCTCTCACGAGATGCTTGGCTTACCGGGCACAGCGGCGCCCGGTAGACGGCACGGGGCCCGCGATGCCCGGGACACGGCGGGCATCGCGCGATGGAGTCACATCATTGTCGCGCCGAGGGAGGCGGGAGTGGAGTTCGAGGTAATCATCGAGATCCCGAAAGGGCAGCGGAACAAGTACGAGATGGATCATGAGACCGGCCGGATCCGGCTCGACCGGATGCTGTTCACATCCACCAGGTACCCCTCGGACTACGGGTTCGTCGAGGATACGCTCGCCGACGACGGCGACCCCCTGGACGCGCTCGTGCTGCTGGATGAGCCGACGTTCCCCGGCTGCATCATCCGCTGCCGGGCGATCGGCCTGTTCCGGATGCGGGACGAGAAGGGCGCCGACGACAAGGTGCTCTGTGTCCCGGCCACCGACCCGCGGAACAACAACCTGCGGGACATCGAGGACGTGCCCGCCTACGACCGGCTGGAGATCCAGCACTTCTTCGAGGTGTACAAGGAACTGGAGCCCGGCAAGAGCGTGGAAGGCTTCGCCTGGACCGGGCGCGAGGCGGCCGAGGAGGAGATCGAGGCCTGCAGGCGCCGCGCCGCGGCGCAAGGCGCATGGAACATGATCGGTGCTCGCGCGCGTTCCGGCCTATGCGCGACACTGGACACAGGGCCATGCCAAGGAGGGTCCCGTGGCTGAAACAGACGATGTGCTCGGCCGGGCGCCGCTGTTCGAGGCGCTGGACGAGGAGGGCACGAAGGCGCTGCGGGCCGGGGTTCACGACGTCACGCTGGGCCGGGGTGACCGGCTGTTCGACGAGGGCGACGCGGGAGACCGGCTGTACGTGATCCTTGAGGGCAAGATCAAGCTGACGAGGACCGCACCGGACGGCCGGGAGAACCTGCTGTCCGTGCTGGGCCCTAGCGAGATGTTCGGCGAACTCTCGCTGTTCGACCCGCGGCCCCGTACCGCCAGTGCGGTCGCGGTGACCGACGCCCACCTGGCCGCGCTCGGCCACGACTACCTGCGCAAGTGGCTCACCGGGCGGCCGGACGTGGCCATGCACCTGCTCCGCGCCCTGGCCCAGCGGCTGCGCCGCGCCAATGACGTCATGGCCGACCTGGTGTTCACCGACGTGCCGGGGCGCGTGGCGAAGGCACTGCTGGACCTGGCGGACCGGTTCGGGGAGGAGCAGGACGGCGGGCTCGAAGTGCACCACGACCTGACCCAGGAGGAGCTGGCCCAGCTCGTGGGGGCGTCCCGGGAGACGGTGAACAAGGCGCTGGCCGATTTCTCCGCCCGGGGATGGCTCCAGCTGCATGCTAAGTCCGTGCTGATCTTGGATCGGGATCGGCTGGCCCGGCGCGCCCGTTAGAAGGGGGAGTCGGACGGTTATCTGATGTCGTGCTAAACGCACGCCATCAGATAACACATCCGCCACCCCTGCGTGAGGCGCATCAGCCCTCAACGTCAGCCGGCGGCGGGCGTTTGGTAGCGTGCTGGCCTTCGCTTCAGCTCTCGTCCCTTTGCTGCAAAACGCCTGGTGGCAGCTGACCTTGATCATTGAGGTACTGGAGTGCGGCGCGGACGGAAAAGGCGGCGAACGGCCATAGGGCCGGGTCCACGTCGTAGTAGATGCGGGCGACGATCTGGTCCGGGGCTCGGTCGCCGGCCTCAAGCGCGGCGGTTACCTCAGCTAGGCGCTCTTGGCGATGGGAGATGTAGTAGTCGAGGGTGGCGGCGGGGCTGGTGAGCAGGGGGCCGTGGCCGGGGAGGAGTGTGGCCAGCTCGGCCTGGTCCGTTAGCTGCCTGAGGCGGTCGAGGGATTCCAGGTAGTCGGTGAGGTTGCCGTCGTCGGCGATGACCGTGGTGCCGCGGCCCAGGACGGTGTCGCCGGTGAGCAGGGCGTGGTCGGCGGGGAGGTGCAGGCAGACCGAGTCGGCGGAGTGGCCGGGAGTGGCGACCACGTGGATCTCACAGCCGGAGACGGTGAGCGTGTCGCCGGGGGAAAGGCCCTCGTCGCCGAGGCGGAACGCCGGGTCGGCGGCCCGGACCGGGGCACCGGTCATCGCGGCGAACGCGGCGGCGCCGTCGGAATGGTCGGGGTGGGCGTGGGTGAGCAGGATCTGGGCCACCCGCTGGCCCCCGGCGGCAACCTGGTCACGGACGCGGTGCAGGTGGCCCGCGTGGGCGGGGCCCGGATCGACCACCACCGCCCGGGGCGAGCCGGGCTCGGCGAGGATCCAGGTGTTGGTGCCGTCCAGGGTCATCGGCGAGGGGTTGGGGGCCAGGACGCAGCGCGCCCGCGGGGTCCCCATGCCGTCGATCACAGCGGGTACTCCACACCCTCGGGCACGGTCAGCCACGCGGCCCCCTCGGCGACCATCACCTCGGGAATCAGCGCGGTCATCCGGCGCCGCGCGGCGAGCGCCGCGGAGACCGTGCCGCAGGCCCGCAACTCCCCGAGCGTGACCGCGGTGGGCGGGAACAGCGAGATCTCCCGGCGGGACGCCGCTGCCAGCGCCGCGGCGGGCTCCAGCCATGCGGTCTCGTCCGCCTCCCCGCTGACGTCCCTGGCGCGCTGGCCGGCCGGCAGGGCGGCGGCGAAGAACCTGGTGTCGTAGCGGCGCGCCTCGGTCACCGGGGTGATCCACCGTGCCCAGGGCCGGATCAGGTCGCTGCGCAGCACCAGGCCCCGGCGCCGCAGCAACTGGGCCAGCGAAAGCGAGCCCGCCAGCAGTTCGCTGCGGTCGGCCTCCCATTCCCCGCCCCCGGTCGTGGCCAGCACCGTCCCGGCGTCCGGCCCGGCCAGCAGCACACCGGACTCCTCGAACGTCTCCCGCACGGCCGCGCAGACCAGGGTGCGGGCCTGGTCGGCCGGGGCGCCCAGCCGCCTGCCCCACTCGGCCGCGTCCGGGCCGGCCCACGCGATGTCCGCGGCGGCGTCGGCGGGGTCCACCGAGCCACCGGGGAACACGTAGGCGCCCGCCGCGAAGGCCATGGAGGAGCGCCGCCGGAGCATGTAGACCTCCAGGCCGCGCTCGGCCGCCGCATCGCCGGCCGGCCGGGCGCCGGCCGGCCGCAGCAGCATGACCGTGGCCGCGTCACGTGGTGTCACCGGGGGCACGGTGCCGTCCAGCACGTCACGGGCCCGTTCCGCGAACTGCGGGGGCAGCCGGATCGCGGGCCGGGCTGGCGGTTCAGTCACCGACCTCTACGATCAGCTCGATCTCGACCGGTGCGTCGAACGGCAGGACCGCCGTCCCGACCGCGCTGCGCGCGTGCCTGCCCGCCTCGCCGAACACCTCGAGCAGGAGTTCGCTGGCACCGTTGACGACCTGGGGCTGGCCGGTGAATCCCGGGTCGCTGGCCACGAAACCGGTCATCTTGACCACCCGGGTCACCGCGGACAGCCCACCGGTGACCGACGCGACCGCGGCCAGGGCGTTCAGTGCGGCGGTCCGGGCCAGCGCCGCCGCCTCGGCGGGGCTCACCTCGGCGCCCACCTTCCCCGTCATCAGCAGCTTGCCCGCCACCATGGGCAGCTGGCCGGCCGTGTACACGTGCCGGCCGGTGCGCACCGCGGGCACGTAGGCCGCCAGCGGGGCGGGCACGGCGGGCAGTTCCAGTCCCAGCGCCGCGAGCTTGGCCTCCGGGGATTCGCTCACTGCTTGGGCCGTTTCAGGTACGCGACGAGCTGCTCGGAGTTGGGGCCGGGGATCACGGCCACCAGTTCCCAGCCGTCGTCTCCCCAGTTGTCCAGGATCTGCTTGGTGGCGTGCACCAGCAGGGGCACCGTCACGTACTCCCACTTGGTCATTGGCGGTAAGGGGCGCGCCGGCCCGCGGGCCGGTTCCCCAACCCCCTCTCGGTTCACAGGTGTGCTGGCTAGCCGACAGCCTACGACCGGGGCCGCCCTATTAGCTGTCACCCGTGTCCTTGGGCGTCTTCACCTGCGTGTTGCACCCGGGCTCCGGCCTGGCGCGCCAGGCGGGAGGCCGCCGGGCGCGCTGCGCCGGGTCCGGCTAGGCCGCTTCGGTCGTGCCCGAGGGCGGCGCGCTGGGCGGAAGCTCTCCGGGGCGGTCCTCCTCGGGCAGCGGCGGGATCTCGGGGTCGGGTGGGATCTCGGGTCCGGCAAGCGCGGCCTCGGGCGGCGGTTCGATCTCCGGCGGCGGCTCGATTCCGCCGATCTCCGCCTCCGCCTCGGCCTTGGCCACCTCGGCGTCGCCCGTGTCGGCGAGGGAGGGACCGACGTTCAGCCGCTCGGCCGGCGTCATCTTCTCGAAGAACCGCAGCAACTCGACCGGGACCGGCATGACCAGCGTGCTGTTGCGTTCCGAGGCGACCTCGACGACCGTCTGCAGCAGCCTGAGCTGGAGTGCGGCCGGGTCCCTGGCCATGACGTTGGCGGCGGCGGCCAGGCGCTTGGACGCCTGGTACTCACCGTCGGCGGTGATGATCCGGGCGCGCCGCTCCCGTTCCGCCTCGGCCTGCCGGGACATGGACCGCTTCATGCCCTCGGGCAGGTTCACGTCCTTGATCTCCACGCGCTCGACGCGGATGCCCCACGGTCCCTCGGTCGGCTCGTCGATGATCCGCCGCAGCTCGCGGTTCACGGTCTCGCGCTCGGCGAGCAGCTGGTCCATCTCGGACTGGCCGATGATCGACCGGAGCGAGGTCTGCGCCTGCTGGGACACCGCGAACATGTAGTTCTGCACGTTGATGACGGCCTTGATCGGGTCGACCACGCGGAAATACACCACCGCGTCCACCCGGACGCTGACGTTGTCCCTGGTGATGCCCTCCTGGGCGGGCACGGCCATGGCGATGATCTGCATGTTGACCTTCTGCAGCTTGTCGCCGATGGGCCGGATGATGGTCAGCCCCGGCCCGCGGGTCTCCGGCAGGACCTTGCCGAACCGGAAGATCAGTCCGCGCTCATACTGCTGCACCACCCGCATGGACCGGCCGACGACCGTCAGGCCGCCCACGACGATGATGATGAGAACCACAAGGAGCGCTGCGAGCATGGGTAACACCCCTTCTCTGCCGCTGCGCGCGGCCAAGGCGGCCGCCTCTTGCGATCCAGCCTAATGACAATCCCGCCGGGGCGCGTCGCACGGCGCAGCGGGATCTGCACCGCCGGCCAGAGCGGGCGGAGGCCGAGGATAGCCTCGTGCTGGTGAGGGCTCGGGACACCGACTGGGAGGGCGTGCGGCTGCACGTCGTCACCGGCAAGGGCGGCACCGGGAAGACGACGGTGGCCGGCGCGCTGGCCCTTGCGCTCGCGTCGTCGGGCGGCCGGGTCCTGCTCATGGAGGTCGAGGGCCGGCAGGGCATCGCCCAGTTGTTCGACTGCCCGCCGCTGCCCTACGGGGAGCGCAAGGTGGCGGTGGCGCCCGGTACGCTCGATGACACCCGGCGGTGACGTCTACGCGCTCGCCGCCGATCCCGAGTCGGCGCTGATCGAGTACCTGGAGATGTTCTACAACCTCCGGCACGCCGGCCGTACCCTCACCAGGCTCGGCATCGTCGACTTCGCGACCACGATCGCGCCGGGGCTGCGGGACGTGCTGCTGACCGGCAAGGCCGTCGAGGCCACCCGGCGCCGGGTCTCCGGGCGCCACCTCTACGACGCGGTGGTGATGGACGCTCCGCCGACGGGGCGGATCAGCCGGTTCCTGAACGTCGCCACGGAGGTGTCCGGGCTGGCCAAGGTGGGGCCGATCCGGGGCCATGCCGACACCGTGCAGCGAGTGATCCGCTCGCCCGAGACCGCGGTGCACTTCGTCACGGTGCTGGAGGAGATGCCGGTACAGGAGACGCTGGACGGGATCGCGGAACTGCGCGGCCTGGCCAGGGGCGGGCTCCAGCTCGGTGCGGTCATGATCAACATGGTGCGGCCCACCGGCCTCACCGACGACCAGCTCGCCGCGGCGGCCCGCGGTGAGCTGGACCGGCACGAACTGGTGCTGGGGCTGAAGACGGCGGGCCTCGACGGCGGCCCGGGGCCCGGCGGGAGCAACGACGTGGCCGATGCGCTCGCCGCCGAACTCGGCGAGCACGCGACCCAGGTACTGAACCAGCGCGAGCACCGCCGTGCGCTGACCGGGGCCGGCCAGCCCTGCTACGACCTGCCGCTGATCACCGACGGCATGGACCTGGCCGGGCTGTACCGGCTCGCGGCGGCGCTGCGCGAGCAGGGAGCGGCATGAGCGAGCGGACCAAGGTGCCGCCGCGGCTGGACACCGACCGGCTGCTGGACGACCCGCGCACCCGGATCATCGTGTGCTGCGGCTCCGGCGGCGTGGGAAAGACCACGACCGCCGCCGCGCTCGGCCTGCGGGCCGCGGAGCGGGGGCGGCACGTGGTGGTGCTCACCGTGGACCCGGCGCGCAGGCTGGCCCAGTCCATGGACCTGTCCAGCCTGGACAACACGCCCCGGCCGGTCCCGCTGCCGGACGCCCAGGACGGCGGCACGCTGCACGCGATGATGCTGGACATGAAGCGCACGTTCGACGAGATCGTCGAGGCGCACGCCGAGCCCGACCGGGCCGAGCAGATCCTGGCCAACCCCTTCTACCAGTCGCTGTCCTCCAGCTTCGCCGGCACGCAGGAGTACATGGCGATGGAGAAGCTCGGCCAGTTGCGGCGGACCGAGCGGTGGGACCTGATCGTCGTGGACACCCCGCCGAGCCGGTCGGCGCTGGACTTCCTGGACGCCCCGCAGCGCCTGTCCCGTCTCCTGGACGGCCGGCTGATCAAACTGCTCACGGCGCCCACCCGGGTCGGCGGGCGGGCCTACCTGAAGGTGGTCAACGTCGGCTTCGGCGTGATCACCGGCATCGTGACGAAGGTCCTGGGCGCGCAGGTGCTGCGGGACGTGCAGACCTTCGTCTCGGCCTTCGACACGATGTTCGGCGGGTTCCGGGAACGGGCCGATGACACCTACCGGCTGCTGCAGACGCCGGGGACGGCGTTCCTCGTGGTGGCGACTCCCGAGCCGGACGCGCTCCGGGAGGCGTCCTATTTCGTGGAGCGGCTGTCGGAGGACCGGATGCCACTGGCCGGGCTGATCCTCAACCGCGTGCACGGCTCGCCGGCCCCGCGGCTGTCGGCGGCACGGAGCACGGCCGCCGCCGAGGCGCTGCTGCCCGCGGGCGGCGCGGCCGACGGCGCACCCGCGCCAGGCGCGAACGGCGGCGGCGCGTCACTTGCCGACGCGACCAAGTACCCGCTGGCCGTGGCCGCGCTCCGGCTGCACGCCGAGCGGATGCAGCTCATCGCCTCGGAGCGCCGGCTGGCGCAGAGCTTCACGGCGGCGCATCCGGGGGTGCCGGTGGCACGGGTGACCGCCCAGCCCGAGGACGTACATGACCTGGCGGCCCTCAGAGTGATAGGCGAAACCCTCAGCCACGACTAGCACGGGAAAGCAGTTCGGACCCAAGCGATTGGCGCCGAACCGCAAGCGGCGTTCGTGGGGGTTCCGGGGGGCTCGGCCCCCCGGGTCAGCACGCTGAGCGAGGCTAAGGCGAAGTTGCCCGAAGGCAACGAGCACGGTTAGCCGCCTCGCTCAGCTCTTCAAGAGGCGACGAGCTGGGTGTCGTCGGCGGTGCGCTCGTAAGCGTTCCTGGCGTGCTCAAGCAGCTCGCGCCAGGAGGTCACGTCGGGGCGGCGGCGGAGCAGCGCACGGCGCTCACGCTCGGTCATGCCGCCCCACACCCCGAACTCGATGCGGTTGTCGAGCGCATCGGCGAGGCATTCGGTGCGGACGACACAGCCACGGCAGATCAGCTTGGCCCGGTTCTGTGCCGCCCCCTGGACGAAGAGCTCGTCAGGATCCGTTTCCTTGCACGCGGCACGCGCGGTCCAGTCAGCGATCCACATGTGGTCCAACTCCTCCTGATCGTCACGCCCTCGGGGGGTCGTCACGCCGGGTGGCGTTTCACGAGAGGTGCAGGCCGGCCGCGGGGGCACCGGCGCCCTGTTGCTGTGTTGTTGCTGTGTTGCGAAACCGTAACTTACGCAAGGTGCGGGGTCAGGCGCTAGACCCCGTTCGGCTCATTTCCCAGATAGCCCACATGGGCCATGCCGCGCACAGTCAGTAGTCATTCGCTCGACGACGGGTAGTTTCTGCAGGATAGCGGCTTATGGGCAGGCCTCGCTAGGGGTCAGCCTACGTCAGTTAGGCACTCACATAAGCCGCCGGGCGTACCCTGAGTCAGTGCGGATACCAAGCTTCATGGCTGAAAGCAAGCTTCTCGGCAAGGCCAGCGTGGTCGTCCGGCTCGCGGTGGTCGCCGCTGTCGGCGGTGCCCTCGTCGCCGGGATCACGCTGCCCGCTGTGGGCGCCATCGGCACGGTCGTCCGTAACGCAGCGACAAAATTCAACACGCTGGGGACGCCGGAACTGCACCAGCTTCCGGTCCGCTCGGCGATCCTGGACCGGCACGGCAAGGTGCTCGCCTACTACTACCCGCGCGGCATCGACCGGGTCCCGGTGACCTACGACCAGATCTCCCCGGTCATGCGGCAGGCCATCGTCGCGATCGAGGACTCCCGGTTCTACGAGCACGGCGCGATCGACTTCCGCGGCACCGTCCGCGCGCTGGTCAACGACCTGCAGCACAAGTCCGTCCAGGGCGGGTCCACGCTGGCCCAGCAGTACGTGAAGAACGTGGAGATCCTCTCCTCGCCCAACCCGCAGGGCGTACGCCAGCGCGACCGCGGACACGGTCGGGCGCAAGATCCGCGAACTGCGGATGGCCGTGCAGGTCGAGCACACGATGTCCAAGCCCCAGATCCTGGCCGGGTACCTGAACGCCGCGTTCTTCGGCAACCAGTCCTACGGCATCGAGGTCGCCGCGGAGCGCTACTTCAGCACCAGCGCCGCCAAGCTCACGCTGCCGCAGGCGGCCATGCTGGCGGGCATCGTCGAGAACCCCAGCGCGTACAACCCGCTGGGCAACTCGGCACAGGTCCAGGACACCCAGAAGCGGCGGAACACCGTGCTCGCGCGGATGGAGCAACTGCACTACATCACCGCTGCCGCCGCCACCGCGGCGGGGAACAACAGGCCGCTCAAGCTGAAGCCGTCGGTGCCCCAGTCCGGGTGCACCAGCCACTCGGCGAAGTACGCCGCGTACGTGTGTGACTACGTGGTCGCGGTCATCCGCCATGACACGGACTACAAGCAGGTCTGGAACAGGCTCAACGGCATCGGCGGGCTGACCATCACCACCACGCTCGACCCCAAGGACCAGCGCGCGGCCGACAAGGCGGTCAACTACGTGCTCCCGCACCCGCCGTCCGGCATCAACCCGGGGCGGAACGCCGACACCGAGGTACTCATCCAGCCGGGCAAGGGCTACGTGCGGGCGATCGCCATCGACCGGCCCGTACGGCACCGGCAAGCACCAGAACACGATCGACTACGCGGTCGGCCCACAGTACGACGGCAGCGAGGGCGTGCAACTCGGGTCGACAGGCAAGGTCTGGACCATGGTGACCGCGCTTGAGCAGGGGATTCCGTTCGGGTACTCCAAGCACGTCAACGGCACCGCCACGGTCAGCGGCTACACCAACTGCAAGGGCCAGGTCCTCGCACCCTGGCATCTCACCAACGACCAGAGTGAACTGGCTTCGGCGACCTACTCGCTCTACACGGGGACCACGGATTCGATCAACGTCTTCTTCGCCTACCTGGAGCAGAAGGTCGGCCTGTGCAACGTGATCAAGACCGCCACGCAGATGGGCCTGACCTGGCCGGACGGAAAGTCGCTGCTCAAGCCGGACCGCCGGGAGCACCACCTGGCGAGCGCTGACAACGATCCGTCGTTCACCCTGGGCGCTGACAACCTGTCACCGATGGACGTGGCCGCCTCCGACGCGACCCTGCCCGCGCGGGGCATCTATCTGCAGCCCCATCGCGATCACGAAGATCGTGACGGACACCGGGCAGCAGTTGCCGGTGGAGTCGGCCCACTGTCACCGGGCGCTGCCCCAGGCGATCGCGCGACGCGGCCAACTACATCCTGCAAGGCGACCTGACCGAGCTGGAACCGCTACCGTCGGATCAGATCGGCCGCGGCCGCGGCCTCCAAGACCGGGACCGCGGACTCCTACGTGTCCGCGTTCTTCGTCGGGTACACGCCCCAGCTTGCTGGGGGCGGTCTGGGTGGGCAACCCCAGCTGGCCTCATCCCGATGGCCGGCTACCCCGTCCGGTTGCTACCGGGCGGAGGGGTCGTTTCTATGCAGCGATATGTACGGCTCGATGGCACCAGGCCACACCTGGCAGATGACGTTCCTGAGCACGCGCTGCAGGGCAATGCCCGCACGCAACTTCGTGGCCCTGTCGCCCGCCAGCCCGCTGTTCTCCATGGGCAACGGCCAGTTCGTCGTCCAGCCCAAGCCGCCCAAGCCGCCGCCCACCGGGCCGGCGGCGGTGGCCACGGCGGCGGCGGCCACGGTGGCGGTGGCGGCGGCGGCGGTGGTGGCGGCGGTCATAACGGCAACTAGCCCGGCCAGTAGCCCTGCCTGGTTCGCCACGGCGGTGTTGCCGGGCCGCGGCGCGTGCGGCGTGGTCGCGGCGCGCGGGCTGGCCGCGCGTGGCGGTGCGACCCTGGCGCGCCTGGCCGCGGTGCCTGGCCGCGGCGCCTGGACGCGGTGCCTGCCTGCGACGCCTGGACGCGGTGGTGCTAACCGCCGAGCCTGCGGCGGACCTCGGCGGCGACCCGAGCCCCCTCGGCACGCCCGGCCACCCGCGGGGTGAGGACCTTCATGACCTGGCCCATGGCGCGCGGGCCGCTCGCTCCGGTCTCCTCGATCGCGGCCGCCACCAGGTCGCCTAGTTCGGCGTCGGTGAGCTGGGCGGGCAGGTAGGCGTCCAGCACGGCACCCTCCGCGCGCTCGGCCGCCGCCTGCTGCTCCCGGCCGGCCGCGGCGAACGCGTCGGCTGCCTCCCGGCGCCGCTTCGCTTCCCGGATGAGCACGGCGACGACCTCGCTGTCGCTGAGTTCCCGCGCGGAGCGCCCTGCGACCTCCTCCTTCGTCACGGAGGTGAGCGCCATCCGCAGGGTGCGGACGGTGACCTCGTCCCGTGCCTTCATCGCGGCGGTCAGGTCACTGCGGAGCCGATCCTTCATTGCAGCCATGGACCTCATCTTGCCCGACGGCGCCACCGCCGGACTCCCGGCAGGCCCGGGCAGGCGGCCTCGCCGGGCTTCCGGCCGCTCCGGCAGGCTGCCTCGCCGGGCCTCCGTCGGCCCGGGCAGGCTGCCTCGCCTGGTCAAATAGCCTCTGGCCTGGGCACTCTGGCCTCGGCGTGTCCCGGCACATGGCACCATAGGTGGATGCGAGCACCCATTGCGCGCCCTCACGCTGGCCGCCGCGGCCGGCGGTGCGGCGCTCGGCTACAGCAGCATCGTGGAACGGAACTGGTTCGCCCTGCGCCAGGCCGAGGTGCCGGTTCTGGCTGCGGGCACCGAACCGCTGCGGGTGCTCCATCTGTCCGACATCCACCTGACCCCAGGGCGACACCGGCTGCTCTCGTGGCTCAGGTCCCTGGATGCGCTGGCCCCGGATCTCGTCGTGAACACCGGGGACTCGATCGCGCACGAGCAGGCCGTTCAGCCACTGCTCGAGGCGCTCGGCCCGTTGCTGGACCGGCCCGGCGTGTTCGTGTTCGGCTCGAACGACCTCTACTCGCCGATTCCCGCGAACCCGCTGCGCTACCTCTGGGACACCTCGGCGAAGAAGCACAGCCGGCATGTCCCCGACCTGCCCTGGGCCGAACTCGGGACGGGCATGGCCGCGGCCGGCTGGATGGACGCGAACAACGCCCGCGGCCGGGTCAAGGCCGGCGGCCTCGACATCGAGGTGGGCGGCGTGCACGACTCGCACATCCGACCGCGACCGCTACGAGGAGATCGCCGGGCCCGCCGATCCCACGGCCGACCTGCGGCTGGGCGTCATGCATTCGCCGGAGCCCCAGATCATGGACCTGTTCGCGGCCGACGGCTACGACCTGCTGCTGGCCGGGCACACCCACGGCGGCCAGGTCTGCGTGCCGGGCTACGGGACCCTGGTCACCAACTGTGGCATCGAGCCCGAACGGGCCAGCGGGCTGCACCGGCATCCCGCCGAGGGCGCACCGGACCGGCCGTGGCTGCACGTGTCCGCCGGGCTCGGGACCTCGCCCTGGGCACCGTTCCGGTTCGCCTGCCGGCCGGAGGCAACCCTGCTCACGCTGGTTCCCCGTATCGGCTAGACTTCCGGAGGTTCCCGGGCAAGCCTGTTCGGGAGTTCATGCCGTTCAGGCGGCGGGGTGTGGCGCAGCTTGGCAGCGCGCTTCGTTCGGGACGAAGAGGCCGCCGGTTCAAATCCGGCCACCCCGACTCAAAGGTCCAGGTAGACGGCTCAGCCATCCGCGAGGTGGCCGGGCCGTTGATCGTTTGACCGTGGGATCCGGCGTCAAATCCCCGCGGGCCCGCGGGCGCGCGCCGCAGGCGCACGGGCTACCGCGCCGGGTAGCGTTCGCGGCGGACCGTTGCCCTCCGGCCCTTGATGCTGATCTGCCGGAGCGCTGCGACCACCTCGTCGGCGGCTGACTCGGGGACCTCGACGAGCGAGAATCGATCGGCGATCTCGATCGCCCCGATGTCCCTGCCGGAGAGGGACGACTCGCCGGTGAAAGCGCCGACAAGATCTTGTGGCCGGACTCCGGAGGCACGTCCGGTGCCTACGAACAGGCGGGTTGTGCCCGCAGTTGCAGGACGGCCACGCCGCTGGTCGCGTCCGGTGGCCTTGGCGGCCGCGGCGGTCGTCCGGCGAGCGCAATTCGACCTCTGGGAGCTCTTCTTCCTCGCCGGCGGTTCCGCTGGTCTCATGCGCCAGTTTGACCGCGGCGAGCGCCACCTCGAAGAGGCCGAACTCCTCACCGAGCGGCTCCACAACGGCCCGGAAGGTCTCAAGGTCGTCCTCCAGCAGGCTCTCCCGAAGAGCAGCGCGCGTCAGCTCCAGGCGCCTGGTGCGCAGGTCCGCGACGGTCGGCAGCTTCTCGACCGCGATCGGCTGTCCCGTCGCCCGTTCGATGGTCTTGAGCATCCTGTGCTCGCGCGGCTCGACCAGGGTGATGGCGGTGCCTTCACGGCCGGCCCGGCCAACGCGCCCGATGCGATGCACGTACAACTCCGGCGCGCTGGGCACGTCGTAGTTCACCACGTGCGTGAGCTGCTCGATATCGAGGCCGCGTGCGGCCACGTCGGTGGCCACGAGAAGCTCGATGCTCCCGCCGCGCAGCCGGCTCATGACCCGGTCGCGCTGTTGCTGGTCCATTCCGCCGTGCAGCGCCTCGGCGCGATAGCCCCGGCCGTTCAGGGTCTCGGTAAGCCGGTCCACCTCGTCCCTGGTACGGCAGAAGACGACCGCCGCCGCCGGTGCCTCCAGATCGAGCACACGTCCCAGAGCGGCGGGCTTGTGCCCGCGCGGCACGACATAGGCACTCTGCTGCACCAGCAAGCCATCGGCTGGCGCCGGCGCCTGGCGGCCAAGCTCGGCCCGCACCGGGTCGCGCAGGTGGCGGCGCACCATGCCGTTGATACGCGGCGGCATCGTCGCCGAGAACAGCGCGGTCTGCCGATTCTGCGGGGTGTTGCCGAGGATCGCCTCGATGTCCTCGGCGAAACCCATGTCGAGCATCTCGTCCGCTTCGTCGAGGACGACGATCTCAAGGCCACGCAAGCTCAGCGTTCCCCGGGTGATGTGGTCGAGCGCGCGCCCGGGCGTCGCCACCACCACGTCGGTGCCACGATCAAGCGCCCGCAGTTGCCGGCCGATCGGCTGGCCGCCGTAGATCGGCAGGACACGCGCGCCAATGTCACGCCCGTAGCGATGCATCGCCTCCGAGACCTGCACTGCGAGCTCGCGCGTCGGCACGAGCACCAGGGCGAGCGGCTCTACCCGCCCGCCTTCCCGGAGGAGCCGCTGGAGTACGGGAAGCGCGAAGGCGGCCGTCTTCCCCGTCCCGGTCGCGGCCTGCCCGACCAGATCACGGCCCTCCAGCAGTGGCGGGATGGCGGCCCGCTGTATCGGTGTCGGCTCCTCATAACCGAGGCCGGAGAGCGCGTGGCGCAGTTCCGGGGCCAGCGCCAGGTCGGCGAAGCCGCTCGCACCCCCGCCGGTATTCTCGATCATGAACGACCACCTCGGTCCCAAAACACCTTTGACTTCCCCCGCACGGTTTCCGGCCCCGGCCACGTTACGACAGCGGCCACCGCCGCGACGGACAAGCCGTGGGCCGACGCCAAGAGGTACGCCGGCTCACGGCTACCTGTTGTCACGGATCAGGCTTGGCCTGCTTGGCTCAGGCGGCGCGGACATGGGTGGCCTGCAGGCCCTTCTGGCCTTGGGTCACCTCGAACTCGTACCCGGGCCGGTTCTCGACGCGACTTCCCCCAGATCCCTGAAGGGGTGCGCCCGCAACATCGTTCTCTGTGAGCGTGCAGGTGACACCAACACACAGGACAACCACGGCTAGGTGCCACAACCGATCTGGTGCCCGGTTCATTCCCACCCCAGCGGTTGCCGCTAACCTGCCAGGACGCGAGCGCACCCCGAGCTAATCCGCGGCGTTCACCGCTAGGGCGCCGATGGCCTCCGGCTTTATGGTTGCCTGGTGGGGGGTGCGCAGGGCGGGGCCTCTGGGCCGATGGTGGGCCGTGACCGCGAGCTGGCTCGGGTCATGCTGCTGCTGGATGATGCCCTGGCGGGTGGCGGCCGTCTGGTGCTGTGCACGGGTGAGGCGGGGATCGGGAAGACCCGGCTGGCGGAGGAGGCCGCCGCGTCGGCCGCTGCGAGGGGCGTGCCGGTGGCGTGGGCCCGGGCGGCCGACCGGGACAGCCTGCCGCCGTACGGCCTGTGGCGGCTGGTGCTGGATGAGCCCGCCGTCCGGGCGGCCGATGATGACCCTTCCGGTGTGGGCCTGTGGTCGCGCGTCTTCGGTGACGCCGAACGCCCGGCGCCAGCTGGTGGCGCCGATTCCGGCAGCGACCAGCGGTTCGCGATGTTCGCGGAGGTTCGCAGGCGGCTGGCGCAGGCGGCCAGGCCGAGCGGGTTGCTGCTGGTGCTCGATGATCTGCAGTGGGCGGACGAGGCGTCGGCGGTCTTGCTCGCAGATGTCGTGCGCCAGCTGCGGGGGACGCTCATCTTGGTGTTGGCGACCTACCGGGAGTCGGCGGCATCCGATGATGATACGAGCGCCGGGCTGCTGCTGCGTCTGTCGGCGGATGCCAACACCGAACGTGTGGACCTTCGTGGCCTGCCCGCCGGCGCGGTCGGGGATATGCTGCTCGCCGCCGGGCTGCCGGCATCGGCGGACCAGGCCGGCCAGGTGCACTCCGAAACGGGAGGCAACCCGTTCCTGGTCCGCGAGCTGGCCCGCATGCTCGCCGAGCAGCGGCGCGGCGGGCCGGTGCCGGTGCCGGGACGGGTGGCGGAGGCGACGGCCCACCGGCTCGCGCAGCTGTCGGCTCCCGCCCGGGCGCTGGTGCAGACCGCCGCCGTGGCAGGCAACAGCTTCTCGGCCGGCGTAGTGGCCAGGATCCTGAACGTACCTGTGCTTGCCCTGCTCGGCCCGCTGGACGAGTGCAGGGCCGCCGGGTTCCTGGTGGCCGGGGACCGTCCCGGTGATCACCGGTTCTCGCACGCGCTGGTCCGCTCGGCGGTGGCCGCCCGGCTGAGCGCCGCGGAGCAACGGCGGCTGCACGCCGCCGCGGCGGACGCGATCGAGGCTCTATACGAGGGGCAGCTGGATCTGCACCTGGCTGAGGTCGCCCGGCACCGGGTCGAGGCATCGCTGCCCGGTGACCGGATGGAGGCGGTAGCGGCGTGTGAGGCGGCCGCCGGCGTGGCGGCCCAGGCGCTGGCGTTCGAGGAGGCCGTGCGCCTGTACCGGCAGGCGCTATCGGTCGGCGAAGGGGAGATCGGCGAGAACGACCGCTCCCGGCTTGAGCTCGCCCTGGCGGCGGCCCTGCACCGCAGCGGCGACCTGCCCGGATCGCAGGAGACGGCGGCCGGAGTCGGCCGGCGGGCCGAGCGCCGGCGTGACCGGGGCTTGCTGGCCCGAACGGCGCTGGTCATGGAGGCCACCGGCGTACCGGAATGGGACGGGGAGATCTGCCGCATCTGCGAGCAGGCCCTGGCCGGGGAAGACCTTCCTGATGGTCTGCGGATCCGGGTCTCCTCGCGGTACGCGCAGGCGCTGGTGTACCGCGGCGAGTACGACCGGGCGGGACAGGTCAGCCGGGACGCGCTGGCCGCTGCCGGATCGGCGGGGAACCCGGTCGCGCTCGTGGACGCGCTCCACGCCCGCCAGCTGGCCTGCTGCGCCCCCGACGGAGTAGCCGAACGGGCCGTGCTGGCGAGCCGGATGCTGGAGGCCGCTGACACCGCGGGCAGCGCCTGGCTCGAGATGTGGGGCCGGCTGTGGCGGATCGACACCCTGTTTGAGACCGGTCAGCTGAGGAGCGTCCGGCGTGAGCTCGCCGACCTCGAAGGCTGCGTGGAACGGCTCCCCGGGCCGCTCGCCCGATGGCACTTCCTGGAGACCTCGGCGACGCTCGCGCTGGCGACCGGGCGCTTCACCGAGGCGATACAGCTGGCCTGGGAGGCGTTCAAGGTGTTCAGCGACATGGGACACCCGGTCGCGTTCGGCGGCTGCTCAGTGATCCTCGGCCAGGCGGGCCTGCACATCGGGTTCGGCAGATCCGGTCTGATCGAGCTATGGGACCAGATCCCCGCGCACCTGCGGCCGGATGCCGTGGACACCACCCGCGGCGTCGGCACCGTCTTCCCCGCGCTTACCCTCGCGCTGATCCGCCTGCACCAGGGTGACCGCGCCGCCGCTGAGGCCGCCTATGCGCAGGCCGGCCCGGTCCGGTCCTGGACGCCGGTACCGGCGATGCGCATGGCGGCCTGGGCGCACGGGCTTGCGGTCGCCATCCGCCTCGGCCGGATGGAGGACATCGAGTTCCTGGCGGCGCGGTTCGAGCCGTTCCGCGGCCAGCACGTCGCGAACGGCGCCGGACCCGGGGTTTACCTGGGCCCGGTCGAGCTGCCGCTCGGACAGGCGGCCGCCGCGCTGGGCCATCTCGACCCGGCGGTTGAAGACCTGCAGACGGCGGCCTCGATCTGCGACGCCAACGGCGCCCGCGGCTGCGCCGTGCAAGCCCGCGTCGAACTCGCCGCCGCGCTCACCCGCCGGCAGGCGCCCGGCGACCGGGACGAGGCGCTGGCCGCGCTGGCCGCCGCCGCGCGCGAGGCCGAACAGCTCGGGATGGTCCCGTTCACCGAATGGATCGGACAGCTGCAAGCCCAGCTGACGGCCGCGGCGGCCGGCGACTCACCCCTCAGCCCCCGCGAGCTCGAGGTGGCCCGGCTGGTCGCGCGGGGACTGACCAACAAGCAGATCGGCCAGACCCTGTACGTCTCCGAGCGGACGGCCGAGAACCACGTCCAGCACATCCTGACCAAGCTCGGGCTCCGCAACCGCAGCCAGATCGCCGCCTGGGCCAGCGGAGAGCATGACGCGAGCCGTCTATGAGTACCCAGGCCGACGGTGAATGAGTACTCCAATGAGTGATTCCCCGGATGGCCGGATCCGGGCTTCCCCGTAGCGTCCTTCCTGCCAGCACAAACTCCGGAAAGGCAGGACGAACATGGCACACATCCACATCGCGGCGACGCCCGGGGTAACGATCGACGGCTTCCGCGCGGTTTCCGCCAAGCACAGCCCGCCCCAGGACATCGACGGCCTGCTCGCCTGGGCGGCCGGCACGGACGAGAACGGGCTCCAGGTGGTGACCGTGTGGCAGTCCAAGGCCCATATGGACCGGTGGACCGCCGAGCAGCTCTTCCCCGCGTTCCAGTCGCTCGGCATGACCGATGTGGCATCGAACATGGAGTTCACCGAGTACGACGCGGACGAACTGTACATCCGCTGAGCAGCGGACCCAGATGGCGCGTCGCACCCCGGCATCGAGCAGCGGCGATTCCCGGCCGCCGGCGCATCCGGCGGCCGGGAATCCCTCCCGGCCATCACCCGCCTGAAGCAGGCACGCCCTGCACCAGGAGCAGGCCAACCGCGCGTCTGCCCCAGAGTTTTCGGAGGCGGTGTGCGGGCGACCGCCACTGGTGCGGGCCGGAGTTGTGAGAGGGGCCGGCAGCGGCCCAGCTGGGCCAAGGCCCAGCACAGAGGCATATTCTGCGTCTCATGCCTGAACGGCCGCCTGATGCTGCGTGGCTCAAGCTGGGTGCGGAGCCAGGGCTCTGCGGAGCCTGCAGGCATGCGAAGCTCAACGAGACACAGCGGGGCACCGCCTACCTCCGCTGCACGCGCGCCGCATGGGACATCACCCTTTCCCGTTACCCGCGTCTCCCGGTCACGCACTGCGGAGGATTTGAGCGGCACGAGAAGAAGCCCTAGTGCCGCGCGCCACCCCGGGGGCCGGCTGGATGTGTCTTCGGCTTCACTTTTTTGGGGTGACTTGCAGGGCGATGATGTGGCCGTCGGCAGTGAGGAAGTATTGCAGGCCTGCGTAGCCGGGTGTCACGAGGATGCCTTGGGTCATCTTGGGGAACTGGCTGGAGCTGGCCAGTTCCTTGCCGCTCTGGGCGTTGCGCCAGATGACCTGCTCGGTGGTGTAATGCTTCAGCCCTTGGAAGGTCTTGACGGGGATGTTGGTTCCGATCAGGACCCGCTGGTTCTTCGGGCCGATGAGGGTGGTGAAGCTGAGCGTGGTCTGGTCTTGGGTCCAGGCCAGCGAGAGCTTCCCGTCGTGGAGGTTCACTGCGGCGAGCCTGCCGGCCCCGGCGTCCATGACGTAGATGCGGTTGTTTGGGGGGTCCACGGAGACCATTGAAGGGATGAAGCTGTTCTTGGCGCCGCTGTCGGCGAACGGCTGAAGGTTCGCGACCTGAGCGGCGTTGGCCTGGGAGACGGCGATGACACTCATGGGCGTCGAGGTGGGGGCGCCGCCGTTGGTCATGGTGATGACGTAGCCGCCCATGACCGCCATCGCCGAGGCAGCGGTCTGGCCGCTTTTCAGGTAGGGAACCGGGCCCCAGTTGTGGTCAAGGGCGAAGTGGCCGTGCTGGTAGGTGTAGCGGTACAGCTTGCTGGTGCCGGGCAGGTAGATCTCGTTCTTGCCCTGGTAGGTGGTGGTGGTGATGCGGCCGCCGATCATCTGGGGCAAGGTGATCTGGGCGATCACCTTCAGCGTCTTCGGGTTGATGGCGACCATCACCGATGGTGGCACATCGGCCGGGTGGGGGCAGTTGAGGAAGGCGGAGAAGCCCTGCTCGGTGCATCCCTTCTCGCGGTTGACGGTCTTGGCAATGATCGTCCCGTCCGGGAGCGCGTCGTAACCGTTGTAGGAGGTGTCGCCCGGCGCTGACGCTCCGGTAGGCAGTGCTGCTTGGGCGAGGATGTCGCCGGTCGCCGGGTCTAGCTTGGCGATGTGGTACCCGTAGATCACCACCAGGCTGCCATCGGCTAGCACGTTCAGGACTCCGGGGTAGTCCCATTCGCCGGTGGCGTTGGTGTTGATCAGGACCCGCCGCCACACCTGGTTAAAGGTGCCCGGTTCCACCCGGGCGACGAACGACCCGGACGCGGCCGGGTTGTCGCCGTACCCGCCGCCGTAGATGAACAGTTCGTTTGGGCCGTGGTCCACGATGTTGTACGGCGTGACGTAATCCTGCGGCGAACTGTAGGCGAAGACCTGGTTGCTGCCCGACATCGAGCCGGTGAAGTGCGCGCAGTCATACAAGTGGGTGCGGCCGGAGTCGTGCACCTCAAACGCCGCGATGGTCGCATACCACGGCGGGTTGGCCTCGGCCGCGGCGCAAGACTGCTCCCCAGCGATCAAGCCGGGATCGCCCACCAGCGGGCCGTTCGCCGCCTGCTCATCAGCGGGCACCGACGCGGTCGGGGAAGCCCGCGGGCGCCCGCTCGCCGGATGCGAAGCAGACCCCGAGCACGCGGCCAAGGCCACCGCCACAGCAGCCGCCAGCGCAACCCACCACAAACGCCGCAGATCGTTCACCTTGGATCCCCCCGGCCGCCGAATACCACGGCCACCTCTCACCAGCCGCCCGCCGCACTTAAGCTTCGGCCCCGGTAAGACAGCTCTCACTGTGATCTCTGGCCCCCAGCGCCGGCATCACCCGCCCCGGGTGATGCCGGTGTCGTGGTTATGGGAGGCTTGGCTAGTCCGGGTGAGTCCACCACAGGCCACCTGATCAGGCCAGATGACCTGCCCGGGCATCTCGGCGTCCAGGATTGACCCCACGTGTCCACAACCGTTGTTAGCACAGCGTTAGCAGCTGACCTCTGTAACCGGAGACCGATGACCTTCCGCTCCATGGGCGGGGAGTCGACGGCATGCGAGCGAGACGAATGTCACCGCGATGACGAGGATCCGCTCGCGGGACCGACGATGTCATGGGCCAACCGGGTGGCCAGCGCCAGCAGCCCGGACAAGGTCTGACCGTGGCCAGGTAACTAACGGGTCAGAGCTCCTACCATAAGCAAGATGTTGCAAACTATGACAATGCACCTCACTTGAGCATCTTTAAGGCAATAATGTGAGGATTGTGTTGCGCGGGCAGCTCAAACGCCTACAGAATCAGTTTGCTCTGTCCATCGGACACCAAACGGGGAATCTGAGGTAAGACGTGAGTACTCCCTACAGCCCTAACGACCCTGGTCAGCAGCAGGGCGGCAACCCTCCGCAGGGCGGCTACCCACCACCCCAGGGCGGCTACTCTCCTCAGGGCGGCGGCTACGCTCCCTACCCGCAGCAGCAGGGGGGTTACGCGCCCGCCGACGGCCCGCGCGGTTACCTGCAGGGCGGCCCGGTCGGCTTCACCGACGCGATCAAGCTAGCGTTCCAGAACATCTTCGAGTACAAAGGCCGCGCGTCACGGTCGGCCTACTGGTGGTTCGCCCTGGCCGAACTGATCGCCTGGGTGGCCGTACTAATCCTCGCCGTCATCTTCGCGGCCGTCCACGTCCCGGTCCTCAGCATCCTGCTGTACGTGGCCGCGGCCGTCGCCGCGTTCCTCCTGGGCCTGTCGCTGACCATCCGCCGCCTGCACGACCAGGACAAGTCCGGGTTCTGGTATTTCATCGCCTTCGTGCCGTTTATCGGCGGCATCTGGCTCCTCGTCCTCACCGTAATGGAAGGCACCCCCGGCCCCAACCGCTTCGGGTGATCGCGGCTGGCCAGTCGGTCAGTGCTCGAACATGACATTGACCGACTGGCAGGGCCGGTCTGGTTGCTGCACTTTGGTGCTGCACTGCTTCCGCTTTCAACCGGAGGCCTCCTCGTCCCGAGCCAAGTTCATAGGGCGCTCTGAGCGCCAGATGTTTGAGAACTCAACAGTGGCCCCGCGTGGCTCTACCGCGGAACACATTCGTGAAGATTGTTCAGAACAGTTTGCACAGTGCTCTCGCTACGACAATGGATAAGTGCAGATGACATAGACTTCAAGTCGATGCCTCGTGAGTGACCGTGATTGAGCGCGAGTGGCGCAGTCACGTGGCACGCATATGGCACGTCACGCGGTCCTGGGCCGTCCACACGACGGCCGCCGCGCCTGCTCCTCTAACCCAGCATCGTCGGGCAGAGCTGTATATCAAGGCTTGGAGTTTCTCTTGAGATCCGCCTTGGAGGGCTTCCTGAAGCGCCGTAGCAGTGGCATCTGGATCAGCGACAGTCGCATTTCTTAGGGGGCCAGATAGGGCATGGAACTGCGCGAGCAACTCGTCCAGAGTGTCAGACGACACGGCTACTGCTAACCGTGCCCGAGGCCGCCAAGGCCCTGGCCATGTGCCTGGGCAAGCCGGAGCGAATATTTGTGCGCACCTTCCAGTCATCACTGATGCGGCCTGCTCGTCGCTGGCCGGGTGCCGACGGCGGCGGCACAAACAGAGGGTTTTCCCTGACGCGGCCGGCCGGTGCCGGTGCCTAGGTTCGGAGTGCAGAACGCTATGGCCGGTCACCGGGCCGCGGACGCGGAACAGGGTGACCAGGACGGGAGGTGCTCCATGGGCGTGTTCGTTCGCTTCACAGCCGCCGTCTCGTGCGCGGTGGCCCTGGTTGCTCCCGGGCACCGCGGTGGCGGCGTCGGCCAGCCTGCGGGCGCCGGGCCGGCCGGTGGCCGTGTCCCCGCGCTGGCTCAAGATCTCCTCCGATGCCGGCTTCGGCGGCGCTTCCGCCGGACTGCTGCGCACCGGTGACGGGCGGCTGCACGTGGTCTGGCCCGCGGACACCAACAACGGCGACCATTCGCTGCATTACTCCACGGTCAGCGCGAGCGGCAAGCTGCTGGCCAGCGGAGTGATCCTCACCAAGTGGAACGCCATCGACCAGTACCCCTCGCTGGTGCCCGACGGCCACGGGATGCGGGCGATCTTCGACGGCGCGAACGGCACGTCCGGGAGCCCGTACAACATCGGCAGCTTCTACTCCGCGACCGCCGGACCGTCCGGCACGGCCTGGGCGCTCGCGCCCGGGTCGCTGTCACATGACAACCCCCCGCTCACCGACAACACCGCAGCCACCACGTCAACCGGGAAGCCCGTCACCGCGTGGTCCGAGGTGAGCGCGCTGGCCTACCACGTGGGCATCGACCCGCACGTCCCGGCCGCGGCGCCCGACGTCAAGATCTCCGCCGGCCCCAGCGGCGGCGTGCTGAGCCCCACGCTGGTGACCAGCCAGACAGCCGTGTGGGGCGCCTGGTTCAACTCCTCAGGCACGGCCACGATGGGCTACTGGGTGGACAAGATCTTCACCGGCGCGCCCGCCCTGCGCAAAGCGCCCGGATCGGGCGGGAAAGGCCTGAACAACAGCCAGCCGCTCCAGCCGGCCGCCCTCGCCGCCCGGGCCGGCGGCGGGATCTACCTGGCCTACTGCGTACCCACCAAGACCCTCACCTGCGCCCGCGTTGCGCTGTGGCGGGCCGGCGCCGCCAAAGCGATGCAGGTTCCCGGCTCGGCCAGCGTGCAGGACGGCAAAGTAGCGCTGGCGGCGGCGCCCGGCGGCCACCTATGGGTGCTGTGGTTCGACTACCACTCCAACGTCATCCACGCCGTTGAGACGAACGCCGCCGCCACCGGCTTCGGCAAGGTGCTGACCATCAGCCCGCCGGCGCGGCTGAGCGCCTTCGACGGCTTGCAGGCCAACGCCAGTTTGGGTCCGCTGAGCATCGTGGCGCTAGCCATGCAGTCGGGAACGGGCTCCTCGCCCGCCTACTTCTTCACACAGACCGGGAGCTAACCTAGCCGGGCCCGAAAAGGGAAGACTCTCCTGACGCGGCCACCCGACACCAGATTCCTCGCCAATCACGCCTGCCGTGCAAACGTACTCGTTACCCCTGCAAAACAATGGACCCTGGACAACACACTACATTCGATAATGTCAGCGCGGCTCTTGCTGCTGAGCCGCAGGAGACACGCTGTACGGTCAGGGCCAGAGGCCATGGAGGCGGCCAGGCTGCGCCTGGGGTGGCGGTCGAGGTTCTTTCGGGCCCGGTCCTAGAGCATCGTGGTGCAGGGGCCGGCGAGCCGGGCGCGAAATGGACGGCCCGCAAGTCCACGCCCGCATCCAGCATGATCAGCGGTTCCGGTTACCCGACGCGTTGCGCCGCGCCAGCCAACTCCGCGCAGACCTGCAGGCAGCCACCCACACGAGGCACCGCCACGGCTGACATACGCGGAATGCGGCATGACCGAGCATTTGCCGTGGTCGGCCAAGATGGATAAGTATGCGGGCCCGGGGCTCCTGTCCCGTTGACGTTCCCTGGCCACGCCGCCCGGACCGAGGGCTGTCGGCATCCTGATGGACGAATAACCGCGCGCCTACCCGCGTTATGGCGTGTTGTGAGTCCACGGGGATGGTCTTGTTCTAGCGTGCAGAACAGGATGATCGGAGGATCTCAGTCGATCTTCGCGATCTCTTTGACCAGTTTGCCAACGTCTGAATCGGCCGGTGCGGCATAGTACTCGCCTGGCGGTCGAGGGTCGCCGGGCTGCACTCCGTGAACAGCGATCTCGCTCGCATTGGGGCCTTCGGGATCGGTGACGAAGTTGTAGCCTTGGTAGCTCGCCTTCGGCCATCCGCCCGGAACAGGCTGCTCGAGCAACTCGGCCAGTTGCCTGTGCTTTGCCTCCTCGGGATCGAATAGCTGCACCGAAACCGTCTGCAAGCCCTGCAACAGTAGTAGGGACTGGCCGCTACGACGCACAAAACAGTGTGCGAACAGGTCATCGTCGCCGCGATACCAGTTGCCATAGCGAGCTATGACATCATTTGGGCTGGTCTTGGCCATTGTTCTTCCTTCACTGCTGATCTTCTTCGGATCAGGCCGGCGATCACGCTACGTTTGGCGGGCAACCGTGACTGCGCTGGCTGTGCGCCCTCCGCGCCGTGGCTGGCCGATGCGCGGCCGCAGATGTCAACGGAGGTGCGGCGTGTCTACGAAGCCGCCACCAGTTGGACGGCGATGACATATCCGGCGTGGTCGGAGGCCTTCTCGGAATGGAACAGCATGTTCTCCCCGCCGGCGCCGTCGAACCTTTTGTCGAACTCGACAGTGAAATCGAGGCTCGCCGACAGGTTCGGGAACGCGCCGCCAAGGGTGACCGTGCCGGTGTTCAGGTCGAAGGAGAACGCGCACGGGACCTGGTTGACCGACAGCGGGATGCCGAAGTCGATGAAGTAGGCGACGGGCGCGCCGGTGTCCCCGGGCGGCTGGCCGTGCAGGACGCCCCGGCTTCCCTGCGGCGTGAACGGGGTGCAATCGCCGGTGGCCAGGAACGCGTCACTCGGGGCGCCTTGGCGGGACACCGAAAACGCGATGTTCTCCCCGCCGTCGGTCCCGGGGTCGCGGCCCCACCGGGTGAGCGTCTCCAGCGCCTCGTCGGTCCGGGCGTGCTCATGGTGCTCGGTTACTGTCATGTTCCCTCTCCTTGGGGCTGGCAGGGACCGCGGCGGCCCCTGCCCCTTCGCCAACGGCGACGCTGTCATCGCCCGATGTCTTATATAGAGGGCCCCACCACGGCTCGTGATACACGCTCATCCCAGAGTCTTGCTGTTAACCGCTCGTTACCGCCTCCTGGCGTGACAAAGCCCGGGAACGTGCCAGGCGCGGCATGAGCGTGTATCTCCGTGGCAGGGCGTTAAGAATAACGGTGCAACCCGGCCGGTGCTCGCACTGGTTTCTGCCGCGAGGATGGGTGTCCTATCTATTGCCGCGAGTCTATTGCGGCGACGGTCTCCTGCGACTGCGAAGACGCGCAACTGTCGCCTTGACGGCTTGGCCCGCGAATGCTGCCGGGGCACTCAGGCATCCCCCACCCGGCAGCGGAAAGGGGTCGTCGTCTTTCAGGTTGGCCGGGGTACCTGGCGGGTAGTGGCGGGCGAGCAGCGCGGCGAAGCCGTTGAAGGCGTCCTGCACCCCCAGGCTGGCGGCGGTCTGGCCCAAGGTGGGAGCCCCGGCGCTAACAATGTCCGGCCAGCTGAAGTTCAGTTGGTGGGCGAGGTAATTGAGGAACAGCGCGCCGCAGCCGATAGAGACGTAGTCCTGGTCGGTCTGCTCAGTGTTGGTCACCCAGTCGGGCCGGGACGGGTTTGTACTGTTGAGCCAGGAGTTGCCAGTGCTGAACCACGGCCGCCATGCCGGGTTCAGCGCTGTGGGCAGCACTCGCGAAAACGCCTCACCGTTGCTGAAGCCGCAGTTAACGCCCTTGCCCTGGGCCGCCTCGAATACTTCTACGACCTCGGCGTCTACCAGTCCGGGGAGGTTATCGATGATGGTGCCGGCATCGATATTGCAGGTGATTGCCGTCCCTGCGCAGCCGTCATGGAAGGCGCCGCCGCTTCCGGGCACGAGGCTGACTTGGAAGGGCAGCGATGACGCGGGCGGCATGATGCCGCCGTAGAAAGTGCTGAGCGCGTTTAGGTCTTGTTCACAACGGCCGAGAATGGCCTGTGCCAGAGCCGCCCCGTTACTGAGGCTATCGTCATATGAGACGACGAAGTGCGCCGACTGCCCGGCGACAATCATCATGGGAGTATGCCCAGGTAAATAGGCGACTGCACGTGCCTCATAGTCAGGCCTCTCTCTTCTCCAGAGCGCGCGCAGCGCGCGCGCCGCAATCAAGCAACCGTGGATCCAGTTCTCATACTGAGGCTAACTCGCCCATATCTTTTGTGCTACCGGGCTGCGGCGGTTGCGTGAAGCTGGTGGTGACGGGTCGGGGTGGCTACTGGGCCGGCTGGTAGTGGGATCCTTGCGCCTTGCGCAGGGCTTCGATCCGTTCCTGGCCGGTCAGCAGCCGGGTGGTGCGCGATGATTTGACGGCGCCGCCGGCGGTGACGGCCAGGGCGACGCTGGCGGCGGTGGTGTCGTCGGGTGCCTCGGTGACGATCAGGACGTCGTATTCGCCGGGCGGGTAGCCCCATACCAGGATCTTGATCCCTATGGCCTCGAGCGGCGGCCGGGCTGCTTCGATCCTGTCGTGCGGCTGCTTGATCTGGGCGGCCAGCGACTGCGGGGTGCAGGCGACCTGGTACGCGTACAGCGGCATTGGTCATCCTTGTCGCTGGGGAGTGTGGGGAGTGGGTCAGCCCAGCAGGGCGCTGCGCACGGCGGTGGTCAGTTCTTCGGTGATCCGGTCGTGGGACCAGCCGGACTCGCTGGACAGGATGCGGTAGATCTCGGGCCGGGTCAGCGCGGCGGCGAGGTCGCCGGCTTCCTGCTCGGTCAGCCCGGGGCGCAGTGCGCGGCGGCTGGCCAGCTCGGATGCGACCATGCTCCAGGCGCCGCGGTGTTCTTGCACCAGGCCGCGGTGCAGGAAATCGTCGATGTCGGGGTCGGTGCCGCGGGCGGACAGCAAGACGGCGAGGGTGTCGCCGTGGCGGGCCGGGAAGCTGAGGCTGATGCGGACGGCGATGGCGATCTGCTCGGCCGGGTTGCCGGCGGCGGCGTGGAAGTCGCGGACTCGCTCGTCGCGGCCGGCGTTGTCCTGCATCTGCTGCTGGAAGGCCAGCAGGAGTCCCCGTTTGGAGCCGAACCCGGCGTAGACGGTGGCTTCGGAGGCTTCCGCCTGCGCGGCGATCGCTTCGATGGTGGTGGCGGCGTAGCCGCGCTCGGCGAACAGGCGCAGGGCCGCGGCGAGGATGTCGGCGCGGGTCTGGGCGGCCTGCCGCTGGCGGCGGCGGGAGTCGTAGTCCCTCTTGACAGCCATCACTTGGTAAGAGTATCACCTTATTAGATCAAGTTACTCTGTGATCAACCAAGGAGAGGCGTTATGAACGGAGAAGGACTCTACACGCCCAGCGGATCCCGGCCCGGGAGCGGGCCGATGACCACGACGGCTGCCCATGTCGATCTGTGCGCCCGGGCGCAGACCGAGCTGTTCGGCGCCGGCCGCCTCGACCTGGCCGGCGAGCTGATCGCGCCGGGCTGCGTCGATCACGGCCTTCAGACCGGGCCGCCGGTGGCCGGGCCTGACCCCGGAACCGGGCCTGAGGCCATCAGGCCGGTCGTGCGCTGGCTGCGCGGTGCCTTCCCGGACCTGGCCTACGACGTCGAAGACGCCTTCGGCGACAGCGACCGCGTCGCGCTGCGCTGCACCACCCGGGGCACCCACACCGGCGAGTTCCTGGGCCACGCGCCCACCGGGCGCAGTTTCTCGGTCCAGCAGATCCACATCTTCCGCATCGAGGACGGCCAGATCGCCGAGCACTGGGCCTGCCGCGACGACGCCGCCATGCTGCGCCAGCTCGGCCTCACCGGCTAACACCACCCCGGTCAAGCTCCACACCGCCGGCCACCGGCGCATCGCCGGAGCTTCCCCGGCACCCGTGAAAGATCCAGCAAAGGAAAAACCCGTGTCGAAACGCACAATCGCAGGCTCCTTCGCCCTGCTTGCCGCACCGATCATCGTGATCATAGGCACACTCGCCCAGCCGACCCTGTCCGATGACGCGGCCAGCCAGGTCGCCGCGCTCACCGGCCACCGCACGGCGATGATCACCGCCATGGCGCTCAGCTCGATCGCTGTCGCCCTGCTCATCGCCGGCGTCATCTGGCTGGCCCTCGCGCTTGCCCCCCGCGCCCCGCGCCTGGCGCTGGCCGGCGGCGTGCTCGGCGTCTTCGGCCTGCTCGCCGTCCTGTTCGACAACGGCGTCGCCGCCTCCTTTCCCCCCATTGTCGGCGGGCTTGACCCGATCCAGGCGACCTTCGTGCTGGACCGCATCCACTCCGCCGCCGCCATCACGGCGCTCGGGCCGCTGGCGGTCACCGGCGACATCGGTCTCGCCCTGCTCGGCATCGCGGCCGTCAAAGCGGGAGCGCCCCGGTGGGCCGGCGCAGCGATCGTCGCCGGCGCGCTCGGCGAGGGAGCCGGCTTCGCGACCGGCACCAAAGCCCTCGTGATCGCCGCGTTCGCGGTTCTTTTCCTTGGCCTGCTGCAAGCCGTGCGTACCCTTGCCGCGTCCCCCGGCCCCAGGCTGGCTGCTGCGAGCGCCAAGGCCGCGGCAATCTCCTGAGCGCAAACGCCGGGATCCTGGTCGCCCGCCCTCGGCACGGATGATCCCGCCACCTCGCGGCGGGTGACCGGATTCATCAACCTGACCTTCCTGGCCGTGATGGTGCTGACCGGCGCCGTCGGGCTCGCCCGAGGGATGCACACGCCGTCCGGCCGCGAAACGTTCCCCAGACCTGTCCGGTCCAGCAGGAGCCGCTGAAATTCACTCAGACGAGCGCGGTGACCGGGCGCTAGCGCCGTGAGCCGGAAGGCAAGTAGCGTAAAGCGCGCAATGGCGGTGTCCGTGCGGTCACCCTGCCCGGCCCGGACCCGCCTGCAGCCGGCCGGGCCGCCGTATTCCGGTCGGACAGCCCTCGGCCGCTGGCAGTATCGGCTTAGGCGATTCACGCTCTAGCCGGGATGAGCTGGCTCGTCTGCTGGGCCGCTCCCCCAGGGCGAAGCGGTAGCGTGCGGCCATGGAACACACCCGACTCGGCCGAACCGGCCTTCAGGTCTCGAGGCTGTGTCTGGGGACGATGACCTTCGGACTGCAGCGTGATGAGCCGACCGCTATCGCCATCCTCGACCGGGCGGCCGAGGGCGGTATCGACTTCATCGACACCTCTGACGCCTACCCCCTGGGTGGGGATCTGAGCACCCGAGGGGTTACCGAGGAAATCCTCGGTCGGTGGCTGCGGGAGAAACGGGACCGTTTCATACTTGCCACCAAGTGCTTCGCCCCGACCGGGCCGTCGCCCTTCGACGCCGGCAACTCTCGCAAGCACATCCTCGCCGCCGTCGATGCGTCGCTGCGACGCTTGCAGACCGACTACATCGACCTCTACCAGTTGCACGACTATGACCCGGCGACGCCGATCGACGAGACCCTGGGCGCCCTCGACGACCTCGTCCACCAGGGAAAGGTCCGCTACACCGGCTGCTCGAACTTCCTGGCCTATCAGCTGGTGCGGGCCATCGGCCGCAGCGAGACCCTCCGGCTTGCCCGCTTCGACTCCGTCCAGCCCCGCTATAACCTGCTCTCCCGCCAGATCGAGCAAGAGATGCTCCCGTTCTGCGCCGAGGAGGGCGTCGGCGTCATTCCCTACAATCCGATCGCTGGCGGCATGCTGTCAGGTAAGCACTCCCGCGCCGCCCCGCCTCCGGAAGGCACCCGCTTCACCCTCGGCAGCGCCGCCAAGGCCTACCAGGACCGCTACTGGCACGATCGCGAGTTCGACACCGTCGACGTGCTCCGCCAACTGGCCGACCAAGCCGGGGTGAGCTTGGTGACCCTCTCGGTGGCCTGGGTACTCGCGAATCAGGCGATCACGGCGCCCATCATCGGAGCGAGCCGCCCCGAGCAGCTCGGCTCCAGCCTGGCAGCAGCCGAGTTCACGCTCGACGACGACCTGAAGAGCCAGCTGGACGAGGCCACCCACGAGTACCGGATGGGCGAGGTGCCCCGGTAAGCACCGGCAGTCACCCTGGCACCCCATACGCCGGGAACCCCTGACCGCCGCGCTTCCAGGCTCTTCACGGCGTCCATGGCCTTCACGGTGTTTTAGCGGCAGGCGATCTTGCCAGCGGTAGCCAGACGCGCCGATCAGCAGGCTTGAGTGTCTGCCAGGACCGCGAAAGCGCCATTGACACGAAGCCCGCGAGGGCGGACAACGGCGGAAGGGGACGACGGCGTGGCGCAGCCTCGGCGGTATGTTGCTGACCGCGGTCGATCGGCGGCGGCTGTTCGGCCGGGGCGGAGGATTCCGGGCGCTGGGATGCCCAGCCGCCCGCGCGCGGGGTGGACCGCGGCGGGAGCTGCCTGCCGGAGCGCTTGTGCTGCCGTGACTCCAGCAGCACCACCGACCCGGTCACCAACCAGGCCCCAGACAAGACGACGGTGAGCGCGATGAGCAGCACGACTATTTCCGGGTTACCGGCATGCGCGAACCACGCCCCCATCCACCCGCCCGCCAAAACCATGGTTGCCGCAGTGATCGCGTATACGCTCGCTTTGATGCGCGTATTCTCCGGCGACGGGGCTCCGGCCGGCCCGGCGGGGATGTCGCCCGTGACCGCGGCCAGTTCCGCGTAGGTCCGCGACGTCAACGCCTGGCCCACCCGCGCGTCGAACTCGTCCTTGGCCAGCCTGCCGTATACGAACGCGGCCTTGAGCGTGTCGATTACATGCTCCCGGTCGGCGTGCGACGCGCGCAGGAAACCGCGATCTGCCCAGACCGCTGCTATCTCGTCTTCGGGCCCTGTCATCACCCGGCGCCTCCCACCACCGCGATCCAGGCAAAGCGTACGCGGTTACCAGCGGCGGCCTCTCACCCTCCAGTAACCCCCACAATTAAAGATCTTTAGTTAGGGCTGGCCGACGTAGCGGACCGGGACGGTGGCTGACCGGGAGGGCGGGACCACCGGGATCGGGGTGAACCAGACCGTGCCCGTTCCGGCGCAGGGCAGGGTGAGCGAGGTGGGCAGCGGCTTGAGCCGGTCGTAGCGGGTAAACACCGGGGTCGTGGTGCTGATCTGAGCCGCGGCTGGCGGGGGGGCGGTGAAGAAAACCCCGATCTTGGCATCGTTGCCGGTGTAGCCGAGCGAGCCGGACGCGGGCGGGAACAGCTGGTGGACCGCCAGAGTCTGCCCGCGCAGCGGGTGGCCGGTCTGGCCGGGGTGGATGTGCCCGGCGCAGGCCATCTTGATGGTGATCGGGATCGTGGTGTTGCCCGGCTTGCCGTTGATGACCCCGGTGAAGTACTGCTTCGGCCCGACGGGGCCTGCCTGGGCCGGGGCTGTCTGCGCTACCGCGACAAGCACGGCCGCGGCGGCCAGGCCCAGCATTCCTGATGATCGCCGCACGCTTTCGTCTCCCTCCAACGCGGCTGTTCGCCAGGCTTCCGCGAGATGGCTGGCCTGTCAACATCCGGGGCCAGCTCCTGGCACGCAGAAGGGGCGGGCCGGCCGCCCGGACCGCCACGAGCGCCGGCGTGAGGGCGGGTGGCGCCGCCCGGCTGCCCTGGCGGGCCGGTAGCGCCCGGTGCCGGTGCGGTCCGGCTCCGCGACGTCGCGGCAGCAGGCAGCCAAGCAGAAGCCACGGGTCCGGGGCGGTCACCACATGGAGACAACCACCCCGGGCACGGCCGGTGCCACCAGCCGGGAAACCCGTGACGACTGCGCCCCTCGGCCCAATCGCCGTCAGCAGGCCTACCCGCCGATCGGCGCGCCTGGGCGCCTCCCGCAGAGGTGTGCTGCGGCAGTGCCGCAATGGGCACTCTGTGCTGAGCTTGCTGGCGGGTCCTGCCGCTTGGGCTGGGGTTTCTGCGGGCGGCTGGATCCTTGTCACTGCTGGCCGAGGTGCCGCTGGACGTCGGTTTGGAGGCGGTCGAGCCGGACGGCCGCGGGCCCGATTAGGTGGAGCAGCGGGTGCAGCAGGGCCGCGCCGGGCGCCCGGACGCCGCCGAGGAAACCGAACCGGGTTCCGCTGGCGTCGGGTGCCGCCGCCATGCCGCACAGCAGGAAGCGGCTTTGCATCCAGCACCAGCCGGGGTGCATCAGCACATCGAACCGGGCGTGCTGGCCGAGGTACCCGCGGGCGTGCATCACCAGGCGCTCTCCGGTGCCTGGGGTGATGGTGACGGAGCGGAAGTCGCGGACCAGCCGGGGCATCTCGGCCTGAAGGTTGCTGGCGACCTGCCACACCTGCTCGGGCGGGGCGTCGATGATCATCTCGGTCAGGTCGGTGCCCGGAGTGGCGGCGGCCATCACCCGCAGCCTGCGGACCGGGTCGAGGTCGGCGACCGGCCAGTGCTGGTTCATCGTTCCCACTCCTGCCTGAAACGCCGCCGGGCCCGGTGCAGCCGGGACTTGGCGGTCCCCGCGGAGACGGCGAGCATGTCGCTGACGGTCCGCTCGTCGAGGCCCTCGAGGTCACGCAGCACGAGGATCGCCCGGTGGTGCGGGGCAAGGCGGCCGAGCACGTCGCGGACGTCGGCAGCCAGCTGCGGGTCGCCTGGCGCCGGCACGTCCTGAAGGTCCGTGGGGGCAGTGCGGTGCGTCTTCCTGGCCACCCGGACCGCTTCCCGGATCGCGATCACCCGGGTCCAGCCGAACAGCGCGGCAGGCTCACGGAGCTGCCCGATCTGGGTGAAGATCGTGATCAGTGCCTCCTGGGCGGCGTCGGCACCGTCGTCGAGGGCGATCGGCCCGCAGAGCCGGGCGACGTAGGGCGCCAGGACGTCCAGCAGCGCAGCCATGGCCATGCTGTCGCCGCTCTGGGCGGCCCGTACCAGGTCAGGCAGCCCAGTGGTGGTCGTGTGCTCCGCGTCGATGAGGTTCACCTCAGCTTGGCCGGTGATCCGGCCCGAAACCGATGCTTCCACCTCACTGGAAGAAGGTGCATGCGGCGGCCGCGACTGTCTGCGGGCACTCCTCGGCCAGCAGGTGGCCGGCCGCCGGTATGACCTCGATGCGCAGACTGTCGGCGTAGGGCCCGGAGCCGCCCAGCGCCTGGACTGGGACGAAGAAGTCACGCTCGCCGTTGAGCATCAGGGTCGGTGTCGCCAGCCGCCGGGACCGGTTCGCCCCCAACAGCGCCGGGATCATCTCGTAGTAGGCGAACTCGTGCATCAGCCGCTCGCTGGCCCGCGCCCGGGCCGGCTGGCCTACCGAGGCCACGAACTCCTCGATCACCGCATCGCTGAGCGCTGCCGGGCTGGCGGCCGAGGCGCGCAGAACCGCCCGGGTGACCGCTGGCAGGTGCCGGATCACGCCCCGGCCCAGCAGTGAGGTCTCCACCAGCGGGGTCCACCAAAAACGCCACGCGTGCGGTGCGTTCAGCCGCAGGCTCGGGTAGGGGTGCATGGTGCCGAGCGTCACCAGGCGCCGTACCCGGCCAGGATGGCTGAGGCCCAGCTCGAACGCGATCCGCCCGCCTTCACCCTGCCCGATCACATCGGCCCGGTCCAGCTCGAGCGCGTCCAGGAGCGCCACCACGTCGGCGGCGAGATCTGCCGTCCGGTAGCCACTGGCCGGCGCGTCGGTCCAGCCGAAGCCGCGAAGATCGGGGCAGATCAGCCGCCAGGAGCCCGCGAGCAACGGCATCAGCTCCCGCCAGGCGTACCAGTGTTGCGGCCACCCGTGCAGCAACAGCAACGGCGGCCCGCTGCCCGCCTCGGCGACATGAACGCCCAGGCGCCCCGTCTCGACGTGCCGGTGCGCCACACCCGCTACCTTCGGCATCGGCCGGCTGGCCGGAGGCTGCGGCCGTGCCGGGACCTGGCTGGTGCGTTGCTGGATAGTCATCGGCCTGCCTTCTCTCGTGCTGGTTTGTCACCAGATAAGGGGCGGCGGCGCGCCGAAAGGTTCCCGCCGGAACAATCCCGGCCGGTGCTAGCCCCGCGCCAGGAAGCTGGCCAGGTAGCGGTCGGTCTGGCGGGGCAGTCCAGCTCGAGGAGGTGGCCGCAGCCGGGCAAGACGTGCGCCGAAGCGCGGAGAAGCGCCCGGGCGAGTCGGCCGGCCTGCCAGGAGGCCAGGATCCGGTCCTGCCTGCCCCACCTGAAGTACTTCACCGAGCACCTGCCCGCGACGTTCATCTACGCGGGCATCGACGTGGAACGCTGCGGGGTGTTCACCGGCACCCGCGGCCGTCAGCTCGCCGGCCGGTGCGGGCTGATCACCACCGGCGCGTTCCCCTACCGCGACGAATGGGCGCAGCTGATCGCCGCCCTGGAAGCGACCCTGCGGCTGCACCGCCACGAGCCCGGCACGCTGCCCGCCCAGGCCAGATACCTGCACCAGCGCACCGGCGGGATGATCGGCAGCCTGACCCACCTGATCCGCGGTGCCGCGATCCGCGCCATCCTCGACGGCACTGAAGCGCTCACCCGCCCGCTGCTCGATGCCGTGCGCATCGACCACGCCGCCGAGTCCGCGACCCGCCGCGCCAGCAGCACCCGGTGACCCTAAGCGTCAACCCGGCCCGGCTGGCCCGGTTCACCGACTGGGCCAAGACCCTGCCGCCGCGGCCGCTGCCGCGCACTGTCTTCCCCGTGGCCGGCGAGTACCTACCTCGACTACGCCCGCCGGCTCGCCGACGCCAATCACCTCGCATTCCTGGAACTCGCCGACACCCTGCATGACCCGGCCGCGTTCACCATCGGCGGTCCCCACGGCCTGCAACAGCACGAGAAGGAGCGGCTCGCTGTCATCGCGTCCCAGCCGCTGGCCCGGATAGCCCGGCTCTGCTGGCCCGACCCCAGCTACTACCTGCGCGACATCGAAGGATTCCACCGCACGCTCCGCCCGGCCTGCCGCCGCTGCACCGCCCGCCACGGCATCACCGGTCCCATCCCCTGCCGCCTGCCGCCGCACCAGGCCCTCTGCCGCCGCCACCAGCTCTGGACCGGACCGTCCGCCCGCAGCCACGACAGCCAGCTCGACGTCAGCCCGTTCCCCAAGATCGGCCGCGCCCACCGCCGTCACCTCGCCCTCGTGCACCAGCACGACTGGCAGCACGTGGACATCGCCGCAGGCGACGCCACCCGCGCCATCTACCAGGCCATCCGCGACGGCACCTGGATCCCGGGCCAGCGAGAGCGGATGCAACAGCTCGCCCCCAGCAGCTGGCAGCAGGCCCTGGACGGCGCGCTCCGTCCCCGCCCCGGCCTGACATACGACGTCCCCTGCCACCCCGCCATCGAGATCGCAATCTATCCCGACGTCATCTGGCTCACCGCACGCATCCTCCGGGCACGAAGAACCAGCCACCGCAACGCGCCGTGACCCGACTTGGCTCACGATCTTGGACTTGCCGCAGGCTAGTTGCGCTGACCTGCGGGTTCGCTGCTGGTGACCGGCGAAGTTGCGCACTAATTCCGGGCTTGCGGGCGGGTGTGCCGTACCTGCGGACAGGTCTAGGCGGGGTCGGGCCTGCCGGGAAGTTGGTCAGCCAGCGGGCAGCTGGAAGTGCCAGATGACCAGGTGCGGGCGACCCCCTGAGGCCCGCTCTGCCGACGGCAGGTAGTCCGTCAGCGAGAACGGCCAGTCCTGCCAGTCGCCGATCTCGGTGGCGGGCTCGGGCACCGGTTCGTCCGCTCTGACCACGCGCGGCTCCTCGCACCGCTTTACCTGCAGGCCATGTCTCAGCGCCGCCCGCAGGTAGTCTCCGAGCTGATGCCGGTAGGTAGGCGCGATGCGCGGCTCACCCGCCGGGCCGCGGGTCGTCATCACCGAACCGCGGGTAATGAGTTCGTGGTGGACATCTGAGATGACCAGGTCGCCGCCGGGGCGCAGCACGCGAGCGAACTCAGCTAGCACCGGATCAAGGCTGGGAACGTGCTCAAGCGCGAGCGCGCAGACGATGACGTCCACGCAGTCATCCGGCAGCGGCAGCCGGTCAAGCTCGGCGACGTGGAACTCGGCCCCGGGGACACGCCGCCGTGCGTGGGCGAGCATGTCCGGTGAGCTGTCGACGCCGATGACCCGGTGCCCGCGCCTAGCCAGGAACTCGGCGAATCGTCCGGTCCCGCATGCGGCGTCCAGCGCCACGCCAGGCTCCCGGCCGGCGAGGTACTCAGCTACGACCGGCTCGTCGGTCGCGAACAGCCCGCCGCCAGCCTCCGCGTCGTAGCCGGCCGACACCTGCTCATAGACGGTGGCGGCGCTGACCTGCTCAACCAGCACGCCGCGGTCCCTCAGCCGCTCGTCATCCAGCAGCCGCCTGATTTCGGCCAGCCGGGCCTCAGTGAATGCGCGGTCGTGGTCACCGGCCCAGGCGTCCAGCAGCGCGATGCCCTCGAGGCCGAGCAGATAGGCCAGTGGGTCCTGATAGATCACGAAGGGAATCATAGACACGCACCTGCCAGGCTGCCCATCCGTTTTCGGGCAACACCAAGGCCACGCGATTCTCGCGCGGCTCTCGTCTATCGGCTGGCGCTGGCACGACGGGCTCGGCATACGCCATCACTGCCGCTGACGCCGCCCGGATGACTTTGGCCAGGTCCTCAATCGCCTCCACCGCCCTGCGGATGCGGCTACTAATTGAGACAAGTCAGAACATAGGACCGTCCTCTGCCACCATGCCATCGAGATCGCGATCTATCCCGACGCCATCTGGCACACCGCACGCATCCTCCGGGCACGAAGAACCAGCCACCGCAACGCGCCGTGACGCACCCGCCCACGACGAAATGCCTCACATCCACTGGCAGAACCAGCGCCAGCATCCCGCCACGCAAAATGAGGCACCCACGTCAGCGGCCTGCAGGTGCCCGAGATCTGTTGGCACAGGACAGTTTGTCGCTGCCCGGTGCCGTGGCGTCGGGTGCGGTTGCCGAGGCGGAGTTCATCGACGCGGACGGGATGGTGCGGCGCGAGCCGTTAAGCCGCTGCTGGTGCGTGGCGTTCGAGCGGGTTTTGCCGGTGCGGGGGTTTGCTTGGTTTCGGGGGCAGCGGAACCGGCCGGGCTGGTGGTGGTTCGCTAGCACGGGCGAGCTGGTGGGCCATGAGTCCTGGCTGGAGCGGGATCGGCTGATGGCCCTGGACGCCGATCCTGAGGTGGTGGGGGTGGCCGCGCAGCCGATGTGGCTGTATTGGGCCGACACCGCTTCGGGGCGGGTGCTGCGGCATGCCCGGACTACTTTGCGCGCCGTGCGGACGGCACTGGGGTGGTCATCGATGTCCGTCCTGATCAGCGGATCGGTGACCGGGACGCGATGGTGTTCGCTGCTACCGCGCAGTTTTGCGCGCAGGTGGGCTGGGAGTATGAGCGGGTCGGTGAGCTGGACCCGGTCCATGCGGCGAATCTGCGCTGGCTGGCGGGCTACCGGCATCCGCGCTATGCACAGCCGGCGCTGATGGAGCGGTTGCGGGTGGTGTTCGCCAGCCGGCACTCGCCGCTGGACGGGGCGGCTGCCGTGGGTGACCCGGTGGCGGTGTTGCCGGTGCTGTTCGGGATGCTCTGGCGGGGCGAGCTGGCCGCGGATCTGGACTCGCCGGCTGGCACCGGCGACGATGGTGCACGCTCGCGGCGGTGTGGCGGCCGAGCGCCCGGCGGAGGCCAAGGCTGCGAGGCCTGGTGGAGGACCGGCCGCCGGCCTGCCGGTGCTGGCCCCGGGTGATGAGATTCGCCTGGCGGGGCGGGCCCAGCGGGTGGCCGCCTTGGACGGCACGTCGGTGCGGCTGGTTGACGTTGGCCGCTTGTGCCACGGCGGGGTTGACACTCCTATTTCATTGCATCATGATGAAACGAATACTGGGAACGCGGAGGATGCCATGACTCTCACCATCACCACCGCTGCCGACAGCCAGCCGCTCAACGTCCTCGGCGAGCGGCTGCGCCCGCTGACGCCAGCCGGGCAAGGGCTCAGCATCGAGATCTTCGAGACCACCGGGCCCGAGCAGGTCGGGCCGCCGCCGCACCGTCATCCCTGGGACGAGTTCTACGTGGTGCTCGACGGGACGCTGGAGGTCTTCGACGGCCAGGCCTGGCACCAGGCCAAGGCCGGGGCGTGCGCGTGCATCCCGCCCGGCCAGGTGCACGCCTACCGCAACGGCAGCCCCGACTGCCGCTTCCTGACCATCACCGGGCCCGGTCCCGCGCGGGAGTTCTTCGAGCAGCTGGACGCCGAGGTGACCACGCTGCCCCCGGACATGGGCACGGTGCTGGCCGTGGCGGCGCGCCACGGCCTGGAGGTGCTGCCGGCCGGATGACCGTCACCAGGACCTACCACAGCCCCGCCCGCCAGGCCCGCCGCCAGCACACCAAGCAGGCCATCATCGACGCGTTCATCGCGCAGCTCGGTGACCCCGGGCGGGCGGCGCTGTCCCCGGCGGCGGCCGCCCGGGCCGCGGGCGTGTCGATCAGGACCGTGCACCACTACTTCCCCGATGCCGACGCCCAGCTCGCCGCGGTCGCCGCCGAGGTGGAAGCGCGGCTGTTCCCGCAGCCGCCCCCGCTGCCGCAGACACCCGCCGAGCTGCCGGACCTGGTCACGGCGGTCTACCACGGGTCCGAAGGCCAGCTGCCACTGCTGCGCGCCCTGGTCACGCAGCAGCATCGGACCACAGATCCGGGCCCGCCGGCGGGCCAGCCGGCTGGAGGCAATCAGGAACGTGCTCGAGGGCAGTCGGCGCCGGGCAGGCCGAAACCCGCCGCGCCATCGCGATCGTGTCCCTGCTCGCCAGCGCCGACGCCGGGGTAGTGCTGGCCGACCAGTACGGGCTCACCCTCCCCGAAGCAGGCCACGCATCCGCCGAAGCCACCCGCGCCATCATCGACAGCCTCAGCGCCCAGGCCACCCGGCCCCAGGCACACACCACCGCGGCCGACCCCATCCGCAGCACGGGCAACCCGCCAGCCGCCACCAGGGCGGCCGTCAGTAACCCCTCGGCGAGCGCCCGGCCACCCAACGTCAGCACGCGCGAGCCGATCACGGGCTGGGCGGACCCTGCCAAGGCGCAGCCCCCAGCAGATGAAACGATCACTACCATCTTCATCGTCTGCCCAGGACTCTGAAACTGCGAAAGCCGAGACGATGGGGACCGTGGCGAAATGGCTCACCATCAGCGAGACGAGCGCCACCATCGACGTCTTACCTATCTGAGCCACCGCAGGTCAGCGCCCTGGTCACAGCTCAGACCGATCGCGACCGGACAGAAACGGAGCAAGCAAGATCATTAATAGCCGCCAGGCCATCGCGCCGTTGAGGCCCGCATGTCCTGTCGCAGGCAAGGTGAGCCAGTCTCAGCCGGTCTGGGCCATTGGGCTGTTGAGTCTCAGTAAATTGGGCCACCGTGTGGCGCGATGGCGGTGACGCCAGGAACGCGGGTCCTCAGCTGGACGGTGTTACGTGAAGATCGTCGCCTTGGCTCCCGTCGGGTGATGTGCGGCTGGCCCGGTGTTCGGCGCTGAGCGGTAACGTTTCCGGAACGGCCCGGGCGTAGCGTGAGACGTATGACAGGAGGGGCAGCCACCGAACATGCCCCGCGTACGCAGGTCACACGGCGCCGTTTCCGGCTGGTGTCACCGGCGACGGCGCTGATTTTCGGCGGCCTGATGCTGGCGTTGGTGGCCATCGCTGGGGTGCTTGAGGCAGTGGCTCATCAGCGGATACTTTCCGGGGGCAACGGCGTCGTCCTGCTGTACTTGGCCTTCGCCGTGGTGGGGGTGGTGGTGGCCTGGCATCAGCCCGGCAACCCGATCGGGTGGGCGCTGCTGGGTGTCGGCCTGTTCTTCACACTCAGCGGCGCCAGCGGCGTGTACACGGTGTTCGACTACCGCGCCCGGCAGGGGACGCTGCCGCTGGGCTGGCTGGCGGTGCTTCTGCAACCCAGCTGGGCACCGGCCGTGGCGCTGGCAGGGCTGTCGCTGCTGCTGTTCCCGGACGGCCGTTTCCCGTCGCGCCGCTGGCGGCCGGTGCTGTGGGCCTACCTGGGCGTCGGCGGGCTGTGGGTAGCGGGCGCCTACGCCATCACCGCCGGCGCCATCCTCACCGGCCACGTTCACGTGGCAGCCAACGGGGACCTAGCAGCCCTTAACAATCCCACCGGCACGGCAGCGACGTGGGGCGTGCTCGGCACCGTGTTCTTCGCGCTGATCGCAGTGTCGTGGCTGGTATGGCTGGCCGGCCAGGTGGCCGCTTACCGGCGGCAGCCCGCTGAGCGCCGCATGCAGCTCAAATGGCTGCTGAGCGGGGCGGCGGTCTTCATCGTCGGCACGGTGATCAGCGTCTGGCTGAACAACGCCACCGGCATCTGGCGGGTGGTCGGTGACGTCACCGCGGTAGCGATGTTCGCGCTGCCAGTCAGCATCGGCTTCGGGATCCTGAAGTTCAAGCTGTATGACATCGACCGGATCATCTCCCGCACCCTGGCCTATGCCATCGTCACCGGCCTGCTCGTCGGGGTGTACGCGGGCCTGGTGCTGCTGGCCACGCAGGTCCTGTCGTTCCGCACCCCCGTCGCGGTGGCCGCCTCCACCCTCGCCGCGGCAGCGCTGTTCAACCCGCTGCGGCGGCGGGTGCAACATCTGGTGGACCGGCGGTTCAACCGCGCCCGGTATGACACCGACCAGACCATCGCCGCGTTCGCGGCCCGCCTGAAAGACACCATAGAGCTGGACTCAGTCCGGGACGACCTGGCCACTGTCGTGGACCAGGCCCTCGAGCCCGCCCACGTATCGGTGTGGATCAGCCAGCAGGGCTGAAGCATCAACCGGGACAGCATAGGCAGCCTTGCCTACTCGCCTTGGCAGCCTCCCGTGATCTTGGACCGTGACGACATGGCTCACAATCAATGAGACCAGCGCCGCGACCACGTCTCACGGCACCCGAGCCACCGCAGCTCAGCGCTCGGGCCAAGGCTCAGATCGATTGAGACAGGACACCGCGCCCGGCAGCCGGTGGCTTCCCCCCTGTCGGCTACCGGGCGCTGGTGGCGGCACGCAGGGCGGTTTGCACGATGGCAAAGAGGGGTTTCCCGGGGTCGGAATTGGTGGCTATCACCACGGGGATCGTCCCGGCGAGGATGCCGAAGAAGATCTGCAGGCACGCGGAGCCGTTGCAGAAAGGCCCGCCAGTCTTGCCCCGGTAGCCGGGTTGGCTGGTGATAGAGCAGTCCCAGCCGAGGCAGTTGCGGTCCATCTGCTGCCGTTGGCTGGTGGACAGCAGGCTGCCGCTGATGAGGCCCTGGAGTACCCGGAGCATGCTGGCCGGTGTCATAAACGAGCCGCCCCCCGAGCACGCCGATGGCGGCACCGGGGCCTGCTTCCCCGGTGCCGTCCCGGCGCCGGGCGGCGGGTACATGAGCATGGCATGGCGGACAGGCGCGCAGGTGGCGTCGGTGACGCCCACCGGGTCGAATACCTGACGCTGCATATAGGTGAGGAAGAAACGGTCCGCGGCTGCGGCGCGCGCGGCTGGTCCCGGGTCGCGGACCCCTTCCATGAAGGGCAGCATGTCTCGGAAGATGGTGAAGTTGATGTTGTTGTAGTCCGCCACTTGCTTGTCGATCTGCTGGATGCCTTGCCTGATTTGTTCCCGCGCCGCATCGCTGGTTTTGAAGACCAGGCCGCTGTCGAGGCGGAACCCTGCCCGGTGAGTCAGCAGTTCCCGGAAGGTGATGGTGTCGATGCCCGGGCCTTTGACCCAATCGGGGGGGAGGAACGGCCAGATCCGGCTGTCGATGCTGAGATGGTGGCGGGCCAGTGACTTCAAAACGGCAATCGTGGTGAACATCTTGCCGACGCTGGCGACATTCACCATGACGTCCGGTCCCATGGCGAGCTTCGGCGGGTCCGCGGCCGTGCGGGCAAGGCCGGAGGCAACAACTTTCGACTGACCGACGAGCGCGACGTAGCCGACGACATGTCCTTTGAGCTGGCTATCGATGCTGTGCGCCAGCCGGCTGAGCGAAATGCACGCATGAGGAGCACAGGCCCTGCTGGCGGAACCCGTCGGCGCCGGCGGCGGGGTTGCCGCCGGACCCGCGGTCGGCCCGCCGCCGCAGCCAGAGAGGCAAGACGCGGCCAGCGCCATTGCCCCTAGCGCGACTACCCCAATCCGGCTGGCCACCGCGAATCTCCCCGCTCCCCCCGCGGCTTGGCAGAGCTGCGAAGCCAGTCCCCTCTCCGGCGCGAGGAAGGTCCTGTTCCACCAGGCATTCAAAGAACCGTCTGTGAGGAATGGCCACTCCTAAGGTACCTACCCAAAGCCCTCCCGCAGATCATGCCGGATGACCGGCGCCTCGTCGCTCGCCGAAATACCTCACATCCGTTGGTAGACCAGCGCCCGCAACCACCCAACGCCTTGCCACTCAAACTGAGACACCCCAGGTCAGCAGCCTGCCGCTACCTCAGATCCGATGGCACAGGACATGTGGAGTCGGTCAGCAGCCGATGTGGCGGCCGATGCAGGCCAGGATGGGGTCGAGTCGTAGACCGCACGTTTTGCAGGCCAGTTCGCCGGGATTGCCCGTAGGCCAGGGCCGCGGTTTGCGGCGGCGTCCCCGGTAGACGCCGCAGAAGGCTGCCAGGCGGCGGGACCTGCCGCTACCTGCCGCGTCGGCTGGGGAGCCGGGCGGTGGGCAGGAGGGTCTATTGGCTGGAGTCGTGTTTGCCTGGTCATCGCCGCCCGGGCCTGCGCGGCGGCGGCCCGGTCAGCAGTGCGTGCGTTGTTGATCTCCCGGTGCACGGAGTCTGGCATCACCAGGCCGCCTGCCACGAGCCCGATCGTGCTCAGCGCCAGCTCGCGGCGCAGCAGGGTGTCGCCTACGCAGGGTGGCACGTGCTGGGCATAGAGGTGCAGGTCCTCTGTGGTCCTCCAGCGTGCCGGCCGGTGGTGCGCAGCGCCAAGCAGGAGGTACATGTGCGCCTTGCCGGGGTCAAGCTCCCACAGGAGCTGCCCGTGGCCGACGACGACCCAGTGGGGCTGAGTGCCGGGTCGCCACAGCCAGACGTCGGTGATGCCTTGGCGCTGGTAGTCGGCGTGGCGGGCGGACCACTCTCGGTCGGTCAGAGGCGTGGCCTGTACTTCCAGCGCGACCTGGCGGCCGTCATGGAAGAGGACACGCACGTCGGAGCGGCGTGTCCGGTCGGGCGTGCAGCGCTCCACCGCCACGTCGGCCACGCCCGGCTGGCGGGCAGCCCAGGCAGCCAGCACGGCCTTGGCGGACAGGTGCCAGAGCGACTCCGGGTGGTGCCCACCCACTGGGGCCTGCCCTGGCGGGTGGGCGAAGTGCGGGCGGCGTAGTCCGCCTATTTTGCCGCGTACAACCAGGGGTACGCGGGTGCCGGGCGCGGCGTCGATACCCGCGTAACACAGGGCGCAGACCAGGGTGCGGCGGCCCGAGTAGTCACGGTCGCGCCAATAGGCCAGCGTTTCCTCATTGACGTGGACTTCGCGGCCGGTCTCCAGGTCCAAGCCGACAACAAGCAGATCGTCTCGCAAGGCTGGCTCCTTCGTGCGGCCCGGCAGGCGGACTGCCAGGGCGACGGGAAACCGAACACACCGGGAGGAGCGCTCGGGCCAGCACGCCGGACTGCGAGCGAAGAAGAATCCAGATGCAAGATGATGATCAGTTGAGTAAGTGAATGCCCGCGAGATTCGTTTGGTACCCCCTGACATGGGGAACTCGAAGTAGTTATTATGAATACGGGCTGAGAATGTAATTCAGTAATCTGTCTTTGTTTGTGTTCTCAGGTTTGAGTGCAGTCAGCGTGGCTGACGTCGAAATTATGCACCGGATACACCCCGGTGCCGAAGCATCGACGCCGCATGCGCTGCTCGTGCATCGGCTCGCCGCCTACAGTCGAAATATCCCGCCTGCGGCTTGGGCGGGCATCACACCACACGCGATCACTGGAGTCGGCCAGGCGTGATCCCACCGACACGAGGAGCGCCTGCGCCTCGCCTCAGATCTATTGCTCCGCGCCCACTTGTAGTATCAAGTTGTGACCGTGGACAGGGAGCCGTTCCCGTACGAGCGGATCGTTGACGAGCTTCGTGCTGAGATCGTGGACGGGCGCCGGGCCGCTGGGGAACGCCTACCTTCCGAGCACGAGCTGGCGGACCACTACGGGACGAGCCGACCGACGGTGCGCCGCGCGGTAGCGCGACTCAAGGCCGAGGGGCTGGTGATCACGTCTCAGGGGCGGGGTGCGTTCGTACGCCCGAAACCCCACGTGCGGCTGCTCATCACCGGCAGCAACTACCGCAAGCATCGGGAGCTGGGCCTGCCCGGGTTCAACGCACAGACGCTTGAACAAGGGCAAGCGCCCGAGCAGCAACTGCTGGAGGTTGCCACGGTCAGCGCCCCAGCCGAGGTGGCGATGCGGCTGGGCCTTGAGGATGGCTCTCCGGTCGTGGTGCGCCGCCGCGTCTTCTTGGCCGACGCCGAGCCGGTAGCCCTCTGCGACAGCTACTACCCCGCAGGGCTTGTCGAGGCGACACCGATCGCGCAGGCCCGGAAGATCAGAGGTGGCGTTCACGCGCTCATTGAAGATCCCGCGGGGCCGATCCGGCGGCGGATAGCGCGGTCGATCGATGACCTGGTGAGCAGGATGCCCACACCGCAGGAAGCGGCGGCTCTGCGCCTTCCGCAGGGGGTGCCGGTCACGCGCGTGCTTCGTACCGTCCTTGATAGCGACGACGAACCGGTAGAGGTACAGGAAACCATCGCGGTGGCAGATCGGCATGAGTTCCGCTATGAGGTGGCCATGGAACGCGATGACCGATCGAGTTAATCACCGGATACGCCTGGGTGCATGCTTGTCGCTATCTGGCCGTTACGCGCGTTTTGGAACTCAGGCGGCGCGTGCCTTGGATGTCTGGCGATCACTCGACGGCCACGCGGATCTGGTCATCGAGGATGATCGAAGCGACCCTCAAACGCTCGGGCCTGCCTTGCGCCGGGTAGCCGCCGCCGTTGATGTCCTGCTGAGCCCTTATTCCACTCAGCTCGTCAGGGCCGCCGCGGCGATGGCCACCGCGGAAGGCTGGCTGCTATGGAATCATGGCGGCTCGGGTGACGACGTAGAGAACTCCTCTGCTGGCCACATGGTGTCGCTGCCCACACCTGCGAGCCGTTATTCGGAGCAATTCATCCAGCGTGTCTTGGGCGACAAAGATATTGACCTATGGATTGTCCACGGCAAAGGATCATTTGGCCGACAGGTCGCGGAAGGAGCGTGCCGGGCTGCGCAACACGCCGGTATTCGCATGCGGCGACTCATGCACGGCGACGTGTGGCCGCCAGGGCCGCCGAGCGAGTCCTGGGCCCTCTTCTCGGCGGGCACCTTTGAACAGGACGTGGCAACGGTCCGCCGGGCGCGGGGCCTCTCCAATCCACCTGCCACGATCTGCGCCGTTGCCGCGGGCGTGCAGGAGTTCGTCAGCGAGATAGAGCACCCCGAGGGCATCTATGGCGTCGGCCAGTGGTTCCCCGGCGCGGTGGCAAACGACCCCGTGATCGGGCCGTCCGAGGCTACCTTCCTGGCCGCGTACACGGGCCACACCAACAGGCGAATTGACTACCCGGGTGCGCAAGCGGTCGCCGGTGCCGCCCTGGCGGCCTACTGCGCCAGGCGCGCGGGCACCACAGCGCGTGAACCGCTGTGGGCGCAGGCCGCCGCGCTTGACACCGAAACCCTGTTCGGCGGCTTCAAGATCGACCCCGTGACCGGTGCCCAGGTCAAGCACAAGGCCGTCCTGGTCCGATGGGCCGACGGCGGGCTCGCGCTTGCCTAACACCAGTCTCCTGGGCACCCCATCCATCGCCAGTTACTTGTTATTCCAAGATGATTGACTTGGAATTCCATGCATGCCTACGCTTGCGAAGACAGGACTTGGAGTAACAAGTGAGGCCTCAGCGGAGGCAACCCGCTGAGGCCGGAGCATCGATTGGAGTCCCGATGCACCCCAACGGTACTGCCGCGGTTGCGTGGCACCAAGCCGGCCCGGTGAGCCCGGTCATCACCAGGGAGGCCGATGCGACCCTTACCCTCTCCCCGCCGAACGCGCCGCAGTGGCGGCCGAGCTGGCCAGGCTGACGGCCAAAGTGGCGCACCTAGCCGCCAGGCTGGACCGGCTGCACACCGCCCTGGCCACGTCTGCCCGCCCAGCCAGCGCACCCAAGGCATTCTGACTATGGGCGGCATCACGATCACTGACACCCACATGAGCAGCCCGGATACCCCGCACACGGCCACGGTTACCGGCGGTGGCTGGGAGGTGTCCTGGCTGCCTGGCCGGACCCTGGACCGCAACCAGGCGATCACTGCCATGGTCATCGCCAGCACCGTCGGCGGCAACGGCATGCCCCGTTCCGATGACCCGATCTGGCTGCACCTTGACGGCTGGGCCGCCGAGCTGAGCCTGACCGCACCCGGTGCGGTGGTCCGCGCCTCCGAACCGCCCGCCCACGACGGCCAGGCCGCCCCGGGCGCGGCCACTGTCGGGACACCGTTCGGCGGCTCGCGGTTGTGTGCCCATGCCGACCGCGACGGCCAGGGCGCCCACCGGCTCCGGCCCGGCCAGACATGCCAGGAGGCTGAGACCAGCCCACAGCCGGAGGCTGGAACATGAGGCGCCGTGGATGCCGGACTGGCGCGTCCACCGGCCGCCTATGCCAGGCTTACGCCGGTCGAACGCGTCATCCTATGTGGCGCTTCCAACTATTTCTAGCGCCCGTTCCCGCAGGTCAGCGGCTACCAAGTCGCTGACCTGCTGCCCATCCGCGCCCATTGGCGATCTTGGCCGCAGCGATCTTGGCCGGTGGCACTCCACTCTGATTCTGACGGAGAAGGAGTCCCGATCATGAACATCACTGTGACCCGCCAGGCGTCCGGGCAGGCGTCCTGCAAGATCCGCGCAGTCATGGCTGCCGCCCGGCCGGACAGCCTGACACACCGCGGAAGGACCGTGGCCGGTACTGACGCCAATTGCCGGGGAAGACCGCCCCGGAAGCGCCCACCGCATGTAAGGGCGCACCGACCATGACCACGGATGCCAGGGATACATGGCCCGTTGACCAGGAGCAGCACGTCTTGCTCAAGGTAGAAGAAGCCGCGAAACGGCTACGGGTTTGCCGCGCAACCATGTTCAAGCTCATCGGCTCAGGCGAAATCGAGTCGGTCCAGATCGGACGCCTGCGCCGCGTGAAGCCGTCCGCGCTGGATGACTACGTCAGCCGCCTGAGCGCCAGGCAAGGCCAGGTCGCTTAATGGGCCAGGGGAAGACGCGGCGGCTAACCGCCGGTCCAGCAGCTACCTCGGCAAAGATGGCTCTTGGCACGGCCGCGTCACGATGGTCGTGCGCGACGACAGAAAGCCGGATCGGCGACACGTGCGCGGCAAGGATAAGGCGACACCTTGATCATGGCCCACCGCACGATGCAAGAGCGCGAGCGGGAGAACGCGGGCAGCGCGTGGTACGAGGGCGGATGGATGTTCACCCAGCCCAACGGCAGGCCGATCGACCCGCGGCGCGATCAGTACGAGTGGAAGGCACTGCTGGCCGAAGCCGGGGTGCGCGAGGCCCGGCTGCACGACGCCCGCCATACAGCCGCCACCGTCTTGCTGCTCCTCGGCGTTCACGAGCGCGCGGTCATGGACGTGATGGGCTGGTCCAACAGTGCCATGGTGAAGCGCTACGCCCACGTTACGGCCCGGCTGCGCCGCGACATCGCCGACCAGTTGAACAGCTACTTCTGGGGCGGCAAATGAGACCAAAACTGAGACCGCCCGACACAGAAACGCCCCGGCCAAGATCACGGTCGGGGCGTTTGTACTGGTCAGAGCGAGTGGTCAGGGGCGGGGTCGAACCGCCGACCTTCCGCTTTTCAGGCGGACGCTCATACCAACTGAGCTACCTGACCTTGCCGGGAGCGGGCGGCCCCCGGGAGCGGTCCTGACGGGATTTGAACCCGCGACCTCCACCTTGACAGGGTGGCGAGCACTCCAAGCTGCTCTACAGGACCATATGTACTGCCCGCCGCCCGGCGAGCAGTGCCCCCAACGGGATTCGAACCCGTGCCGCCGCCTTGAAAGGGCGGTGTCCTAGGCCGCTAGACGATGGGGGCTTGCGACGGTCATCGCCGCCTCGTACCCGTGGCGCCCGCCGTCGGGGACCGCCCCAGCATAGGGGACGAAGCCCATCCCCGGCAAAGCGCTGGGCGGGACCAGGCCGAGCCGACGACGGTGGAGTACCGCGCGCCTAGCGTAACGCCTGCTCTTAGATCGATCATCCTCGATTCCTTTGCGGATGCGCGAGAAGCCCGACACGATTGGCAATCGCCACAACACACACAGTCACTCCGGCACCGGACGGCTCAACGACGTGGGCTAGGTGAGCGCGCTACGCAGCCTGGACCGCGCGCCTCGCGGGCCGCGTGCCCAGGCCGCGCCGTGGGGTTCCTAGCTGCGCTTCTTGTTGAGGTAGTTCTCGACGATCGAGCTCTTCTCGCCCTCCTCGGGCAAGACCGCCCAGGCAACCAGGTAGACCAGCGCGCCCGCTCCGACGCTGAAGATCGTGACCGCCGCGAAAATTATCCGGACGACGTTGGCGTCAATTCCGAAATAGTCCCCGATGCCTGCGCAGACCCCGGCGACCATTCGTCCTTCCCTCGGCCGGATCAGCTGCTTGTGCCCATTGGCTCCGTTCATACTCCGATCATGCCCTGTCGGCGCGCGCCCAGACAGCCCGGGCCCACACCTGCGGGGCGGGCGGCGGCCCACGGGCGCGGGCCAGCTCACGGGCGGGCGGCGCCTGGGGGGCCGGATCGCACCCGCTTACGCTGGGAGGTAGCAAAAGAGAGGATCCGCTCATGCCAACCTCCTCCCCGGCCCAACGCTCCGGCCTCGACGTGCTCCAGATCGATGACCAGCTCACACCCGAGGAACGCCTGGTCCGGGACACCGTCCGCGCCTACATGGCGGACCGGGTCCTGCCGCACATCGCCGACTGGTTCGAAGCGGGTGTCCTCCCCCGCGAGCTCGCCCCCGAACTCGGCAAGCTTGGCCTGCTCGGCATGCACCTGACCGGGTACGGCTGCGCGGGCATGGGACCGGTCGCGTACGGCGTGGCCTGCCGGGAGCTGGAGGCGGCCGACTCCGGCCTGCGCAGCCTGGTCTCCGTGCAGGGCTCGCTCGCGATGTACCCGATCTGGCGGTACGGATCCGATGAGCAAAAGGAGGAATGGCTGCCGCGAATGGCGACGGGCGAGGCCCTCGGGTGCTTCGGTCTCACCGAACCGGACCACGGCTCGGATCCAGGAAGCATGAAAACAAAAGCGATACCTAACGCAAACGGCTGGGTACTCTCCGGTACCAAGATGTGGATCACCAACGGGGCCACAGCGGACGTGGCGGTCGTCTGGGCCCGCACGCCGGACGGCATCCGGGGCTTCCTGGTGCCCCGGGGCGCCCGGGGGTTCACCAGCCGCAGCATCCACAAGAAGATGTCGCTGCGCGCCTCGGTAACTGCCGAACTCAGCTTCGACGAGGTCAAGCTGCCCGCGGACGCGGTGCTACCCGGTGTGTCGGGGCTCAAGGGGCCGCTGTCGTGCCTGACCGAGGCGAGGTTCGGCATCGCCTGGGGAGTAACCGGCGCGGCCCGGACCTGCCTGGAGACCGCGGTGGAGTACGCGCGGACCCGCGAGCAGTTCGGGAAGCCGATCGGCAGCTTCCAGCTGACCCAGTCCAAGCTCGCCTGGATGCTCGCCGACCTCTCCCGTGCGCAGTTGCTCGCGCTGCATCTGGGGCGGCTCAAGGAGGCTGGCCCGCCCACCCCGGAACAGGTCAGCCTGGCGAAGATGGCCAACGTGCGGACGGCCATCGAGATCGCCAGGCAGGCGCGGACGATTCTCGGGGCGAACGGGATCACGCTGGAGTACCCCGTCATCCGGCACGCCAACAACCTCGAGTCCGTGCTGACCTACGAGGGCACGGAGGAGATCCACGCACTCGCGCTGGGCCAGGCGCTCACCGGCATCGCGGCCTACCGTTAGGCCGGCCGGGGAGGGGGCTGGCCCCTAGGCCGTCCAGCCCCGCAGTCCGCACCGTCAGCCTGCTCCGGGGCCGGCCTGGTGCCCGCGCCGCGGCGCTGCCGAATCAGACCGGGCCTAGGGCGGTGGGTCGCGCTGAAGCTGGATCTGGGTCTCGGCATCGCGGAAGCCGACCGATCGGTAGATCCTGATCGCCGGGCCGTCGGGCTCCGCGAGGATCACAAGCCTCCGCGCGGCCATCTCGCGCAGGGCATACTGGCTGGCCCGGTACACAAGCGTCCCGGCCAGGCCCTGGTTGCGATGCTCTGGATGGGTATCCACGTCCTGGAACCGGACGGTCCCGCTGCCATCGCCGAAAACGCCGAGCCCGCTGACCATGCGCCCGCCGGAGAAGGCGCCGAACCACGCACCATGGCCCTGCGCCTGCATCTGGCGCTTGGCCTGCATCCTGACGCCCCTGAACCCCTGCCAGCCCTCCGGGTCGCTCCCGGTTTCCTGCAAGCCAAGCGCGGCGAGCCAGTCGTCGTCGCTGTCCAGCACACGGAACTGAGCGGCCTGGTTCGGCCGCGGCGGCGGCGTGGTCGCGCTCGCGGTCAGCACCGTGTTGCGCTCGATCGTCAGGCCCGCCTCTGTCAGCTCCGCCTCGTCCCCGGCGTTGCCGTCGCGGCCGTCGATGCCGAGGGCGACGTGCCCGGCGCCGGGGAACTCACGGCCGAACGTACCGATCCAGGAGGAAACCATTCCCGGCGCGGGCGGCGCGTCGAGCAGCATGAAGTTGCCCCAGTAGAACGTGGGGTTGGCCGGGGTGCGGACAACCCGGTAGCCGGTGTGCTGCTCGAAAACGCTGCCCTGTAGCCCGAGCAGCATCAGATCCGTCTGATATCCCAGCGAGGCGATACCCACCGACGCAGGCTACCCGGCGGGGTCCCGCCCCTCAGCCCGTCCGCAGACCAGTTTCGTCAGGAATCCCGGTATGTACTACCAGTAGTACAATGAGGCTCATGGAGGCGACAGCTCGTGAACTGAACCAGCAGACCGCGCAGGTTCTGGCCCGCGTCGAGGCTGGCGAGACCATCACCGTCACCAAGAACGGCCGGCCCGTGGCCGTGCTCCGGCCCTACGGGCCGGAAGACCCGGCGGCCTACCCGTTCCGGACAGACCCCATGGGCCTGGACGAGACGGCCCCGGCATTCACCGGCGATCCCGGCCTCTCTGAGCAAGTGGATGACTTGCTCGCCGGGTTCGGCAGTGATGACTGATCCGCTCCCCGTCGTCATTGCCGATACTTCTGCCCTGATTGCCTTCTTCAACGAGCCCGACAAGCATCACAACGCGGTCCGCAAAGGCATCGCCCAGGCCGGCCACCTTGTCGTGTCGCCATGCGTCCTCACCGAGCTCGACTACCTTGTCGCCACGCAACAGGGGCCGCCTGCGGCAGGCGCCGTTCTCGGGTACGTCGCTGGCCGGGTGGCGGCAGGCCGCTGGGAGGTGCCCGGGATCGGAGCGTTCTTGCTTGCCGCGCACGCTGTCCTGGAGGATTACCCGGCGATCGGACTGGCCGACGCGATGAACGTCGTGCTCGCGCGAGAATTCCGCACCGACGTCATCGCCACCCTTGATCACCGCCGCTTTCGCGCCATCCGGCCACTCACTCCGGCACAGCGCATTCCGGCTGCTCCCAGCCGACGTGCCCTAATGGGCGCTCCACAACGCAGCGCCGGCCATGCGGTTCTTACTCTGGCCTGGGACCGACGTAGGTACCCCGCTGAGCCACGGTGATGACAAGACCCTCTCCCGTAGCGCCTGGATAGCCCGCCGGGCAGTCTCCCGGGATACTCGTACTCCTGGTGAGGTCGTCTCTGACGGCAGCGGGTCAAGCTGTCCAGCTCGCCCGACTCGATTCTTCGGCGAAGGATCGCGGCCAGCTGCCGTACAGCGGAGTGTCCGCGATACGGGTTGAGCCGACGGTCTGCCATGACCACAAGGTAACCCACGTTGATCATGTTCCTAACTGGGACTATGTAGGTAACGTTGGCCTCGTTGGCACTCGTAGGATACGACTCTAGCCGTGGCTGAGTCGACCAGACCTCGACCAGTTGTGGCAGCAGTACCCGGCCTGGCGATTCGGCTCGGTGTGGGCCACGGCGGCTACCGGGCCAGACGCACGGCGGCTGTGGCGCGAGCAGGGACGGCATACTGCTGACCGCGTGGAACGCTGCCGAGCTAGCCGCAGAGCATCCGGCGCGAAGAGAGGTCCGCCCAGCAGACGTAGCGGCCTCGCTGGGAGTGATGCCTGAACTTGCTAGCGGGCTTCCAGCACGGCCAGGTCGCGGACCGCGAACCGGTAGTGCTCGATCTCCTCGTCCATGACCACGCTGATGCAGTCGATGACGGTGCGCTCCTCGTCCGGGTAACCAGGAGCGGGCGAGCGCTCGCACAGCCGGCCCAGCCCGTCGCCGGTCAGGCCCGTCACGATGCGCCGCATCACGGCCATCCGGTCGGCGCGGACGGCCAGGATCTCCGCGTAACCGGGCTGCGCGCTCAGGTCGATACCGAGCGCGGCCGCATCCGCCGCCGGATACCAGCTTTGCGGTAGGCCGAGCGGGTGGTAGGGCATCGGCTCGTCCAGCACCGTCCGGCTCGCCCACGCGTCGGTGATGAAGACAAGGTGGCGCAGCGTCTCCGCGAAGGACCACTCCTCGTCAACCCGCTCGGCCAGCGCCGCCGCGGGCAGCCGCCCGGCTCGCTCGAGTGCCCCCGCCCAGAGGCGCTCGATGGTCTCCCACATCGCGCGGACGTCGTCGGCCGTCCGCACCGCGCGGAACTGCACCCGCTCCGGATGCCGCCGGTCCAGTTCGGCGCTGACGAAATCGGTCACGTCGACGCCGTTGACCGTGAGATTGCTGAGATAGCCGGAGATGCTGACGTTGACCAGCCAGCCGTCCCGGATCGTGACGCCGGTCAGGTCGCAGTCGGTGAACCGGGCGCCGCGCAGGTCCGCGACGTCGAACCGGGCGCCCCGGAACTGCGTGCTCCCGCCGCCCTCGCCGGGGTAGAACCGGTGCGGCCCGAACTGCGCTTCTTCCGGTTCATCGGGCCAGGCCTGAGCTGGGCCGACCGGGTCGTTGGTTGCCGTCATGGCCAGGATGGTAGGGCCAATACCGGACGATCTGCTTCCGGGATTGTGGGGCCCCGGCGGAAGGACCCCTGCGGGCATCATCGGGGTTCCAGGCCGTCCCAGAGATAGCAAGCGCCAAACGTTCATGGTACCAGAGTGGTACCATGAACTTTATGGCGATGAACCTGCGACTGGATGAGGAAGACAGCGCACTGCTCAAAGCCCTGGCGGAGGCGGAACAGGTGTCCATGCATGAGGCCGTCCTCCGGGCGATCCGGCGCAGCGCACGAGAGGTAGCACATACAGCGCGGGTGCAGGAAGCAACCGCCGAGATGCTGACCCAGTGGGGAGATGTGCTCGACAGACTCGGCCGAGCGTGAGCGATCAAGGCCAGGGAGTCGACTACCTCACCGTGGAAGATCTTCTAGGCCTCGTGGGCGCATTGCGGGCAGGTCCGGTGCGAGACCTAGGCTTGCTGGACTCCGCATGCCACCGGCCGCGCTCTGGTTTCTTCGGGCAAGAGACGTATCCCAGGCTAACCGGGAAGGCGGGCGCGCTGATGCACTCCATTGCCTGCAATCATGCGCTGGTCGATGGCAACAAACGGCTCGCGTTGCTCGCAATGGTCGTGTTCCTCCGGGTCAACGGATACCGCTTGGACCTGACCGGCGACGAGGCATTCGACCTCACCATGGCCGTCGCGGAGGGTCAACTCGACGCAGCCGAGATCGAGAAACGCCTCCGCATAGTGCCCGTGCTAGCTCAATGGCAGAGCAGCGGACTCTTAATCCGTCCTGCCGGAGCGCCGCGCTGACCTGCGAAGACACATGTCAACACGGGGCGCTGTGCGACAAATCCGACGCTCTAGCCATCCCCGTGCTCGCAGGACCGTTTGCTTGAGCAAGCGACCGTCATACAGCGGGGACCCGGCGGGTATGCCTACCATGGAGGTACAGACAGGCCGCCGGCTAGGCGACTGCCATCTGGACCCGGTCACCAGGAGCCGCCAACGATGTCCAGCAGTGCTGAGCACGTGCCGTCATCGCACGCGGCACCCCATACTCCAGCCGAAGATCAGCTCCGTCGGCAGGGCATACAGCCGATTGCTTCGGTTGATGAGTTGGCGTTCCCCAGCGTGTGGGAGTCCGACGAAGAATTGGATGAGTTCCTCACCGATCTCTACGCCTCCCGTCGCGCCAACACGCCATGAGCCTCATCGTCTTAGACACCGACGTCGCCTCCGCCAGCCTGCGAAACCGCCTACCTGATCGCCTGCGGGCGGCTCTGGCTGGGCATACGGTGTGCGTTACTTTCGTCACGGTCGGGGAGTTAACGAAATGGCGGGCGCTGCGAAGCTGGGGACCTCGCCGAACCGCTGACTTGGCCAGATGGCGCGAGCGCGTCGGGGTGCTTGCCTACGACGAAGCGGTGGCCGACATGTGGGGCCAACTTCAGGCCCATGCCCAGCTTCGCGGGCGCCCCAGGCCGCACAACGACACTTGGATCGCTGCGTGCTGTCTGGTGGACGACCTCCCGCTGGCAACCCTCAACGTGAAGGACTTCGCTGACTTCGCGGAGTACGAAGGACTGACAATCGTCTAAGAACAATCGGACCCGCCCATTGCTCGGCCATCCACGCGAACGCAGACAATGCCACGATCAAGCGCACCCGGGGCTGGGCCGTTCTCCGAGTCCTCCACCTGATCGGCATCGGGCGCAGCGGGACGCTGGGCCTGCCCGGAGGAGGAGAACCGACCTGGGAACCAGTGGGCCAGGCAGTACCGAGCGCATCCTGGCCACGAACTGATCCGCGGGCGGGTGCCGCGGTTGGTGCTTGCTGTTGATTGCCTGCCCCAGGTTCCAGGGGTAGACCTTCGTCGGACAGGTAGGCTTCGAGTCGCTTCGCTGAGTCCGGGAGGAGATGATCGTCTTGGGTGACTCGTTGGCGGCATCGAGCGCCAGCTCCCAGGACGTAGGTAAGAACCTGCAGTCGTCCCTGGACACTCGGAAGTCCGGAAGCTCTATGAGCGCTGAGCACACGTCCGCAGAGCGCAGGAGGTCAGCAAAACCGCAGGTCACATAGCACTTTACAAGGGGTGCTAGCTCAATGGCAGAGCAGCGGACTTTTAATCCGTTGGTTCAGGGTTCGAGCCCCTGGCGCCCCACCAGCAAGAACATCGCCCAATTGGCCCCCGGCGTGGGACGAAATGTGGGACGAGTGGCTGTTCCTGGCTTAGCATGACCGCATGGCACGCGTAGCGAGTGGTCACTTAGAGCAACTGCCGAGCGGCGCGTTCCGCGTCGACGTCTATGCGGGAACCGACCCGCTGACCGGCCGCAGACTGCGATACCGGCGGACGGTGAAGACCGAACAACAGGCCCGGATTGTCCTGGGCAAACTGCTGGAGCAGGCCGCTGAGGGACGGCAGCCTGAAACCGGCTTGACGGTCGCCGAGCTGCTGCGGCAGTACATGGTGGTGGCCGAGCTTGACCAGTCGACCCGACACAGCTATGAGGGCTACATCCGGCGAACTATCCTGCCCGCCCTCGGGCCGATGGAGGTGCGCAAGGTTCGCGGCCCGGTGCTGGACATGCTCTACGCGCGGCTGCACCGGTGCGGCGACCTCGCCTGCTCCGGCAAGCCGTTCACCGAGCACTCCCCGTTCCCTGCTATCGATGTGACGCCGACCAGCGCCTGGCCAACCTGGATCCAGGTGGCTGCGGTCATCCGCGAGGCGATCGGCGCGGGCCAGCTCACCCCTGGCGAGCCGCTGCCATCGGCGAGGCAAGTGGCTGACCGCAACGGACTGCCCATGACGGCAATCCACCGGGCCCTGGCCGTCCTGGCCGACGAAGGGCTTGTCGCCGTCCGGCAGGGCCGCCGCGCGGTGGTCGCGGGGGAAGTAGCTGGGGGTCGCCCGGGTCGCCGGCCAGGCCCGCGGATCCCGGGCACGACTGCGCCCGATCGGGCTGCGCGCCGCACACGTGCCGGCCGATGGCCGCCGCGACGATCCGGCAGATCCACGCCATCCTGTCCGGCGCGTTCGCCACGGCGGTCCGGTGGGAATGGATCGATCGCAATCCGGCCAGCTCGGCCAAGCTGCCCAAGGCAGGCCATCGCGCACCGGCCTCGCCCACACCCGCCGCCGTCGCCGCGGTTATTGGCAAAGCGCGGGATCTCCAGCAGGACATGCTTGCCGTGTATCTGTGGCTCGCGGCTGTCACTGGCGCCCGCCGCGGTGAGCTGTGCGGCCTCCAGTGGGCCGACATCGACCTGGACGCCGACGTTATGCACATTGCCTTCAGCTATCTGGTCCGCGCTGGCTACAAGATGCGCAAGGACACCAAGACGCACCAAGACCGGCACCTGGCGATCGACCCCGTGACCGTCGCCGTGCTACGCGAACACCGGAAGAAGATCGAAGCGCTTCTCGCCAGCGCCGGGCTAAAGTTGATGCCGACCGCCTACGTCTTCAGCAGCGACCTGACCGGCGTCGCGCCAGTGAATCCCGATTGGGTGACTCACAAGGTGGCCGAGATCGCCGGAGCCGCCGGAGTCAGCCTCAACGTCAAGGCGCTGCGCCACTACACCGCCAGCCAGCTGCTGGCCGGCGGCATCGACCTGCGCAATACAGCCGCACGGCTCGGTCACGGCGGTGGCGGAGCCACCACGTTGCGCGACTATGCCGACCCAGTCTCCGAGGTCGACCGGCGCGCTGCCGCGTACCTTGCCGAACTCACCGCAGCTACCGACAAGTAAAAGACTCGTTCCTGACAGCTGTTATCGGCCTATTTATTTGGGCACGGATCGATGATCAACGGCAACGCTCTTTCGTGACGGCTACCCGGGCCGGACGCCCGGCTTTCAGGATCACGAAGACATCCGAGGCAGTATGCATGCAGGCAGCGTCAGCGAGTGGCCAACGGCGGCCAGACGTCGGTTCCGTGGCGGCTATCACGGAGCGTGATTGACTCGGTCGGCCTGGCGGACGCCGAGTTCGCGCGAACGCCGAGTCTGTATTCAGCGCGACGTCCCGGCCTGCGGTGCCGATGAAGCGCAGAACAATCACTCTGGTGTCGGCGAAGTCATGGGCCTTTCGAATACCGCCAATACGACAAGACCGGCCGGGGGCGACGGCAGGTCAGACGTGAGGAGGCTCCACCCACCGCGGCCTCAGCGACGACCATGTAGCGCTGGTTTCTGAGGGGACGAACACGGTGCCACATCCTGCCTGGGCGTCTGGCCGAGATCCAGACCGCAGTCGAGCGGCCCGCGCGTCCGTAGCGAGGGCCACCGGAGCGAGCGGCCTCAGGAGTCCCTCAGGAGTAGCGGACGCAGATGCCGTATATCGTGGCCGATGGCGGGATATTTGATATGAGGTACGCGAATCGGGCTTCGAAGCCCCACAATACTGGCGCGGGACCTTCAGGGTGGGAGTAGACGGGCTTGAACCGGTCGTCGCTGGCATCGCTGTAATACCCGCCTTGGGTCAGCAGCTGTCCGGTCTCGCATTGCACAGTGGTCGAGTTTATTCCGGTCACGGTCATGTAGCCGGAGACGATATTAGCGGCGGATACGTGAGAGCGGGCGCAGATGGCGTAAGCGCGGACTGATGCGCCGAAAGTTCCCGGCGCCACGCCCGCCGTCCACGAACTCCGGTTGAGGTTCGGGTAGGAGCTGAACACGATTGGCAAATCGCTGAATGGCACCGGGCGACCGCGATAAGTGCTTCGCGGGCCTCCACCGAGGACCGTTGAGCTGGCCGGACACGACGCAATAACGTTAGCGGGCGTGCCGCTGCGGACATGAGTGACTGCGGAGGAGGCGATCGTCAGCCCGAGGGAGAAGTCTGCCCGCACGCACGTCGCGTAGGCAATGATCGGTACCGGCGTCCCGCCGCTGTAGTTCCCGCCAACAACCGTCCAGGTGGAAGGCCCGCTGGGGTAACTCGAGTACACAGCTGCCCACCCGTCGGAGGAAAATCCTCCGCCGACCATCTGCGTCCCGGCCGGGCAGGAGGCGCTGACGCTCTGGGTCTGGCCGCCAGAAAACAAAGCCTGCTGCATGGCCACGGTCTCAGCCGCAGCGAGCGCGGGAGGCGTTGGTGCGAGGCTGATGACGATGAAAACAGCTGCCAGGATGGCCGCAACGGCGATCAGTGCTGAGACCAGCTTCCATCTCCGTACCCTGATCCGAGGCCGGGCGGTCTTGCGGCCCGCTTCCGCGCTCGGCGGCATTCTGACAGTGGCGGACGGCTGCGGTGCCTGCACGGCAACGTACCCTTCCAAGGCCCTGATCAGCTGTTCAGTGTCAGGACCGAAGTGGCTCAAGGCGAGCTCGAACGCTTGCAGCTCCACCAGGTCGGCCAGGCTGGCTGGCAGGTCGGCACGACGGGGCATCTGCGCACCGTCAATGAGCACCGGAATTACGCGAACGTCATGTCTCAGTGCCCCCTCGATCTCCAGGCGAACGAAGTCCTCTGGGTCCGCCAGGCGCCGGCGCCCATCCTTGCCAGTAGCCGTCGACCAGGCACTCCCGATGAGCGCCAACAGCACATCGCAGCGCGCGACCGCAGCGTTGATCACCTCGGCAAACTTATCGCCAGGCTGAATCGAGGCGACGTCCCTGAAGACCATGCCCTCGCCGAAGCGCGCTTCCAACAGGCCGAACAGCCGGTCGGCCTGCCACGCGGATTCTTCGCGCCGGTAGGTGATGAAGATGCGGCCAGCAGTTCGCGGGGGTGCCGTCATGATCGCGACCTCGCAACTTCCCCTGGCCAACCCGCCGCCTTCGCTACCCCCGGAAGCGAGCCTAAGTGCCAGTCGCGAGAGCGAACGCTCGGTTGGCGGAGCGCACGCGACAATGTGCTACTAATCGTAACGGTCGGCGCGCAGGCAGGGAAGTGCCGCCAACGGTTTGCTCGGCTCGCGCTCGGGTGGCCGCCATGAGCTCAGGATGTGCCTAACCCCGCCCACGGCAGTTCAAGATCACTGACGCTGGCCACATTCTTGTGTCTTTAAATCAACTAAAAGTATCGCGGAACCTTCTAGTCGTTGATGGCGCTACACACAAATACCTCCAGGATTTCCAGCCAGATCAGACACCGTGGCGTGCCGTGACCGGCTCTTGATGAGCAGGGCGCGTTTGGGCGCCACGCATTCTGATCAGGCTGCCGGCCATGGATGTGATGTAAAGCGGCAGGTCCGAGGACGCCTCGCCGGGACTGTCCTGCTGGGCCATGCCCTGAGGATGCAAGAAGCAGGCTGACTGCTCTTCGCGCCGCTAGCAGGCCCCAGAACACCCGGATCTGTAGGATCAATAGCCACTGCGAGGCTGGGCTCACAACCGCCCATAGCGGCGGATATAGCGCGCAGCGCGCAGCGTGGTAGGTTACAGAACGTGGTCAGGAGTGCTACCTGTTTACGCCGCTGAGTCGGCTGCTCGGCCCAGGCATGTCATACCGCGATTGGGACGTCACCGATGTCGCCGCGGCAGGCCGCAAGTCCACAGGCTGCTGACGGACCTTGCTCGCCGGGCCGGGCCAACTTGGGACTGTCCGTCAAAGCGGGGCAACCCCAGGCCCTCACTATCAAGGCATGACCTCCCGCTCACGCTTCATCCTCGATGAGGCCCGTGCCGCGGGTGAGCGGATCGGCGTGGACTAGGGCTCTGCGCCGTTCGCTCTCGGGCAGTTCCGCGGGGGAGCCCGTATGGCGCTTTGGCCCGTGACGATGTTCCTGCCGGTAGCCGATCCTGGCGCTAATGATGAATAACAGAGGAAGATAAGTCGTGCCGAGAGGAGGCATGACATGGCCAAGGCACAAACAGATGTCCTGCAAGGCCTCGTGGACCGTCTCCGCGAGATTCGGAAGCAGGCCGGTGGCCGGCTGGGTCACGTGCTCGCCGACGCATCGGTCCGGGAGCGTACCGCCGCGGTCGCAGACAAGATCGAGGATCTCCGGGTTGAGCTGACACGCAGCCTTCGCCACGCCAGGCCGGCTGCTGCACCGGCCAAGCCGACCCCCGAGCGGTCCACCAAGGCCCTCGACGACATGACCGTGCGGGAACTGCGCCACCTGGCGACCAAGCGCCATATCGCGGGCCGCTCGTCCATGAACAAGGCCGAACTGGTCGAGGCCCTGGGCAAGAAGTAGCCCCCAAAGTCAGCGGACCGGTTCCGGCAGCCGGCACCAAGTGGTTGCCCAGACCGAGCAGATGACCGGGCAGGGGCAAGACGATAAGTGATTAGGGACGGCCATCCGGCCGGCACCTTTGAACGCGCAACCTGAGCGGTGGAATGCGGCACGGTGCACGCCGGTTCCCGGCGTGAAATACGACCGGACCTTGAGGGGATCCCGTCGAGATCCCCGGAAACGGAGCCGATTATGACCGGAGCCTCTGCGCAGCAGCCGTCGCGACAGCGATCGGATGCTCCGCCGACGGTCGCGGATGTCATGCAGCCAGCGCTGTCCACGGTGAAACCGGATGACCACCTGGCCGCTGCCGCGTACCTGATGCACCAGGCGGGTGCGACAGCTCTGGTGGTCGTGGACGGCGAGCAGGCCATGCGGCCGCTCGGCCTGATCACCGAGGCTGACATTGTCCGGGCGGTGGCGGAGGGGAAGGACGTGAACGACGTCCGGATCCGTGATCTGATGACCACCGATCCGACCGTCATCACGGCGGCGACGAGCGTTCGTGACGCCGCCGAATCGATGCTTGCCGGACATTTCAGGCACCTGCCGGTCGTTGACAACGGCCGCCTCATCGGGATCGTCGACATCGGAGATGTCTCCCGCGCGTTGCTCGACCCGCCCCCGGGATGATCACCGCGAACCACGACCAGCACGTTGCCGGGACGACTCGAACGCGACGCCGCAGGCCAGCGACGTGCCTGCGACGCGACGCATACCTGACAAATACCCCTCGTCAGTTACGTCGTAGACGCCTGAGCGGTCACTTGAGATAACTACGGCGGCTACGCGCGCCTTGGCAGCGCCGTTCTACTGGTCGCGGCAGCTACGTTCGGTGATGGCCTTAGTGCCAGTGGGGCAGTTCGGCGTGACTGTCGGCGTGCGCGATGTTGATTGGTGGGCTGCCGGCCGACTGTGCGGCGGGTCCTCAGCGTCGCCGGTGCCGCGCGGGCGTGAATGTGGCGGGCCGGATCCGGCCGTCAGGACCCTTGCGTGTACCAGGTGTCGCCGCAGCAGTAGATGGAGGAGCCGTCAGCTTCGCCCCAGATGGCGTAGGTGACCCCGGCTGAGCTTACGGCGATCCCGAAGTAGTCGCCGTCGGGGAAGGTGTACCCGGCGGCGCTCTTGTACGGGGCGCCGGAGGTGAGGTTGGAGAGTTTCACCTGGCCCTGCCAGCTGGCTCCGCCGTCGCTGGATGTGCTGTACCAGGTGTTGAACTCCCTGGTGCGGTTGTCTTGCCAGGCCAGCCGGAAGTCACCGGGGGCTGGGCCGCTGGCGATCTGCGGGAAGTTGCTGTCGCCCTGGGAGTTGACCAGATGCGGGGTGGTCCAGGTCACCCCGTCGCCAGAGGTGACCGTGTACAGGCTCTTCGGCCCGCCCGCGACGGTGCTGAACGTGTACGCCACGACGATGTGCCCGGTGGAATCGACCGCCACCGACGGGGTCGCGTCGTAGTAGTCGGGATAGCACTGGAATACCGTGCAGGGCGGTGGGGCGGCGCTGGTTCCGAACGCGGTCAGGGTGTGGGTGCCACAGGAAGCAGTGGCGGACCCGGAGCACCGGAACACGCCAATAACGTCGGGCCCGTTCACGTGGCCGCCATTGGTCGGGGACCCCGGCTGGCCGGACTCGCCGTTCTCGCTGAAGTACACAGTCCCGCCTGGGCCGATGGCCCCGCCGTCGGGGTACCACCACAGGTCGTCCTCACCGTTGATCTGCTGCGGCGGCAAGAACGTGCCCGGATCCCCGAACTGGTGTGAGGCCACGACATAACTGCTCAGCTTGCCGTTGAACGCGACATACACGTCCTTGCCCGTCGGCGAGATGACCAGCACGGGCTTGTCCATGTACGTCAGCGGCCCGTTCATCGTGATCGGGCCCTGCCACCTAGCCCCTCCATCGTGCGATTTGAACAGCACCGCCCCGGGGTCAAAGGTGTTCAGGAAAACCACGTAGATGGTCCCGCACCCGCAGGCCTGGTTGGTGTCGGTGGCCACCTTGATCTGCGGGTCGTACTGCCACCCCACTCCCTTGCAGGCCCGGCCGCAGACGAACTGCTCGGCGCCCCAGGTGGCCCCCCCATCGGTGGACTTGCGGAACAGCACGCTGGTTCCGGGGCAGCCGGGGGCGCACTGGTGAGCGTTGATTCCGGTGATGAGCTGGTAGACCAGGTTCGGGTGGCCAGGGTCGGTGGCGACCGTGGGCTCCCAGTTGCTCTGATGCTTGTACGGCGTGCCCGCCGGCTGTTCGGAGCTGAACCCGCCCGGCCCGGGACCAGCCCACGCGGGCGCACTGGGCGCGAGTACCAGCACGGCAACGGCGAGTGCAACCGGGCTCAACAGCGCGCGAGGCCGCATCGGACGCCCCTTCCGCCGGATTCCAGGAGCCTGTGTCTATCACGTTCCTGAATCGCGAGTCAATGGCATCTGACCCCCGGGTTGGCCGACCCAGGTTCGCCGGGCAAGGCCTGGGATGCGGTGCCACGATCACCCCCGGGACCGTTCCCCAAACCCTCCGCCGAGCGGCACAGACGATCACCCAGTCCAGCCGATAGAATGGACCCGCCGGTGACGACGCGTGACAGCCGGATAGGCGGCTCCCAGCGTTCACCAGCGCCGGATCGCCGAATCGGAATTCCTACGAAATTAGTAGCTTTAACTATTCCCGGCCGCTCAGATTGTCTGTTCTGTCGCCTGCTTGATGGCCGGGAGGTGTCACGCGCAGCTGTGGCCCGCGATCCGTGGGGTCTTGGCGGAGTTGGCGGGCGGGGGGCGACCGCTGAGGGCCTACGGCGTGTAGCTGTATCCCGGCTTGACCGTCTTGCAGCAGGAGTTGCCGACGGGAACCCCGCCGCCCCAGACGAGTACTTCTGACCCGGTCCAGAATTCGTGGGCTTCTTGTCGTCCGGGCACCGGCGCCTTCGGCCCGAGAGACCACCTTCGGGTGGTGAGGTCCAGGCTGAGCGGGCGGCCACCCGGGACTGCGTCTTCGATCGTGACGACGGAGGCTCCGGTCCAGATGTCTGGAGCGGTTCCGTTCCCTTCGAACCCCACGGGCGCGTCGGGGAGGCGCATCCAGCTGTTGGTCGCCGGATCGTAGGCGGCGGCGTCCTTCTGAAGGCCTGTTCGGCTGTCACCCCCACCAACGACCAGGTACCTGCCGGTCCATACGGCCAGCATCGAATCGCGCCCGGCCCGCCCGAGGGGTGAGGCTGGCAGCGTCGACCATCTCTGGGTGGCCGCGTTGTAGGCGAAGCCCTCAAGATGACCGGGGGAAACGGCTCCCCAGACGATCATCTCCTTGCCGGTCCAGAAGGCGTCGCCAAACAAAGGAGCCTGCCCTGGCGCCGCCGTCCCGGTTGTCCACGAGTTCGCCGCCGGGTTGTAGGTCGCAGCGGCCAGCGCCTGCCGCCCGCTGCGCTCGAAGAAACCCCACGCCACCATGACTTTCCCAGTCCACACGGCATAGCTGCCGCTGCCGGTGAGATTGCCGCCGAGAGAGGCTGGGATCGGCGCCAGGTTGCGCCAGGTGTTGGTTGCAGGATCGTAGGCGGCGCCGGCGGAGGAGGCCCCCGAGGTCCCCGAGCCACCGAAGATGAGCATGTCCTTGCCCGTCCATACGGCCACGGGGAGGTCCTGGCCGGCGAGGGGCCGGCGGCGAGCTTCGTCCAGGTCCGGGTCGCCGGATCGTAGGCGGCGCCGTCGCCGTACTGAGTGTTCCCCGAGTAGCCGCCCCAGACGATCATCTTCTTCCCGGTCCAGACGGCCGCATATTCGCTCCGGGGAGCGATCGGGGCGCTCGGCAGGCGCGCCCAGCCGGCCGCGCCCGGCACGGCCAGCGACGTCCCCGGCCCCGTCGGGCGCGAAATCTTCTCGCCACCGCCGGAGAAGGCGACCCCGGAGAGGGCGGCCGAGGTGGCGATCACCGCGATGACCGCGGCGGCCGCAAGTACCGGGCTGCCGATAGCGAGTGCGCGCCGCTGGCGCTGCCGCACGCGGGCGCTACGACCAGCCGCAGGCACGCTGATATGCGACGGCGGCTGGTCCGCCTCAGCTTCAAGAGCAAAGAGCGTTCTCAGGTTGTCCTCAAGCATGGCCGGGCACCTCGTCCGAGCAGCCGGTCCGGCCCGCTGGCTGAGTTGTGGCGGGCTGGGGGGTAGTAGCGGACTCTGAGCCGTGCGCCAGAGTGCGCCGGAGGGTGGCAAGCGCTTTGGCCGTCTGGCTCTTGACCGTGCCAGGAGCACAGCCAAGCGCCTCAGCCGTCTGGGTTACGTCCAGGTCGCAGTAATACCGGAGCACCAGCACGGCGCGCTGACGCGGTGCGAGGGCCGTCATGGCAGCTTGCAGGTCCAGCAGGGTGTCCAGGTCGGCCGCCGGGGCCCGGATCTCAGGCGGCTGGCCGGTAACGCTTACCCGCCTTGCCCAGGCCGTTCGCCGTCCCCGGACAAACTCCCGGACGAGGATGGCGCGAACATAAGCATCGGTGCTGTCAGCCGCGGCGGCCCGGTACCAGTGCTGGCACACCTTGGACAGCGCTGCCTGGACGAGGTCGTCGGCGTCATGCCAGTTCCGGCACAGCAGCAGGGCCAGCCGCCGCAAAGACGGGATGCTGGCAGCCGCGTATTCGGCGAACTCATCGCCGTGCGCCGCAGTCATAACCCGAGCCGGCAGGAAGTAGTCATAACACTGCTTTGAAGCACCCGGCGCCCCGTTCGGTTGCCTTGCCGTCCGGAGCAAGTTGACGGCCACCCCGAGGATAAGCGGCGGCAGTTCCGGCTCAGGCTGTGCCGGGCATCATCGGCTACCGCCTGGCGACGCTTTCGCGTCACGCCCCGAGGTATGCCGGCGTCGGTGGGCAACCGCTCCCGATTGTCACCCCGCGCGGCGTCTCCGCAGGAGATACCTGGGCTAACTGCCGGGCGGCCAAGCAGGTAACTGTCCGGCGCTGCTCCCGCCCAGGGGCCTGGAATGGTTCCAGCCCGGCCCGGGGTGCGACGGCTATGCGCAGATCACACGGATCTGCGCGCCTCGGCCGGTGATCACCCCGGCACCACCCGCCGCACAGGCGGATATCGCACGTCGGACCCCCGCCCGTCACAACCCGTGACCGTCATAGCCGTCACAGGGCAGTCCGTGGTGCCGCGACTGCGCAGGTCAGGGTGACCGCCGACCAGGGCGCAGCCAGGACGGCGAAAGTAACAGCAGTGCTTATCAGGCGTTGCCGGGCCATCACCGGGACCACACTGCATGGTGAGCTGCACGATCAGGTCAAGGTCCTGATCGACTGCACACTGGTCAGGGTAGGCCGGGTGCCATGAGCCGATGGCCGCTGTTGAAGGTGATGTCCGTGTCCCGGATTCGCCACCGTCTCATGACTCCTCCTCCCGGCGGATGTCCTGAGCCAGCTCGGCCGCGTTCCACGCGGTCACAGTGATCCCATCTCGGGTGGCCCACAGCCGCCGTGCATCCGGCCCGGTGGCCGCCGTGGCCCAGACAGTCCCGAATCGCCATCCTGGGTATTGCGCACGAAGATCGTCCAGGTCATCTGTCCGCTGTTCCATTGCTGCATGATACCTAGGTATCCCTCGGTGAGCCTAGGTCTGCCGGGTTGTGCCTGGTGAGGTGCGTCTACCGTGATCTTGTGGAAGAGATTGACCACGACGCGGGCACGCCAGTCTGGCAGCAGCTGGCGAATATCTTGCGCGGCCAGATCGAGCGAGGGGACATCGCGCCAGGCAAACTGCTGCCGTCAACCCGCACCCTCATGCAGACCTACGGTGTCTCGGACGGCACGGTCAAGCGGGCGGTAACCGCGCTAAAGGAGGCTGGCCTGGTGGAGTCCGTTGTGGGCCGGGGGGTGTACGTCGCCGGTTAACCTGCTCTTACGGGAGGTCGAACGCCCGAAACGGCGGGGATGGCTGATAGCCGCGTCTCCGCGCTGGAGGGTCTGGTGGTCACCAGCCCGATAGGCAACTTCGTGGCACAACGACCTGGCTCACCAACGCCCAGGTCATAGCACTTGTGGGGGCTGGCTGCTCTCCCGTCCGCCATGACTCAGTCTGGAACGGATGAGACAGTTCACAGTTCAAGTTCGGGCTCCTTGGATCGAGAAGCGCCTGGGGACCGCGCTGGCGCATTGATGGGGACATGGCGACCAGCTGCCGCGTCACTAGTCGGTGCCGCAATGATGGGCTCGCCTACTTCGCGGGCCGACTGCCTTTGCGGGAGAGGCGGCTCCCGGCTCGCACCGATCACGCCTCGTTCCAGACAACGTCTGGCGGCGGTGCCCGGCTGCCGCGGCCTGTCCTCAGCCGCTGCCGGACGGCGCACGAATCGCTGGGCACCGCCTGCGCTCTCGGCCTCCCGTGTTGACGGCGTGACCTGCGGGTCACCGACTCTAGCGGTGTTCTGCGCGTCGCCGCGGGCCGGAGCAATGGCGTTCCTGGCTGCGGTCAGAAGGCGGCTGGCCGCGCCGGTCGTGGCGGCGAGCTGGTCCATCGCTGTGGTCGCTGTGCCACTGGCTGCTTCGGCGTCGCGGTAAGTGGCGATCGCGGCGTCGACTCGGTGAGCCGGTGCTCGTGCGATGGGGCGCGGAATGTCGTAGCTCTCGTCCAGCGACCTGGTGGGCACCAGCAGGCGGCCCGTCCGTGCGGCGACCTGGATCTGCTGGTAGTCGCTCCCAGCGAGCCGAGTTATGGTCTCGCACGCGTGGTGGACGGCCGCAGTGACGCCCCTGGTGTCCTCGGGGTTGGCAGCCAAGCTTTCGGACGGGCGAATTGCCTGCGACGGGCCGCGCGACAGGGTCCAGTCGGGGTCCGCGAAGGCGAGTCGCCCGGTCCAATGGGCCAGGTCGGCGGCGTGGGCTGCCGCCCGGGAGGTGACCTTGGGTGCGTCTGTGAACATTTGATCCCAGGAGTGGGCGGCCTTGAGCCAGGCAGGAGCCACATCCGCAAGACCGAGAGGCCCGCAACGCCTTTGCCCTGCGCTACGAGCACCGGCGGCTCACGCCAGAGGTCCTGACCTCACATGGCGGGCAGCTTCCCGGGCCCAGGCCGGCTTTGCCCCGCTGACGAGCCCGCGCCGGCCCGGGTCAGGAGGTTCCCGGCATCGTGATGCGGCGTCCGGTCGCATCGGGCGTGGGCAGCGCCGCGTGTTCGGCGGCGAGCGCCATGACGAGCCGGCGGTGCTCTGCCGGTATGGGGACGACCCGCTCCAGGGCGCTGTCGACGTGCAGGAACATGAGCTCGTTCGTCGCCACGTCCGGGCCGCCCGGTACCGCCATCCGGTGGAACACGTGCAGCCGCTTGGCGTCGCAGCCCAGCAGCTGTGAGGAGTAGCGGAGTTCGGCCCCGGCCGGCACGCTGGCGCGGAAGCACAGGTGGCTCTCTGCCGTGTACATGCCGCAGCCGGTTTCGGCCCGGTACCCGGCGCCGAGGCCGACGTAGTCCAGCAGGGCCTCGGTGGCTTCGGTGAACGCCAGGGAGTAGTAGGCGTCCATCATGTGGCCGTTGTAGTCGATCCACTCCGCGGGCACGGCCCGGCCCCCGGTGCCAAGGGGCTGCCCAATACCAGGGGGCTGGCCGGTACCACGGGACTGCCCGGCCGACTCGGGGGTGCTCACCGGCCGCGCCAGACGGGTCGGCGCCGCTCGGCGAACGCCCGCGCTCCCTCACGGGCGTCCTGCGAGCCCAGCATCGCCCGGTAGGCAGGCAGGCCGCTTCCGGCCAGGACCCTGTAGCCGTCGCGCACGCTCATCCCCTCCGTCTCGCGCAGGATCTCCAGCACGGCGGCGACCGCCAGCGGGGCCGCCGCGCAGATCGTCGCGGCCAGAATCCGTACGGTGGCCATCACCTCCGCCGCCGGGACGACCTTGTTGACCAGTCCCCACCGGGCGGCCTGGGCGGCGCCGAACCGCCGCCCGGTCAGCAGGTACTCCAGCGCGACCGCGCGCGTGACCCGGGCCGGCAGCCGCAGCAGCCCGCCGGCGTCGGCGACGAGGCCCAGGGTCACCTCGGTGAGCGCGAAGTCCGCGTGGTCGGCGGCCACCACCAGGTCCGCGGCGAGGAGGAGCTCGAAGCCGCCGCCGAACGCCAGCCCGTTGACCGCGGCGATCACCGGACTTGCCGATGTCGAAGAACTCGGTGAGGCCGGCGAAACCGCCCGGGCCGTGGTCGGCCTCGATGCTCTCGCCGCGCGCAGCAGCCTTCAGATCCCAGCCCGCGCTGAAGAACCGGTCTCCGGCCCCCGTCACGACGCCCACACGCAAGAGCGGGTCGCGGCGCAACCGGTCGAACGCCGCGTACAGCGCCCTGCTCGTGGCGGTGTCGATGGCGTTGGCCGGCGGCCGGTCGATGGTGATCACGAGAATCTGGCCCTCGGCGGCGGCCCGGACCGGCTCGGGCTGGGCGGTCACATCACGCTCCATGTGCCCGCAGCAGCGACCGGGCGATGATGTGCCGCTGGATCTCGCTGGTGCCGTCCCAGATCCGCTCCACCCGCGCATCGCGCCACCAGCGCTCCACCGGCAGCTCGCTCATCAGCCCCATCCCGCCGAAGATCTGCACCGCGGCGTCGCACACCCGGCCGAGCATCTCCGAGGCGTATACCTTGGCCATCGCCGCGTCCGCGGCGGTCATCGTGCCGGCGTCCAGCCGGGCCGCGGCGCGCAGCGTGAGCAGCTCCGCCGCCTCGAGCTCGGTCGCCATGTCGGCGAGCTGGAACCCGACGCCCTGGAACCGGCCAATGGGCTGACCGAACTGCTGGCGGCGCGCCGCCCAGTCCGCCGCGGCCTCCAGCACGCGCCGGGCCCGGCCCACGCTGCTCGCGGCCACGGTCAGCCGGGACGCGCCAAGCCACCGGCCCATCAGGTCTAGGCCCTGGCCCTCCTCGCCAAGCCGGTTCGCCACCGGTACCCGGCAGCCGGAGAAGACCAGCTCGCACTGGTGGTACCCGCGATTCGAGACGCAGGGCCCGCCGCGGCGAATGGTCAGGCCGGGGGTGTTTGAGTCCACCAGTAGCGCGGTGATGAGGTTCCGGCGGCCCCAGCTGGTCGGCTCGGAGCCGGTGGCCGCGAAGAGGATGATGAAGTCGGCGACGTCGGCATGGCTGATGAAGTGCTTGGTTCGGTCCACGACGTAGTGCTCACCGTCGCGCGCCGCCGACGTGGTCATCGAGCGGACGTCGGAGCCCGCGCCGGGCTCGGTCATCGCGACGCAGTCGTGCCGCTCACCCCGGATCGCCGGCAGCAGGTACCGGTCACGCTGCTTGCCCTGGCAGGCCTGCAGGATGTTGCTCGGCCGCTCCACCAGCACCTGCAGCGCGTAGCTGGCCCGGCCGAGCTCCCGCTCCACCAGGACCATCGACACCGCACCCAGCCCGCCCCCGCCGAGCTCGGCTGGCATGTTCGCGGCGTACAGCCCGGACGCGATCGCCTTCTCCCTGATCGCCGTGGCCAGCTCCGCAGGCACCTCGTCGAGGCGCTCGACTTCGTCCTCGCGCGGGTAAAGCTCGTTGCGCACGAAACCGCGCACGGTTTCCACGATCAGCCGCTGCTCATCGGTCAGCTCGAAGTCCACCGGTCTCACCCGCCAGGAGCCCGGATGACGCGCCCGACATAGCCGGGGACCGGCAGGCCCGCGTGCGCGTCCCGGATCCGCATCAGCCGGTCCGCGATCTGCGAAGGGAACGGCGTCACCTTCCCCGCTTCCGTGTCCACGTGCAACAGCAACTGCTCGGCGGTCGCGATGGTGCGGTGAGCGGAGTTCGTTATCTCGTGCGCGATGTACAGCCGCTTGGTGTCTGCGCCGAGCACCTGCAGGGTGAGCCACAGCCGCTCGCCGAGGCGCGCCTGGAAGAGGTGGCGCAGGTGCGTCTCGGCCGTGTACAGCGACCGGCCCGCGGCCCGGTAGCCTTCGTCCACGCCGAAGTACCGGAAGAACGCGTCCGCGTTGTCGCCGAACACCAGCAGGTAGGCCCACTCGCTCAGATGGCCGTTGTAGTCGACCCAGTCCGCCGGGACCGTTGTCTCGTGCAGCCGCAGCGGCGCGGGGATCAGCTGGCCCGGCGGCCACGGGCCAGCCTGGTTCCCATGGGGGAAACGCTGACCGGCTCCATCAGGCCTCGCCGACCGGCGTTTCCAGCTTGGGCACGTCGGCGAGCAGTTGCGTGGTGTAGGGGTCCTTGGGGGAGTGGAGCACCTCGGCGACCGGCCCGGCCTCGCAGATCACCCCTTCGTTCAGCACCACGACCTGGTCGGCGATGCTGCGGACCAGCGGCAGGTTGTGCGTGATGAAGATCATTGACAGCCCGCGCTCGGCCTGCAGGCCGCGCAGCAGTTCGACCACGGACGCCTGCACCGACACGTCCAGCGCGGAGGTGACCTCGTCGCACACCAGCAGGTCGGGCTCGAGGACCAGCGCGCGGGCGATGGCCACCCGCTGCCGCTCGCCGCCGGACAGCTGATCGGGGTAGTAGTCCACGAACGACTCACGCAGCGCGGCCGCGGTCAGCGCGGCCACCACCCGCTCGTAGCGCTCACCGGCGGGCAGCCTTTCGAAGTGGGCCAGCGGCTGCTCCACGATCTGCCCCACAGTCCGGCGTGGGTTCAGCGACGCGTACGGATTCTGCGACACGTACTGCATCCGGCGCAGTTGCTCATCGCTACGCCGGCGGACGCCCCTGGCCAGTGGGTTCCCCCCGAAGAAGACGTCGCCGCCCCAGGTCGGGTGCAGCCCGACCAGGCACCGGGCCAGTGTGGTCTTGCCCGAGCCGGACATGCCGACCACCGCGACGCACTGGCCGCCCGGCACCGCGAAGCTCACGTCGCGCAGCACCGTCTTGGGACCGTAGGTGGCCGACAGGCTACGCACGTCCAGCAGCGGGCCAGCTGCTTGCGGGCCGGCCTCGCGGAGCGGCCGCGTTTCCGTGCTGCGGGCCAGCCCGGCCACCTCCACGGCCCGCAGGCAGCGGGCGCCGTGGCCCGATTCCGACACCTTGACCAGCGGCGGCTGGCCCTTCTCGCAGTCTGGTATCGCGAATTCGCAGCGTGGCTGGAAGAAACAGCCGGGCGGGCGGTTACCCGGCCGTGGCGGCTGCCCGGCCAGGCCCATGAGCACATGAGCGTCGGTCAGCGACGGAATGGCGCGCAGCAGCCCCCGGGTGTACGGGTGCGCCGGGGTGGTGAACACCTCGCGCGCCGGGCCCACCTCGCCGACCCGGCCCGCGTACATCACCGCGACGTGGTCGGCGATCTCCGCCACCACCGCCAGGTCATGGCTGATGTAGACCGCGGCCACCTGATAGGACTGGCACAGGTTGCGGATGGTCTCCAGGACCCGGCGCTGGGTCGTCACGTCCAGCCCGGTCGTCGGCTCGTCGAGCACGATGAGCTGGGGCCGGCATGTGAAGGCCATGGCCAGCCCGACCCGCTGCTGCTGCCCGCCGGACAGCTGGTGCGGGTACGAATCCAGGATTCCGGGGACGTTGGACAGGCCGACCTCGGCCAGCACCTCGGCCAGCCGGTCGTCGCGCGCCTTGTGGTCGCTGCTGTAGGAATCCAGGACTTCGCGCAGCTGGGTGCCCACCTTGAGCGTCGGGTTGAGCGCACTGGACGGGTCCTGCGGCACGTAGGCGATCCGCTGGCCGCGCAGGTGCTGCAGGTCGCTGTGTGACATCCGCAGGATGTCCTGGCCGTCGACGATGATCTTCCCATCGCCGATGACAAGTCCCCGGCGGACGTGGCCGAGCAGGGCGAGCGCCATCGTGGTCTTGCCGGAGCCCGACTCGCCGACCAGGCCCAGCACCTCGCCCGGCTGGACCCGGAAGGAGATCTCGTCCACCACGTCGACGGCCTCCCGGCCGCGCGACGGCGTCCTGAGCACCTGGAGGTCCTCGACGATCAGCCGCACCTGCAGCTCGGCCGGGCCGTCGCTGGCGCCGTTGCCGGTCACGGCGCTGGCCTGGCCAGCCTGCTCAGCACCGGTCGGGCTGCCATCGCCGTTGCTGGTCATGTCATCGCCCCCGCGGCCGTGATACCGGGCAGCAGCGCGTCATCGGCACCGCGCCCGACGCCGAGCGAGGCGCGGGCGACGGCGTCGGTGAGCGTGTTCATCCCGATGGTCAGCGCGGCGATGAGCAGCACCGGTGCCAGCACCCCCCACGGATTGGCGACCAGCCCGATCCGGTTCTCGTTGATCATGTAGCCCCAGCTCGGGGCCGGCGGTTGCAGGCCGAAACCGAGGAAGCTCAGCCCGGCGATCACCAGGATCGAGTAGGTGAGCCGCAGCCCCAGCTCGACCATGAGCACTGAGGTCAGGTTCGGCAGCACCTCCCGGCGCATCACCTGCCGGGCCGGCATGCCGATGATCTGCGCGGCCCGGACGTAGTCCCGCTCGCAGATGTCCAGCGCGGCGGCCCGGGTCACCCGCGCCACCTGCGGGGCGTGCGAGATGGCGACCGCGAGAACGATCAGCCAGATCTTCGGCCCGAGGATGCTGACCAGCAGCAGCGCGAACACCAGCTGCGGAAACGCGAGCACGATGTCCACGGTGCGCATCAGGATGCCGTCCCAGCGGCCGCCGAAGTAGGCGGCGGTCACGCCGCAGGCCGCACCGGCGGCCACGCCGAGCAGTGTCGCCACGGCCGCCATCAGCAGCAGCTGCCAGCCGCCGTCGAGGGTGCGGCTCAGCACGTCCCGGCCGAGCACGTCGCCGCCGAGCGGGAAGGCCAGTGACGGGTTCGCGAACGGCCTGGTGACGAACGCGTCGGCCGGGTAGGGGGCAAACGCCGGGCCGATGGCGGCGATCAGGACGACGACGCCGACGATCGACAGCCCGATCGCGCCGCGGGGGGTGCGCACCGCCCGGTTGAGCACGGCCAGCCACTCGCGCCGGCTGGCGCGCCTGCGCCCGGCGGACTGGAGAACCTCGAGCGCCGCGGTGGAAGCCACTACGTCACCTCCGTCAGGTCCGGGGCAGCCGCCGCCGCGGGCTGGCGGCGAGCGAAATCATGTCGGTCGCGATGTTGACGAGGACATAGAAGGCGGCCAGGAGCAGCACGATGAACTGGATCACCGGGATGTCCCGGTCAGACACCGCATTGACCAGGCCCTGGCCCAGGCCCGGGTAGTTGAAGACGTACTCCACCACCACCACGCCGCCGGCCAGGTACAGGAAGTTCAGCCCGATCACCTGGATGGTCGGCGCTATCGCGTTCGGCAGCGCGTGGAAGAGCAGGACCCGCCGCCGCGACAGCCCCTTGAGCGTGGCCATCTCCACGTAGTCGCTCTCCAGCGCGTCGATCATCGCCGCCCGCATCATCCGGAAGGTGTACGGCACGATCACGATGACGAGCGTGGCGACCGGCAGTATCAGCAGCTTCGGGTCCGACCACGGCGCCGCCCCCGGCGGGAACACCGAGACCGCGGGGAAGAAGTGCCAGATCACCGCCGCGAAGAGGATCACCAGCGCCATCGCGACGACGAACTCGGGCAGCGCGGTGACGGCGAGGGCGGTGACCGACAGGATGTGATCCAGCCAGCTGTCCCGTTTGGCCGCCGCCCACACGCCGAGCGCCACGCCGATCACCGTGCCGATGACGCCCGCGAGCACGACGAGCACAAGCGTGTTCACGATGCGCCCGCCGACCAGCGAGCTCACCGAAGTGCCGCTGACGATTGACTTGCCGAGGTCGCCCCGGAACAGGCCGGTGAGCCAGCTCCAGTACTGCGCCACCGCCGACCGGTTCAGGCCCATCTGTACTTCGAGGGCGTGCAGGCGGGCCGGGGTGGCGGTGTTCTGCAGCGCCGCCGACGCGGCGTTGCCCGGCAGGAGCTGCGTGGCGGCGAATATCAGGACAGAGACGCAGAACAGCGTGATCAGGCCGTACCCGAGCCGTTTGAACAGCGTATCCCGGAGCGGGTGCGGCTTGCGGTCGGGCGCGGCGGCAGCAACCGGGGCCGGCGCCGTCACATCGGCCATGATGGGGATCCTTCCGTGTGCGGCAGCCCCGGTCAGCCGTCCAGTGCGGTGCCCGATCGCCGGCGCGGCGCCGCGGCGTCACGACAGCCAGAGCTGCTTGAAGTCGTAAGCGTTGAGCGACAGGCCCCCCTTCGATGGGATCAGCCCGTTGACGTTCGATCCGTAGCCGTCGATGACCGGCGGGAAGAACGGGATGATGTAGCCGCCCTCGGTGTAGTCGATCAGCTGCATCGCGTGGGCGAGCTCCTGCCGCTTCGCGGTGTCGATGGTGGCGATCGCCTGCTGGTACAGCTTGTTGTAGGCCGGGTTGTCGAAGTGGCACTCGTTGAACGGCGAGGTCGGCAGGGTCGCCAGCGAGACCTGTGGCAGGTAGAAGTTGTAGTACCAGTAGTCCTGGGCGAACACCCATTTCAGGTAGCCCGGGCCGAAGAAGTCGGTGACCGTGACCTGGCTTACCTTGATGTTGATGCCCGCGGCGGTGGCCTGCTGCGCCAGCACCTCGGCGGCCTGGATGGTGCCCTGGCCGATGTCCGAGCTGACCAGCTCGATCGTGAGCCCCTCCTGGCCGGCCGCTTTCAGCAGGAACTTCGCCTGGTCGATGTCCTGGTGCCGCTGCGGCAGGCTGTGGTCGTAGTCGGCGGACCAGATGCCGAACACGTCGTTGCCGAGGGTCCCGTGGCCGCTGAAGAGGATCTCCAGCATCTGCGGCCGGTCCGCCACCAGCCGCAGCGCCTGGCGGACCCGCCGGTCGCTCAGCGGTACGGCGTCCACCCGCATCGTGAACGGGTTCCAGCCGCCGCCGTCGGAGATCAGGACGTTCTTTCCCTGGCTCTCGACCACCGCGATCACGTTGGCGGACAGCAGGTTGACCACGTGCGCCTGCCCGGACAAAAGCGCGTTCACCTGACTGGTCTCGTCGCTGTAGTCGGTGATGACGACTTCGTCGAGGTAGGGCAGGCCGGTCTGCCAGTAATTGTCGTATCGCACAAATGTGCTTTGCACGCCGGGGGTGAAACTCTTCAGCCGGAACGGGCCGGTGCCGGCCGGGGCCGTCGGGTTGAAGCCCACCGGGATGATGTCGGAGTAGGTCGGAATGGCCAGCGCCTGGTGCAGCGTGGCGAACGGCGTCTTGCACGGGATCCGCACCGTGAGGTTGTCCAGCGCGGTCATCCCGGGTGCGTCGATCGAGGCCAGGCCGGCCGCGGCGGCCGCCGGGGCCTTTGGGTTCAGCACCGTGCGGAACGTGTAGATGACGTCTTCGGCCGTCAGGTCCTTGCCGTTGTGGAAGGTGATGCCGGGCTTGAGCCGCAGCGTCCATTCCGTGGCGGTGGCGTTCGGGGTGAGCTCGTCGGCCAGCACGAACATCGGCTGCGCCTGCGGAGTGAGGCCGAGCAGCGGCTCGAACAGGTTGTTGACGCGGGAGAAGTCCGCGTTGCTGACGGAGGACAGCGGGTCCAGGGTGTCCGCACTGGAGCCCCCGGTGATCGCGGCCTGCAGCGTGCCGCCGCGCCTCGGCGGGCCGCTTGCCTGGTGCGCGGTCGTGTGAATGGTGTCCGGATTGATGCCGCAGGAACTCAGCAGGCCCGCGGAACCGATGGCGAGCGAGCCAGTCACAGCCGTCTTCATGAAGTCCCTGCGGCTGAAATCCATGAGCCGCTCCCGATTGCCGAGATGGCTGAGCCCGGTCCGGGCGCTCCGGTGCGACCCAGGGCGGCCCGGGGAGCATGGTTCACATTATGAACGATGCGTGCATTATGTGATATAGCGGAGTTTAAGGATCAGTTATCCGCAGTGTCAATAGACCCTCGCCTCCGGCAGCATGGACTGTGTTTCCGGCTGCGCCAGCTGGGCTTCCGGCTGCGCCAGCTGGGCAACGCCGAACCGTTCCACCAATTGCAGCAGTTCGGCCAGGAACTCATCACGCATCCGCTCCAGCTCGGCGAACGGGGCGGCCATCCGCCTCGCGCAGGCAGCCACTGACCATCCGCTCCCGCAGTTGCCCGGTCAGCGGCGGCGCCTCGAGCCTGGTCCACGGTTCGAGCAGCGCCGCCCCGAAGTGATCGAGCATGCGTGCCATGCCAGCGCTCCCCCCGGCCAGGTGGAACGTCAGGCACGGGCCCATCTGCGCCCAGCGCAGCCCGGGCCCGTAGGCGATCGACTCATCGATCTCCTCGACCGTCGCCTCCCCGGCCGCGACCATGTGCAGCGCCTCCCGCCACATGGCCTCTTGCAGCCGGTTGCCGACGAAGCCGGGCAGCTCCCGGGACAGGCGCAGCGGGCGCTTGCCCATCGCCGCGTAGAACGCCACCAGCCAGTCGACCGCCACCGGGTCGGTCCGCTCCCCGCCCACCACCTCCACCAGCGGGATCAGGTAGGGCGGGTTGAACGGATGACCGACCACGCAGCGCTGCGGGTGGGCGCAGTCCTCCTGCAGCATGCTCATGGCGAAGCCCGAGGTACTGGACGCGATCACCACGTCCGGGGGGGCCGCCTCGTCGATGGCGGCAAGGACCGCGCGCTTGAGCGCGGCGTCCTCCGGCGAGCTCTCCTGCACCAGGTCAGCCCCGCCGACCGCGGCAGCCAGATCGCTGTGAAAGCGGATCCGGTCGGGGCTCGCGCCTGGCCGCAGCCCGATCCGCTCCAGCAGCGGCCAGGTCACCTCCAGCATCCGCAGCAGGTCACCCTGGGCACGCGGCGCCGGATCGTAGACGTCCACGTCCAGGCCCATCCGCAGGTAGTGCAGCGCCCAGCCGCCGCCGATCACACCCGCGCCGGCCACCCCCACCCGGCGCACCTGATCCACTGAGATCACTATGCTGCCTCCTCAGACATCAGCCACCCGCTGATCTCCTCACGCAGGGCAGCGCGGTGCCAGGCGAAGGCGTGGTTCGCGCCCTCGATCTCGACGTAACGGCGGGGCTCCCTCGCCCGCTCGTACAGCAGCGCGGCCCTGGCCGGCCGGAACCCATTCGTCGTCGCTGCCGTGGATCACCAGCAGCGGCCGGGGGGAGAGCGACGCGACGAGGTCGAGCGGCCCCGGCCGGGTGCCGATCTCGCGCCGCTGGCTCGCGAACTCGGCCGGTGTCGTGGCGAGAAAGCGGGTGAACTCCCGTTCCAGGTCGGCGGCCGGGATGTCGGCGCTGCCGAGTCCGGCCGGGGCGGCGCAGGTCACCACGGCGCGCAGCCGCTGGTCGGCCGAGGCGGCCAGGACGGCCGCCCACCCGCCGAGGCTGTGCCCGACGACCGCGATCCGGTCGGGGTCGACGCCCGGGTACCCGCCGGCCTGCAGGTGGTCCACGGCCGCGCGGACGTCTCGGTGGATGGTGCGCAGGTCGTACCGCCCGGCGCTGCCCCAGCAGCCGCGGTAGTGGAACACCACGGCGTTCCAGCCGCGGTCGCGCAGCGCCGCGGCGACGTCGAGGTTCTGTTCCAGCCCGGGACAGCCGTGCAGCAGCAGCGCGGTCGGTTTCGGGTGGGAGCCGCGGGCCAGGTAAGCCACCCCGGCTAGGCGGTGGCCGTCACTGTCGAAGGTGATGCCTGTGATTCCCTCGTGCCCGGCCGGTGTCATCGGCGCGCCCGGTGGCCGCTCGGCAGCCACTCAGTAGCCGACGTTGCTCAGGCCCTTGAGGCCGAGCAGCTGGCGCGCCTCCGCGGGTGTCGCGACCTCGAGCGAAAGTGCCTCCAAGATGCCGCGTATCTTGCGGACCTGGTCGGCGTTCGACTCCGCGAGCTGGCCCTTGCCGAGGTAGAGGCTGTCCTCGAGGCCGACCCGAACGTGGGAGCCCATGATGGCGGCGGCGGTGACGATGCCCATCTGGTAGCGGCCCGCGCCGAGGGTGGACCATTGGTAGGCATCGCCGAGAAGCCGGTCGGCGGTGCGCTTCATGTGCACGATGTGGTCCACGTCCGGGCCGATGCCGCCCATCGTGCCGAAGATGGTCTGGATGAAGATGGGCGCCTGGACCAGGCCCTTGTCCAGGTAGTACGCGAGCGTGTACAGGTGGGCGACGTCGTAGGCCTCGGCCTCGAACCGGGTTCCGATCCGCGGGCCGACCTCGGTGAGCATGTACTCGATGTCGGCGTAGGTGCTCACGAACGGCTCGGCCCGGGTGCTCTCCAGATAGGGCTCTTCCCAGTCGAACTTGAACGTGCCCCGGTAACGGTCAATCATCGGGAAGCTGCCGTAGTTCATGGTGCCGAGGTTGAGCGTGCACAGCTCGGGCTTGAGCGCCAGGACGCCCTCCAGCCGCTCCTGCACGGTCATCCCGGTCCCGCCCCCGCTGGAGATGCTGATGACGACGTCGCTGCGGTCGCTTATCCCCCGCGCGTACTTGGCGAACACCGCGGGATCGGCGGTCGGGCGCCCGTCCCGCGGATCCCGGGCGTGCAGGTGCAGGACCGCCGCGCCGGCCTCGGCGGCGGCAACGCCCTGCTCGATGACCTGGTCCTCGGTGTAGGGCAAGAACGGAGACATCGACGGCGTGTGCCCGGAACCTGTGATCGCGCAGGTAATGATGACCTTTTGGGAGACCGCCATGATCGCCGCCGTCCTCCCCGGCACGTACCTAGTCGTTCACTATGTGAACGATTCGTTATCATCGTGAAGATTATCAGCGCATTTTGGAACCGGTCAAGGTAGCCGCAACCGTCCGTGGCCAGTAGGTATGCGTGCTTTACGGTCAGTGCGGGGTACCGGGATTGCGCGGTTACCGGCGGTCCGGGCCCAGCCGACGGGCTTAGGGCACCGGCGATAAGACTCCCTGCTGCCGGGCATGCCTAGTCGAGCAGCGCGCGCACCTCGTCGGCGGTCCTGACCGCCTCCCGGCCGATCTCGTGCAGCCTCTTCACCGGATTGCGCGGGGCCGGTCCCCATACGTTGATCACCGCAATCGGCTGCCGCCGGGAACTGAGCACCGCCGCGGACACGCCGGACGAGAACTCCTCGTATTCCCGGTTGCACATTCCGTAGCCGGTGCGGCGGACCTCCTCCAGTTCGGCCTCCAGCCGGGCCCGGTCGGTGACCGTGCGACCGGTGTAGCGGGGGAGTTGCTTGGGCAGGATGGCGTCCCGTTCGCCCGGGCCGAGCCAGGCCAGGAACACCTTGCCGCCGGACGTGGCGTGCAGCGGGAGCGGCTTGCCGAGCCAGCTGGGCACCACGAGGTTCGGCGGGTCCACCTGGTCGACGTAGACGAGGTTGAACCGCTTGACCACGGCGAGCGTGACCGACTCCCCGGTCCGCACGGCCAGCTTTTCCAGCAACGGCCGGACCCGGCGGACCAGCGCGTCGTCGGTCGCCGCGGCCGCAACGGAGATGGCACCGTACCCCACGGTGTAGCGCTGGGTGATCTCATCGCGGTCCACCAGGCCGTGATATTCGAGGGTCCGCAGCAGCCGCCAGGCCGTGCTCCTGTTGATGCCGCACGCCTGGGCCAGTTCCAGCGCCGTGGGCGGCGTCGTCGCCTCGGCAACGCACTTCAGCAGCGCGACCGCCCGGTCCACAGCCTGGATGCGCAGCGTGCTGGTGGCCCCATCGGCCAGTCCCGGCTGTTCCGCGGGCTCCCCGGGCGAGGACCCCGCCCCGCCGGAGGGCAGGGCGTCAGGTGTGGAAACGGCTGGTCGTGGCACACGTGCAGCATAACCAGCGCGCCGACGGTCCCAGCGCCCTACTGCCGGGCACTTTCACCCGTTCGCGGCGGGCGGCGGGATCTCGCCGGAGCCGCGGGTGAGCAGGCTGACGGGAACCTCCACGGTCTCCGGTGCGCCGTGAGGGTCCCGGATGCGGTGCAGCAGCATCTGCCCGGCAAGGGTGCCCAAGGCGGGAGGATCCTGCGCGATGACGGTGATGCCGGGATCGAGCAGAGCGCCGAGCGGGATGTCGTCGAACCCGACATGCGCGATGGTCTGTTCGGCTCCCAGGGGAACGCAGCGCGAGCCGGGTACCGATCGTCAGCAGGTTCTGCGCGGTGAAGATGGCCTTCGGGCCCGGGTGCGACCTGACCAGGTCACACGTTGCCTGTTCGGCCAGGCGTTCCGACTGGATGTCGTGGCGGATGAGCCGCTCGTCCGGCTCGATGCCGCGCGTCCGGAGGGCATCCAGGTATCCGCGGTAGCGCTCGGCGGCCGTGTAGATGCGCCGGAGGTCGCCGAGAAACCCGATCCTGGTGTGCCCGGCGTCCAGCAGGTGGGCCACGGCGCGCTGAGCGCCGCCGAAGTTGTCGCTGAGCACGGTGTCCGCGGCCACCGTGAGGGCGGGCCGGTCGGCGAACACCACCCGGGTTCCCCGGCGCACCTCCGGCAGCAGGTACCGGTGATCGGGGCCGCACGGCATGATGATCAGCCCGTCCACCCGCCGCGCGCAGAAGGCACTAAGCAGCGCCCGCTCGCGGGCGGCGTCGCCGTCGGAGCTCGCGGACAGGACGTAACGATCCATCGTCGGCCGAAACGAAGACCGGCGTCCCGGCCGACGCCGACAGCTTTGCTGCCGCCAGGTCGCCGAGCAGCGGGTGGCTACGTTCAGTGACCGAATACGTCAGGCGCGGCACCGGCGCCGTGGAACGGCTCGTGGAACGACCATCAGCGGAAGCTCTGTGCAATCGGTGCTTTCCGGGCACATAGACGGGATAGCCGCCCAGCCGAACCCGCCTGCGGCGGCCGTCCGGCGCCGCGGACAGCTCGATGGCCAGGTACCAGCTGCCATGCCCGCGCTCACGCAGGCGCGGGCAGTGCTGGCCCAGCTGCCGCCCGGTGCGCTGGTCCCGGCATCCACATCGTTTGAATGTTGACCCACCTGATCGGGACATGCCAGTGCTCCCTCACTCAGCAACTGTCGTCTACACAGACAACTACGTAGTGAGCCTGGCCAGCTCCGGGATGCAAGCGGAAGACATGGGGTGCCGGTGCCTTCATCGACCCGATCCGGCTGGCAGCAAGCCACGGCCGCATGGCTTTGCTTGCTACCCAGTGTGAGCATTCCCTGGCGTGTTCAGCGCTCGCGCGCAAGCAGATCGATGCTCCTATGTCTTGTCAAGTATTCGAGAATGGCTGGCTTGGTTTTCCTTTTCGCTGGGTGAACTGGTGATCAGGTCGTTTGCTGGGTTGCGGACAAGACAGGGATGGGCCACAAGGGTGAGGTAGGCATGCGGGCGCGGTTTCGGTGTTGCTACCGTCCGTTTCCCGCACGCCCCCTCCCGCACCCGGCGTGCCCCTCTCAAGGCACCGGGCGCTCCGCGTGTCTTTCCCGTTGGTCAGCCGCCGCTGGCGGCTGCTGCTGGTTTCGGGGTCCAGGGGGTCGGGATGTTGCTTCCGCGGTAGCGGTAGCGGGTCACTTTGACGCTGGAGGCGCCGGTGAATACGACCTTCCCTTGGGCGAACCGCCAGCCTTGGCCGCAGAAGCGGCGTTTCATCTCTGGCTTCCCGAGCCGGTGCCTGCCCTGATATTTGCGGCGTGTCCAGCGCATCAGCCGACCCCATGCGTGGTGGTCGACCGCGCCGAACACGGCCTTGGACACCCCGTGCCGGAAGTAGTTCGCCCATCCCGTCAGCGCCTGGTTCAGGCTGGTGATCACCTCGGCCAGGCTCTGGTGGCGGGTTGACCTGTACGTCAGTTCGCTCACCGTGTCCTTGATCGACTGGATCGCTTTCCTGGCCGGTGTGGTGTAGACGTAGTGCTTGTTCGTCCCTCGCTTGCGCATCCGGCGGATGTGGAAGCCGAGGAAGTCGAAGCCCTCATCGATGTGGACCACCCGGGTCTTCTCCGGTGACAGCCGCAGCCCCAGGGGGGCGAGCACGGCTGCCACCTCCTCCCGCAGCGTCTCGGCGTGGTGGCGGTCACCCGATACCATTAGGACAAAATCATCGGCATAGCGGATGAGTTTCCAGTTGCCCTGGCCGTGTTTTCTGCGTTTGGCCCGCTGCCTGTCGTTGCCCATTTCCTGCTGCCGTTGCCGGTCGAAATGTTCGTCCAGCGCTGACAGGGCAATATTGGCTAGCAACGGTGAAAGAATACCCCCTTGCGGGGTCCCGGTCAGTGACTCTTCCCGGTTCCCGAGTTCGGTGAGGATCCCGGATTTCAGGAACGCCTTCACCAGGCCGCAGACTCGCTTGTCCTTGATCCTCACCCGCAGGCGGTCCATCAATGCCGTATGCGAAATTTCATCGAAACAGGCTTTGATGTCACACTCCAGAACCCAGTGGTAATCACTGCGCCCGGAGGACAGCTGGTGGATCTCGGCGATCGCGTCCTGCGGTCTGCGTTTCGGGCGGAACCCATACGAGCACGGCTTGAAATCCGCCTCGAAGATGGGCTCGAGTACTGCTTTCAGGCTCGCCTGGACCACCCGGTCGGTCACGGTGGGGACGGTGCTTTCATACTGCCCCTCCTGCAGTCGGGTGTCTGGATGCGTGGCGCTGGATCTTGCTGGCCAGGCCGGGACTGGCGGGTTTGGTGAGGTGAGCATGCCTGGCGGCACCGGCATTGTGGTCATTGGTGCCCGTTCCTGGTGGGCTGAGGCGGCGGGCTGAGGTGGCCGGATCCGGTGATGCGCTGGCGGCATGCCGCTTCGACCCTGGCGGTCCAGGGGATGCACAGCCGGTTGCCCGGTCCGCGGCGGGCGCCGAGTTGGGCGGCTTCGATCCAGTAGTAGATGACGCCGGTGCTGCAGCCGAGCCGGCGGGCGGCCTCGGCGACGGAGACCTCGCCGTCTGCATACGGTGGTAGCACCGGGATGTGGTAGGCGTGGCGGATCCACTGGACTGCCTTGACGTCGAACGGGCGGCCGTTACCGGTGGTCAGCCCGGCGGCGTTCAGCTGCTCGGCCAGCTCATCGGCCGGCGTCACCGGGCCGAGCTGGCGGACCATCTCGACGGCCGGGGAGGGGCTGCGCCTGGCGGTGCCGGGATGGACGGCGCGTGCGACAGTGAGCTCGTCGGTGGCGCCGGTATGCCAGCGGATCCCGATCCGGGCCTTGCCCGGGTCGGGTTCGGGCAGCAGGGTGACGTCGGCGATCAGGGTGCGCAGCAGCCGCTTGCGGTCTTTGCTGCTGGTGGTGGGGGCGTGCCAGAGCGCGGGCAGGTCGGCGGCGAGTTTCTCCAGGTCGGCCCGGCTCGGCAGCGGCGGCAGCGAATCCCGGGCGGATTCCAGCGCTTGCCCGGCCTCGGCGAGGGCGGCGAGCCTGGCTTCCCAGCGGGCTTCGAGGTTCCGCGCGACCAGCCGGTTCTCCGGCTCGACCTGGCAGAAGGCGCGCTCGGCCCGGTCGGCCTCGTAGCGGGCGCGCTCAACGGCGAGCTCGGCGGCCCGGCTGACCCGCTGGTGCCGGTCGCTGACCTGGTCGGCAGCCGACAGCGCGAGGGCGACTTGCTCGGGGGTGAGCGCGTCCAGCAGGGCGGCGGCGACCGCGTCATCGACCGTGGCCGCCGCGATCGACCGGCATGTCGGCGTGGTCAGCCGGTCCGCGCGGGAACTGCACTCATACGACGGCCGCTGGTCGGTGTGGTAGTTGGCCCGCATCGGCTTGCCGCAGCTGCCGCAGGCGATAATGCCCTGGCACAAGGCGCGGCCCTCCCGCGGCGGCCGGGCCCCGGCGTTAGTCCGGTTTGCCGCCAGCCTCGCCTCGTTGTCCAGGTAGCCGGCCCAGGTGATGTATCCGTCGTGGTGGTCTTTGATCAGCACCGGCCATTCGGCGCGTGGCCGCTCGACCAGCGCGGTGCGCACGGTGCCGTCCTCATCGACGCTGCGGCGGGAGGCATACCGGCCGTGCACGTACGCCCCGGCATAAGCCGGGTTCTTCAGCACGCCCACCACGCGGGCATGGGTGAGATGGCCCCAGCGCAGCTGCCCGGCCCACGCGCCGCCGTAGGCGCGCAGCGGGAACCGCCGGCCAGCGAACACCGCGACGACGCCATAGGCCGAGCCGGTCGCCGCGAAGCCGGCGAACACGTCGGTTATCGCGGCCTGCACCTCGGCATCGGGGTCGATGACCACCTCGCCGGCGCCGTCGTGGACGTAGCCGACGGGCAGCGGAGTACGCAGCTCGCCACGTGCCGCCGCGGCCCGCTTGGCCTCCTGAAGCGCCGGCCATCACATGGAGTTCCACCTCGCCCATGGTGCCCTTCAGGCCCAGCAGCATCCGGTCGTTGACATCGGCGGGGTCGTAGATGCCATCGCTGTCGATCAGCAGGGTGTCGGTGATCCGGGCGAACTCGATCAGCCTGGCCACATCGGCGTTGCTGCGGGCCAGCCGGGAGATCTCGATCCCGAAGATGGCCCCGACCTCGCCCCGGCAGACCAGGGTGACCAGGTCCCTGAACCCTTCCCGCGTCACACCGAAGCGGCCCGAGATCCCCAGGTCGGTGTCGATCACCTGCACGTTCGCCGGTGCCCAGCCGAGCCGTTCGGCTTCGCCGGCCAGCCCGTACTGGCGCATCGTGGACTCGGTGTGCTCGCGGACCTGGGCCATCGAAGACTGGCGCAGGTAAACCACCGCCAGCCGCTGCCGGTGAAAGCTGGTGACCTTCTGCTCGCCGTTCACCACAGCCTCCCAGCGCCGCCGATGTCATGTTGGCCAGCACCGCCACTGCCTCCGCGCGGGCGGGGCCGGGCAAGACGGCGCCGGTCACCGTCTATTCCAGTTCCCGCCGGGCCAGCAGCTCGGCGTTGATCGCCGAGATTTCCGCAAGCACCGCGTCGACCTGCTCGCCCCGCCTCAGATGGCCGCGGACCGTCTCCACCAGCCCGGCCGGCACGTATCCAGCCGCCCCCGCCCGCGGGTTCGCGGGGCGAAGTAGGCATACGGGCCGTGTGGCTCCCCGCCGGCGCACCGGCAGCCGGCCTTGCCGCACCGGCGCGCCTGCTCGACCAGTGACCCGGCCAGCACCTGCTCCACATCGCCGATCCGGCCGGCCAGGGCGCGGCGGCGGGCCAACAGCTGCCGCCGTGACATCACCGGGAGATCGTTCTTGTGTCCATTCATCACACAAGAGTGTGCCGCTATCAGCCACCGCAATCAACAACCCGGATCGCCCGGACCAGCGTGTCGAGCCCGGCCAGCCCCTCCGCCGACAGCCGGCCGGCCGACGGCGGCTCGCCCCGGTCGGTCCACGACCCCGGCAGCGTGATCTGCCCGCCGACACCACCCGAACAGACAAACACCACGGCCGGGCCGCGCCTCTTGACGAACAAGACCTCGAGCCGCTGACCGCGCAGCGGATGGAACGGGTGCGTGACGACAACGGAACCAGAAAGGTCACTGGACGGTGCGGCACTATGCCGCCTCCGTCGGAATTCCTAGTTTCCGGAATTTCCCGGTGTTTCTCCCCTTGGGGATCATTACCTGCCGCACTTCGGCCGGCTGGTACTCGCCAGACTTCAGCGAGTCCCGCATCCGGGCCAGGAACCCCAGTTCGCCGCCCTCACGGGCCTTGATCTGGGCCACGGTCACCCCGTCGGCGCCCGCGGTCTTTGCCCCGGCGTTGGAGGCCACCCGCTCGAAAGCGTGCACCAGGAACGCCGGGTCATAGACGAGGTTGAACAGGTCACCGAAACAGCGGGCGGAATCTTCTCCCGCCCAGCGGTGCAACTTGGTCTGCATGCTCTGTACTGCGAAGAAGGCCGTATCAGGGTGCGGCCACCTCGTAGCGCCAGTATTCACCAGCGCGCCTTCAGACATTGCTTTCCTTCCTTGACTGACACGCTGCCGCCCTTCCCCATGTGCACGGGCTTTCCCCGGCTCGGAGTACTACGGCGGCTCCGCCCCACCCGCGCCTTCGGCAGGCGTCGCGCCTATCTCCGCCCGGCCCCCTGGCAGGAAGGCGGGCGCGGAACGCACGCGGATGGTTCCCACGTTCACTGTCGTCCGGTCGACGGATTAGGCACCCGGCTCTACCCCTGCGGCATCGCCAGCGGCTACTTCGTGGTGATTCACCCCTGGCCTCCGAGACCCGGCCCTGCAGACCCGGCCCGAAGTTACCCGCCCGTCATGAAGAGCAGGTACGCACCGCATCCCAGCCCGAATCCACCGGGTTAGAGCTGGTCATAAGTCAAGAGGCGTAACGCAACCGGTTCCTCGCGTATACCTTTCCGTCTCGCTCGGCGATTCGTG
>CAVRXW010000020.1:0-156386 GCA_963725125.1 uncultured Actinomycetes bacterium
CCGCTCGGTCTCACCGGGGAAGCCCACGATGATGTCCGTGGTGATGGCCGCGTCCGGCATGGCCGCCCGCACCTGCTCCAGGATGCCCAGGTAGCGCTCCTGGCGGTAGGACCGGCGCATCGCCCGGAGCACGGCATCCGAGCCCGACTGCAGCGGCATGTGCAGGCTCGGCATGACGTTGGGCGTCTCCGCCATCGCCGCGATCACGTCGGCGGTGAAATCCCGCGGGTGCGGCGAGGTGAAGCGCACCCGCTCCAGCCCGTCGATCTCCCCGCAGGCCCGCAGCAGTTTGCCGAACGCCTGCCGGTCACCGAATGCGGCCCCGTAGGAGTTGACGTTCTGCCCCAGCAGCGTGACCTCAAGCACGCCGTCGGCGACCAGTGCCCGCACCTCGGCGAGCACATCGCCGGGGCGGCGGTCCTCCTCCCGGCCACGCAGGCTCGGCACGATGCAGAAGGTGCAGGTGTTGTTGCAGCCCACGGAGATGGCGACCCACGCCGCGTACGGGGACTCGCGGCGCACCGGCAGCACGGAGGGGAACCGCTCCAGCGACTCCACGATCTCGACCTGGGCCTGCGCCTGGACCCGGGCGCGTTCCAGCAGTGCCGGGAGCGAGCCGATGTTGTGCGTGCCGAACACCACGTCCACCCACGGGGCCCGCTCCGCGATCCCGGCCCGGTCCTTCTGCGCCAGGCAGCCGCCCACGGCGATCTGCATGCCCGGGTGCGACGACTTCACCGGCAGCAACTGGCCCAGGTTCCCGTACAGCCGGTTGTCGGCGTTCTCCCGCACCGCACAGGTGTTGAATACGACCACGTCAGGCACCGCGCCGCGGTCGGCGCGCTGGTAGCCCGACTCTTCGAGCAGGCCGGCCAGGCGCTCGGAGTCGTGGAAGTTCATCTGGCACCCGTAGGTGCGGATGTCGTAAGTGCGGACGGTGTTCATGTCAACAAACGAGGGTACGCGCACCACTCGGCATATCCGGAATCTCCCGTGGCCAGCCCGGTCGTGGTGGACGATATTGCCATGACAGACAGCACTACCGCGCGGCCCCTCCCGTGCGGTACCTGGCCTTCGCCGATCACCGCGGCGGATGTCGTCGCCGGCCAGTACCGCCAGGTCTCGTTTCCCGTGGCGATCGACGGCGAAGTGTGGTGGCAGGAAACCCTGCCCGGTGAACTGGGCCGGACGACGGTGGTTCACCTGGGCGCGGCGGGAAAGCCCAGGCAGGTGCTGTCTGCTCCGTGGAGCGCCCGGACACGGGTGCACGAGTACGGTGGCCGGTCCTATCTTCCGGTGCGGATGGCCCGGCCGGACGGCGGGCTGGCCTGGGCGGTCGTTTTCGCGAACTTCGCCGACCAGCGCCTCTACGTTGCGGATGAGTCCGGTGCGGATGGCGCCGGCGCCTCGCCCCGGCCGCTGACCCCCGCGCCGCAGGAGGAGCCGGGTACCCCGGCGTTCCGTTTTGCCGACTTCGCCTTGTCGCCGGACGGCGGGGAGATTTGGTGCGTGCAGGAGCGGCACGAAGCCGGCCAGGTGACCCGCGCGATCGTCGCGGTGCCGCTGGACGGCTCCGCCGCGGAGCAGGACGGCGCGATCCGCGAGCTTGCCAGCGGGTCCGGCTTCTACGCGTTCCCGACGCCGTCCCCCGACGGCCACAGCCTGGCCTGGGTGTGCTGGAACCATCCGCGGATGCCGTGGGATGGCACCGAACTGCGGGTGGCCCGGGTGGCGGACGGGAGCGGCGGCAAGGGGGGGCTGGTCAAGGGCGGGACCGGCGAGTCCGCCCTGGCCCCGGTCTGGCACGACGACACGAGCCTGTACCTGATCTCCGACTGGCCCGGCTGGTGGAACCTGTACACGCTGAGACTGGCCGCCGGGCCCGCCGAGGCCGTCTACCCGGCTGAGGAGGAGTTCGCCGCCCCGCTGTGGCAGCTTGGGCAGCGGCCGTACGGGGTGCTGGCCGACGGCCGGCTCGCGGTACTGCATGGCTGCGGGGGGCTGCGGCTCGGCGTCCTCGATCCGGGCACCGGGGAACTGGCCGACCTGGACATCCCCTACCGGGTCTTCGCGCCTGGACTGTCCGTGGACGGCATGTCCGTGGTGGTGGTGGCTGGCGGCCCGGCCGCGCCGATGTCGGTGATCCGGGTGGACATCACCACCGGGAAGGCGCGGAAGCTCTACTCGCCCGCGGGCCGCCTGCCCGCGTCCGGGTATCTGCCCAAGGCGCGCAAGCTGGAGTTCGAAGGGAAGTTCGGCCAGGAGGTGCACGCCTGGGTGTACCCGCCGGCCAACCCGGAGGCGGCCGTTCCCGAGGGGGAGCTTCCGCCGTACGTGGTCTGGGCGCACGGTGGCCCGGCGTCCCAGGCGGACCGCCGGCTTGACCTGGAGAAGGCGTACTTCACCAGCCGGGGCATCGGCGTCATCGACGTGAACTACGGCGGCTCGGCCGGGTATGGCCGGGTGTACCGGGAGCGGCTGCGCGGCCAGTGGGGCGTGGTGGACGTGGCGGACGTGATCGCCGCGGCGCAGGCGCTGGTCTCCTCCGGCGACGCCGACGGCGCGAGGCTGGTGATCCGCGGCGGCTCGGCGGGCGGCTGGACCGCGCTGGCCGCGGTCACCACCCACGCCGCGGACAGCCCGTTCAAGGCCGCCACGTCGTACTACGGCATCACCGACCTGCGCAGCTTCGCCGCCACCACGCACGATTTCGAATCCAGGTACACCGACGGCCTGATCGGCCCGCTGCCCGGATTCGAGGCGGCCTACGCCGAGCGCTCCCCCGCCCAGCAGGTCAGCGCCCGGACCTGCCCCATCCTCCAGCTACACGGCCAGGACGACCTGATCGTCCCCCCGGCCCAGGCCCACGCCCTGGCCGCCCAGCTCACCCACCAGGGCATCCCCCACGCCCTGCTCGAATTCAAAGACGAAGCTCACGGCTTTCGCCGCACCGAGACCATCATCACGGCCCTCGAAGCCGAAATCTCCCTCTACGCCCAGACCCTCAACTTCCCCCACCCCGACACCCCATTGCTAAGGCTCCACACGACACCCCCCGAAATCCCCGCCCCAGATCCAGCCCCCGAACCCCCACCAGCTCCGGAACCACCTCCCGCTCCCCCTCCTCCTCGAGGCGGCCAGCATCCACCCCGCCAGCCCTCCGAGAAGAAATCAGCGAAGAGCAGCCCTCCCGCGCGTAGTAGCGCGGGGCTGGGCGGGGGCGGCGGGAAGGCTCGGGTTGGCCCGGGCCGCGCCGCCGCGCTCATCTCAGCGGTGCCAGGGTTGCTCTGGACAGCGTTTTGCCCGCTGTCCAGAGCAACCCTGGTGCCGCCCTTTATGCGAGACAGGTGAACCGGAGCCCAACCCGTCAGCGAGCAAACTCCGTAGCCCGGGACTCCCGGACCACCGTCACCCGGATCTGCCCCGGATAAGTCAGCTCCTCTTCCACCTGCTTAGCCACGTCCCGCGCGATCACCTGAGCCTGAATGTCATCGACCCGGTCCGGCTTCACCATGACCCGGATCTCCCGCCCGGCCTGCATCGCGAACACCTTGTCCACGCCCTCATGCGCGGTCGCGATCTCCTCAAGGCGCTCCAGTCGCTGCACGTACGCCTCCAGCGACTCGCGCCGGGCGCCGGGCCTGCTGCCGCTGATCGCGTCGGCGGCCTGGGTGAGGACGGCCTCGACGGTCCGGACCTCGACCTCGTTGTGGTGTGCCTCGATGGCGTGGACCACGTCGGCCGACTCGCCGTACTTGTGCGCGATCTCCGCGCCGATCAGGGCGTGGCTGCCCTCCACCTCGTGGGTCAGCGCCTTGCCGATGTCGTGCAGCACGGTGCACCGCTTGAGCAGCACCGGGTCCAGGCCCAGCTCGCTGGCCATCATGGCGGCGATGTGTGCGGACTCCACCAGGTGGGCGAGCACGTTCTGGCCGTAGGAGGTGCGGTAGCGAAGCTGGCCGAGGAGCGTCACCAGTTCCGGGTGCATCTCGGTGATGGCCAGTTCGACCATGGCGTCCTCACCGGCGCGCACGCAGAGTTGCTCCACCTCGGCCTTGCTGCGCTCGTAGGCCTCCTCGATGCGCTGGGGGTGGATCCGGCCGTCGAGCACCAGTTTCTCCAGCGCGAGCCGGCCCACCTCCCGGCGGACCGGGTCGAAGCAGGACAGCAGGACGGCCTCGGGGGTGTCGTCGATGATCAGGTTGACCCCGGTCACCGACTCGAAGGCGCGGATGTTGCGGCCTTCGCGGCCGATGATCCTGCCCTTCATCTCCTCGCCGGGCAGGTGCAGCACGGAGACGACGGACTCGCTGGTCTGGTCGCTCGCGACGCGCTGGATGGCCAGGGTCACGATCCGCCTGGCCCGTTCTTCCCCGTCCCGGCGGGCCTGGGTCTCGGCTTCGCGGACGATCAGCACGGCCTCGCGTTTGGCCTGGTTCTCGATGGTGGCGACGAGTTCGGTCTTGGCCTGCTCCGCGGTCAGCCCCGCGGCCCGCTCCAGTACCTCACGGCGCTCGTCGTCCAGGCGCGCCAACTCGGCCCGCTGGGCGTCGATCCCGGCCCGGGCCTCGTCCAGGGCCGCGGACCGCTGTTCCAGCTTGCGGTGCTCGCCGTCCAGCCGGCCCTCGCGCTCAGCGAGCCGCGCCTCCCTGCGTTCCAGGTCGGTGCGAAGCTGGCTGGCTTCCTCCCTGGTGGCCTGGATCTGCTCCTCGGCCGCCCGCTGCGCCTGGGTGACCTGGCGCGCCGACTCCTCGGCACGCCGCGTGATGGCGGCGGCATCGGACTCGGCACCGGCCCGTATCTGATCGGCGGCGCGGCTGGCCTCGTCGAGGCGCCGTTCGGCGGCACGGCCGGCCTCTGCGGCCCGGCGTTCCGCCTCGGCTGCCAGTTCCGGGCTGACGGCTGAGTGGGCGGCGGGGGTTTCCTGGGGAGCCGGGACCGTCCGGTTCCCGGCTTTGCGCGCGACAGCGAACAACGCCGCGGTGGCGGCAAACAGCGCGAGGATCCCGATCACCGCGATAACCACAGCGATTGTGTTGCTCATGGCGCACCCCAATCCTGCTCGCGGGCCCCGGCTCCGTGGTACTGGGGCCAGGGCTGATCCCTGTGGCGAGGGGTTAGGCGCGCCATGCGCGGCGTCTGCCTGCGCGGACGACGACTGCCGGCGAACCGGTCAGCCGGGCCCGCACGGCCGCCGGTGGTTCCGGCAGCCGTACCGGTTCTCGCGGCGCGGCCCGGCGGCCGGCGGCTTCGCCACCGGCCAAAGGACCGTGCCCGGAGGGCCGCCTCCCACTCCGGCTGCCACCGGTGGGAGTACTACCCGCAACGGCGCTGCCAACCAAGGCACCACCTGCGGCACCGGGTGCCGTGGGGCTTGCCGCCCTGCGGCACCGGCATATGACCGGGACAACGACAGCCGTCCTGGCCTCATGCCGATGACCTGCACCGGTAATCGATGCCGCCATCAGCCTTCCGGCATGAGGGGCGGCCCCCGCAGCAGCCGTCAGGCCAGCCGCACCGCCCTGCCCGCGGGGCGGCGTGCTGCCGCCTCCGCCAGCCTGGCCGCGGCCAGGACCTGCCAGGCACGGTCGCCTGCCCGGCCGGCTCCTGCACCGGTTCTCCCGCGCAAACCCGCACTGCGGGCCCTTGCGGGTCCGTGCTCAGGCGCCGCGTCAAGCCCTGTCCGCCCCCCTATCGGCCACCGCTTGCGCGGGGCCGTGGCCACTCCTGACCAGTTCCGGTCAAGGGCTGACCTGGCGGGCCAGCCCTCCCACGGAACCGGCCACGGGCCGGATCTGTTTCGTTACCGGCAACCGGGCGCAACCGGTTGCCGGGCATGTCGTATGTTCCCAATCGCCTGTTACGGACTAACACCTCGCTGCCGTGAGGTTAAGCGCTGATAACAATTTGGGCAAGTTCGGCCTAGTAACGCTTCCGTTACACAACGTACCGTGCCCCGGTCATGGCCAATCGTCACCGGCGCCGTCCTCGCTAATCCATGCCAGATCGGCGCGGGCGCCCTCGCTGTCCGCCTGCTCTTGTTCCAGGGCTTCCCGCACCACCTGCGCGGCCAGGCCGGCCGGGTAGCCCTTGCGGGCCAGCATGCCCATCAACTGCCGGGCCCGGGCCGGTGCCGGCTTTCCCCGGGTGGCCGGCGCCCGCTTGGCCACCAGCCGCCGGGCGGTGGCCAGTTCGTCCTGCGGTCCCAGCAGGCCGACCGCCGACCGCACCTCCCCGTCGGGTATCCCGCGCTGCCGCAGTTCCGCGGTGAGCGCGCGGCGGGCGAGACCGCGGCTGTCGTGCCGGCTCTCCACCCATGCCCGGGCGAAGGCCGCGTCGTCGATCAAGCCCACTTCGGCGAACCGGCTCAGCACGGATTCCGCGACGTCTGCGGGAATGTTCCGCTTGCGCAGCGCCGTGGCTAGCTGCGCCCGGGTCCGCGGACCGGCGGTAAGCAGCCTCAGGCAGATCGCCCGCGCCGCTTCCTCGCTGCCGGGTTCCGCGTCGTCGATCATCCCGGCCTCGGCCAACTGGCCCAGCACCGATTCCGCGACCTCGTCGGGAATCCTTTGCTTGCGCAAAGCAGTGGCCAGCTGCGCCCTGGTTCGTGGCCCGGCGGTGAGCAGCCGCAGGCAGATCGCCTGCGCCTCCTCGCTTTCCGCACCGATACCGCCGCCGGTGCCCGGATCATGCAGATCGGCGCCACCCGGGCTGGCCGCACCGGGACGGTGCTCACCCCGCCGCCCGCCGCCGGGCCCTGCATGTGGATCGCCTGCAGCGGAACCCGCGATGGCAAAGCCCTCGCCAGGATACTCGTCTGCGGGGTCGGGCACCAAAGTCAGGTGCCCGATGCCGCGGCTCCGGCTGGACCCCCCGGCCCGGGTCCGCCGACCGTCTCGCCCCGGCGGGTTTCTATCCCGGGCCACCGGTGCTACCCCGCGCCACCGGGCCCTCCGCTGAGCCTGGTGGCACCCCGGCCGCCGCCGGCAGCCGCAGCCGCAGCGTCCACGTTCGGGACCGCGCGCAGGCCCGCCTCCGGCTCCTTATCCGCCGCCTCGGCGTCCACGCGCGGGCCGACGCCGAGCTTCTCCTTGATCTTCTTCTCGATCTCATTGGCGAGGTCGGGGTTGTCCCGCAGGAAGTTCCGCGCGTTCTCCTTGCCCTGCCCGAGTTGATCGCCTTCGTAGGTGTACCAGGCACCGGACTTGCGCACGATGTTCTGCTCCACCCCGAGGTCGATCAGGCCGCCCTCCCGGCTGATGCCGAAACCGAACAGGATGTCAAACTCGGCGGTGCGGAATGGCGGAGCGCACTTGTTCTTCACAACTTTCACTTTGGTACGGCTGCCGACGGCCTCTGTGCCGTCCTTGAGCGTCTCGATCCGGCGCATGTCGAGCCGGACGGAGGCGTAGAACTTCAGCGCCCGGCCACCGGAGGTGGTCTCCGGGCTGTTGTGGACCATGACGCCGTCCACGAAGTAGCAGTGCGACCCCTCGACCTCGATGTCGAAGCGGCTCATCGACCGGGTCGGCGGCTCGACGTGGATGTCCAAGACCTGGGCAGGGACGGGCCGGGTCATCGCAGGAGCAAACTCCGGCCGGACGGCGAACCTGCCCCGGAGCCGCGGCAGCAGCTTGTAGTCCATCGATGGGTGGATATAGGACGCGACGAGCTGCTGGAACTCAGCCGACGCTGCGGTGGTGAACCGGAGATAGCTCTTCTTCTGCGCCCCCGGGTAGTGAGCTTCACGTCCAGCCTGTAGACGTCCCGGAGATGGCTTGCGAGCCGGTCCCTGGAGCCGGGGCTCATCGCCTCGACGCAGATCTCGATCCGGCCGGTGCCGCCCCTGGTGCGTTCCTGGACGCCCTTCGAGCGGACGGTGAAGCAGCCGTCGTCCATGTACCAGACCGCTAGCGCGAGCGGCGTGAGGCCCTTGAGGTAGTCCCAGGTGAGGTGCTTCTTGCCATCGCCGAAATAGACGATGTTGCGCAACTCGGCCAGTTCGGGCAGCGGCGTGAAGTCAGTGAAGACCGCACCCTTGGCGTTCGACGTCCTGGTGTGCGGGATGTTGTCCAGCAGGGACACCTTCCAGTCCAGGTAGGCCGCCTGCTGCGCGCCGTGCCCCATGCGGAACCGGGTGCCGGACCTGCCACGGAGGTTCGGGGAAAGCGGCCCGTCCCCATGAGCGACCCGAGGATCACCTGGACTTGCTGTGCGCCGAGGAGTTGCTTCTCCGCGACGACGACCCGGTCACCGGGGATCAGCTCGCCGACCGGGCGCCAGCCGCCGGGGGTTCGGATGAGGTGGTTCTCGGTCGCGGCGAACTGGGCCCGCCCGTTCTTCCCCGACTTGGCGACGGTGAACTGGAGGAACTGCTCGGCTCTCCGTTGTTGAACCAGTTCACGATCCTGCGGGGGACCACACGGTCGGTCTCCGGGTCGTGGAAGGGACCTCGACGTCCATTCGCTGGTTGACGATCTTGCCGATCTTCTCCTGGGTGCCGTCAGCCAGGGTGACCCTGGTCGAGTAGGACATGCATCCGAACATCACCCCGACCTTTTCCCGCAGCTGGTTGATGAAGATCGCGGTGGTCTTGGTCTGGTTCAGCGCGCCCGCGAGCTTGCGCATCGCCTGCGACATGAGCCGGGCCTGCAGGCCGACGTGGCTGTCCCCCATCTCGCCCTCGATCTCGGCCCGGGGCACCAGCGCGGCGACGGAGTCGATGACGATGACGTCGATGGCGCTGGAGCGGATCAGCATGTCCACGATCTCCAGCGCCTGCTCGCCGGTGTCCGGCTGGGAGACCAGCAGTGCGTCGGTGTCCACGCCGAGCCTCTTGGCGTACTCGGGGTCGAGGGCGTGCTCGGCGTCGATGAACGCCGCGATCCCGCCGTTCTTCTGCGCGCTGGCGACCGCATGCAAGGCGACGGTCGTTTTGCCGCTTCCTTCGGGACCGAATATCTCCACGACCCGGCCGCGGGGGAGGCCCCCGATGCCCAGCGCGATGTCCAGCGAAATCGCCCCGGTAGGGATCACCTCGACCGGCGCGCGGCTCTCGTCGCCGAGCCGCATGATCGAGCCCCTGCCGAACTGCCGCTCGATCTGGGCGAGGGCGGTTTCCAGGGCCTTGTCCCTGTCGCCGACCTTCCCGCCCAGCCTGTCGATGCCTGCCATGGGTACTCCCATTGGGATAAAGGGCTTCCTGTCCGCGCTGACGCTACGCGCCGCCACCGACAAAACTCTCCCGCGCCGTAACACCCTCGAGATCGCGCCGCAGCCGCCGCAGCGGCCCGCCACACAGCTCCTACCCTAGGCGAACAACTGTTCGATCAGAGCAGGACACGCAGACATTCGAAGGAAACATCCGGCCGTTGCCGTCCGGGGCCGCCGGGCCTTCGGGCCGGGCCGGGAATGGCGTCAGCGCGATTCCTCTGGTATCTCGAACGCCTCGCACACCGCGAGCCACACGGTCTTCGGTTCCTTCCCCGCGGCCAGGGCCTGGTTCACGGTCGCGCCGCCCAGCCTGGTCAGCACAAAGTCCTTGGCAACGCTGGCGGCATAGGCCTCGCCGAACTGCCCGCGCATCTTTTCCCAGAACACCGTGAGCCGCACGGCGCCAGGGTACCGGCGGCCCGGACCAGCGCAGGCCACGGACACAAGCCCCGGCACAGTCCCGCCGCGCCAGCCTGGGCAGCCACTCCCGCAGCCCGCGGCTCAGGGCAGGTTCGCGGCGTCCACCGTTTCGAGTTGCTCCGACTGGAAGTCCGTCACCAGCAGGACGCGGCCGTCCGGTTCCAGGGCCATCTGCCGCGGGAATCCCCCCGCGGGCAGGTACCCGGCGAGCGCGGGCTGGTGCGCGAGAGCGGCGGCGACGTTCACCACCGCGAGGCTCGACTTGGCGCCCTGCTGGCCGAACCGGTCGGAGTCGGCGACGACGACCCGCTGGCCGCCGTCCACCAGGGCCAGCCCCACCGGCGCCTCCCCCACCTCGACCCGCGCGATCAGCGAGTGCGCCGGGTCACCGCGCAGCCGGGAGGAGGAGAAGCCGAGCAGCATGTCGCTGCCCCGGGCGGTCACCCAGACCGTCCCGCCGCTCGTGGAGGTGATCACGCGCACCGGGCTGCAGCCCGCGACGACCGTGGACACGGTCGCGTGGGCCGGGTCGGTCTCCGCCTTGTGCATGCCGATCACTGCCAGCGTTCCCTCGCCGCCCTCGGTAGCGGCCGTGTACCCGCGGCGGATCACCCGGCGCAACGCGCGGGGTGACGCCACCTCGCTGGTCGAGTACAGCCAGTCCCCGTTCGGCGACACCGCCAGCCCGACCGGCGCGACCCCGGTCGGCACATCCCCGACGAAGCCGGCGGTGTGGAAGTGGCTGGCCAGGGCCTGCTGCAGGTTGAAGACCGCGATCTGCCCGGAATCTTCGAGGCTGACGAAGGCGAACCGCCCGTCGGGCGACGCCGCCACCTCGATCGCGCCGCCCCCCAGGCGCCCGGCGTTCCCGGCGGTCAGCGTGCCGAGGACCGCCTTCCCGCTGCCCTGCTCGGCGGCCTGCACGCTGATCACGGTGGCTCCGCTGCCGTTCGCGGCGAGCAGGTAGCGGCCGTCCGGCGTGAGCACCACACCGAGGGGCTGGCCGCCTACCGGGATCTGCCGGACCAGCCTGGGACCGCCGGAACCGGTGTCGTCGAACACGCCGATCTCGCCGCGGCCCGCGCTGGGCAGCAGCGACACGAAGGACCAGCGCCCGCCGGCGGTCGCCACGACGCCGAACGGGTCACCGGGCACCGAGGACAGATGGGTCAGCCCGGCCGGAAGCTGCCGTCCGGCCCCGGTCGCGGCGCTGCAGCCGGGCACGGCGACGGTGGACACCACGGGACTGGACGGCGCCGGGTGCGGGGTGGGAGTGGCCTTCGGCGTGCCGGAGGTGCAGGCCGCCAGCCCCAGCGCCGCGACCACGGCGGCGATGGCGGGGCGCCCGGCGAGCCTCACGGATCGACGTTATCGCCTTGCCAGGCCGACCGCCCAGCGGAGTTTCAGGCGGGCCGTAAGGTCCCGCCAAGAAATGTCCGCGAATGTCTGATGATGCACGGGCCGGGTACGAGTAACCAGGAAGCTTCTCCGACAGAAGTATTGGGACGGGGCACGATGATCGAGATGCCGGAGACCGGCCCTGCCACCGCCAGCCTGGACGAACCTGCGCCCACCGCCGCACCGGAGGGGCCCGGCACCCAGGTCCCGGCCGCCGCGCCGCCGCCACCCGGTCCAAGCCGGCGCGGGAAGCGCCTGCTCATCGCCCTGTTCGCGGTCTCCATCGCGGTGGCCATCGCCGCTGCCGCGGTGACCGCTGTGCTGCTGGCGCACCACCCGCACCGGGCGCACACCGCCGCCCATCCGCTGCGCGCCACCGTGTTCGGCTTGCGGCCGGGCCAGTGCTTCGATTCTTTGCCAAACGGAATTGCCGGGGCTCATGCAATCCCTTGCGCCGAGCCGCATGACGCGGAGATCTACGGCGCCTTCTCCGTGGCGGGCCAGCATTGGCCCGGCACCGTAACGCTGGGCAATCAGGCCCGGCTGGGCTGTCAGCGGAGGCTGGCTGGTTACCTGAACCCGCAACTGGCGACGACCGGCCTGGCCGAGTCGTACGCCTACCCGAACGCGGGGGCGTGGGCGGCGGGCGAGCGCATGGTCATCTGCGAGATCCGCGGCACCCGGGGCAGCCTCACCGGTTCCGTCCGCGCCTTCGGCGGCTGACCGGGCCTGCTGGCCGGCCTCACGGTGATCCGGCCGTCAAGGTCGCGCCGCTGGGTCGTGCTGTGTTGCACACGCCCCTGGCAACGGCTGACAGCCCCTTCGTCGAGGGGCTGTCCTCCGAGACCGGGACTCAGCTGGTTCACCTAGAGCCCGCCGAGCAGGTCGCGCAGTGCCTTGGTGTAGCTGGCGAGCGCGTCGCGGCCGGTGCCGGTGAGCGTGACCATGGTTTTCGGTGCGGTCCCGTTCTTGGTCTTTTCGCTGGTGAGGTAGCCGGCTTCTTCGAGTTTGCGCAGGTGGATGATCAGGTTGCCGGGGGTGAGCCCGATCATGTCCTGCAGGCGGGTGAAGGTCAGGGCGTCGCCGTTGGGCAGGGCCGCGAGCGTCGCGACGATCTTCAGCCGGGTGGGCACGTGGATCAGCGGGTCCAGCTCCTCGGTGGTCACGGCCGCACCACGCTGCGGCGCTGCTGCCAGAACCCGTAGGCGGCGTTGCCCAGCATCGCGAGGAAGAAGCCGATGCCCACGATCAGCCAGCAGTAGACCGGCCCGGTCAGCGCGGCGAACGCGGCGAAGATGGCCACTGCCAGGCAGGTGGCGCTCAGCGGCCAGTCTGCCCGTCCCGCCGCCCAGGCCGCGGCGGCCAGGCCGACGATGAGGAGCGGCGCGGTGGCCGGGTAGATCCCGTAAAGGATGGCATTGCCGGTGTGGTAGAACGCGCCCTCGAACACGTACACCAGGACCCAGCCGACCCCCAGCACGCCCATCCCGATGTTCCTGGTGCGCTGCGCCGGCCCGGACACCCCAGCGCCCGCACGCCTGAGCGCCCTGGTGCTCCAGGTGATCACGATAGCCACGAGAGCGTAGGTGATGACGAGGGTCCAGGGCTTGGGCCCTTTGTAGGGGTGCTGGCCGAGCACCGAGAGCCAGATAGCGCCGTAAGCGATCAGCACGACGAACGCCCGGAAGACGTTGAGCATCGGCGGATTGGGCGCGAACTGGCGGTGCGCCTGCTGGGTGGTCTGGTCCAGCACGGCGGCGGCCTGCTGGGGGCCGAAGTCGCCGCCGTTGCCTGACGTGGCGGCGGTGTCGGGTGTGTGGTTCATGGTGTCTCCTTAGATCGACTCTATGCCATAAAGTAGACGCTGCTTTATGGCGTAAAGTCAAGGGCTCCGGCGAAGAACTTTATGACGTAAAGTTCAGGCAGCCGGGACGGGGATGCGGACGGCCGGGCGGAATTGTCCGTGGGGCAGGGCAGGATGGAAGGATGCCCGCCAGGACCCCAGCCAGGAGCGCAGCGCCGGCACCGGCGCGCGCGGCGGGTACCGCGCAGGCCCGGCTGCCGCCGCGATGGACGCGCGCGCGGGCGGCGATCCGCTGGCGCGGGTTCAGCGCGCTCACCAGGGAGTGGTTCACCGGCGCGTTCGCCGAGCCGACCGCGGCGCAGGCGGGCGCCTGGGCGTCCATCGCGGGCGGCGACAACACGCTGGTCATCGCGCCGACCGGGTCCGGCAAGACGCTGGCGGCGTTCCTGTGGGCGCTGGACCGGCTGGCCGGCAGCCCCGCCCCCGCCGATCCGAAGCTGCGCTGCCGGGTGCTGTACATCTCCCCGCTCAAGGCCCTGGCCGTGGACATCGAGCGCAACCTGCGCGCCCCGCTGGCCGGGATCCGCCAGGTCGCGCAGCGCCGCGGGCTGCCCGAGCCGGACATCCGGGTGGCGGTGCGCACCGGCGACACCGGCGCCGACGAGCGGCGGCGGCTGTCCAGCAAGCCACCGGACATCCTGATCACCACCCCCGAGTCGCTGTTCCTCATCCTGACCTCGAAGGCGCGCGACTCGCTGCGCGGCGTGGACACCGTCATCGTGGACGAGGTGCACGCCCTGGCCGGCAACAAGCGCGGCGCGCACCTGGCCGTCTCGCTGGAACGGCTGGACGCGCTGCGGAGCGCCGCCGGGCCGCGGACGAGCCGGGCCAGGACGGGCCCGGATCCGGCGGCCCGGCCCAGCGGATCGGGCTGTCGGCCACCGTCCGGCCACCGGAGGAGGTGGCCACGTTCCTCGGCGGCGCCCGGCCGGTGACGATCGCGGCGCCGCCCTACGTCAAGCAGATGGAACTGCGGATCGTCGTCCCGGTCGAGGACATGACCGACCCGGACCCGCCCCCCGCCAGCCTCCGCCCGGCCTCCGGCGATGGCACGCCGGCGGGGGAGCCCGATGTGCGCGAGGCCGCGCAGGGCCAGCGGTCCATCTGGCCGCACGTCGAGGAGAAGGTGCTCGACCTGATCGAGGCGCACCGCTCCACGATCGTGTTCGCCAACTCGCGCCGCCTCGCGGAACGGCTGTGCGGCCGGCTGAACGAACTGGCCGCGGACCGGGCGCTGGCCCGCGCCGAGGCCGCCGCGGGCCTGGACGGGCCAGACGGGCCGGACGGGCCCGGCCCGCGCGCCGCCGTCGGGCCGCCCGCCCAGATCATGGCGCAGTCCGGCGCCTCGGCCGGGGCACCGGCCGAGGTGGCCCGCGCGCATCACGGCTCGGTGTCCCGGCAGGAGCGGGCGCAGATCGAGGAGGCGCTGAAGGCCGGGCGGCTGCCCGCCGTGGTGGCCACGTCCAGCCTGGAACTCGGCATCGACATGGGCGCCGTGGACCTGGTCATCCAGGTGGAGTCCGCGCCGTCGGTGGCCAGCGGGCTGCAGCGCACCGGCCGGGCCGGGCACCGGGTGGGCGACGTGTCCCGCAGCGTGATCTTCCCGAAGTACCCCGGCGACCTGGTCGAGGCGACCGTGGTCACCCAGCGGATGCGCGAGCGGCGAGATCGAGGAACTGCGCGTGCCGCGCAACCCGCTCGACGTGCTCGCCCAGCAGATCGTCGCCATGGTGGCGATGGACGACTGGCAGGTCGACGACGTGGCGCGGCTGGTCCGGCGGGCGGCCCCGTTCAGCGGGCTGACCGGGAGCGTGCTCGACGCGGTGCTCGACATGCTGGCGGGCCGCTACCCGAGCGAGGAGTTCGCGGAACTGCGCCCGCGGCTGGTCTGGGACCGCACGACGGGCACCCTGCGCGGCCGGCCCGGCGCGCAGCGGCTCGCGGTCACCAGCGGCGGCACCATCCCCGACCGGGGCCTGTTCGGGGTGTTCCTGGCCGGCCCGCAGCGCCAGGGCAAGAACTCGCACCGGGTCGGCGAACTCGACGAGGAGATGGTCTACGAGTCCCGGGTCGGCGACGTGTTCGTGCTCGGCGCCAGTTCCTGGCGGATCGAGGACATCACCGCCGACCAGGTGCTGGTCTCGCCCGCGCCCGGGCAGCCGGGCAGGCTCCCGTTCTGGCACGGCGACACGGTGGGCCGCCCCGCGGAGCTGGGCAAGGCGGTCGGGCGCGTTCTGCCGGGAAATCGCCGCGGCGGGCCGGGACGAGGCAGCCACGAGGCTGCGTAACGCAGGATTGGACGATCTGGCCGCGCAGAACCTGATCCGGTACCTGGACGGGCAGCGCGAGGCCACCGGCTACCTGCCCGACGACCGCACGCTGGTGATGGAGCGGTTCCGCGACGAGCTCGGCGACTGGCGGCTGGTGCTGCACAGCCCGTACGGGGCCCGGGTGCACGCGCCGTGGGCGCTGGCGATCGCGGCCCGGCTGCGGGACCGCTACGAGGGCATGGACGTGCAGGCGCTGCACACCGACGACGGGATCGTGCTGCGGGTCCCGGACACCGACGAGCCGCCGCCGGCGGGCATCGCCGAGCTGGCGGCCGAAGAGGTCGAGCCGATCGTCACCGCGGAGCTTGGCGGGTCCGCGCTGTTCGCGTCCCGGTTCCGGGAGTGCGCGGCCCGCGCGCTGCTGCTGCCCCGGCGCCGGCCGGGCCACCGGTCCCCGCTGTGGCAGCAGCGGCAGCGCTCGGCGCAGCTGCTCGCCGTGGCGTCCAAGTACGGCACGTTCCCCGTCGTGCTGGAGACGGTCAGGGAATGCCTGCAGGACACCTTCGACGTGCCCGCCCTGGCGAGCCTGATGCGGGACCTGGCCAGCCGCAAGGTCCGGCTGGTCGAGGTGGAGACCCCGGCGCCGTCCCCGTTCGCCAAGTCGCTGCTGTTCAGCTACGTCGGCGCGTTCATGTACGAGGGCGACTCGCCGCTCGCCGAGCGCAAGGCGCAGGCGCTGGCGCTCGACTCCGCCCTGCTGGCGGACCTGCTCGGCCAGGCGGACCTGCGGGAACTGCTCGACCCGGCGGTCGTCGGCCAGGTGGAGGCGGAGCTACAGCGGCGCACCGCCGAGCGGGCGTGCCGCAGCCTGGAGGCCGTGGCCGACCTGCTCCGCGTCATCGGGCCGCTGTCGGCGGCGGAGGTCGCGCAGCGCTGCGCCGAGCCGGGCATGGCCGCGGGCTGGCTGGCCGAACTGGACGCCTCCCGGCGGGCGATCGAGGTGCGGATCGGCGGCGAGGCCCGGTGGGCGGCGATCGAGGACGCCGGGCCGGCTGCGGGACGCGCTCGGGGTGCCGCTGCCGCCCGGGGTGCCGGTGGCGTTCACCGAACCGGTCCCCGATCCGCTCGGTGACCTGGTGGCCCGGTACGCGCGCTGCCACGGGCCGTTCACCGCGCAGGCGGCGGCCGGCCGGTACGGGCTGGGCGTCGCCGTGGTCACCGGCACGCTGCACCGGCTCGCCGCCGAGCACCGCGTCGTCGAGGGCGAGTTCGTGCCCGGCGGCCGGGGCACCGAGTGGTGCGACGCGGAGGTGCTGCGCATGCTGCGCCGCCGCTGCCTGGCCAAGCTCCGCAAGGAGGTCGAGCCCGCGCCACCGGAGGCGCTGGCGGCGTTCCTGCCCGCCTGGCAGAACGCGGGCCAGCCGGCCGGCAAGGCCGGCCGGCGCGGCGCGGCGGGGCGGACCGACCCGCGGCTGGCACCCGGCCAGCGCCGGACGCGGTCTTCGACGCGGTCGATCAGCTCGCCGGGCGCGGCGCTGCCCGCCTCGGCGCTGGAGACGCTGGTGCTCCCGGGCCGGGTTCCGGGCTACCAGCCCGCCGTGCTCGACGAGCTGACCGCCGCCGGGGAGGTCGTCTGGTCCGGTGCGGGCGGCCTGCCCGGCGGCGACGGCTGGGTGGTGCTCGCGCCCGCGCAGGCGGCTGCCGCTGCTGCTGCCGCCGCCCGCCGAGATCACGATGACGCCGGTGCACGACGCGGTGCTGGCGGTGCTGGAGGGCGGCGGCGGCCTGTTCTTCCGGATGCTCGCCGACCGGGTCGCCGGGATGCTGCGGGATCACGACTGGCGCGGGCTGTCCGACACCGCCGTGGCGGCGGCGATCTGGGACCTCGTCTGGGCGGGACGGCTGACCAACGACACGCTGGCGCCGTTGCGCACGGTCCTCGGCAGCGGCCGTCCGGTGTTCGACGGGTATTCCGCCGGGACGGCAGGCGGTTCCCGCGCCGCCGGGCCCGGCAGCCGGGACGGCTCCGGGGTCGAACGGTGCGGGCCGCACGGCGCGGGCCCGCGGTGCGGGCGGAGCGGTGCCGCGCCTCGCGGAGGCTGGCCGGTCCCGGCCCGGGCCGCGCCGCGGATGGCCGGGCGCGGCCGGATGGGTGCCCGCCGGCGCGGTTACGGCCGGCCGGTGGTGCCCACGAGGACCGGGCCGCCGACGGTGACCGGGCGGTGGTCGCTGCTGCCCGACCGGGATCCCGACCCGACGCGGCGGCTGCACGCGATCGCCCAGGCACTGCTGGACCGGCACGGCATCGTGACCCGCGGCACCGTGGTGGCCGAGCGCATGCACGGGCGGGTTCGGCGCGGCTGTACCCGGTGCTGCGGGCGATGGAGGAGGCCGGGCAGTGCCGCCGCGGGTACTTCGTGGAGGGGCTCGGCGCGGCGCAGTTCGCCCTCCCCGGCGCGGTGGACCGGATGCGGGCCATCGCCGCCGCGCAGGAGGCCGCCGCGGCCGGGCCGCCCGCCGAGAGCGCGCAGCCGCGCTGGCCGGGCCAGCCGCCGCCGCCGCAGCCCTGGGGCCCTGCCGCCGGGAGCGCTGGCCGGGCGCTGGGAGTGCCGGCCAGCGGGTAGCTGGCAGCCCGGGGCGGCGCCGGTCCGGGGGCTCCGGCTGGCCCGAGGGCGTCGCCTGGCCGGAGGGCTCGGTCTGGGCCGACGCGGACGCCAGGGCCGACGCGGAGTGCCGGAGGGCGGACGCGGGCTGGCCGGGGCTCGGGACGCGCCGGCGGCCAGGGCTGACGCGGGTGGCAGGCCTGACGCCGGAGGCCGCCCGGCGCGTCCGGCCCCGGCCGGGCGGGGGCGGGCGGCCCTGGAACCGCCGGCGTACGGCACCCGGGGCCGGGCCGCGATCACGGTGCTGGCGGCGGCGGACCCGGCGAACGCGTTCGGCGCGGCGCTGCCCTGGCCGCCCCGCCCCGGCGAGGTTCCCGGGGCGCACCGGCCCGGCCGCAAGGCCGGTGCGCTGGTCGTGCTGTCCGGCGGGAAACTCGTGCTCTACGTGGAGCGCGGCGGCAAGACCCTGCTGTCCTGGACCAGCGATCCCGGGGTGCTCGTCCCGGCGGCCGCGGGGCTCGCCGAGGCGGTCCGCGGCGGCGCGCTGGGCCGCCTCACCGTGGAGCGGGCCGACGGCACCGGCGTCTACGACACGCCGCTGGCCCAGGCCCTGGCCGACGCGGGGTTCCGGCCCACCCCCCGCGGCCTGCGCCTGCGCGGCTGAACCAGCCACGGCCAGCCCGGTGGTCAGGCGTCCCACAGCACGCGCAACGACGGCGGCTTGCGGAACACCAGCCCACGGGGCACGGCCGGATGCTCCGGGTCGAGGCGCAGTCCCGGCAGGGTCAGCACGGCGCGGACCGCCGCCTGCGCCTCCAGCCTGGCCAGGTGCGCGCCCAGGCAGAAGTGCGGGCCGTGGGCGAAGGCAAGGTTCAGCCGGGCGTTCGTCCGGCGCACATCGAAGGTGCCGGGCTCGGGGAACACCGCAGGGTCCCGGCCGGCGCCCGCCAGCGAGACGGTGACCAGATCGCCCGCGCGGATCCCGGCCCCGCCGAGCGAGATGTCACGGGTGGCATAACGGTCCACCACGGCGGCCGCGGGCTCCAGCCGCAGGGACTCCTCCACCGCACCGGGTACCAGGCCGGGATCCTCGCGGACCAGGGCCAGCTGAGCGGGGTGCCGGAGCAGGTGCAGGATGACGTTGCTGATCATGCCCTCGGTGGTCTCGATGCCGCCGAACATGATCACTGCCGCGTTCGAGATGACCTCGGCGGTGGTCAGCGCCGGGGCCGCGGGTCCCGCACCGCTGCGGCCGCGGTCCGCCGCGCCGTCCGTACCGGTGTGGGTGGGGCCGGCCGCGGCGGCAAGGAGCGACGGCGGTTCGCCGGGCGATCCGATCACCATGGCGAGCCGCGCGCTCAGCGATCCGAACGCCCCGGCCCCGGCCGCGCGGGCCACGTCCCGGCCGGTATCCGCTGCGGGGTGCGAGCCGTGCTCGCCGGTCAGGGCGGACACCGAGGCCACGATCGCGGCATACCAGCCGAGCACGGTCGCCGGGTCGGTGTCACCCAGGCCGAGCGCCTCGGCGACCACCGCCACGGCCAGCGGGCCGGCCAGGCCGCGCCGCAGATCGGCGGCCCCGTCCGGGCGCATGGCAGCCACCAGGCGATCGGCCTGTGCCACCACGAACCCGGCCAGCCGGGCGTGGATCGCGGCACGGCCGAAGCCCTTGGTGAAGGGTTCCCGGTGGCGGCCGTGCGCGGCGCCGTCCAGGGACAGCATGCTCGGCCCGACGACGCGGGCCGTGGAGAACCTCGGGTCGTCCACCGTGAAGGCGCCGCTGTCCCGCATGACCGCGACCGCGAGGTCGTGCCGGGTGACCAGCCAGCCAGTCAGGGCAGGCAGCCAGGAGACCGGTTCGGTGTCCCGCAGGCGGGCCAGCCAGGGGTGCGGGTCGTGGTCGAGATCGGCCAGGGTGATGGCCGCACCCAGCGGAAACCGGCCCGGGCCGGAAGCGGGACGAGCCCCTCCATTCTGGTCACGGAAGGTCACTTTGACCACGCTATCCGACCCATGCCAGAAGCCAGCCGACGGCGTGCCGGACCGCCCAGTGCACCATTCACCCCGTCATAAGGGCCATAATGCTGGTCATGAGATTGTCTGCCCGTGCTGACTACGCGCTGCGTGCGGCCGTGGAACTGGCCGCGTCTACCGGCGACCACACCACGGCCGAGCAGCTGGCGCGGGCGCAGAACATCCCGGCGAAGTTCCTGGAGGCGATTCTCACCCAGTTGCGCCGGGCGGGGCTGGTGCGCAGCCAGCGCGGCCCCGAAGGCGGGTTCTGGCTGGCCAAGCCGGCCAGCGAGATCTCGCTCGCGGACATCATCCGCGCCGTGGACGGGCAGCTCGTCGGAGTGCGCGGCGAGCGCCCGGAGAACCTCGGCTACATCGGGGCGGCGGAGCCGCTGCAAAGCGTCTGGATCGCCCTGCGAGCCAACGAGCGGGCCATCCTCGACGAGGTCACCCTGGACCACATCGTCACCGGCGAACTCCCGCCCCGGGTCCGCGAACTGACCAACGACCCCCGCGCCTGGGCCTAACCCCCACCCCGGGAAATCAGCCAGTAGCCCGAGGCATCAGCCCGCCGACCGCGCCCAGACCACTTGGGTCCCCCTGCTCGCCTGAGCCTGCCCGTCGACGCCATGGACAGACTCACATAATCACGGCAGCGGCAGCCGTCCAGGCGTACGCGACAGGAGCGATAGCGGGGAAACCCGCAAGCAGCAAACAGCAACCGTCAATCGCGGGGGTCCGGGGGGCTCGGCCCCCCGGGTCAGCACTTTAGGCGCGGCCTGGCGAAATCGGCCGAAGGCCGATGAGCACAGTTAGCCCGTCGCGGCTAAACCGGCACCATGTCGGTGATGTCGCGGATCTGGCGGGCCACGTCGTCGTAACCCGGCTGGTGCGGCCGGTGGGCAGCTTGATGGTGGTCGATGACCGGCTCGGCACCGTCGCCGAGCTTGGCGCCATCGCCGCGCTTGGCACCGTCGCCGAGTTCGGGCGCGGCGGCCAGGTTCAGGCCGGCCGGCACGGCACCGTCGAACGGGTGCCCACCGGCGGCGCGGCAGCGCGGCGTCGCTCGGGCGACCGCAGCGACGGCTCCCTGGTGCCGGAAAGGACCGGCTCGCTCTGCAGTTCCGCCAGCGCGAAGTTGTCCGACACCTCGCGGAAGACCTGGGACAGCGGGGTTTCCAGCGCGCCGCAGATCGCCGCGAGCAAGCTCCGAGGACGCCTCCTTCTGGCCGCGTTCGACTTCGGACAGGTAGCCCAGCGACACCCGGGCGGCGGCGGACACCTCGCGGAGGGTACGACCCTGGCGCAGGCGTAGCCGCCGCAGCGCGTCACCAAGCAAGTGACGAAGCAGGACCATGGTCGCGCTCCCTTCGCGAAGTGAGTCTGACAGTTCCACGGTACCTGGCCGCACCGACACTCGGGGAGAGCAGGCGGAGCCGTGTTCGCTGATGACGTAACGCTGTAATCAGGGAGCCATCTTCCCGAAGCACGCTCCCAGAGGAGTTTCAGGGCCGCTGCGACAGTGTCCCGCCGGATCTCGTCCCGGCCGCCGGCCAGGGCCAGGCTCCGGGTAACGGGCCGCGATCCCGCGCTGACCGCGATGTGCACCGTGCCCGGCGGCTGCCCGTCCGACCGGATCGGGCCCGGCCACTCCGGTCGTCGCCACGCCCGAGCGTGGCGCCGAGCCGGTCACGGGCACCGGCGGCCATCGCCGCCGCCACGTCCGGGATGCACGGGCCCGGCCGGCCAGCAGGCCGTCGGGCACGCCGAGGAGCACCGCCTTGAGTTCGGTGGCGTAGGCGACGATGCCGCCGCGGAACACCACCGAGGCACCAGGGATGGCGGTGATGGCCGCGCCCAGCAGCCCGCCGGTGAGCGACTCGGCGGTCGCGAGCGTCTGGCCCCGCTCGCGTCAGCACGGTCACGATCCGGGCCGCCAGGTCGTCCGGGAGTCCACCGGACCATCATGGCGTCCCGCGGCGCCGGGCGCCCCGGGGTGCGTCATGGTGCCTGGCGGACCTGGCCCGGGAGCGGCCGGCGGCGCAGCCGCACGGCCCGTACCACGTAGTCGCCGCCGGTGACCAGGGTGACCACGCACCGCGGCCGCCATCACCGCGGCACGCAGCCACTGCGGGCAGCCCGGGCAGCATGTACAGCGAGATCGCCAGCACCTGCAGCAGGGTCTTGAGCTTGCCGCCGCGGCTCGCGGCGATCACGCCGTACCGGATGACCCAGAACCGCAGCCCGGTCACGGCGACCTCCCGGGCGAGAATCACCACGGTCACCCACCACGCGAGCCAGCCGAGGTAGGACAGCGTCACCAGCGCCGCACCGGTCAGGGCCTTGTCCGCGATCGGGTCGGCGATCTTGCCGAAGTCGGTGATCAGGCCGCGGCTGCGGGCGATCGCGGCCGTCCAGCAGGTCGGTGACCGAGGCCACGCCGAACGCGACGAACGCCGCCACCCGCCAGCCCGTGCCGCCGGCCAGCAGGCAGGCCACCACCACGGGCACCAGCACCAGGCGGATCACGGTCAGCGCGTTGGCCAGGTTGACGAGCCCCGGCTGAGGCGGCACACCGCCGCGGTCGCCCCGTGGGACGGCGGCTCAGGCTTCGTGGCCACCGGCGCCCCGCCGGATCCAGTCACCGATGTTCCGCCGGATCCGGTCGCGGGCGCCGCGCCGGGTCAACGCATCCCCGCCTGGCCCGGCGCCCCGGCCGGGGCGCTGAGGCGGGCCTCGGCCACCAGGTCCACCCCCTCGGAGCCGACCACCACGGCGCTGACGATGTCACCGACGGCCAGGACCGCCGGTGACCGCACGGTCGTCACCCCGTCCACCTCGGGCGCCTGGTGTGCGGCACGGCCCTGGTAGCGGCCGGCGCCGAGCGGCTCCTCGATGAGCACGCTCGACGGTTTCGCCGTGCCGGTCGGCGGCACGCTGGGCCATGAGTTCCTCGGCGAGGTCGGACAGGTCGTCGGCCCGGCGCGCGATCTCCGCCGGGTCCACGTGCCCGTCCAGGGAGGCGGCCTCGGTGCCGTCCTCGTCGGAGTAGCCGAAGATGCCGATGGCGTCGAGGCGGGCGTCGGACAGGAACTGCTCCAGTTCGGCGACGTCCTGCGGCGTCTCGCCGGGGAAACCGACGATGAAGTTGGACCGGACGCCGGCGTCCGGGCACCGCTCCCTGATCTGGTCGAGCAGCGCACAGAACCTGGGGCCGTCCCCGAACCGGCGCATCGACCGCAGCACCCGCCCGCTGGCGTGCTGGAACGACAGGTCGAAGTAGGGCGCGACGCCGGGAGTGCCGGTCATCACGTCGACCAGCCCCGGGCGCAGTTCCGCCGGCTGCAGGTAGCTGACCCGGATCCGGGCGATGCCCGGGCACCGCTGCCAGGCCGGGGAGCAGCTCATCGAGCAGCCGCAGGTTGCCCAGGTCCTTGCCGTAGGACGTCGAGTTCTCGCTGACCAGCAGCAGTTCGCGGACGCCCTGGCCGGCCAGCCACTCCGCCTCGGCGATCACGTCGGCCGGCGGCCGGGACAGGAAGGCGCCGCGGAAGGCCGGAATCGCGCAGAACGAGCAGCGCCGGTCGCAGCCCGAAGCGATCTTGAGCGGCGCCACCGGCCCGCCGTCGAGGCGGCGGCGCAGCACCCGCGGCCCGGACGCCGGGGCGACGCCGGGGGGCAGGTCGGGAGCATCGGTGCGCAGGCCGTGCCCGGGGACATGGCCCGCGGCCGGCCCCAGCGCCGGCCGGCCGGGGCGATCGGCAGCAGCCGGCGCCGGTCCCGGGGCTCGTGGGCGGGGCGCCGCTCGCCCGCGAGCACCGCGTCCAGCCGGGCGCCGATGTCCCCGTAGTCGTCGAAGCTCAGCACCTGCGCCTCGGGCAGCGCCTCGGCCGAGTTCGGCGCCGTACCGCTCGGCCAGGCAGCCGGCCGCCACCACCTTCGCCGGTGAGCCGCTCGCGTCCAGCAGTTCCGCGATGGACTCCTGCTTGGCGGCCTCGATGAAGCCACAGGTGTTGACGAGCACCACGGCGGCCTCGTCCCGGTCGGTCAGGGTCCAGCCCGGCGGCTTCGAGCCGGCCGGCGAGTTCCTCGGAGTCCACCTCGTTGCGCGCGCAGCCGAGGGTGACCAGGCTGACGGTGCGCCGCCCAGGGCCGGATGCGTCACTCGAAGACACACCGGCAGACTACGGTAACCGGGCCCGTGCGCCGGCCCGGGCACCGGGCGCGGCCAGCCGGTGGCGCTAGCCGGTGGCGGTGCGGGGAAGCTCGTGACCGGGCCCGAAATTGAGCGTCACGGGCTGCCCGTAGGTCCCCGGGTGGCCCAGGTTCCTGCCGTTGACCGTGAGCACGATCCCGCCGGGGTTGCCGATCTGCATGGACACCGCGTGCTTGAAGTGCCAGGTGCGGGTGCTACCGCCGAGCACGTAGACCTGGAACAGGAACTGGCCGTGCGGCTTGGTGAACTGCACCCAGCAGTCCTGGATGGCGGTGAGCCGGATCACCAGGCGGCGGTGGTGTACCGCGGCCGGGGTCGGTGACGGGTCGGCTGGCCGGCGACTTGGAGGCCTTGGGATGGGTCCCCCCGGACGCCGCGACCGGCCGGGACGGGGCGCCATGATCGACCAGCCGGTACACGCCGTAGCCGAGCACCAGGGCGAGGACGATGACCATCACCACGCTCCAGTTCGCGGAGCGCCGTTCCTTCAGCCGGATCGGGGTCGAGGGCTCGAAAACGTCGGCGGCGGTCATCGCGGTGGGCGCGCCATGGATCGCGTCGTACTCGCGAACCAGTTCCTCCGGGTCAAGCCCGACCACCCGCGCGATGCTGCGGATGTGCCCCCGGGCGTAGAAGTCACCGCCGCACGCCGAGAAGTCGCCGCGCTCTATCCCCCGGATGATCGTCTCCCTGATGCAGGTCTGCTGACTGACCTGCGCAATGGAGAGACCGGCCTGGCTGCGCGCCTGCGCCAGGGCATCACCAACACTCACGCGGCGCCTCCACTGATTGCTAACACTGCGGGCCGCCGGGGGACGCGGCGCAGTGACCGAATGCGGTGCGCTCCTGTCGTACGGGAGCAGTCACCAAGTGTAGACATGCCCGGGATCAAGGGCAGGGACACCGGCCGCGTCAGTCGTCCGCCGCGCCCCGCAAAGATGCCAGCAAACCGGGCAGATCATCCGGAATCACCAGCACGTCCCTGGCCTTGGAGCCCTCGCTCGGCCCGACGATCCCCCGGCTCTCCAGCAGGTCCATCAGCCGGCCGGCCTTGGCGAAGCCGACCCGCAGCTTGCGCTGCAGCATCGAGGTGGAGCCGAACTGGGTGCTGACCACGAGTTCGGCGGCCTGGACGAGCAGGTCGAGGTCGTCGCCGATGTCCGCGTCGATCTCGCGCGTCTTGCCCTCGGGCACGGCGACGTCCTCACGGTAGACCGGCTGGCCCTGCTTGCTGGCAGTGCGCGACGATCGCCCGGATCTCCTTCTCGGTGACGAAGGCGTTCTGCAGCCGCAGCGGCTTGCTCGCCCCCATCGGCAGGAACAGCGAGTCGCCCTGGCCGATGAGCTTCTCCGCACCGACCTGGTCCAGGATGACCCGGCTGTCGGTCGGCGCTCGCGGCGGCGAACGCCAGCCGGGACGGCACGTTGGCCTTGATCAGCCCGGTCACCACGTCCACGCGACGGCCGCTGGGTGGCGAGCACCAGGTGGATGCCGGCCGCCCGGGCGAGCTGGGTGATCCGGACCACGGCGTCTTCCACGTCGCGCGGCGCGATCATCATCAGGTCGGCCAGCTCGTCGACGATCACCAGCAGGTACGGGTACGGCAGGTAGATGCGCTCGCTGCCCGGCGGCGGGGTGAGCTTGCCCGCGCGGACCGCCTTGTTGAAGTCGTCGATGTGCCGGAACCCGGACGCGGCCAGGTCGTCATAGCGCCGGTCCATCTCCCCGACGACCCAGCCCAGCGCCTCGGCGGCCTTCTTCGGGCTGGTGATGATCGGCGTGATCAGGTGCGGGATGCCCTGGTAGATCGCCAGCTCGACGCGCTTGGGGTCGATCAGGATCATCCGCACGTCATCCGGCGTGGCCCGCAGCAGGATCGACGTGATCAGCCCATTCACACACGTCGAGTTGTGCGTGGGGATGCACGAGCGGCTGGCCAGATACATCCGGCTAGGGCTGCTGACCGCAATGCAGCGGACCGGCACCGAGTCGATCGGGCGCACATCAACGATGTACCGTCGCCGCGCGGTGCTGCCTGGGCTGGCGAAGCCCTGCCGTGCCAGTTTCCGGCTTAGCCGGAACACCGGCTCCTGCGGGGTGAAGCCAACCGTGTAGGCGGTTGACGTGCTCTCAAAGCGGCCGTCACAGCGCTTGGTCCTAAGCGTCGCTTTATATCCGAGGCCAAGCACCAACTCCAAGACTCCATAGGCAAGGTCCCGGTTGGTGGCCGTGAACTCGACCGTTCCACGAGGGCTGCAGTAGCCGTCCGTGTCGAGCAGCCCGGCGAGCAAGGCACGGCGCTGCGTGACGGATGCACGCAGATACTGCTCCGGGATGTGCTTGGGCCCAAGCTCCCGGAAGATTCTGCTTAGCGTCCGGTAGCGCTCCTGGGGCGGCGCGGACGGGACGAATGTGCCTCTTCGTCCCTGCGAGAAGCAGCCATTGGCTGCGCGAAGCACGGCCGAGAGGCCGACTCCTGCATGACGCGCTGCCCGCTCCACGCTCATTCCCTGAGCCGCCAGGGCGAGCGCTTCAGCGATACGCCGCTCGCGCTCGGGACGGTTGGAAATCGTGTACTGCATCCGGGTGCTGGCGTGCTGGGTGACCACGTACCCGTCGTCGCGGATGTGTTCCAGGATCTCCTTGTCGGCACACGTGAACCCGGCGGTCATCGTGCCCCCGTCGCCGAGCCAGCAGCCAAACGTGTAGGGAGCCACAGGCAGGTCCCGCTCCAGGTACTGGAGCGGCCCACACAGCGCGACCGAATGATTGAACCGCCCCCAACGGCGAAGCGACGCTGCGATCTGGGCGGTAGTCACCGGTCCGGCGTCAGCCGGGCGAACGCGGCTCGCGCCGGCGGGTGCACTAATGCGTTCCACGAGCGTCTTGTAGAGGAGCTGACGGGAGTACGCCGGCGCCCAGAACCCGACATCGCGCCCCGCTCGGCGGTACGTCGGCCGGATGACACGTCCCTCCTTGGGAAGGGACATGGCGGCCCGGTAAACCGCATTCCGGAACTGATCACCAACGTCGGCTATCGCCTCTGCGGTGCCGATGAGCCGGTCTGGTTCGCCAAGCACCCCGGCTGCACGCTCGGCGACCCGAGCGACATCCGCCACAGGCCAGTGGGGAGCACCATGCGGTGGCCGGGCACGCTGCTGACGTCCCGCCGCTGTCTCGGTCTGCCACAGATGCTCTGCGTCCGCCACAATCACGGTGCCGTCGGAGAATTCGACCTCGTAACACGGCCGCCCCTCCATGACGGGGGTTGCCCCGGTCACCAGGCAGGGCGCGCCGTTCTCGTCGAAGACCCGGTCGCCCACCTGCACGTCACCCATGGTCGTCCAGCCGCGCGGGGTGGGGATGGGGGTGTCAAGGGCAAGTGCCTTGCCCGCGCCCGTGGCGCCGGCAATCAAAATGTGAGGCATCTTCGCGAGGTTGGCGATGACCGTGGCGCCCTCGACGTCCTTGCCCAGGCCGACCACCATCGGATGGTGGTCGGACAGCGCGACCGGCGAGCGGAGCACGTCGCCCAGGCTGACGATTTCGCGGTCGGCGTTGGGGATCTCCACCCCGATCGCCGACTTGCCGGGGATCGGCGACACGATCCGCACGTCCGCGCTCTTCACCGCGTACGCGATGTTCCTGGTGAGCTGGGTGACCCGCTCCACCTTGACGGCCGGGCCCAGGGTCGATCTCATACCTGGTCACCGTCGGCCCGCGGGTGAACCCGGTGACCTGGGCATCCACGTCGAACTGCTCGAGCACCTCGGTCAGGGCGCGCACCACCGTGTCGTTGACCCCGGTCCGTGCCTTGGGCGCGGTCCCGGGCTTCAGCAGCGCGGCGGGCGGCAGCGTGTAGCTGGCATCGCTGGCCCCGGCGAGCGTGAGCTGCTCGGCCTTGACCGGCCCCAGGTGCTCCAGCGGCTGACCCGGTTTGCGGCCGGTCGCCGCTGCGCCCGAAGCCCAGCGCTTCGAGCAGGCCCTCGTCCCCGGCACCCTCCAGTTCGGCGGCGGCCACGCGCCGCGGGCCGGGACGGTTCCTCCAGCACCGGGCCCTTGCCCCGCGGGCCGCCGGAACCCGCCGCGCCGACGGTGCCGCCCAGCATCGGGGTGTCGTACGGCTTGACGTGATCGCCCGCCTCGATGGCCGCGGGCCGTTTGCGCCCGGCGCGGCCCGACGTGGCCGTCTGTCTCCCCGCCTCCGCCGCGTCCTCGCCGCGGGACGCCGCGCAGCCCGGCGAGGCGTTCCGGCACCCGGTGCAGCGGGGTGCCGGTGATCACCAGCAGGCCGAACCCGCAGACCAGCGCGAGCAGCGGGGCCGCGACCCAGGGGGTGACCGCCGCGACCAGCGGGGCCGAGGCGAAGAAGCCGATGAAGCCGCCGGCGGCCTGATCGCCCCCGCGCCGTCGGCCGGCGACGGGGTGCCGTGCGCGATGTGCACCAGGCCGAGCGCGCCCACGATCAGCGCCAGACCCGCCGATGACGATCCGCCCGGTCTCCGCGTTCCGGTCCGGGTGCCGCAGGTAACGCCAGGCGAGCAGGGCGAGCAGGATCGGCAGCAGCCAGGCCATCGAGCCGAACCCGCCGCGGACCACGTTGGTCATCAGCCTGCCGGCGACATTGTGCATGATGCCACCAGGTGGTGGCCGCGACGACCACGGCCGCGCCGAGGAAGGCGAGGCCGACGCCGTCCCTGCGGTGCATCGGGTCCAGGTCGGCGGCGCTGCGGCCCAGGCCCCGCGCGGCGAAGCCGGCCGCGTGCGCGACCAGCATCCACAGGCCGGCGATGGCCTGGGCAAGCCACCCGAACAGGATCAGGAACCCGTTGCTGGACGGCTGCCGGCGCTGCGGGCGCCCGCCCTGCCGCGCTGGTTCGCCGCCGCGGCTGCGCCCCTTCGGCGGCTTGCCCTTGCCCCGGCCGGCGCCCGGGTGTTGCTGCTGGCCCGGGCGCGCGGCGAGGTGCCCGCGGGCCGTGGCCGGGTGGCCGTACGGCCCTGCGGGCGTGCGCCGCCCTGCGACACACGGCCCTTAGACCCACCAGTCTTGGGGACACGGGTCGCCATGATGACCACGGTAACCAGTACTCCCGTATCCGGGCGAAAGACACGCCGCGTGTCTCGCGCTCGGCTTAACCGCCTCCCCCGGGCTCCGGGGCCCGGTCAGACGTCCACCACCACCGGGATGATCATGGGACGGCGCCGGTAGTTCTCGTTCACCCACCGGCCGACGGTCCGCCGTGCCAGCTGGCCGAGCTGGCGGGAGTCGTTGATGCCGTCGGCCGCGGCGGCCGCCAGCGCCTCCTCGATCCGCGGGATCACCGCGCCGAACGCCGCGTCGTCGATCCCCGAGCCCCGGGCGTGGATCTCCGGCGGGGCGGCCAGCTTGCCGGTGGTGTTGTCGACCACCACGACGATCGAGACGAATCCCTCGTCACCGAGGATGCGCCGGTCCTTCAGCGAGGTCTCGGTCACCTCGCCGACCGACAGGCCGTCCACGTACACGTAGCCGCACGGGACCGCGCCGGAGACCGCGGCCTTGCCGTCCACCAGGTCGACGACCATGCCGTTCTCGGCGATCACGATGTTGTCCTCGGCCACCCCGGTCAGCGACGCCGAGCCGGGCGTGCGCGCGCAGGTGCCGCCACTCCCCGTGCACCGGCATGAAGTTGCTCGGGCGCACCAGGTTCAGCACGTAGAGCAGTTCGCCCTCGGACGCGTGCCCGGAGACGTGCACCAGCGCGTTGCCCCGGTGCACGACCTGGGCGCCCCACCGGGTCAGCGCGTTGATCACCCGGTACACGGCGGTCTCGTTGCCCGGGATCAGCGAGGAGGCCAGGATCACCGTGTCGCCCTCGGCCACCCGGATCGGGTGGTCCCGCCCGGCCATCCGCGACAGCGCCGACATCGGCTCGCCCTGCGAGCCGGTGGAGATGAGCACGATCCGGTCGGGCGGCAGTTCCTCGGCCTCCTTGAGGTCCACCATGAGGCCGCCGGGCACCACCGGGATCCGCAGGTAGCCCAGGTCGCGGGCGACCCCCATGTTGCGCACCATGGACCGGCCGACGAACGCCACCTTGCGCCCGTGCGCCGCCGCGGTGTCCAGCACCTGCTGCACGCGGTGCACGTGGCTGGCGAAGCAGGCCACGATGATCCGCTGCTTGGCGGCGGCGAAGATGTCGGCCAGCACCGGGGCGATGTCGCGCTCGGGCGTCACGATCCCGGGCACCTCGGCGTTGGTGGAGTCCGCCATCAGCAGGTCCACGCCCTCGCCGCCGAGCCGGGCGAACCCGCCGAGGTCGGTCAGCCGCCCGTCCAGCGGAAGCTGGTCCATCTTGAAGTCGCCGGTGTGCAGGACCGTGCCCGCCCGGGTCCTGATGGCGACCGCGAGCGCGTCCGGGATGGAGTGGTTGACCGCGAGGAACTCGCAGCTCGAACGGGCCGAACGACTGCCGTGCCCCGTCGCCGACCTCGACGGTCTGCGGCGTCATCCGGTGCTCGGCGAGCTTGCCGCCGATCAGGCCGAGCGTCAGCTTGGAGCCGATCAGCGGGATGTCCGCGCGCTCCCGCAGCAGATAGGGGATGGCGCCGATGTGGTCCTCGTGGGCGTGGGTGATCACGACGGCCTCGATGAGGTCGTAGCGCTCTTCCAGGCTGGTGAAGTCGGGCAGGATCAGGTCCACGCCGGGCTGGTCGGGCTCGGGGAACAGCACGCCGCAGTCCACGATCAGCAGGCGCCCGGCGTGCTCGAACACCGTCATGTTCCGGCCGATCTCACCGAGGCCGCCGAGCCCGATGATGCGCAGGCCGTTCCTGGGCAGGCGGGGCGGGCGGCCGAGATCGGGGTGCGGGTGGCTCACCTGGCGGCCCCGCTGCCTGCCCGGCGGCTGCGGGTGCTCAGCCACGGTCCCCGGCAGCTTCACGCCACCTGCCAGCCAGATCGGTGCGCAACTGCTCGATCTGGGCCGGCGTGGCGTCGACGAGCGGCGGCCGGTTCACCCCGCCGGGCAGCCCCAGCAGGCGGAGCGCGGCCTTCGCCATGATCGCGCCCTGGGTGCGGGTCATGATCCCGATGATGACCGGCAGCACTTCGAGGTGGATCGTCCCTGGCTTCGGCGACCCGCCCCGCGCGGTAGGCGTCGATCATCTCGTGCAGCCTGTCGCCGACCACGTGGCCGACCACGCTGACGAACCCGGCCGCGCCGACCGACAGCCACGGCAGGTTGAGGATGTCGTCACCGCTGTAGAAGACCAGGTCCGTCGCGGCCATCACCTGGGAGGTCGCGCCGAAGTCGCCCTTGGCGTCCTTGACCGCGACGATCCGCGGGTGCTGGGCCAGCCGGATCAGGGTCTCGGTCTTGATCGCCATGCCGGTGCGGCCGGGGATGTCGTAGAGCATGCACGGCAGCCCGGTCGCGTCCGCGGCGGCGGTGAAGTGCGCGACCAGGCCTTCCTGGGGCGGCTTGTTGTAGTACGGCGTGACGAGCAGCAGCCCGTCCGCGCCCGCCCGTTCCGCCTGCCGGGCCAGCTCGATGGTGTGCGCGGTGTCGTTGGTGCCGGCCCCGGCCACGATCGTCGGCGCGGTCGCCCACCGCCTCGATGACCGCGCGCAGCAGGCGGTCTTTCTCCTGCGTCGGTGGTGGTCGGCGACTCGCCGGTGGTCCCGCTGATGACCAGGCCGTCGTTGCGCATGTCGTCGACCAGGTAGGTGGCGAGGCGGGCGGCCCCGTCGGTGTCAAGTGCGCCGTCGGCGGTGAACGGCGTGATCATCGCGGTCAGCATCCGGCCGAAGGGTGCCCCGCCCCGGGGGACACCGCCGGCCTGGCCCGCGGACGCCTGCTGAGTCTCGGTCATAGATGAAAGCTACCGGTGCGCGCGCGACCCGGGCACGTGAAGACGCGGACGACGTGAGCTCGGGGGTACCCACGTCGGCCGCGTCTACCTCGTGAATCGCAGATCGGCGCCGTCGCGTTACCAACGGTTCACAGAATGCGTGCCTGCCGTGAGCCCCCGGGCGTGGCCGGGCTCAGAAGACCGGGATGATGTCCTCGGGGTTGATGTCGTCGGCCACGTCGACGCCCTCGATGTCCAGTTCCGGGATGGCCGGGAACGCGATGCCCCACCGGGTCACGATCGCGCGGACCCGGGCGATGGCCACCCGCCAGTTCTCCGCCTGCTCCTCGTAGGACAGCACGCCGAGGCCGCCCGTCGCGGGCGTGGCTCATCAGCATCCGGTGGTTGGCCATGAAGTACGGCGGCAGCTCCCAGAACCCGTCCGGCGGCTCCCAGAGGATCATCGAGAGGAAGATGAAGCCGGCCCGCAGCTGCCGGGTGATCAGGTCCTTGACGTCCTCGGTGAGGCCCGGCCACTCGTTCTCCAGGATCGTCATGCAGATCTGCAGGTGGCGCGACTCGTCCCGGCCGATCCGCTGGAACATCTCCGAGAACACCGGGTGCGTGGTGCCCGACGCCATGCCGCGGAACAGCGTGGACGCGGCCATCTCGCCCATCATGAAGCTGGTGAACAGCACCGGCAGCGAGTACTTGCCGACCGCCTTGTTGTAGCCGGTCCAGTACCGGCCGCCGTTGTGGTACAGCCAGCCGATGTTGTTGTGCGCGGCCTGCTCCAGCGGCGTGGCCGGCTGCCAGTCCAGCGGGCCGCCCGGCCACAGCCGCGGCGATGCGTGCGCTGGCAGCACTCCTCGTGGTTCATCTCGTCCCGGGTGATCGAGAAGAAGCACTTGCGGACCGGGTCCTCCTCGTGCTGCTCGAACGCGTGGATGGTGGCACGGGCGAACACGGCGGGCCCGGAGGCGTCGAAGTTGGCCAGCACGGAGAACCAGTACATGATGCCGAGCCGCTGCTCGGCGCGTGAAGTCCTCGGCCCGCAGCCCGTCCCACGGCAGGTCGGCCGGGTTCCAGGCGACGCGCTTGGACTTCTCGTAGATGGCGGCGAGCTTGTCGGTCTCCACCCGCCATTCCATCGGGTAGATGTTCGGCTGCGGAATCTCCGGGGCGGGCCAGAACCCGCCCTCGGGGATGACCAGCTCGCGATCCGGCTCTGCCACGCTGAGTGCTCCGTCCTGCGCCCGATCAGCGGCTCTATGACAGGGTACGGCCAATTCTGCGGCAGACCGTCATAGCGGCCCGGCGTCACAGGCCGAGGTCGCGGCCGATGATCTCCTTCATGATCTCGGTCGTGCCGCCGAAGATCGTCTGCACCCTGCTGTCGGTGAACGCCCGGGCCACCGGGAACTCACGCATGTAGCCGTACCCGCCGTGCAGCTGCACGCACCGGTCCACCACCCGGTTGCACAGCTCGGTGTTCCACCACTTGACCATCGCCGCGTCCTCGACCGACAGCCTGCCCGCGTTGTGCTCAAGCACCGCCTTGTCGGTGAACGCCCGCGCCACCGCGAGCTCGGTCGCGATCTCGGCCAGGACGAACCGGTTGTGCTGGAACCTGCCGATGGGCCGCCCGAAAGCCTCTCGTTTCTTTGCAGTACGCCAAGCGTCTGGTCGAACACCGCCTCGGCGCCGGCCAGTGCCGTGGCGCCGATGGCGAGCCGCTCCCTGGGCAGGTTCTGCATCAGCGCGACGAACCCGCCGCCTTCCTCGCCGAGCAGGTTGCCCACCGGGACCCGGACGTCGTGGAAGAACAGCTCCGAGGTGTCCTGGGCGTGCATGCCGACCTTGTCCAGGTTGCGGCCGCGCTCGAAGCCGGGCATCCCGCGCTCCACCATCAGCAGGCTGATCCCCCGGTACCCGGCCTCCGGATCGGTCCGGGCCGCGACGATCACCAGGTCACAGAGCTGGCCGTTGGAGATGAAGGTCTTCGACCCGTTGAGCACGTAGTGATCGCCGTCGCGGACCGCGGTGGTGCGCATCCCCTGCAGGTCGCTGCCCGCGCCCGGCTCGGTCATCGCGATGGCCGTGATCAGCTCGCCCGAGCAGTAGCCGGGCAGCCACCGCTCGCATTGCTCCGGCGTGGCCAGGCGCTGGATGTACGGGCCGTTGATGTCGTTGTGCACGGCGAACCCGGGCCCGGTGGCGCCCGGCCCGATGGCCAGTTCCTCGTCGAGGATCAGGTAGTAGCGGTAGTCCCGGCACCCCGCCGCCGCCGTACTTCTCATCGATCTCGATGCCCAGCAGCCCGGCGCGGCCGGCGGCCAGCCACACGTCCCGGGAGACCATCCGGTCCGCCTCCCACTTCTCGTGGTAGGGGGTGACCTCCTTCGCGATGAAGGCGCGGACCATGGCGCGGAAGTCGTCGTGCTCGCTGGTGAAGATGTCGCGCTGCATGCGGTGCTCTCCTGCCGCTCGTTCCCTGGCGGGGGCGCAGGCCGGCCGCGTGCTCGCGCGGGCGGCCGCCTGGAAGCGAAGGTAACACCCGGCCCGCCGCCGGAGTCAGCCACATACCTGTTGCTATTGCGACTAATTTGCATCTTCCCTAGAGTGCGTCTTATCCGCTGACGCTAAGGGGGTCGATCGGCCGATGGTCACCGTGCAAGCCCGGGCCCGGCGCATCAGGGCGGCACTGACCCCCGGCGAGTGGGGCCGGGTGGGCGGCATGGCCGGGGCCGTGGTCGGGCTGCACGTGCTCGGCTGGGGGATGCTGGCCCTGGCCTTGAGCGGGCACTACCACATCAGCAAGACCGAGATCTTCGGGCTGGGCACCGGGTTCCTCGCCTACACGCTGGGCATGCGGCACGCGTTCGACGCCGACCACATCGCGGCCATCGACAACACCACCCGCAAGCTGGTGGGCGAGGGCAAGCGGCCGCTGTCGGTCGGCTTCTTCTTCTCGCTGGGCCATTCCTCGGTCGTCTTCGCGCTCGCCGTGCTGCTGAACTTCGGCATCCGCGCGCTGGACAGCCAGGTCCGCAACGGCCACTCCGGGCTGCACAACGTGACCGGGATCATCGGCACCGGGGTATCGGGGACCTTCCTCTACCTCATCGCCGCGCTCAACGTGATCGTCCTGGCCGGCATCGTCAAGGTCTTCCGCGAGATGCGCCGGGGTGCCTACGACGACGAGGAGCTTGAGGAGCAGCTCGCCAAGCGCGGCCTGATGAACCGGATCCTCGGCCCGCTGGCCCGCAGGGTGGACACCCCGTGGAAGATCTACCCGGTCGGCGTGCTGTTCGGGCTCGGGTTCGACACCGCCACCGAGGTCGCGCTGCTGGTGCTGGCCGGCTCGGCGGTCGTCAGCGGCCTGCCGTTCTACGCGATCCTGTCGCTGCCGATCCTGTTCGCCGCCGGGATGTGCCTGTTCGACACCGCCGACGGGTGCTTCATGAACTTCGCCTACGACTGGGCGTTCGCCCGCCCGATCCGCAAGGTCTACTACAACATCACGATCACCGCGCTGTCGGTGTTCGTCGCCTTCTTCATCGGCACCGTGGAGATCCTCGGCCTGATCGGGCAGGAGTACCGGCTCGGCGGCGGGTTCTGGGCCTTCATGGGCGGCTTCAGCATCAACAAGGCCGGCTTCGTGATCGTCGGCGTGTTCGTCGTCACGTGGATCGTCGCCCTGGCCGTCTGGCACTTCGGCAAGATCGAGCAGAAGTGGGAGGCGGCCGCCGAAGGCCCCCGGGACTGGGACCGCCGGCGCGTGCGCCGGGCACGGTGCTGCCGTGAACAGGCCGCCGACCACCGGGGCCGTGGGTCCGGGGCTCGGCGCCGCAGGGAACTGGACGGCGGCCCAACCAGGTGGACGTTGAGCTGCCGACCGGTCCGGATCGTGGGGGCGAGGGCTCGGCCCCGGGCTCGCGAGCGCGGCACGGAGCTGCCGAGGCCGCGCACGGCGAGCTCCGGGTAGGCGGCGTTCGGCTCGACCAGGTAGGCGGCCCACTGCGGGTCGCCGTCGTACATGGCCCCGATCAGCCGCCAGTGCGGCCCGCGCGGCACGTCGGAGCGCAGCGCAGCGTCCAGCCGAGTTCCTCCACCAGCCGGTCGCTCTTGCTGTGATTGCACCGCATGCAGGAGGCGACGCAGTTCTCCCAGGTGTGCGCGCCGCCCCGGCTGCGCGGCACCACGTGGTCGATGGTCTCGGCCCGGCGGCTGCAATAGGCGCACTGGTAGTTGTCCCGGCGCATGAGCGCACCGCGGGTGAGCGGGATCCGGCTACGGTGCGGCACCCGGACGTAGCGGCGCAGCCTGATGACCGAGGGCATCGCAAGCACAAGCGAGGAGGAGCGCAGCAAGGCACCCTCCGAATCGTCGTGCACAACCTCGGCTTTGTCCCCCAGGACCAGGCACACCGCGCGGCGCAGGCCGACCGTGGTCAGCGGTTCATACGTCACGTTGAGCAGCAATACCCGTCGCACGCCGCCTCCCGCCTGGTGTGCTCTGCCAAGCACAGCCTAACGGGCGCGGCCGCAGCGCTCTAACACCTGGCACGGCATCAAATCCCGCCACATGCCCCGGGCCGCCGGCACCGGCCGGGCCGCCGCCACGGTGCCCCGGCCACCCACCTTCGTGCAGCCTCGGCCGCCCGGGCGGTCGTAACCGCCATCCGGTTCAAGCACTGGCCTCCGCCGTGCACTGCGCACCGAGGGCTGGCCCTGCCGGTGACATTTTGTGAGATTCAGCCGCCTCGATGTCTGGTTTGTACTACTTTTTGATTACGGATCGCGTGAGCCCCGGGATAGCGGGGGCGGGCCGGAGGCCGCTGGGCCGGCGGCGCGGGGGGCGCCGGGCCGGCGGTCTCCAGCCGCCGTCCGCCTGCGCCTCGCCGGCCTGCCCGGCCCTCTTCAAGCCGTGGCCAGTGCCTCCCGGTATTCGCGCACCGCGCGGAACTCGCCGTGCCGCCCGGCCACGGAGTCGCCCAGCGACCGCGCCGCGCGCACCATGATCTCGGAGCGGTGCTCGCGCGGCACGGCGAACAATGTCTCCTTGCTCAGCCGCAGCGCCTCCTCCGGCTCGTCGGCCTCCAGCCGGCACCGGGCCAGGCCCAGCGTGGTCAGCGACCGGTCCAGCACCTCCTCCGTGGAGTACAGCCGCAGGGCACGCGTCAGGGCCTTCTCCGCGCCCTGCTGATGGGCCAGCGTGACCAGCGTGTCGCCCTCGTGGAAGAGCAACTGGCGCTCGGTGTAGCCGAAGGCGGTGTCGCCGCGGTCGGTGGCGGGAAGCCGGGACAGGGCCTCGTGGGCGCTGTCGAGCAGGGCGGATACGCGCCGCAGCCCCTGCGGCTTGGCGGTGCCGCCGCGCCGGGCCGCCACCCTGGCAAGTGCCCGGGCCTCCAGACGGGGGCCATCGCGGCGGCGACGCACACGTTGCGCCCGGCCAGGCCCGCCCCGGCCCGGGCCAGCGCGACCGCCTCGGCCGGGTCGCCGTAGTACAGCGGGACGAGTGCCTCGCGTACCGCTATCCAGGCCCGGAGCTGCCGGTCGCCGGTCTCGTCTCGCCGCGGTCCGCGCGGTGCGGAAGAAGGACCTGGCCAGCCGCTGGTGGCCCACATCGATCATGATCATGCCTGCCAGCCCGGCGAGTTGCGCCGCAAGCCGGCACAGCCGCTCGCTGAAGTCGAGCGGCTGCCGGTGCTCGCACATCCGGCGCACGTCGCCGAAGTCCAGCAGCACGTCGCAGAGCAGCCGCAGCGGCGGGACGGTGAGGTACTGGATGCCGTAGTCGGCGGTGGTCTCCTCCCACTGGTCCAGCATCGTGGCCGAGACCGTCGCCGCCCACCAGCGCGTCGTCCATCCGGCGCCGGATGCGTTCCACGGCGCCGAGGAACTGGCTGTCCACCCCGGGCCGCGTCCGCGATCATCCGCAGCTGGGCCCGGCGGAGCACGTCGTCGTCGTCCTCGGCCTCACGTGGATCGGCCGGGAAGCCGAAGCAATCGTCCGGCACGGGCACCGGGGCTGCCCCGGCCGCAGGGCGGCCCCGCAGGTAGGCCGCCTCCGGCCGAGCCCGTCCCCCGGTCGTGTGCGTCACCGAAGGCCGCGCCCGGCTGTGCAGGCGACCTGGCCGACCGGGTGGGCCCCCGGCCCGGCGCGGTGCGGCCGCCCGCAGAAGCACTGGCCGGGATACCCCAGGTCGGACGGCTCGGCCCGGTACACGGCGCACAGGTAGTGCAGGTACTCAGGGCCGGGGCGCTTCTGCCCGCTCTCGTAGGCGGACAGCAGCGTCTCGCTGAACCGCGGGGCTGGCCGGCCCTCGCTCGCGTACCAGGCACGTATCTGGGCGACGACATCGGCCAGTGAGACGCCGAGCGCCTGGCGGTAGGCACGGATCCGGCTGGTCCCGGCGAGCGGCGCGCACCGGTCGTGGATCTCCGCCGCGATCTGCGCGGTGTTCAGCCCGCCGACCAGCCCGGCGGCGCGGGTCTCCCGCGCGACCACGAACTCCTGCCGCGCATCTCCGCCGGCCAGCCGCGCCACCAGATCAGCGCCCGCGGGAGCCTCCGCCAGATCAGCGCCCGCAGAAGCCTCCGCCGCCAGCGCCGCGAAGCCTCGCCAGATCAGCGCCCGCGGAAGCCTCCGCCAGATCAGCGCCCGCGGGAGCCTCCGCCGATCAGCGCCCGCAGGGGCCTCCGCCAGCGGGGGCAATGGTGCGGATGAGGGTGGCAGGGATGGCGCCACTGGGGATGATGGTGCCGGTGACGGCCATTCGGGGGGTGACGACCCGGGAGTGCGATGGCGCGAGCGGCAGATGCGTGTGGTCGGTGTGCTCGTCAGGGCGTGAGAGCTCGTCGGCGCCTTGCAACATACCGGGCCCCTCTCCTTCGACGCTGGCCCGTCCCCGGCCGGGTGATATCTGAATCAATGTAACTTGAGAGTCGCTCAGCGAGAATCGGAATCTGTGAATTAGACATTGCGCTGGCGAGTGTGCGACATGCACATAGAGCCCAAAGCCTTAGTGCATGTTGCATATAGGACAGCCGGGTCTGCAATGTTAGAGCAAAACTGTGTCCGTCTGGTAACTATCACCCTTAGTAATCGCGGTGGGCAGCGCATCACCAGGCGCCGGGCCACGTACCCTGGACGCCAGCTATGAACACGACTGCAGAACCGGCCAGCTTCTACGAGGCGGTCGGCGGCGAGGAGACCTTCCGCCGCCTGGTGCACGTCTTCTACCAGGGCGTTGCCGCCGATCCGGAGCTTCGGCCGGTGTACCCGAGCAAGAATCTTGGCCCCGCCGAGGAGCACCTGCGGCTGTTCCTCATGCAGTACTGGGGCGGCCCGCGCAGCTACGACGAACTCCGCGGGCATCCCCGGCTGCGCATGCGCCACGCGCACTTCGCCATCGGGGAAGCGGAGCGCGACGCGTGGCTGCGCCACATGCGCGCGGCCCTGGACGAGGTGGGACTCGATCCGGCGCTCGACGCCCAGTTGTGGGATTACCTCGTCATGGCCGCGGACAGCCTGGTCAACCGGCCGCGTGAGTCCGGCGGCGCTGACCTCGGCCTGACCCCGGCCTGACCGCACGGCGGCCGGCGCTGGCTCCCGCTCCCTGTGGCACGCACAGGCCGGGGCGAGTCAGGTTCCCCCTGGCTCGTCAGCCAGATACGGCGGTGCGGGCTCGTACTGGATGGAACGGCGCACGGCGCGGGCGTGGACGTCGAGTTCCTCAACGCCATCGAAGATCAGCAGCCCGTAGGTCGTCATGCGCCGGCGCTCCCGGTTACCCGCGGGTGAGCTTGCGGTAGGTCACGCGGTGCGGGCGGGCGGCCTCGGCGCCGAGCCGCTCGACCTTGTTCTTCTCGTAGCCCTCGAAGTTGCCCTCGAACCAGAACCACGACGCGCCGCCTTCCCAGGCCAGGATGTGGGTGGCGACCCGGTCCAGGAACCACCGGTCGTGGCTGGTGATCACGGCGCAGCCGGGGAAGTCGAGCAGGGCGTTCTCCAGCGACGACAGCGTCTCCACGTCAAGGTCGTTGGTGGGCTCGTCCAGCAGCAGGAGGTTGCCCCCCTGCTTCAGGGTGAGCGCGAGGTTCACCCGGTTGCGCTCGCCGCCGGAGAGCACGCCGGCCGGCTTCTGCTGGTCGGAACCCTTGAACCCGAAAGCGGCCACGTAGGCGCGGCTCGGGATCTCGGTCTTGCCCGCCCGGATCGAGGTCTCGCCGTCGGAGATGACCTCCCAGACGTTCTTGTCCGGGGCGATGCGGGACCTGTTCTGGTCCACGTAGGAGATCTCGACGGTGTTGCCGACCGTGATGCTGCCCGAGTCCGGCTGCTCGTCCCCGATGATCATCTTCATCAGGGTGGTCTTGCCCACGCCGTTCGGCCCGATGATGCCGACGATGCCGCCCTGCGGCAGGGAGAAACTCAGGTCCTCGATCAGCATCCGGTCGCCGAACCCCTTGGCCAGCTCGTGGGTCTCCACGACCTGGCGGCCGAGCCGGGGACCCGGCGGAATCTGGATCTCCTCGAAGTCGACCTTGCGGCGTGCGTCGGCCTCGGCGGCCATCTCCTCGTACCGCTGCAGCCGCGCCCGGCTCTTGGCCTGGCGCGCCCGCGGGCTCGACCGGACCCACTCCAGCTCGTCTTCGAGCAGCTTGCGGCGCTTGGCGTCCTTCTGCCCCTCGATCTTCAGCCGTCCGGCCTTCGTCTCCAGGTAGGTCGAGTAGTTGCCCTCGTAGGGGTAGGCGTGGCCGCGGTCAAGCTCCAGGATCCACTGCGCCACGTTGTCCAGGAAGTACCGGTCGTGGGTGACCGCCACCACCGTGCCCGCGTACTTCTCCAGGTGCTGCTCCAGCCAGAGCACGCTCTCGGCGTCCAGATGGTTGGTCGGCTCGTCGAGCAGCAGCAGGTCCGGCTGTGCGAGCAGCAGGGCGCAGAGCGCGACCCGGCGCCGCTCGCCGCCGGACAGCACGTCCACCTCGGCGTCGGGCGGCGGGCACCGCAGCGCGTCCATGGCCTGCTCGACCTGGCTGTCGAGGTCCCAGGCATTCCGGTGGTCGAGCTGCTCCTGCAGCTTGCCCATCTCGGCGAGCAGGTCGTCGGAGTAGTCGGTCGCCATCTTCTCGGCGACCAGGTTGTACTCCTCCAGCAGCGCCTTGACGTCCGCGACGCCCTGCTCCACGTTGCCGAGCACCGTGAGGCTGTCGTCCAGTTCGGGCTCCTGGGCCAGCAGCCCGACCGTGAAGCCAGGCATCAGCCTCGCCTCCCCGTTGGAAGGCTGCTCCACGCCTGCCATCATGCGCAGCAGGGTCGACTTCCCCATGCCATTGGGCCCCACGACGCCGATCTTCGCGCCGGGCAGGAACGCCAGCGTGACGCCGTCGAGGATGACCTTGTCGCCGTGCGCCTTCCGCACAGCACGCATCTGGTAGATGAACTCGGGCATGCCTCCAGCGTAGGGGCTCCAGCCACCCGGATCGGACGAACCGGAAGCCCCGCAGGCACTGTTCGCCTGGCCGGCCCCTCACCCTGGCCGCCGCCCGGGACCGGCCGCCCGGGACCGGGCTACGCCGGCCACCCTGGCCAGCCGAGCCGGCCGCCGGGACCGGGCCGGGCCAGCCGCCGGGCCACGGCCACCACCCACGCCGGGCAAGCCGGCCGCCGGGACCGGGCCGGGCCAGCCGCGACCGGCGCTGGGCTGCCGGAGCGGTCCGGGCCGGTCAGGCGGGGACGCTCACGTCGGCCTCGCCTTCGGGGTCGGCCTCTGGCCCGGCTGCCTGGCCGGTGTCCGTGGCCGGGCCTGCCGCGCCGCGTGCGCCGAGTGACTCGGTGAGTTCCCTGGCGAACTCCGCCACGGCACGCTCGTCGATCACCCCGTCCCCGCCGTCCGTTGCCGTGCCCGGCCTTTCCCCGGGTTCGCCGGTGAGTTCCGCGCCGTCCGCGGGCTCGGCGCCGTCCTCGGGCCTGGGCGCACCGGGCGGCAGTGCCGCGGCTTCGGCCGCCGCCGTGGCCGCGTGCCACCGGGTACGCGAGAACTGGGCAACACCCCGGGTCAGGTCGTGGCCGACGGACGTCGCCTCGATCTCCACCGCGGTCCTGGGCGCGCCCTCGGCGTCCTCGAAGCGCCTGATCTGCAGACGGCCCATGACCAGCACCGGTTCCCCCTTGTGCACGGACATGCGCACGTTGTCGGCCAGCGTCCGCCAGCACTGGACGTTCACGAACGAGGTGGGCCCGTCGGTCCAGTCGCCGGTCTCCTTGTCCCGGCGGCGTGAGGTGTACGCGACCCGCAGCTTCGCGGACGAGGTATCACCGGCGACCTTCTTGAACTTGGGGTCGGTGGCCACGTACCCGGCCAGGTTCACCTGTGCGTCGTGGATCATCTCGGTCCTCCCTGTCATCGCGGGGAGCATGTGCCCCTTCCGGCCGGCGGCCTGAACGGACGCCGGCTGCTCTCCACGCTCGTCCGCCACGGCAGCCAGGGCCACCGGGCACTCGCTGCTTGTGGACAGCCACGGCTAAACCGCGCGCCCTGTGGACAAGGGGACGGAGGCACCATCGTTTTGTGCGAAACTGCGCGCCGGTGACCCGGAAAGGCCGGCGGCGACGCCAGCCACCGGCAGGCCCTGGGCACACGGGGACGCGACAGCGACGGGCGGGCGCAGCTCAGGCGGCGACGAGTTCGGCCGGTTCCGCGATGACGTCGACCAGGGCCCCGTTGCGGAACACGGTGATGGCCAGCGGGCGGCCGATCGCTTCGGCGAACATCAGCCGCTGCAGGTCCTGGGCCTTCTCGACCGGCTGGCCCGCGGCGGTCAGCAGCAGGTCGCCGGTCCGCAGGCCGGCTCGGGCCGCCGGGCCGCCGGGAACGACCTCCACCACGCGGAGCCCGTTGGTCCTGCCCCAGCGTTGCTGCTGCTGGGCCGGCATCGGCGCCGGCGCGCTGACCAGGCCAAGGTAGGCGCGCCGCACCCGGCCGTGCTGCATCAGCGCGGAGATGATCTTGCGCGACGTGGCGTTGACCGGGACGGCGAGGCCCAGGCCCACCCCGGCGACCGCCGTGTTGATCCCCACCACCCTGGCCTGGCTGTCGGCCAGCGCTCCGCCGGAGTTTCCCGGGTTCAGCGCGGCGTCGGTCTGGATCACGTCCTCGATCAGCCGGGCGGCCGAACCGCTGCGGGTGGGCAGCGACCGGCCCAGGGCGCTCACCACGCCCGCGGTGACCGAGCCCGCCAGGCCGAGCGGGTTGCCGACCGCCACCACGAGCTGGCCGACGACGAGTTCGTCCGCCTCGCCGAGCGTGGCGGGCGAGGGCGTCGGCCCGGCGGCCCGCAGCACCGCGAGGTCGGAGAGTGGATCCGTGCCGACCGTGGTGAAGGGCGCCGAGGTGCCGTCGCCGAAGGAGGCGGTGCCGGACTCTGCGCTGCCGACCACATGCGCGTTGGTCAGCAGGAAGCCGTCACTGGTGTAGACGACCGCGGAACCGAGGCTCTCACCGGCCCGCCGCGAGCCCTGCTGGGGCACGCGCAGGCTAGCCACCTTGCCGGTGAGTTCGGCCGCGACCCCGGTCACGATCTGGGAGTACGCATCAAGCGGGGAGGCCATGGGCAAACGTCATCTCCATTGCTGGGATTACATCATTACAAATAAACCTCAGCAGTGCGAGATTGCTTCCCCGCCGGCGGGCTCCAGCGCGGCGGCGGAGGCATCAATCTGGCGGCGGGTCGTCAACCCTGTGGCGGGGCCCAGTCCTGCGGCCGGGTCCCCCCCGGTCCTGCGGCCGGGCCCTCCGGTCCTGCAGCGTGGCTCTGCGGCAGGGCCCTTCGGTCCTGCGGTGGGGGCTACCGCAAGCTGGCGGCGCGGGCCACCGTCGAGCTCGTCGTGGAACCTGGCGAACTCCGACAGTTCCCGCTCCACCGGCCCGAGCACAAACTGCCGCGCGACGTCGGTGATCCCGGCGCGCATCCGCTGCTGTACCTGTTCCCGCTCCCGGTCGGCCTCGCGGATGACCAGCGCCATGCAGCCGTTGGCGGTCAGCCACCCGAGCAGCAGGATCGCGGCCACCATCAGCGCGACCCACGGCAGCAGGCCGACGTCACGCAGCAGCAGCGCGGCATGCGGGGCCGCCCCGAACCCGCCCAGGATGATGATCGCCACCAGCCACACCAGGCCCACCGCGGCCGCGCCAAGCAGCAGGCCCTGCCAGGCGGCCACCGCCCGCCACCAGGGCGCCACGCTGTTCTCCTTGGGCAGGGACTGCGCGATGGCCGTGCCGAGCGCGGCCGGGACCTCGGCCGTTCTGGACCTGGCGGCCCGGCGGACGCTGGCCTGCCAGGGCCCGGGCAGGCCGTGGCCCGCCTCGTCGGCCAGCACGGTGATCGCGTTGCCGATCTCCGCCTGCTGCGCACCGGTGGCGCCCGCCGACACGTCGCGCAACTCCTCCCAGAGCGCGCCGAGCCGGATCTTGCGCACCGGGTCGCGGCGCGCCACCCGGTCGGCCAGCCACGCCACGGGCCAGCCCACGTAGTCAACGGCCTTCAGTTCCCTGGCGCTCTGCAGCGCGCGGCCCACGCCGCTCAACCCGGCCGCCGCGGCGAACGCGGTGATCAGCGCGTCGCTGGCTGCCGTGGGCAGGGCAAGCCTTGCCGCCGGGCCGGCGTCACCGGCTGGCTCCACCGCGCCGTGCCCCACGTCATCAGCGGCGTCCGGAGCGGCGCCGGCCGGCTCGGCTGCGGCGTCCGCCGGCCCGGTTGCTTCCCAGGGCGCTCGTCCTGGCGCGGCCGCCGCGTCCGGCGCGGGCTCCGCGTCCGGCCCGGTTGCCGCGTCCGGCGCAGGTGCGGCCGCCCACGGCGCTGCCGGGCGTACCCGCGCCCGGGCGTCGTCGTCGCCCGCGTAGGGATCGAACCGCGCGGCCACGGTGTCCACGTCCGCGCTGATCCGCTGCAGCGCCGCCTGCCTGGCGATGACCGTCTCGATCAGCGCCCTGCGCAGGTCGGCGACGCCTGCCGCGCTGGTCGCCGAGGTCACCAGGACCCTGGCGTCGTGCAGCCCTTCGGCGTCCAGCAGGCGGCGCAGGTCAGAAACGCAGTCCTCGGCCTGCTCGGGGGTCAGCAGGTCGGCCTGGTTCAGCGCGGCCGCGATCACGGACGAATGCCCGGCCATCGGCACCAGGTAGCGGCTGTGCACCGCGGCGTCGGCGTACTTCTGCGGATCGAGCACCCACACCATCAGGTCGGCCTGGGCCACCAGCCGGGCTGCACCTCGGAGGACCCGCCGGTGAGCACCGAGTCGTGGTCGGGCAGGTCCACCAGGAGCAGGCCGGTGAGTGCGCGCTCGCCTTCTTCCAGGGCACTGGAGCGGGCATAGCGGCGGCGCGGCTCGATTCCCAGCCAGTCCAGCAGCGACCCGGCCCCTTCCATGCCCCAGACGCAGGCGTGCGGCTCCCTGGTCACCGGGCGGAGCACTCCCGCCGGTGAGAACTGTGCCCCGGCAAGCTGGTTGAACAGCGACGACTTGCCACTGCCCGTGCCGCCGGCCAGCACCACGATGGTGTGCTGCGACGACAGGCGCAGCCGCTCCCCCGCCCTCGTCAGCAGCGCCTCCGCGTCGGCGATCAGGCCGGCGTCGAACCCTTCCGGCCCCACCCGGGCGGAGCCGATCTGGACCAGCCGTGCCAGCGCGCTCAGCCGCTCGGACAGGCTCGCCCCGCTCGCGCGGATCGCATATGGCGCGCTGCGCACCGTCGTGGCCGGGTTCACCGTGCCACCTCCAGGGCGTAGGTCGCCTGGTAGAGGTGCAGGCTGGCCGCGGCGTCCGGCGTGCCCACCGCGTCGATCACGACTGCGAACCGGCGCATCTCCTCGTCGAGGAGCAGCGTGATCCGGTGGCGCAGATCGGCCCGGGTCCGCGTCATGATGTCCCGCAGCGGGCCCGCCCCGAACAGCGACGTGAGCAGGCGGCGCGGGATCGCGGCCGTGCCGTGTCGTCCTCGCTGGCTCCGAGCAGGCCGACGATGAGCACGGTGGCCAGCGAGTCGTCGTCGAGGGATACGACCTTGGCGATGGAGCGTTTGGTGACGTTCTCGGCCTGCACCAGGCGGGTCACCTGGTCCTGCCAGGCGCTGACGGCCCGGGCCGCGTGGGTCGCCAGGTCGGGGATGCCCGGCCCAGCGCCGCGACCCGCGCCTGCGGGTCGACCTCGCCCTTGGCCGCGCCGGGCTCCGTCCGGGCTCCCAGCCGAAGATCAGGCCCGCCTCCGCGGCGAACTCTGACTGCCAGGCCGCGGTGCTCGCCGGACCCGAGGTGCTCGAGCAGGGCCGCGCCCGCCGGATGATCCCGCCAGCGGGCCAGGCAGTCCTCCGCGGCCCGGCCGGCCGCCGAGGTGATCAGCGACTCGACCGCGGTGCGCGCCGCCATCTTCAGCGCCTGGGCCTTGGCCGGCGCGCGATGCCGGCGCTGCCGGCCGCCCCGCCGCGACTGCAGGGTCTGCAGCAGGTCACCGGCACCGGCGAAGTCCTGCCAGCGCGCGAGCACCTCCCCGCTCATCAGGGAGCCGTCCTGCAGCCGCTGGTCGAGCTCCTCCAGGCCCGCCTGGTAGGCCCCGGCGACCGCGCTGGTCAGCCCGGCCCGCAGGGTGACCTGATCCTCGACCTGGGCGGCCAGGGAGGGCACCCGGGCGCGGAAGGTGTCGAGCACCCCGGACATGGTCTGGGTGAGCACGGCCACCCGGCGGTCGGGCTGCTCGGCGGTCTCCGCCAGCCACTCCCGCACCGGCGCACAGACCTCGGGCGGCAGCTTGCCGTCGATGAGGACCGTTTCCGGGATGACGAAGCGCTGGTTGCCGCTCAGGCCGTTCGCTTCCAGCATGGCGTGGAAGTGCGCGGCCACCTCGAGGCTGACAGCAGGAAGAACACGAGACAGAACGATGCCCAGCGCGGCACCACGGTCCCTGGCGTGCTGGAGTAGTTCCCACACCATCGCATCGGCATAACGGGTTGCCGTGGTCATGAACAGCCACAGGTCGGAGGCGTCCAGGAACTGGTACGCGAACTCGCGGTGGGCCTGCACCACCGAGTCGATGTCCGGCGTGTCGAGCAGTGCCACGCCCTTGGGCATCCCCTCGTTCGCCGCGAGCACGAGCAGGCCGTCCTTGCCGGACCGGGCGAGACCCTCCTGGCGCACCCGCGGCACGGTCGGCAGGAAGACGTTCTCCGCGAACCAGCCCACGTCGTCGGGGTGGCAGGCGAGCACCGGGCTGTTGGTCGTGGGCCGGCGGATACCGGTCATGCTGACGTGCGTGCCCACGATGCTGTTCACCAGCGTCGACTTGCCCGCCCCCGTGGACCCGACCAAGGCCACCAGGATCGGGGCGCCCGACTCGCGCAGCCGGGGCAGCAGGTAGTCGTCGATCTGGCTGAGCAGCTTGTGCCGTTCCAGCCGCGCCTCGTCCACGCCGGGCGCTTCCAGCGGCAGCGAGGCCGCGACGATGGGCTTGCGCAGCGCGAGGATCGCCGACTCAAGGAGACGGCCATCGACCCGGACATGGGGCTCGATCGCCTGGTCCCGCGCTGGCCCTTGGTCCCGCGTCGAGGCTTGGTCCGGCGCTGAGCCCTGGCCGTGCACCGGCTCCGGGGACTGCGGCGGCTCCGGGGCGTGCGGCGGGTCCGGGGCGTGCGGCGGGTCCTGAGCCTGCGGTGACTGCGAGCCCGGCGGCGACTGCGGCCCGTCCGGCGGCCCCGGGGACTGCGGCCGCTGCGGGGCATCGCCGCCGCGCGGCGCTTCCTGGCCAAGCGGAGTAGCGGGACCGGCCGAGGTGGCCCGGCCGCGCGGATTGGCCTGGCCAGACTGCGTGGCCTGACCGCGGGGCGAGACCTGGCTGTGCCGCGGCTTGCGGCCCAGCCGTGTCCGCTCGGCTGCGGCCGGCTCGGCTGCGGCCGGCTCGGCTGCGGCTGGCTCAGCTACGGCCGGCTCGGCAGCGGCCGGCTGGGCCGCCGACGGGCCGCCCGGGGCTGCGGTGGCGGTCCTGGCTGGCTGTGGCTGGACCGGCGCGGAATGGGCGTCGGCAACCGGCCCCACGCCCGCCCCCTGGTCGGGTGCCGCGGCAGCCGTTACTCTCTGACCCTCGGTCATCGCCCTTCCATAATGTGCTGCAGCTTCTACTCAGCCATTGCCTCACGGTCATCCTGGCTCCCCTGGTCACCAAGGGCCCGTGTGGCGCACGTCACGATCAGCCCGCCAGACCCGGCCCCCCGGTAACTGACATCGCGGGGTCACTCTTAGTGACGACCGTCCTTCCGCGTAGTCGTGTTACCTGCTGTGGTCATTATGTACCGACTGGGCAGAGTACCCATGAGGATGGCAGAAACAGTGTCCGTCGGCCCTTGACGCGCCCCCCTCATGGCGTCCACCTAAGGGCCCAGACCGGCGCATTGAGAGTAGCCCAGAGTCCGAATCACCCGTGGCTTCCCCGGGAAAGCACTGACAGCCTGCGGCTACACTGTCCACGCGCTGTGCGGTCGCAGCCGATGGCTGAAGCGCTCGGTGCTGCAACCAGAGCCCGGCTGCCAGGACGGGGCAGCCGGAACCTCGGTGCTCCTGGATGCCCGGACACCCCGTCATGCGTACCGGACCGTGGAAGGGCTTCGAAGACAATCAGGCTCGCGAAAGGGCAGGCCTGGCTGGTGGCTTCACCCGACCGGGCCACACCAACCGCAGGATCCCGGTAGAACCAGGTGAAGCACAACGGTGATGTCGTTACCGCGAACGGAGAGCATATGACGGCCGAACAGCGTTCCCGGGTGCTGGTGACCGGCGGTTCCGGGTTCATCGGGCGGCGGCTCGTGCGGGCCCTGCTCGACGCCGACGCCGAGGTCACCGTGGCGGACCTGGTCGAGCCGGCTGAGCCGGCCGTTCACGCGGTGGTCGGCGACCTGCGCGATGAGTCTGTCGCCGCCCGGGCCGTCAGCCAGGGCACGGACACGATCTTCCATCTGGCCGCGGTGACCTCGGTGCTCCGTTCGATCGAGGACCCGGCAGGGACCTACCAGACCAACGTCCACGCGACCGCCACGCTGCTGGAGCTGGCCCGGACCCGGGGAGTGGGCAGCTTCGTCCTGGCGTCCACCAATGCCGTGGTCGGCGACGTCGGCAAGAACGTCATCACCGAGCGGGCTCCGCTCCACCCGCTGACTCCGTACGGGGCCACCAAGGCGGCCGGGGAGATGCTGGTGAGCTGCTACACGGCCGCGTACGGAATCGCCGGCTGCGCGCTCCGCTTCTCCAACGTCTACGGCCCGGGCATGCAGCACAAGGACAGCTTCGTGCCGCGCCTGATGCGCGCGGCGCGGGACGGCCACGGGGTACAGGTGTACGGCGACGGTACCCAGGTCCGCGACCTGATCCACGTGGATGACATCGTGTCGGCGCTGCTCCTGGCCTGGCGCGGCCGCAGCACCGGCTCGATCATCATCGGGGCCGGCGAGTCGGTCACCGTGAATGACATCATCGCTGCCGCGCGGAGCGTCACCGGGGCGCCCATCCCGGTGGAGCACATCGCGCCCAAGCCCGGTGAGATGCCGGCGGTCATCGTCGACATCTCCGCCGCACGTGCCCTGGGCTACCGGCCCACGCACGACCTGAAGTCGGGGATCGCCACAGTGTGGCCAGAGTTCGCGCCGGCCGGGGGGCACCGGCGCCCGGTACAGGGGCGCAGGCCCCGGATGGAAAGGCTGCACTGTGACCAGCACCCGTCAGGACGCGGCGGTAGACAACGCCGCAGCGACCGCTTTCTTCGGCCAGAACGGTGAACGGGCCGCCGCGCTGCCCCCCGTCGCCATCGTGATCGCCGCCTACAACGAGGAAGGCGTGGTCGGCTCGGTCGTGGATGCGCTGCCCAACACGCTGTGCGGGCTGGGCACCATCGCGATCGTCGTGTCGGACGGTTCCAAGGACGGCACCGTGGCCGAGGCGCGGGCACACGGCGCGCTGGTCTGCGACGTGCCGATGAACCGGGGCCAGGGCGCGGCGCTGCGGCTGGGCTACCGGCTGGCGCGCGAGGGCGCAGCGCAGTACATCATCACCACCGACGCCGACGGCCAGTACAACCCGGCCGAGATGGACGCGGTGCTACGGCCCGTGGTGGAGGGCAAGGCCGACTTCGTCACCGGGTCGCGCAAGCTGGGCAGCCAGGAGACCAACGACCCGGTGCGCCGCCTGGGCACCTGGGTGTTCGCGGTGACGATCAGCCTGCTGACGGGGCAGCACATCACCGACTCGTCGTTCGGCCTGCGTGCCATGCGCGCCGAGGTGACCGGGGCGGTCCGCCTGCAGCAGCGGCAGTACCAGTCGTCCGAGCTGCTCATCGCGGTGCTCACGCACGGGTTCCGGGTGGCGGAGGTGCCGGCCACGATCCACAAGCGCAAGGTCGGCGAGAGCAAGAAGGGGCACAACGCCATCTACGGCCTGCAGTACGCCGGCGTCGTGCTCGGCACCTGGTTGCGCGAGCGTCAGCGGCGGGTGCCAGGCTCCGGCAGGCCCGCGTCGTCCCGGACGGGTGCCCGGCCGGCCGAGCGCTCGGCCGCGTTGCCGGCCCAGGCGGACGAGCCGTTCACCCCGGCCGATCCCGCGGCCGCGAACGGCTCCGAGGCGACGACGTCGTCCCCCGTCGACTGAGCGCCGTTGGCCGACCCGTTCAGCGCGCCGGGCCGCTCCGCGGCCGGCAGCTCTGACACCAGTTCGGTGACCTTCGTCCCGCGGTCCTTGAACAGGATGTAGTGGAAGATCAGGAAGCGGGTCAGGAACGTCACGCAGTTCGCCACGAAGTAGGCGGCGTCGGCGAACAGCACCCGCTGGACGTGGCTCAGGCCCATGGAGATGGCCTGCTGGTTGGCCCACTTGGTGGTGAGCGTCAGCACGACCGCGGTGCCCACGGCCACGATCCAGAAGGGCAGCGTCTCCCTGAGCAGGTCCGGCTTGCCCTTGCGCTCCCACGCCCACCGCGACAGGACGTAGCTCACGGCCGCGCCGACCAGCCAGGCCGCGACCGCCGAACGGCCGGCGGTCCAGCCGACGGGCCCCAGGAAGATGGTCAGCGTGATCTGGCTCGCGATGACCGCTCCTGCCGCGACCACGATGAACCTGCTGAATCTTTTGCCGACAGAGGTCTGGAGCCTGCGCTTGACGGCCGCGCCGATCCGAGTCGATCCGAAAGTCATGCAGCATCCTCGTTGCGGGGGCCGGCCGTTCGCTGGCCGGCAGCCTTGGATTATGAAGCCCTGGCGGCGGAAGCGGGTGGCCTCCAGGCTGCGATCCTGGCCACGCTATCGCGGCTGCATGCGGGCCGCAGCCAAAGCGCGCCGTCAGGGGCCGGCCTTTCCCGGCCATACCTGCCCAGGTTACCCGCCTGACGACGGCTAAACGACCGCTGGGGCGAGACGCGGGCCACCCCCCGCCAGCAGGCTGGGCCGCCCGTCCCGGGCTTGGCAAGCCGCCCGTCGCCGGCCGGGCTGGCGGGCCCGGCCGGCGACGGGCGCGTCAGCGCATGCTCCCCCCGAGATCGTGCGGGCGGGTCCAGGACGAGGTCCGCGAATAGAAGCGGGAGTGCCACAGGTGGTGGTTGGACCCCCGCCAGAACACATCGACCACGCCGTTGCTCTGGCCCACCGCGGCCAGCTTGGTCCCGATCGCGCCCAGCGGCATCGCGGACGCCGGGCCCCAGCCGGCGCCCTGGCTGATCGAGCGCCACAGCTTGCCGCCCGGTCCCTTCCAGAACGCGCTCTCCGTGCTGGGCGTGGACCCCACCACGTTGAGCTGCCCGGCCATGCCGCCACCGGCGTGCTGCGGGCTGCCCCACCCGGCGGCCGCGCTGTAGGTGCCATGCCAGACGCTGCCCGGGGTGGCCCCGCCCCAGAACACATCGATCTCGCCGTTGTGCTGCGCGGTGGCGTGCGGCGCCGCGCCGATCTGGCCCATGGCCAGCGGGGACGGCGTGCTCCAGGGCTGGCTCCTGCCCCGGGACATCTGCCACAGCTGCCCGTCGGTGCCCTTCCAGAACACGTTGACCGTCTCCGCGCCGGACACAGCCGGGGACGGCTGTGAGCCAAGCCCGCTGGTCAGCAGCGTCGGGCCGTGCCAGCCGCTGACCGGCGCGTAATGGGCGCTCCAGAGCTGCTGCGGGTTCACGCCCCGCCAGAACACGTAGACGTTGCCGCTGTCGGTGGACACGGCACGCGGCGCGGTGCCCAGCGGGCCCATCGACAATTCCTGCACCGCCGACCAGTTGCCGCCGCTGGCGGTCACGTAGTGCAGCCTGCCGCCGTGGGCACCGCGGAAGAACACCATCATCCCGGTGGCGGTCGTCACCGCGGATGGCTGCCCCTGCAGCGTCCCGCCCAGGCTCACCGGCGCGGACCAGCCATGCCCGGGCTGGTAGGCGGTGGACCACAGCGCCCGGTCATTGCCGGTGTAGAAGGAGTCGACCGCGCGGCCGGCGGTGCTCACCGCACGGGACGCCTGCCGGGTGGGCCGGCCGTTCCCCTGGCCGCCTCGCCACCACCGCCACCGCCGCCACCGCCGAGCTGGACATCGAGGTAGTCCTGGTCGATGTCGATGCGGTAGCCGCCGTGGCGCTCGGAGATGTTGCCGGAGAACTGGTGCACGCGCTGGTGGTTGGCCCAGTCGCCGACCGGGACGTTGGCGTCGCTGGTGTCCGCGATGCCGTTCCACAGCGCGTCGTAGATCACGTCCGGCATGGCGATGGACGTGTTGGCGTAGTTGCTGGCCAGGTCACTGATGCCGGAGTCGGAGCTGCTGTAGACAGCGGACTTGTAGCCCAGCGAGTGCAGTTCCGTGGTCCACGCGGTGAAGAACTTCATCGCGGCCCGGCTCCGGCTCGGCGGGTAGGCCTCCATGTCGTAGTAGATCGGCGTCCCGGCCCCGAAGCCCAGCGTCCGGGCCTGGACCACGGCGTCCTGGGCGGCGCCGATCGCCTGGCTCGTCGCGCTGGTGACCTCGCCCTTGAACGACACCTGCGGGCCCACGTACAGCGGGACGAAGTGCCAGCCGGCTGCCGCCTGCTGGCTTACCCAGGCCGCGGTCAGGTTTGGCTGAAGGCAGGCGCGGTCCGAGCCGCCGATGTAGATCCCGATCGCCTGGTAGCTGGAGTGCGCCAGCCAGGCTCTCATCACGGCCGCCGCCGGGGCGGCGCAGGCATCGAATCCGAGTCCGGTGCTGTTGGTGGCGCCGGCCGCGACGGCAGGCGCCGCGTTCAGGGTGCTCAGCCGGATGTCGGCCGGGTTCTGGATGGCCGGCGGCGGCAGCCCGGCGGATTTGAGTATCGCCAGCACCTGCGGCCGGTCGGCCTGGTAGGACGCGGTCACACTGATCCGGGGCGCGCTGACCGTGATCCGGTGCGCGACCGGGTCCTCGGTGGCCTGGGACGTCCGCGTCCCGGACGAGGCGGGCGCGACAAGCACCGCCCCCGTCGATCCGATCAGCCCGCTCGGGCACGCCTGGTCGGTCCCCGGCTCGCCCACGTAAAAGGCGTGCCGGTCGAAGCGCACGCAGGTGGCCGGGTCAGCCGCCAGGTTGATCACTGGCCAGCCCGGCGGGACCTCGAAGGTGTACCCCAGATAGGTAACCTGCCGCAGCGTCGCCGAGGCGCCCCCTTGCTGGCCCCGGCCGCCACGATCCCCCGGCGAGTGCTGGCCTGCCGCGGCGGAAGCACCCGCCACCGACAGGGTCGTAGCAGCGAGCACTGCCCCTACCGCAAGTGCCCGCTTCTGCCAGACGATCGCGATGACCATGATCGGCTCTCCCCCCGTTTTGTGCCTTCCTCGCGGTCATGGCGCTGCCCTCCGGCCCCTGGGCTCCCCCGAGCCCGCGGCCACGGGCAACTCTCGCCAGTGACGTCAATCAGTACGGAGCCTGTGCAGGCTCACGTAATTCCCCGTTAGTTGGCATGCAGCAATCTTTGCCGCTAACTCTTTAATATCCCGGAAGCAGCATACATTGCCGATTCTGGCCAGCTTGCACCGGCTTTGATGCAGCGATCCCCGCCTTATTTACCCGAATTTGTGCGCTACGGCTTTCCGGTGCCGTCTGGTGGCCAGCCGGGACTGCCCGGCCTCGCGAAAGGCGGCTTGCCCGGCCGGTGCGGCCGCGCCGCCAGGCGCTCGCCCCGGTGCCCCCCGTCCCCGGATGCGCACGCATCTAGCAGCGCATTCATCCCGGATGGCAGCCCGCCGTGCCTCCTTCTCGCGGCCACCTCAGCACCACGTCCCTGGCCGTCCCGCACCCAGGGCCGTCCTCCTTCCCCGCCACCGCCGCGCACGGCGGACTGTGGCCTCACCCATGGCGTCCCATCCCGGGCCGCGTGCCACAAGAGCACCTCCATCCCGAAGTGATACCCCTTTACGCAACCCGCATGACATTTCCTGTGTTCGGGTCCCCTTTGCCGCCCGTATTACGCTGGTTTGCGGCACCATGAATAGGCCGATCCGCGTTTACTGCATTAATGGCTGGCGCGGGGCGGGACCCAGTCCCGGGCCCCGGCGGAACCGGCGCGGTCAGGCGGACAGGCCGGCGAGGCGGCCGAGGGATGCCGCCGCGTGGTCGAAGAACGCGTCCCGGTCGGTGACCACGTTCTCGAACTGCCCGAACAACTCGAAGCTCACCAGGCCGAACAGCCCCGACCAGGCGACCAGCGTCCGCGGCGGCGATGTGGTCGGGCACCCCGTCCAGGATCGCGTCCCGCAGCCGGGCGGCGTCCGGGGCGAACGACTCGGGCGGCACCGGCGCCGGGGCTGGCCCATACCGGCTCGTCCTGAGCCGAGCCCCGGCACGGTACGCATCGCCGATGATCTTCCCGAATACCGCCGCCGCGCGCGACGCCGGGTCGATCGTCTGCTCCGGTGCCTGGTAACCCGGCACCGGCGAGCCGTAGACCAGGGCGTACTCGTGCGGGTGAGCCAGGGCCCAGGTACGCACGGCGCGGCAGGCCGCGAGCCACCGTCCGGTGGTAGTCCTCCCGCGGGCATGCCGCCTCGGCCTTCTCCACCGCCGCGCCGATCGCGTTGTAGCCGTCGATGATCAGGGTGGTCAGCAGGTCGTCCTTGCTCGGGAAGTAGCGGTAGATGGCCGAGGAGACCATCCCCATCTCCTCGCGCGACCGCGCGCAGCGACAGACCGGGCGGCGCCCTCGGCGGCCAGCTGCCGCTGGGCGGTCTCGGTGATCTCCCTGATCAGCTCCGCCCGGACCCGCTCCCGCGCGGTGTGGCTCGCATTCACGGGCACAGGTTATCAGAGCACCGCTCTCCAAGCGAGAGCACCGCTCTCTGCAGGTGTCGTAGCCGTTCAGATCTTTCGCCCCGATCAGGGGACAAAACACTGAACGGGTCATGGACAAGGGCCGGCGCCGCAGGTTCGGACCAGCCGGCCATGGGGAACCCGGCGAGGAGGTCCCGGACCTCGCCCGCGATCCGGTCGATGACCTGCTCGTCGTCCTTGAGCGCGGCACCGACCGCCTCGTCCATCCAGGCCGCGATCTGCGGCATGTGCTCCTCGCGCAGCCCGCGCGTCGTGAGTCGCCGGGGTGCCGATCCGGATCCCGGACGGGTCGAACGGCTTGCGCGGGTCGAACGGCACGGTGTTGTAGTTCGTCTCAAGGCCGGCCCGGTCCATGGCCTTGGCCGCGGGCTTGCCCGGGATGCCCTTGGACGTCAGGTCCATCAGGATGAGGTGGTTGTCGGTACCGCCCGACACCAGGTCGAAGCCGCGCGCCACAGCGCGTCGGCCAGCGCCTTGGCGTTGGCCACGACCTGATGGGCATACGCGCGGAACTCAGGCTGCGCCGCCTCGTGCAGCGCGACGGCGATCGCGGCCGTGGTGTGGTTGTGCGGGCCGCCCTGCAGCCCGGGGAAGACGGCCTTGTCCAGCGCCGACGCGTGCTCGGCCGTGGACATGATCATCGCGCCGCGCGGCCCGCGCAGCGTCTTGTGGGTCGTCGTGGTGATCACCGGCGCGTGACCGACCGGGGACGGGTGCGCCCCGCCCGCGATCAAGCCCGCGATGTGCGCGATGTCGGCGACCAGCACCGCGCCCACCTCGTCCGGCGATGGCGGCGAACGCCGGGAAGTCGATCGTCCGGGGAATCGCCGTACCGCCGCAGAAAATGATCTTGGGCCGTTCTGCCAGCGCCAGGTCGCGGACCTCGTCGAAGTCGATGCGCCCGGTGTCGGCCCGGACCCCGTACTGGACCGAGCGGAACCACTTGCCGGTGACGGAGACCTTCCACCCGTGGGTGAGGTGGCCGCCGGCTGGCAGCGCCATGCCCATCATCGTGTCGCCCGGCTGCAGGAAGGCCAGGTAGACCGCGAGGTTGGCGGGCGAGCCCGAGTACGGCTGCACGTTCGCGTGGTCCACCCCGAACAGCGCCTCGCGCCCGCTCGCACCGCCAGCGTCTCGATCTGGTCGATGAACTGCTGGCCCTCGTAGTAGCGCCGCCCCGGGTACCCCTCCGAGTACTTGTTGGTGAGCACCGAGCCCGACGGCCTCGAGCACCGCGGTGGACACGTAGTTCTCCGACGGGATCAGCCGGATCTTCTCGTACTGCCGGCGCGCCTCGGCGTGGATCAGATCCGCGATCTCCGGATCCTCGCTCTCGACATGCGGAATGGGCGGCTGATGCATGGTGACCTCCTCGGGGCACTGCGCGGCGCCAGGTAGCCAGGGAAGTACCCCGGGCCTTGCGTTCGTGCACTTTCATCATGCCGAACGCCAGGCCCGGGGTACACCACCGCCACATTGCGCGCCGCGCGGGGCCGGTCAGGTCAGGCCGGTTATCTCGTTCTGGCTGGGAATCGCCATGCGCTGCGAGCGCGCGATGACGACCATGCGCTGCACGCCGTAGGTGACCGCCAGATAGATCAGGACCGTCGCGTTGCCGAAGGCGCCGGCGCCGGGGCCGCGGCCGCCGACGAGGTAGTCGAATCCCAGGTGCGCGGCAACCGAGGCGACCCACAGGATCGCGGTCACCCAGCTACCACGGGTCCACCATTGCCCGTCCCTATAGAACAGCCGCACCGTCGAGGCGCGGGCCAGCCCGAACACCCCCGCGAGCACGAGGCTGCCCAGGATCTCGGCCATGAGAGTGGCATCGAGGTGCCGGCCGTGGAGGTACTGCCCGGTCTCGATCAGCCCGATAACGGCTAGGATGAGCACGATTCGCATGTTGGACTTGACCCGGCGCGGTATCAGTTGGCGGTAGATAACCAGGCCGAGTACCAGGATTCCGATCACCAGGTTGGCCGCGGTCACGGCTCCTCCTCAGACAGGGAACTCTCGTGGGGACAGCTCCACGCTAGGAGCCCGGGTTACCGCCAGCCAGTGAAGAGTCTCCTGTCCCGCCCATGACACCCGTCATGCCCGGCCTCGTCATCGTGACCGTGACACGATGCTCGCCGTACCCGGGGAATCAGCGTGATCACGGCCATATCCAGGCGATGTGTCCTCTGCGTGACCTGGATCCTGCACAATACGTTCGGTAGGCGCCTGTAGCTCAGCCGGATAGAGCAGCTGCCTTCTAAGCAGCGGGTCGCGGGTTCGAATCCTGCCAGGCGCGCCAGCAAAATCACCAGGTCAGTGGCCATATAGCCCGAAGTGCCAGGCCGACGTCGCTGCGCGATCGGTCCGCGCCGGTCAAAAGTGCAATCATCACCGCGCCAAGCGCCAAAAACCCGGCCGAGACGGGGAGTTCACCCCAGCTGACTATGGTCGGGCCGGTGTACGGCAGCGTTGGGCTGATCTGCATATCAGCCATCAGCGCTATGAGCGCAACGCCCGCTGCCACAGTGCCCACCCACGCGACCTGCCACAGATGTCTGCCGGGCGCCACACGGTGGAAGTAGACAACCCCGAGGATCAGGATCGGACCCAGAGTCAGCACCCACGGGATCACCCCCAGGAACCCCGCGAGCCAAATGATGTATGACAGCCAGCCCGGCATCCAGGAGGGAGTGATAACCATCTCGTCGGGACCCAGTACTCGCCCGGTGGACCAGATGAACAACACGGCGCACCCGCCAGCTCCCAGCAAGGCCCAGCAGGTCACAAGAATCCGGCAACGCCGCCCGGATGCCACAGGCGCTGGGACTACTCGCTCGGCGCTCGGCACCGGGTTGGCTGATGGCTCCATAGAACGATCATCACATCTCACGCGCCCCGGCTCATGCCCGTTATGTGCCCGCTCGAGTGATGACCCGCTTACCGGGCCGGCCGCTGGCCGAGACGCTCGGCCCGGTCATCGTGATCCGCCGTGCCGCACCGCTGTCGCGGCACGGCGGATCACCGTGTATCAGAGCCCGCTGACCGGGACCGGCGATGGGGAGTTCGCGAGCGAGCCGTCGCCGAGCTGGCCAACGTAGTTGCCTCCCCAGCATTCCGCTTCCTCGCTGCTGTTCAGCGAGCAGACGGTCTGCCCGGTGGCGTTCATGGCGATCGAGGCGCCGTCGGAGATGAATCCGCCCACGCTGACGGGGGTCAGGCTGCCGGTGGTCGTGCCGTCCCCCAGCTGGCCAGACACGTTCCCGCCCCAGCAGTCGACCTGGCCGGACTGCAGCAGGGCGCAGGCAGAAATATCGCCCCCGACGATGGCCACGACCCCGCTGGACAGGCCGCTGACCCCGACGGGCACATCGCTGTTGGTGGTCGTGCCGTTCCCCAGCTCGCCATCGGCGTTGTAACCCCAGCAGCTCACGCTCCCGGCAGCGGTCAGCGCACAGCTGGATACCTGGCCGAGCGCAATCTGCACCACTCCGGAGAGACCGCTCACCGCGACCGGGGCCGACTTGTCGCTCGTCGAGCCGTTGCCAAGGTCACCCGTGGCGCCCGAGCCCCAGCACTTCACCGACCCGTCCTTGAGCAGCGCGCACGTGTGGCCGCCGCCCGCGGAGATCTGCGCGAGGTTCGCCGGCAAGTTCTTGACCGCCACCGGCGCGTCTCGCTGGGTGGTGGTGCCGTCACCCACGTCGCCGTTTGTGTTGTCGCCCCAGCAGAAGGCGCCGTCATTGTGCACCAGGGCGCACGTATGCCTGCCGCCGGTGGTCACGGTCTCGACTATCGGCAGCCCGGTGACCGGCACGGGCGATGCCTGGTCGATCGCCGTGCCGTTGCCGACCTCACCCCACGTGTTGTCACCCCAGCACAGAGGTGCCCCGCCGACCGTGACGGCACAGCCGCCATAGTCAGCCGACACCTGTGCGACGCCGCCGGGCGGCAGGCCGGGAACGGGGACGGCCGACGTGAACGGGGTGTTGAGAGTGCCGTTCCCCGGGTCCTGGCCCCAGCAGGCCGCGTTCAGGTTGACGGTCACCGCGCAGGAGGTGTATCCCCCGCTGGAGACGGCGTCGGCGGCCGTGGCGGGCTCGGGCAGCCCGATCGTGGGGGTGGGAATGGCGTGGTCGAGGGTCGACCCGTTGCCGAGGTTTCCGAACAGGCCCTGCCCCCAGCACTCGACCTTCGCTGAGACCACCACGACGCACGCGTGCGCAGAACCCGCGGCGATCTGCTCGGGCCCGCCCGGTCCGCCGCTCGGCGGTGACTGGAGGCCGAAGACCGTCGTCGGGAAGGGGTCTTGCTCGTCGAAGCTGCCGTTCCCGAGCTCACCGTGACCGTCGGCGTCCCCCCAGCACAGGGCGGTGGTGGTCGGCGTCGCGGCGAGGGCACACGTGAAGTTCTCCCCGAGGGTGACCTGGCTGACGCCGCTGGTGAGGCTGGAGACCTGGGTGGGGACGAGGGCGTTGACGTCGGTCCCGTCGCCGAGCTCACCAACGCCGTTGTCACCCCAGCACTTGAGGTCGCCGCCGCTGAGAATCGCGCACGTGTCGTCGAATCCTCCCGCGATGGCGGTCGCTCCACCCTCGATGACCAACACCGGCGTGTTTCTGTCGGTTGTCGTGCCGTCGCCGAGCGCACCGAAGGTGTTGTCGCCCCAGCAGTAGATCGCCCCGCTGACAAGCAGCGCACAGGCATGGAAGTACCCTGCCGCGACCGCCTGCACCCCGGTGAGGCCCTTGACGAGCTTCGGGGTGCTCGAGTCGGAGTTGGTGCCGTCGCCGAGCTCGCCGTAGTTGTTGTCGCCCCAGCAGTAGGCCTTGTGGGCCAGGCTGACTGCGCAGGTCAGGCCGTCACCCGCGGAGACCTGCGACGACTTGATGCCCATCACCTGCCCCGGTGCCGAGTCATATTTCGTGGTGCCGTTCCCCAGTTCACCGAACGCGTCGGAGCCCCAGCACCAGATGATGTTCGTGGTGTCGATCGCGCAGCTGTGGCCGTAGCCAGCCGCGATACCTATCGCGGCAGGGATGGCAGGCACCTGGACGGGGACCGTCGACTGGTTCGCGCTGAAGTTGCCCAGCTGGCCGGTGTTGTTATGCCCCCAGCACCACACGCTCTGGTCCGGCATGAGGGCGCACGAGTGACCGCCGCCAGAGGACACCACGGGCAAGGTCATAGCTACCGCCGGGGCCGTTGTCCCCGCCATGGCGAACGCTGGGGCGAGCAGGCCGAGCACCGTGCAGAGAATCGTGCGGCCCCGCCACCGCGCGCGGCGGGGAGTGTGCTGATTGCGGTTCAGTCTTTGCCCTGGCATCTCAGTCCTCCGTTAGTGGTCTTCGTGGCGCCGTTAGGGATGATCTTCGGGAAGCGCTGGCTGCCACCCGAGCCCTGTGCACGAGACGATTCGCTCGAAGGGCAGGCCGGCCCGTTCGCTCACGGCCCGCACGTCAGCCTCGGACCCGCGGAACAGGCAGAGCAGGACCTCGTCCTGCGGGATGAGCAGAGAGCCAAGGAATGAGACACCGGGACGCGGCAGCTGGCCAAGCTCGTCGCTGACTCGCTGCCACAGCGCCTCGGCGGCCGCCCGCGTCAGGCCAGACACGAGGCACTCTGCGATCTGCCACCCCGGGTTCGCGGCCAGGCATCGAGTGCTCACGAGGACAGACGCTAAGGTCAGTGGCCGTGCCGATGCGTCGGGGTAAACCCTACGGTTGAGGGCTTTCGGCCGCCTCGGAGACCAGGCGGCCGGCGAGTTCGGCGCGTGAGCGGATGCCGAGCTTGGTGTAGACGCGGGACAGATTGGCTTCGACGGTCTTGAGGGACACGAACAGCCGGGTGGCGATCTCGTGGTTACGCAGTCCGGACACGGCAAGCTCGGCGATATGCCGCTCGGTGGGGGTCAGCCGCTGCGCGCTGCTGCGCCGGCCCTGCGTCCGGCGCAACTCGCCGGCGGCGACGGCCGCCCAGCCGCGCGCACCACCGCCTTCGAAGACCCTGACCGCCTCCTCGAGAACCGCCTGGGCGCGCTGGCGCTCGTTCCTGCGCCGGCAGAGCCTGCCCATGGCCAGCAAGGTCCGTCCGAACTCACTCGGCATGTCCAGCGCCCGGTGCGCCTCAAGTGCCCGCTGGTAGTCGGCGAGGGCCTCGTCAAGTTCGCCCACGGCGGCGTTCATCAGCCCTCGTGAGCGCGCCGAGACGGCCAGGATCCACGGCCTCGGCAGCGACCTGGCCCGCGCCTCCATCCGCTGGACCAGCTCCTCGGCGCGGGCCAACTCGCCGAGCCCGATGACCGCCTCGGCATGATCGGCGTGGAACCGGGTGGAGGCCGGTTCCCGCTCGTGCATGAGCACCTCGATCTCGTCGGCGCGGGACATCTGCCGGTCGGCATCGGCGAGATCCCCCGCCGAGAGAGCCGCCAGGCCGAGCACCGTCCTGGCCATGCCCTCGAGCACGATGTCCGGGTGAACATCGAGCCGGCGCAGCATCTGTTCGGCCGCCGCCCTGGCCTCCTCAAGCGCACCGGCTTGCGCGCACACCTGCCCCTTGGCCCACAGCGCCATGTTGAGGTAGGTCTCCTGCTCGGTCTGCTCGGCGAGGTCAAGCGCATCATCCGCCAGGGCCCGGGCCCGGTCCATGCGCCCGGTCATCGCCTCGATCATGGCCAGGTGCGTGAGCACGCCCGAACTGCTCGCCTCGTCTCCCCTTTCACTGAACGCGCGAAGCAGATCCTCGAACCGCTGCCTAGCCGTGTCGAAGTCGTCGAGGTTGCGCGCCCAGTAGGCCGGGACCGTGCTCATCTCCCACGACGCGGCCTGCTGCTGCAGCCGCATGCCCTCCGCGATCGCGTCGTGATCGGCCCCGCGCCCGGCATACAGCCGGAACAGGGCGACGTTGTGCAGGGCGAACGAGTACAGCAGCGGATCCTCGCGCCGGTCCAGCAGCACGAGCGCTGCCTCGCCATGTTCCACCGAGAGGTCGCAGTCGTCGGCCAGCGCCGAGATCCGCGAATGGACCCTGGCGCGCAGCGAGTCCGTCTCCGCCTCGCCCAGCGCCTGCGACAGCAGCGCCATGCCTTCGTCTCCGTCGCCCTGCGTCCAGAGCACACTCCCGAGTTCGAGCAGGACCTGCGCCCGTTCTTCGCCCGGAGGCAGCGAGCCGAACGAACCCTGCAACTCCCGCCGGGCGCCGTTAGGATCACCGGCGAAATAACGGCGATCGGCAAGTTCCAATTTCCTCCGGACGAGCGCGTTCCGGTCATCCGCCGGAGTGAGCTGGCAAGCCAGCTCCTTCAGCTCGACGGCCACCTCGGCCGCCCCGCGGGCGGCGGCTGCCTCAGCCGCGCGGTCCAGGGCCGCCGCGGTCCTCTTGTCAGGGCCGGCCGCCCCCAGGGCCAGATGGCGGGCCTGCTCCTCCAGGCTCGCCGCCCGGCCCGCGAGGTCCCGGTGAAGCGCCCGGCGCTCCGACTCTGGCAGCGAGGAGTACAGGGCCGACCCGAAGAGAGGATGGGTGAACTCGACCCTTCCCCCGGGCCGTACCCGCACGATGCCCGCTCGCTCGGCGGGAACCAGGGATTCGAGGTCGAGGTGTTCCGCGGAGGGCCGCGACATCATGGCCACCACGGCCAGCGCGTCACGGGTCACCTGCGGCAGCCGCCGAAGGCGAACAAGTGCGAGGTCACGGTCATCCTCGGGGACGGGAAGCGGCTCTCCGGGGGGCGGGACGCCGAGCCGGCCAACCTCCCGGGCGATCTCCAGCGCATAGAAGGGGTTCCCGCCCGCGGCCCGGTCGATCCTCATGAGCACCGGCCTGGGGAACGACATGCCAAGGGCCTGGTGGAATATCTGATGGATGGTGGCCAGGCTGAGCGGCCCGATCGGCAGCCGCTGGATTGTGTGGCGGTCCAGCGCGGATTCGATCATGCCGAAGGCGCCGGCTCTCCGCTCCGGGGAAGGCCCGGTACGGGCCGCCGCCCGCGCGGGCGGAGGCTCCAGTCGCACCGCAGCCAGCAGCCGCAGCGGCCGGTCATCCAGGCGGCGCAGCGCGAAGGCCAGGGATCGCGCGGACGCCGAATCGAGCCACTGCGCGTCGTCCACGGCCAGCATCTGCGGCCGGCGTTCCGCGAGCACGCCGAGTAGCGCGGTGAGGCCGGTTCCCACCGAGCGAGGCTCAAGATCTCCGTCGCCCGCCTCTTCACGCAGCAGGGCCACCTCGAGTGGCCGCCGCTGCGGTGGCGGCAGCCCTGCGAAGTTCTCCTCTGGCACCGAACGCAGCAGATCGGCCAGGCTTAGGTGCGGGAGGCCGGCGTCAGACGGGGCCGGGCGGCATGACAGTACATCCCAGCCCGCATGGCGTGCACGGCGGCCGGCCTCGGTCCACAGCGTCGTCTTCCCGATGCCCGGTTCACCCTCAATGACCAGCACAGCACCCGCGGTGGCGGGATTCGGCTCGCTCACCTCCCCACGCCGCAGCCAAGCCTCGATCCGGCCCAGCTCGGCGTCCCTACCCAGCACGCCCATGACGGCAGGCGGGCGGGCTCCGCGGATGGGCATCTCTCGCCACGCGCCATCTCCTCCGGCGAATCTGCTTCTCCGCACTGTATGACAGAGCGCCAGGGGGTAGCCGGAGTCCGCCTACCCGGGCAGCGGGCCACGTACCGCCACCCCCAAAAGGTGACTTCTAGCAGCGGGTCCGCAGTACTACACCGATGACTACTTCCGGACGCAGAAGCGAATGATGGTGACGGCTTCCGGCCCGGCAGGGAACCGGCCAGGTCAACGTGCCCTCCCGCCATCAGCTGTCGCGTGCTGACAGCACGCAGAATTCGTTGCCCTCGGGATCGGCAAGCACGGTCCACGAGGCCTCCGGCTCGTCCTGGCCGACGTTGGCCCGGGTCGCGCCCCGGGCCAGCAGTGCGTCAATCAGCGCGTCCCGGTCATCAGTGATGTGTGGGGCCAGGTCAAGGTGCAGCCGGTTCTTCATGATCTTGCCCTCAGGGACAGGCACGAAGACCAGGGCTGGCCCGACCGTGGGCCATTCCTCGGCCGACAGCGGCCGGTCCTGCTCATGCCGAGGGGCGACCGCCGCCTGATCATCGGCCTCATAGACAATCTGCCAGTCAAGCACGCCCGCCCACCAGCGCGCTTGGGCGTGGAGGTCCTGACAATCGATCACCGTCGTGTACCACTTCAGCGCCATGATCCGACGCTAGCGTGCAGGCAGCGCCGAAGCGCTCGGCAGCCCGCAGGGCCGTTTACCGGATGGTGACCGCGCGACTGGTCCGGCCATGCTTTTCGAGGTAGCGCTGGTGGTACTCCTCGGCCCGGTAAAACGCAGACGCAGGGGTGATCTGCGTGACGATCTGCCGCCTTACCGATTGCTGCTTGGCATCGCGTGATGCGATCGCGGCTTCCTGCTGGCCAGCATCATGGCAGAAGATCGCCGAGCGGTACTGGCTGCCGAAATCGAAGCCCTGGCGGTTGCGGGTGGTCGGGTTGTGGATCCGCCAGAACGTCTGGAGCAGCTGCGCGTAGCTGACCTGGACCGGGTCGAACCACACCTCGACCGCCTCGGCGTGGCCGGTGCGGTGCCTGCAGACCCGTTCATAGGTGGGATCCGGCACATGACCGCCGGTATAGCCCACAGCGGTCTGCAGCACCCCGTGGATCTGGCGGAAGGCCGCCTCGACACCCCAAAAGCATCCTGCGGCGAAGGTCGCGCGCTCGGCCCCATCCGGGCCGTGGCCCTCCAACGGCGGTGCCGGCGCCGAGCGGCCAGCAGCGTTCCGGTTCCCGGGCTTGAGCAAGTCATAACCCCCTCGAATTCATGCTAACGCGGGGCCAGTGGCCGGGATTCCTGCCCGCGGGTCAGGCTCGCAGGTACTGCAGCACGGCTAGCACCCGCCGGTTGTCGGCATCGGACGACGGCAGCCCTAGCTTGCCGAAGATGGACGCGACATGCTTCTCGACGGCTCCGGATGAGATCACCATTGCCTCGGCGATCGCTGCGTTGGAGCGCCCCTCGGCCATGAGCTCGAGGACCTCACGCTCACGCGGAGTGAGGCCGCCGAGTCCGCCGACCTGCCGGCTTGCCCGCATCAGTTTCGTGACCACCACAGGGTCGAGCGCCGTCCCGCCGGCAGCGACCCGATCGACCGCGCCGGCGAACTCTGCCGCGTCCGCGACCCGGTCCTTCAGCAGATAGCCGACACCCCCGGCGTTCCCGGCGAGCAGCGCGGTCGCATAGGTGGTCTCGATGTACTGGGACAGCACGAGGACCCCGACCTCCGGGTGACGCCTGCGCAGCTCCGCCGCGGCGCGCAGGCCCTCGTCGGTGTGCGTAGGCGGCATCCGGATGTCGGTCACCACGACGTCTGGATGGTGCTCAGCGACCGCAGCCAGCAGCGAGCTGGCGTCCCCGACCGCCGCGGCCACCTCGTACCCCCGGTCCTCAAGCAGCCGCACGAGGCCCTCCCGCAGCAGCGCGGAGTCCTCTGCGATTACCACCCGCATGCCGGCCATCGTCCCACGGCCGGCGGCGGCTGCGGCGCCGCCTGGTGAGCGGCACAGGGCCGGCGCAGCAGATGGGCGGTGCTGGGCCAGGTCGCTTCAGGGGTGCAGGGGAAGCTCCACGCGGACGGTAGTCGGTCCGCCGGGCGGGCTGGTGACGGTGAACGTGCCATCAACGGTCCGCGCCCGGTGGCGCAGGCCAGAAAGCCCCGAGCCGTCCGCCTCGTCGGCGCCGCCCCGGCCGTCGTCGCTGACGGTCAGCACGAACGGGCCGCCCGGCGGTGAGGTGGCGGCGACCTCGATCACGTTGGCGCTGCTGTGCTTGACGGCATTCGCCAGGAGCTCGGCGGCGCTGAAGTAAGCGATCGTCTCGATCGCAGGCGAGGGCCGCTCCGGCAGGTGCGCCGTCACCCGGACCGGGATCGCGCTGCCGGCGGCGAGGTTCTCCAGGGCCGGCCCGAGGCCGTTGTCGAGCACGGGCGGATGGATGCCGCTGGAGAGGTCCCGCAGCTCCACGAGCGCCTCCATCGCCCCGGCGTGCGCAGCTTCCACCAGGTCTCGCGCCGCCGCTACTTCGTCCGGACCGCCCGCGGCGAGCTTGTCCCGCGCCATCCCCAGGTGCAGTGCGAGGGTCGCCAGCCGGGTTTGGGCGCCGTCGTGCAGGTTCCGTTCTATCTGCCGGACCAGTGCCGCGGCCTCGTTGACTACCTCCGAACGGGACCGCTCGAGCGTGGCGACCCGCACCGCCATCTCACCGGGCCCCAGGATCCGGCGCAGCAGCCACAGTTCCGGCGCAACGATTCCGCGCACCAGCCACGGCGCCACCAGCAGTATCGCGCCCCCTAGAACAGCTGCCAGCCAGGTCCCCGGCCAGGTACGGACCGCAAGGCCGCCGAAGTAGACCGGGCTCAGGTGCGTGCCGGGCAGATGGTTGCGGAACAGCAGCCACCACACGGGCGAGGTCACGCTGAATATCCCGTATACCCACCACAGGACCGCGAAGTAGTTGGCGACCGCCATCGGCAGGCCCAGGATGGCGGCGGCCACCGCCCGCCATCCTGGGCCGTCCCGCAGCCGGGCATCGATGCGGCCGAGCGCGCCGTGCGCCTGCCGATGCGGCGGGAGTTGCGGCAGCCGCTCGCCCAGCAGGCGCCCGGCCAGCTCCCGCTGGGCCGCGCTAACGAGGCGCGCGACCCGCAGGCCGGCCATGAGCAGCACGAGGCCCAGGACGGTGCCGACGAGGGAGATCGTCAGAACGGTCGCCGGCCCGAGGAACCCGACGGTGATCGCGAACCCCACGACGCCCAGCGGTACCCCGGCCACCGCGTACAGCAGTTCCCGCCAGGCCCGCCGCGTGAACGGCGCGCCGAGCAAGGTGTGCAGGGCACCGCCGGCCGGGCGCGGGCCGCCTCCGGCGGATTGCCACGAGCCAGCCTCCTTGGCCCGCGGCCCCGCCTCGCTGCTCATGAGTCCAGTGTCCCGGCTACGCGTCGCGCCGTGCGAACAGCACGGCTCCGGCTGTCACCGCCACCGCCGCGTAGAGCGCGAGCATTCCCAGGCCTGCCCAGGGTCCGAGCGCAGGGTAGCCCGCTGCATGTCCCGCGCTGGTGGCGGACAGCGAGTCAGCGACGATGGTGATCGGCGCGTAGGCGCCGAGGGAGTGGGCCAGCGCCCCCAGTGCCTGCACGCCGACGAATACCGCGCCGATGACCACCCCGGTGGCCGCGGCCCCGTGCCGCACGATCGCGCCGATGCCCAGGCCGAGCAGCCCGATGAGCGGGTAGGCGGCGCCGACCATCAGCACCGCCCGCAGCACCGTCGGGTCGCTAAGCGACGGCCATGAAACGCGGCAGGCAGGGCCGCCGTCCCGGCGAAGAACGCGGCGAACGAAGCGATCTCACCGACCGCCAGCGCCACGGCCCCGAACACCGCTGTCTTCGCCGCCATTACCGTCCCCCGGTGTGGCATCGCGGCAAGCGTCGCCTTGATCAAGCCGGAGGAGTACTCGTTGGTCATCACCAGCACACCGAGCACGCCGAATGCGAGCAGGCCGGGTGCGACGCCCGCAAGGACATTGCTGGTGATGTCGCCGTGCGGGTCCTTGGAGTTGAGGCCGACCGCGGTTGCCAGGCCGGCCACGCCGGCGACGGTGATGAGCAGCGTCACCCAGGGTGAGCGCAGTGTGCGGAGCTTGATCTGCTCCATCCGCGCGGCCTGCCGGAACCCGACGGCGGATCCGCGGGTGGCCGGGCGCCTGGTTGTGTGCGAGATGGTGGTCATGCTGCACCTCCGGACGTCAGCGTGAGGAATGCATCCTCGAGGGATCCTGACCGGGCAGCAAGGTCGGTGACTGTCGTGTCGGCGAGCAGGCAGCCGCCACCGATGACGATCAGGTGGTCGGCCACCAGCGCGATCTCGCTGATCAGATGGCTGGAGACCAGCACGGTCCTGCCCTCCGCCGCCAGGCTGCGCAGCAGGGTCCGGATCCAGCGAACGCCCTGTGGGTCCAGGCCGTTCACCGGCTCATCCAGAATCAGCACCCCAGGGTCGCCGAGGAGGGCTGAGGCGATGCCCAGGCGCTGAGACATGCCGAGCGAGAACTTGCCCGGCACGGCGCCGTGCCGCATCGGACAGGCCCACCACGCCGAGGACCTCGTCGACCCGCGAGTCCGGGATATTCGCGGCCGCCGCAAGCACCCGCAGATGCGAGCGCGCCGAGCGGGCCGGATGAAACGCGCGGGCCTCGAGCTGGGCGCCCACCTCCCGCAGCGGCCAGGCGAGATCGTGGTAGGGCCGCCCGCATATCGTGGCCCGGCCGGCGTCTGGGCGGTCCAGGCCGAGGATCATCCGCATCGTTGTGGATTTGCCCGAGCCATTCGGGCCGAGGAACCCGGTCACCGAACCTGGATGCACGGTAAAGCTGAGGTTGTCGACGGCCCGCACCGGGCCGTACCTCTTGCTGAGGCCGCTGGCCTCGATCATGACGCCTCCCTGGCCGGGCCCGCCGGTTGCGTGCCTGTGCCTTCCACGCTAGAAAGCTCGCGGCGTCACGGAAAATGTGGCCAACTGGCATCCGGGCCCCCCGGCTGGCCCCGGTCCGGGCGGGGGATAACCCCCTGCTCCGCCCCGATGGCGCCGTAGCTCATCCCGCAGCCGTACGCACCCGGGGGCACCGGACCGGCTGACGGTGCTGATCGGGAAGGATCAGCGCACTGCGTACCGGACGAAGACAGAGGTGTCTGGGCGAGTCTCCGCTGAGATGAGCTCAAGATCGCGGATGGTTCCCAAAGCCCCGAAATCGTAGCCCTCGAAAATGGCGGGAGCCCCGGCGCGGCCGATGACGACGGGAAGGAACTGGATGTCGATCTCGTCGACCAGGCCCGCCCGCAGGAGTACACCGTTGAGAACGCCGCCCGCGTCGGAGACGACGCGATCCACGCCGAACGCCTCGCCCAGCCGGTGGAGCGCCCGGCCCAGATCGACGTGGTCCTCGCCGACTTCGAGATACGGCACGTCATGCTCGCGGAGGAACAGGCGGTAGGCAGCGGGCGTCGTCCTCGACAGCAGAACAGCCAGTTTTGTGCCGTCCATCTCAGCGGTGGTCCACCTGATCCTGGCGCGGCTGTCGATCACGACGAACCACCGGCCAGGATGGCTGCGCAGCTTCGCCGGCAGGAAGTCCCCGGCGGGGATTCGGGCTTCGGCATGGTTCTCGAAGACCGCTTCCGGCGCGTCTCGTCCGGTAAAGGAGTTGCTGCCCTGAAGGGAGACGCGGGCGCCGTGGAGGGATAGGGCGTCTACCGTTTCGAACCGGTCAAGCGGCTGCCATCGCGCGTCGAGCCATGACGGGGTCGAACGGGATACCGCGATGCGGCCGTCGATAGAAGCGACGTTAAACGTAACGAGACGCACGCGGACCCCCCCTCAACGGCAGATCATCCAAACCGGCGCGGTACAGCGAAGTACAGCAGCTCCCCGGGACAAAAGCGCGAGGCGAGGTTCCGTGACCTGTGCCCTGGCACCCGGCCCGGGCTGGCTACGGGCGTGAACTGGAAACAGCGGAGAACGCCGCGATGGTCGTGCTCGGCCCACCGGAGGCTGGCCCGGTGGACTGCCAGGCCGTGGTCGAGGGCAAGGCGCGGGTGACGGTTGGTGAGGTCGGCGGCGCCCGCGGCGTATTGCTCCAGCTGGGCGGTGAGCGCCGCGAGCGCGTCCGCGAGGTTCTGCAAGAACGCGAGCACCTCGTCCGGCGGGAGCAGGTGTTCCATCATCACGAAACGCATGAGGTGCAGGCCGAGGTCATGCGAGACCGTGGCAGGTGCGACGGGGGTGCGCAGCCAGCTCATGTGGGCTGCCTGGCCCGGTCTGGGTCAGCTCGTAGACGCGGCGCTGCCGGGCTGACCGGGCTTCCTGCCCGGCTGGAGCCTGGACCTGGACCAGGCCTCTCAGCTCCAGGCGGCGCAGCGCCGGGTACAGCGCACCTGAGCTGGGCTGGTAGAGGCCCATCGGAGTGACGGCGAAGATCCGCTTCAGGTCGTAGCCGGACGACGGCGCCAGGCAGATCAGGCCGAGCAGTATGTGCTCGAACGGGGTGAGCTGCCGTCCGGCCATGACAAGCACCCTACCTTGCCGCATAGGTCGAAACGACCTATGCTCTCCTGGAAGCGGGCCGACGGTGAGCGGGCCAGATCAGGGCGGGGACGCAGGCCACAGCCCGGGCGAGTGCAGGCGCAGTCTTCGCACCATCACGAAAGGTCCGTTCGCATGGACACCAGCAGTGATGCCCGCCGAACCGCCGGAACCGCCGCGGCGAAGGGTGGCCGGCTCCGCTCGATCACCATGATCGTGATCTTCGACGTCGCCGCCCCGCTGGTGGCCTACAAGGTGCTGCGCTCGGCTGGCCTGTCGGCCGTGACGGCCCTGCTGCTGAGCGGGGTGTTCCCGGCCCTGGGCGTGACCATCGGCGCCGTCCGGCACCGGCGGCTTGACGCGGTCGGCGCCCTGGTGCTGGCCGGGATCGTCGTGGGCACGGTGCTCGGCCTGGTCAGTCACAGCGCCAGGCTGCTGCTGGTCGAGGGGTCGGTGCCCACCGCCGTGTTCGGCGTGGTGTGCCTGGGCTCGCTGTGGGCACGGCGCCCGCTGATGTACAGCTTCGCCCTGGAGTTCACCGGGCCGGACACCGCCAAGGGCCAGGAGATGACCAGGCTCTGGCAGTATGACGGGCTTCCGGCGCGTCTTCCGGGTCATCACGGCCGTGTGGGGCGTCGGCTTTCTCCTCGAAGCCGCCCTGCGGGTCGTCATCGTCTACAACACCTCGACCGGGACGGCCCTGGCGATCTCCAAGGTCACGCCGTTCCTGTTCGCGGGCATCATGTGCGGCCTGGACGGTCGCCTACGGCAGCGTACCACAAGAAGAAGGGCGAACGCATGGCCGCCGCCGCCGGCGCGGTAACGGAAGCAAGCTCTCCGGAGATCACCCAGGCGGCTGACCACACGTGACCTGTATGCAGATTGCCCGCTGCGGGTTATTCCGCGACGGTGCACAGATCATTACGATGCCGCTCATGGACGCCCCGCCTGGCCGGGGAAACGCACCTGCGCGCGGGCTGGTGCTGGGCCTGCTCGGCCCGGTGGAGGTGCTGTCGCCGGAAGGCGGCCTGGCCGGATTGCCCCAGCCGATGCTGCGGGTCCTGGTGGCCATGCTCGGCGTGCTGGCCGGCCGGGTGGTCTCCGATGAAGCACTGGTGGACGGGCTGTGGGGGGAGACCTGGTCCCGCGGGCGCGAGCAGAACCTGCACACCCACGTCTATGCGCTGCGACGGCGCCTGGCCGCGGCGCAGCCAGCACGGAGCATCTCGCCGTTAGAGCGGTCCGGCGGCGGGTACCGGCTGGCGCTCGCCGGGACGGAGGTGGATGCCGGACTGTTCCGGTTGCTGGCGTCCCACGGCAGGCAGCGGGCACGTGCCGGGGATGCGGCCGCGGCGGCTGGCCTGTTCACCCAGGCGCTGGAACTGTGGCGCGGGCCGGCCCTGGCGGATGTGGTGGGCCTGTGCCCACGGCTGGCCGGGGACGCGGCCGGGCTCGAGGAGCTGCGGGCGGGGGTCGCGGAGGAGCGGATCGAATGCGCCCTGACGCTGGGACGGCACTGGGAGGTGGCCGCGGAGGGATCCGAGCTGGTGGCGCGGTATCCCGCGCGGGAGCATCTGGCCGGGCAGCTGATGGTGGCGCTCTGGCGGTGCGGCAGGCGCGGTGAAGCGCTGGCGGTGTTCGATTCCGCGCGACGGGCGCTGGCGGCGGAACTCGGCCTGGACCCCGGCCCCGAGCTGGTGCAGATACAGGCGCAGGTGCTGGCCGACGACCCCGCCCTCGCGCTGCCCGGGCCCCGGCCGGTGGAACCGGGCACCGCACATCCGGGTGCGGCGCAGCCGGGCGGCCCGCAGCCGGGCGCGACGGCCGCCGATACCGGCGGGCAGGACGACCAGGCGGCCAGGCGCGCCGAGGTCATACCGCGCCAGCTGCCGGCCGGCGCGGGGTTCTTCGCCGCCCGGGACGGGGAGCTGAAGGCACTGGATGAGCTGCTGGATCAGCCGGGCGATCAGAACGGGCCCGGCGCGGTGGTGGTCACGGCGGTGGGCGGGATGGCCGGCGTCGGGAAGACGGCGCTCGCGGTGCACTGGGCACGGCGGATCGCCGGCCGCTTCCCGGACGGGCAGCTGTACGTCGACCTGCGCGGCTACGACCCGGACGGCGCACCGGTGACCGCGAAGGTCGTGACCGGCTGGTTCCTGGCCGCCCTGGGCGTGCCGGCCCCGGCGATACCGGCCGATGCTCAGGCACGGGCCGGTTTGTACCGCAGCGTGCTGGCCAGCCGACGGGTGCTGATCGTGCTGGACAACGCGCGGGACGCCGCGCAGGTGCGGCCGTTGCTGGCGGGTGGCCCGGGGTGCCTCGCCGTGGTGACCAGCCGGGCATCGCTGACCGGTCTGGCGGCGACGAGCGGGGCCCGGCTGCTCCGGCTTGGCCCGCTGGACGAGCAAGACGCCATGCGGGTGCTGGAGGCCCGCCTCGGCCGGGAACGCGTGGCCACCGAGCCGGCGGCCGCGGCCGGCCTGATCCGGCTGTGCGCCGGGCTGCCCCTCGCCCTGGCCGTACTGGCCGCCCGGGCCGCGGAAGCGCCGGAGCTGCCGCTGGCCGCCCTGGCAGCGGCACTCACCAGCGAATCCGGCAGGCTTGACGCCCTGGACAGCAGCGATGAGGCGACCAGCGTCCGCGCGGTCTTCTCCTGGTCGTACCGGCAGCTCAGCGAGGCCGCGGCGGGCATGTTCGGCCTGCTGGGGCTGCACTGCGGTCCCGATGTCAGCGTGCCCGCCGCGGCGAGCCTCGCCGGTGTTCCGGCCGCCGCGGCCCAGGCGGCGCTGACCGAACTGGCGAACGCGACCCTGGTGACAGAGCATCGCCCCGGCCGCTACGTCCTGCACGACCTGGTCCGGGCCTATGCGGCCGAACAGGCGGCACAGGCGTGGACCGAGGCGGAGATCCACGCCGCCGTCGGCCGCAGCCTGGACCACTATCTGCACACGATGGCCGGTTGCCCAGTTTCTGGGCCGCCGCCTTTACCGTGGCGGCGCCGCAGCCCGGGGTGAGCCCCGAGCACCTGCGCGACCACGCGGAACTACTGACCTGGCTGCGCGCCGAGCATCAGGTCCTGCTCCAGGCGGTGGAGCGGGCGGCCGACCGGGGCCTTGAGACCCAGGCGTGGCAGCTTTCCTTCTTCCTCGGCATGTCCGCGTACTGGCAGGGCAGGTGGGCGGACTGGGATGCCGCCGGCCAGACCGCCCTTGTCGCCGCCGCGCGGGCGGGCGCCCCGGCCGGGCAGGGCTGGGCCCGGTGCAGCATGGGCTACCTGCACTGGATGCTGGGCAACTACACCGACGCGGGCGCCTGGTTCCGTCAGGCCCTGCCGCACTTCCGGCAGGCAGGCGACCTGGCCGGCCAGTCGCTGGCCCATACCGGCATCACCGGCACGCTGCTCGAACCGGTCTGGTACGACCGGCAACTGCACCGGCACCCGCACGGGGTCCCGTCACCATCGCCGGAACAGCGCCGCAGCGCCGAGGAGGGCCTCGGTCACGCCGAGCAGGCGCTTGCCCTGCACCGCCAGCTAGGCCGGCGCGATCGTGAGGCCAACACCCTGGCGCTGGCCGGCAGCCACCACGCCATCCTGGGCAACTTCGGGCGGGCCCTGGCCACCTGCCACCAGGCGCTGCAACTGAGCCGCGAAAACGGCAACCGGGAAGGCCAGTCGTTCGCGCTGGGAAGCCTCAGCTTCGCGCACCGGCTACGCGGCGAATTCCAGACGGCCATCGAGTGCTGCGAGCAGTCCCTCAGCGTGCTCCCCGATGTCGGCCCGCGGACGGCGCTGCAGCGGGCCGAGACGCTGACCGACCTTGGCGACACCCACGAGACGGTGGGTGACCTCCCGGCCGCGCGCCGGGCCTGGCGGGACGCCCTGCAGATCTTCGGGGAGCTGCACCTCCCTGCTTATGCCAAGGAGCTTCGCGCACGGCTGGATCCCGGCGACCCCGGCTAGCCCCGCCCCACCATGTCACGCACTGACCTGCGGGAACATCACCAGCCCAGCGCCAGCGAAGGGGTAGCACAGTGGTCACCGCGATCCTGTGGCCGAAGGGAACCCACGGCTAGGGAGAAGGAAATGGCCAAGGATCTCAACGGGAGCGGCCCAGGACTCCTGACCCACGCGCGCGAAGCGGAAGACATGGCGAATCTGGCGGGGACGGCAGCGAAGGCGAACCCGCCGGACCCCAACACCGCCGGAAGTGCCGCCGCGGCCGCCGCGGCACATGCCGCCGCGGCCACCGCGATCGGCGCGGCCACCGGCGGCCCGGCCACGATGACCACGGCCAGGCTGCTCAAGGGCGGGACCGCTACCGCTGCCGCCTACATCTTCTGGACGTTCGGCGCGGGCGACGTTCGTGAAGGGCATGTTCAGCAACGGAAAGCTGAACCTGCTGATCGCATCGACCGCCGTGATCCTGACGGCAATGGTGTCTCTCGCGGAGACCGTCGTTAAGGCCCGGCAGGCAAGCAAGACGGGCGAGGCAGGCCCGTCAGGCGGGCCCGCCTGACGGAACCCGCGCTTGCGGGGAACCTTTGCCGGCGCCCAGGTAGTCGTGATAAGCGACAGGTCGCGGCGCCTGGGCGCCGTGCCGACCGGAGGTTGCCGTGGACGCCGAGGTGTCAGGCTTCGCACAGTTCGTCGCGGCGCGCGAGCGCGCCCTCCAGCGAACCGCGTGGCTGCTCACCGGTGACTGGGCACTGGCCGAGGATCTGGTACAGACGGCGCTGGTGCGGGCCTGGCCGCGCTGGGAGCGGATCCGGCACCGCGACGACCCGGAGATCTACGTCCGCCGGGTGATGCTGAACACCTGGTCGACATGGACCCGGCGCCGGTGGCGCGGCGAGAAGCCAGCGGCGGACGTGCCCGAACACGCGGCCACCGGTGACATGGCGGCGGAGGTGACCGTGCGCTTGGCGGTGCGCGGCGCCCTGGCGTCACTGTCCCCGCGCCAGCGCGCGGTGCTGGTGCTGCGGGTGTACGACGACCTGTCCGAGGCGCAGGTGGCGGAGGTGCTGGACTGCCCGGCCGGGACGGTCAAGAGCACGATGTCGCGCGCCCTGGCCCAGTTGCGCGCGGACCCGCGCGTCGCGGATCTCCTGGAACGAAAGGTCCGGTGATCAGGATGGACCCCCAGTTGCGTGACCTGCTGCAGGCCGCCGTCGGTGACCCGCCACGCCGGGTGACCGTCGAGGCGGTGCGCCGCGGGGTGGCCCGCCGCCGGAGAACGGAATGGGCCACCGGGACAGCTGCTGTCGTGCTGCTCACCGGCCTTGGCATCGTGCTGCCGGGGCACCTGTTCGCGCCCGGGACCACGGTCGCTGGGCCCAGTAGCGCGGCCGCCGGGGCGCCGCGCTACTACGTCCAGATGTACCTGAAGAATGCGCCGCCGGCGGTGACGGTGGTGCGCGCCACGGCCACCGGGAAGGTGACGGACACGGTGCGGTGCCCCTGGCCGAAATCCCAGATCGCGGATGAGGGCGTGGCGCCGGCCGACGGGAGCACGTTCTTCATCGCGTGCCAGCGTTCGAAGATGGCCGGACTGCAGTCCGTGGTCGCGGGGACGCGGATCTACCAGTTCCAGCTGACCAGGGCGGGGCGGATTCAGGGCTACCGCCTGGTACCCGGCGGGAACCTGGGCCCGGTGAGCGCCTTCCGCATGACGGCCACCCCCGACGGCACGCAACTCGCCATCCCCGTCACCCTGGGCAACGCACCGGGCAGCGTCCTGATCCTCAACACCCGGACCGGAGCGCACGCCGTGTGGCGCAACGGCCCGGGCACGGCCCAGATCGGCGACCTGTCCTGGGCCCGCCACGGTCGTGAGCTGGTGTTCGAGGCGAGGGTGACATGCCCGCCCGGCGGAGCCGCCGGCCAGTGCGTGAGCGGGCAGCAGTGGCGCGTGCTCCGGCATCCGGCCACCGGGGGCCAGCTCGCCAGCAGCAAGCTGCTCGTGCTGAAGTCCCAGTTCACCGGCCACGCCCTGGGCTACATCAACGACTCGATGATCACCCCCGACGGGTCCGCGCTGATCGTGGTGGCGCTGCATTCGCCACGCGGCGCATCGACGCCGGGAAACATCGACGTGGTCAAGGTCGACCCGGCCACCGGCCACCCGATCCGGGTCCTGCTCCAGCTGAACACGGGCAACGGCGTCTCCTACGAGTTCTTCAGCTCCGACCCGTCCGGCCGCTTCATGATCCTCGACGCCGGTCCCCCGCAAGGCGCGAACCCCAACGGCTGGATCGACCACGGCCGGCTGGCCCTGCTGACGCCCGCGAACGGCAGGAACGTCGTCTACGAAGCCTGGTAGCTCTGCCGCCACAGGCCGCCTTTTGCTGCGTTACGCTCTCCGTGGCAACCCGGCCCCCCGGGCGCACCTCAGCCGGGGATAGGCCAGAAAACCGCGGTGGCATCGTCGTGGATCTTGCCCCGGGGCCAGCGCTGGCCCCGGGGATCGGCGGACTCGGCCGCCCGGACGCGCTCGATCAGCCCCGACGGTCCGTCCTGGGAAAGAATGTCGCAGACCTCGGCCCAGGTGGCCAGGTGGAACCGGTCGGCCAGGCGGCTGGCACCGTCGCTGAGCAGCGCCACCGCGGACAGGCCCGACAGCGGCTCGGAGCCGGTCAGCGCATGGCCCGCGGCAGCCGGGTCCGCGGCGGCGAGCCAGAACCCGCCGGGCTGGTTGCGCGCGGCCTCCAGCGCCGCTGAGTAGGCCCGCCAGGCTTCGCCGTGTTCCGGGGTGCCCGGCACCAGGCCCGCGGCCGGCCGGAACCTGGCCACGGTCTCGGCAAGCGCGGTGTCGGTGATCGCGCGGGGCGCACCGTGGCGGGGCCGGAGCAGCAGCACCGAGTCACACAGCACCAGGTACTCCAGCGCATCGCCGCGCTGGCGGGCGACGATCACGGTGGCGCCCGGCGTCGCGGGATGCCCGAGGTCGCAGGTACCCGCGTGCATCCGGGCGACCTGCTCGATGCACCGGGCGAGCAACTCGGCCAGCGGCACCCGGCCGTCGCCGGCCCCGGCGGCGAGCAGGCCGCCGAGCGTGCGCGCGTACCAGGCGATGCCGTGCACACAGCCGATGCCGGAGTCCGGCTCGTAGCCGGCCCCGTCGAGCAGCACCACGGCCCCGGGCACCGCGGCGGCGAAGTCCTCGTTCGCCCGGCCCGCCGCGCCGGGCTCGCTGGCCAGCAGCACGCGCATGTCTGCCCCCGGTCAGGCGGTAATCGATGGTGAATTGGGCCCGGTATGACTCTGGCACGGCAGGCCTGGCGCCCGCCAGCATGCGAGATCGCCCGGCCGCCGATGCACGGTCCGCGAACACCGCCAGATCCGGAGTTATCGGGTGATTCGCCTATGGACGGACGCAAAGCCCGGTGCCAAGCTAGGCAAAGTGCCTACGGGCGGCCGGTGGTGCACATGCGTGGCGGGATGCCGCCCGGGGCCTCATCCACAAGGAGGTGGGGGTATTGAGAAAACCCGTCAGGTCCTGGATGTATCTAACAGTGACGGCCGCCATTGCCATCGCGCCCGTAGCGATAAGCACTGGCACCGTGTCGCAGGCTTCGACTCATGCGGTCAAGCACACCGTGACCCATGCGGTCAAGCACACGGCCAACTACACCAAGTCCATGCACATCAACTGCGCCGAGGCGTCGGCGATGTGCACCGAGGTCGCCCACTCCGACCAGGTGTTCGGCCACTATGTCGGTCACGACGAGCCGTCGATGCTGTTCTATTCGCACAAGAACGGCTCCGGCAACCATTTCAGCTACAACGTGACGCTGCCGACCGACCCATCGGCGAGCGACCCCAACCTGCCGAACAAGTCCTACCAGTTCGAGCTGAGCGGGGCCGACTGGTTCGGCATGGCCATCTGTGACACCCAGTCCTACCCGGAGCAGGTGAAGACCTGCCCGCGCGACAGCGACAGCAACATCCTCGACCCGGCGATCTCCCCCAAGCACGTCGGCCAGGCTTACATGGAGATGCAGTTCTACCCGCCCGGGTGGATCCAGTGGCCGACCTGGCGGGTGGCCGTGGGCGCGAGCTCCTGCAGCCCGACGCAGTGGTGCGCCGCGATGAACATCGACAGCCTGTCGCTCAACCCGGTCACCAACAAGGCGAACAACCCCACCTGCCTGGCCAAGGCCGGGGAGGAGTACCTCAACTTCGCCTTCATCACCAAGAACGGCAAGTCGCAGGGGCCCGCCAACCCCATCGACTCGACGAACCGCACGTTCACCCCGGGGCCCGAGGACCTGTTCATGAACCCCGGCGACCACCTCAAGGTGGCCTTCACCGACACCTCGAGCGGCGAGAAGGTCATCATCACCGACCTCACCACCGGCCAGGTCGGGTCCATGACGGCGAGCGCGGCGAACGGGTTCGCGCAGGTCAAGTACGCCCCCACGGGCACGTCCTGCAAGGCCATCCCGTACAACTTCCACGCGATGTACAACCGGTCCTCCACGAAGACCCGGGTCACCTGGGCAGTCGGCTCCTACAACGTGGCGATGGACACCGAGATCGGCCACTTCCAGTTCTGCACCGGCCCCAAGCAGATCCCGGCCACCGAGTTCGGCCTGCTGCCCAACGGCAACCCGACGACGTGCCCGAATGGCGACATGGAGGGCCGTGGGATAAACAAGCAGAAGCCTGACGGCGATGATTTCTTCTGCTTCCCGGGCAGCGAGGCACCCTTGTACAAGGTGACCGGCTGCACATATACCAACACCGGGTTCGACGGCGCCTCGTATCAGCGGCTCTGGCCGGACGGCAACACCAAGATGCACCCCACGCCGTTCCAGTTCACCAGTCCCGAGACGGGAGCGAATTACAACGAGCAGTACGCCCAGGCCGGATTCGAGGCCGACCTGCCGGCCATCGAATCCGGCTGCAACGTAGAAACCGGGGTGGGCTGCACGCTCATCCCGCAGACGGACGAAGGCGTGCCGGCCCAGTTCTACCCCTTCTACACCACCACCCTTAAGGGCGGCGGCGGCTGCAAGTGGCAGTTCGGGAACGACATCCCCGGAGAGATCAGCAACTACGGCCAGAACGCGCAGTACGGCCAGCTGCTGCAGCAGTCCTTCACCCAGCCGGGTGGCAGCAGCGCGCCCGCCCTCTTCGATTTCCGGAACATCATTCCCAACCCGTGCCCACAGGCATAACGCTGCCGCGTTAAGAATCTACGGGCGCCGGTGACACCGGCACCCACCCGAGGGGACCGCCGGCAGGCGGTCCCCTCGGCCGTTGCGCGCGAGGTGCCGCGCGGCAGTGCTCAGACCGTCGGTGTCTGCCCGGCGAGAACCTGGAGCAGCAGCCCGGTGTCCGCGTTGCCGCCGGTCTGGATCACCGCGACTCGCTTGCCCGCCGCCCCGGAGCGCTCGGCGAGCAGGCCCGCCAGGGCCAGCGCACCCGCCGGCTCGGGGACGTTGTGCGTGGTGCTGAACAGGACTCGCATCGCCTGCGCCGCATCGTCCTCGCTGATCGGCAGCACCCGGGCGGCGCCGGCGTTGATGATCGCGGCGGCGCCGGGGTCCGGCACCCGGGTCGCGACGCCGTCCACGAACGTGTGCGCGGTCTCGGTGGTGACCACCCGCCCGGCTTCGAAGGACAGGGCCGCGGCCGGGGCCTGCGCGGCGACCACGCCCACCACCTCGGTGCGCAGGCCGAGCAGGTCGCGCACGCCGATGACGCCGCAGATGCCTGAGCCCATGCCCACCGGCACGTAGACCGTGTCAAGCTCGCCGGCGGCGCCGAACAGTTCCCGGGCGTAGGTGGCCACGCCGAGCACCAGGTCCGGGTGGAACGGCGGGACGGTCTCCAGCCCGCGCTGGGCGCCCAGTTCGGTGGCGTGCTCCCGGGAGGACTGGTAGTCCCGGCCGTGCACGATCAGTTCCGCGCCGAACCCGCGCATCGCCGCGTTCTTGTCCGGGCTGTTGCCCTCAGGGACCACGATCGTGACGCCGATCCCCGCCGCCCGCCCGGCGAAGGCCAGGCTCTGGCCATGGTTGCCGCGGGTCGCGGACACGATGCCCTTGACCTCCGGCCGCCCGGCCCGGAGCCGCTCGGCGTAGACCAGCCCGCCGCGCACCTTGAACGCCCCGGTCGGGGTGTGGTTCTCGTGTTTGACCCAGACCTCGGCGCCCACCTGCTCCGCGAGCAGCGGCCACATGTACTGCGGCGTCGGCGGCACCCACCGGCCCACGATGCCGGCCGCCCAGTCAAGGTCCCCGGAACTGAATCGCATGCCCCAAGCCTGCCACGCCCGGCTGACCTCCCGGGGCGGGGACTGGCGGCGGGCGGGCGACGGCTGCCGGTTAGGGTTGCGGGTCATGGACAACGAGCAAGCGCGGGCACGGCTGCTGAGCGAGCGCGCCGAGGTGGAGGACCTGCTCCGGGGCACCGAACGGGCAGGCCTGCAGGACCGGGAGACCGAGGACGATTCGGCGGAGACGGGTGACAGCGCGGACGCAGCGCAGCCGCTGGCCGCCGAGGGCCAGGACGACGCCATCGCGGAGAGCCTGCGGGACCGGCTGGCCGCGCTGGACCGCGCGCTGACGCGACTGGATGACGGCAGCTACGGCCGGTCGGTGCGCAGCGGCGTGCCGATACCGCCGGAACGGCTGGAAGCCGACCCCGCGGCGGAACTCACCGTCGAGGAGGCCCGGGCGGGCTCCTAGCGCCCGGGCGGCCCTCAGCGCGGCACAGCGTCGCTGGTGGCCAGGCCCAGCCCGCGCATCGCCTTGCGGTAGGCGACCGCCACCGCGTCGAACTTCAGGTGCAGCTCGGCGGCCAGGTCGAAGGGCACCTGCTCGGGCCGTTGCGACTCCACCACCACCTGGTCCTGGCCGAAGATGGTGTCCTCGAACTCCTGGATCACCCGGTCCGGCTGGCCGAGGTTGTAGTTGCGGCCGATCACCACGTAACCGGCGCAGCGGTCGGCGGCGAGCGGCTGGGAGGCGAAGAAGTACAGCATGCCGCGCTCGCCGCCCCAGCCCAGGCGCAGCACGATCGTGTACGGCAGGTGCAGTTCGTAGCGGCTGCGCCGCTCGGGCGGGCCGGCCTGCTCGTTGCCGAACACGGGGAAGTCCTCGGTGTTCGCCGGCCTCCGGCCGGACGATCGAGTAGTGCAGCACGTTGCCCTCGGCGGTGACCTCGTAGCGCGGCACCACCGGCCGGTCCGGATCCCCGAGCAGCCCCGGGTGCACCCAGGGGAAATGGCCGAAGTCGGTGAAGTTCTCCACCTGGCGGGCGGCGTCGCAGCGCCACCGGTACGGGCCCGCCGGCACCAGCGCCCAGGCCCCGTCCTCCAGTTCCGGCACCTCGGGCAGCGGCCAGCGCGGCTCCGCCAGCGCGGCCCACAGCAGCCCGTACCGCTCCTGGCACTCGAACGCGCCGATGCGTGCCTTGCGCGGCACCCGGGACGGGTCCTCGAGCTGCGGTATCGCGGCGCAGCGCCCGTCGGCGCGGTATCGCCAGCCGTGGTAGGGGCAGACAACCTCGTCGCCGCGGACCCAGCCCAGGGACAGCGCCGTGCCCCGGTGCACGCACAGATCGGAGTTGGCCCGCGGGCGGCCGTCCTGCCCGCGCCACAGCACCAGCGGCTGGCCGAGCAGGTCGGCGTGCACCGGCCGGTCGGCGAGGTCGCGGGCGAACCCGACCGGATGCCAGCATTCGCGCAGCGCCGTCATGTCGGCGAACGCCCCCGGAGCCTGCATGGTGCCCGTCCTTTGCGTATGTCACGGCCTCATCGGGCCATTAGATCCCGCCGTCGTAGCACGCCGGTAGAGCAGGCTGGTAGAGAGGGATCCGGTAGCTTCGGCATCCAGGCACCGCGCCGTGACCGCCACGGGCGCGGGGCCGCCCACACCGAAAGGCGCGCAGATGTCCGCGACACCCCTGCCAGGGCTCCTCGGGGCCGTGGCACCGGTACTCGAGAATTACGGGTACCTGGCGGTCGCCGGGCTCATCCTGGTGGAGAACTTCGGTGTGCCCGCGCCCGGGGAGACGATCCTGGTCGCGGCCTCGGTCTACGCCGGTACCGGCAGGCTCAACATCGTCGCGGTCGGCGTCATCGCGGTGCTCGCGGCGGTCGTGGGCAACTGCATCGGTTACGCGATCGGGTACTTCGGCGGCCACGCGCTCGCACTGCGGTTCGGCAAGTACGTGTTCCTGACCCCGGAACGGCTGGAGAAGACAGAGGGGTTCTTCGAGCGCCACGGCGGCCTGCTGGTCGTCACCGCGCGGTTCTTCGAGGGGCTCCGCCAGGCGGCGGGCATCATCGCCGGGACCGCCGAGATGCCGTGGCGGCGTTTCCTGGCCTTCACCACGTTCGGTGCCGTGCTCTGGGTCGCGCTGTGGGCGCCGCTCGGCTACCTGGCCGGCAACCACATCGGCACGATCTACTCCGACATCGTGCGCTATTCGCTGTACCTGCTGATCGCGCTGGCGGTATTGGTTGCCGCCTGGATCACCCGCGCCGTGCTGCGCCGCAGGCGCCGCGCCGCAGCGGCCGGCCCCGTGCCGGACCTCAGGGACGCTCCCGGTACCCGGAAGGGACCGGATGCCAGAAAGGCGAAGAAGTGGTGACCATTGCAGATGCCGGGTACGCCGGCCGGACCGTGCTGGTGTTCGGCGCGGCGGGTGCCCTGGGCGGTGGGCTGGCCGCGGCGTTCGCCGCGGCCGGCGCGGCGGTGGCCGGCGCCGACAGGCACCTGCCCGCGGCGGGCCGGCGGCTGGACGGGGTCCGCTACCACGAGGTGGACGTGCTGGACGACGCCGCGCTGGCGGACCTGTTCCGCCAGCAGCCGCCGCCCTGGGCGGTGGTCAACACGATCGGGGGCTACGCGCCGCACACGGCGCTGGACGCCCTCGACCCCGGCGAGCTCACCACGCAGCTCAGCCTGAACCTGGTCAGCGCCGCCCTGGTGACCAAGCACGCGCTGGCCGCGCTGCGGCGCACCGGCGCGGGCCGGATCGTGCACACCGCGAGCCGGGCCGCCCAGGTGACCAGGGGCCAGGGGTTCGCCTACTCGGTCAGCAAGCTGGGCGTGCTGCACCTGGTCGCGATGGCCGCGGACGAAGCCAGGGGCACCGGGATCACGGTCAACTGCGTGGTGCCGAGCATCATCGACACCCCGGCCAACCGGGCCGCCATGCCGGGCGCCGATCACGGGTCCTGGCCGAAGGTCGCCGACATCGCCCGGGCCTACCTGTTCCTGGCCTCCCCGCAGGCACATCTGGTGTCGGGCGCGGCGATCCCGGTGTAGGCGTACCGCACCGAAGAAGAGAAATACCCACCCGGCGCCGCCGCCCAGCGGCCCGGTGCGGCAGGTAGCAGCGTGGCTAAAACCCGTTTCCCTGGGTAATCACGGCGAATGGGGTGCGCGGCGGGCACAACTGGCTGAACCCGCCGGTCACCATGCATTCCCGGCCGGTAACGTAGAACGCCTACGGCAGCGGCAACCCAGGCGAAGACAGCAGAGCGGAGATGTTTCCAGATGAGCCTACCCACCGGTCAACAGCGCACTTTGGAGTCGATCGAGGGCAAGCTCGCCGAATCCGATCCCCGTCTCGTCTCGCTGTTCTCGATTTTCACCCGGCTCACCCTGGCGGAGACGATGCCATGGATCGAGCAGGTCGCGGTGCGCCCGGTGGCCGACCGGCTGGCCGCCATCGGGCACTGGTTCCACTGGATGGGCCGCCGCCCCGCCGCCCGGGTCCGCGCGATGCTGGTGCTGCCCGCCGTCCTGACCGCCGTCGCCTGTGCCCTGACCATCGCGTTCGGTTTCCCCGGCAGCCAGCGGCACGTGCCGGGCACCAAGGCCCCCGCCGCCAGGGAACTCGTCGTCAAGTCCCGTGACCTGGTCGCCAGGGCCCGGCTGTGCCGGGCGATGATACGGATGCCCGCGCTCGCGACCTGCTGACCGCCGCCCGGGCCGGCCGCCCGGCCGGTCATGCGTGGTGTGCCGCGGCCTCCAGGGCTGAGACGCCCAGCCAGCCGTCGTGCTTCCAGACGATCTTGCCGCTGGCCGAGGTCAGCACGAACCACGGCTGGTCTGCACCCCGTACCCGTCGGCGACCCGGCCGGTGGCGTCCGCCGCGACCGGGTAGGCGCAGCGGCGTGCCCAGGTCTTCAGGTACGCGGCGGCCGCGCCGGGCGACGGCTCGGTGGTCTGCTCGTCCACCGCGACCAGGCCCGGCAGGCGCCCGTGCCGCGCCGCCTTGGCGTAGAGTTAAGCGCGAGCAGGTGCGCCCGCAGGTCGGAGGTCTCCGCCACCCAGGTGGCGAAGAACATCACCAGCCGGGGCTGGCCCGGGCCCAGCGTCACCGAGCCGGACGGCACGCCGGGCAGCGTGACCTGCGCCGCCGGGGATGAGACCGGAGATGTAGGCCAGCGAGCGGGTGCTGCGCCAGCGCGCGGGTGGCCGGGCAGCAGGCTCGACCGCCTCCTGGGCCAGGATCTGCGCGGACTGGCCGATGCTCGTGTACGCCATCTGGGTGAGGTAGACCTTGCGCTCGCGGCCGCGCTGGTCGATGACGTACAGCGCCGGGGTGTGGTCGATCATCCCCTGCTGGATCTGCACCGCGATGTGGTACGCCCGCCAGACCGCCTGGAGCTGGGCCAGCGAGCCGGTCAGGAAGTCCCACCGGTTCACCATGCCGTGCGCCCGCGAGTAGGCCATGACGTCGGGCACGCTGGTGGCCCGGGGTTGGCGTCGACGCCCAGCAACTGCACGTCGCGGCCCGCGGCGCCGAGTAGCTGCTTGGCCTCGAGCATGCTCACCGTGGTCAGCGGGCACACGGTGGTGCACTGCGAGTCGACGAACGCGAGGATGACGACCTTGCCGCGGAACTGGCTCAGCGCCATCGCGCTGGCCGAACTGGTTGACCAGCCGGATGTCCGGGGCGGGCTGGTCACCCAGCGAGCTGCCGGTGTCGAGGACCGGGTTGTTGCCGCCGCGGACATGCCGCTGCCGTCGTGCCGGCGGCTCGTGCGGGCCCGAGCCGGTCGGCGGAGCCCGCCGCGCCGGTGGCGCAGGCCGCCAGCGCCAGCGCGCACGCGGCCAACGGCGCCACCCGCCCACCGCACCCAGGCGGCGCCGGCCGCCAGCCCGCTGGCCCGCCAGGCGCCCGGCGTCACCGGGTACCGTCCCGCGCGCCGCCGGCGTCCCACACCCAGATCATCCGGCGGCCCTGCTCCCCCGGCGCCTCGCGTTCGTGTGCCTCGACGCGGTCGAGCCGGTAGCCGAGCTTGCGGGGCATCCCGGCGCTCGCGGTGTTGGCCTCGTCGCAGTGGATCTCGACCCGCCGCGTGCCGGGCAGCGCCACCGCCACCGGGGTGAGGGCCCGCGCCGCGGCGGTCGCGTAGCCGCGCCGGGTCATCGCCGCCACGGTCCAGTAGCCGATCTCGACGCGGCGTCGGCGAGCCTGCGGTGCAGCCCGATGGTCCCGGCGAACTGGCCGTCCGGGTCCCGCACCGCGCTGGGACCGGACGCCCCGTTCTCGCGGGCGATCATCACGTAGATGAACTCGGTGCCGGACTCCCACAGCTCGTCCGCCTCGGCCACCCGGACCAGCTGGGACCGCAGGTCGGCCGCGTCCGGCGTCGCCCACGGCATCCACGGGCGCAGGTGGTCGAGGCTCGCGCGCACCGCCGCCGCGATCGCGCCCGCGTCGTCGGCGTGCACCCGGCGCAGCACCAGCGGGCCCGCCGCCACCCGCTCGGGCGGGCTGGCAGGCTGGCCGGGCAGGGGCGCGGGCGGGAACGGCTTCTCGGCGGCTGCGGGCATGGAACCTAGTTAAGCAGCCCCGGCTGAGCGGGTTGCGCGGAACCCGCCGCGGCGCGGGGGAGGGCCTGCGGCGGCCCGCCCAGGACCGCCGCCGGCGGGTCGTCCCCGACGATCACGCCGCCGCCGTGGCCCCAGACCAGGTACCGGTAGGACAGGTTGACCAGCGCGGATAGCCGGTTGCGCCCGCCGAGCAGGTAGAACAGGTGCAGCGCCAGCCAGGCCAGCCAGGCCAGCGTGCCGTGGATCCGCGTCCCGTGGGCAAGCTCGACCACCGCGCTGCGCCGGCCGATCGTCGCCATGATGCCCTTGTCGTGGTAGCGGAACGGCCGTGTCGGCAGGCCGGCCTGCAGCAGCGCGATCTGCCGCGCGGCGTGCCGCCCGGTCTGGATGGCCGGCTGGGCGACCTGGGGCAGCGGCTGGCCCTCGATCAGCGCGACGTCCCCGGTGGCGAAGATCCGGTCCTGCCCGGCGACCCGCAGGTCCGGGCCGACCTGGATGCGGCCGCCGCGGCCCTGCGGCAGGCCCCAGCCCGTTACCGCGTCCGGTGCGGACACCCCGGCCGCCCACACGGTGACGTCGCTGGGCACCTTGTCCCCGTTCGCCAGGATCACCTGGTCCGCGGTGATCTCGGCGATCTTGGTGTCCAGGTGCACGTCCACGCCCCTGCGGCGCAGCTCGGTGAGCGCGTAGGACTGCAGCTTGGGGTGGAACGGCGCCAGCAGCGCGGGGGCCATCTCGACCAGCCTGATGTGCACGTCCGCCTGGTCCACCTCGGGGAAGGCGTCGGCATCCGCGCGCAGCTCGGCCAGGGCACCGGCCAGCTCGACGCCGGTAGCCCCGCCGCCGACCACGGTGAAGTGGACGGCGTTGCCCGGGCCTTCGATGTCGAGCCGTTCCAGCCGGGCCATGATGTGGTCCCGCAGCGCGACCGCGTCGTGGCGGGTGTACAGGCCGAAGGTGTTCTCGGCCGCGCCGGTCACGCCGTAGTAGGCGGCCGACACCCCGGTGCCGAGCACCAGGTAGTCGTAGCCGAGCACGGTGCCGTCGGTGAGCGTGATCCGGCGGCCGTCCGGATCGATGCCGGCCAGTTCCCCGGGCCGGAACCTGGCGGCCTTCTTGCGCGCGAACGTCCGGAGCGGGTACGCCACGTCGCCCGGGTTCAGCCCGCCGGTCGCCACCTGGTAGAGCAGCGGCTGGAAGGTGCTGTAGACGTTCTGGTCGACGAGCAGCACGCGCGCGCCCTCGCGGTGCAGTTCCGCCACGGCCGTCACCCCGGCGAAACCGGCCCCGACGACGATCACCCGGGGCGCGTCCTCCGGCGGACGGTGGCGACGCCGCGCTGTCATCGCAAGCCTCCTTCATGTGCCGGTCGGTATGTACCTGCCCCCTTTAGGGGCAACCAGGCCTGCCCGGCAAACATGCCCCGCCGCGCCGAACCGGGGCGCGGGGGTCAGCGGTTCAGCACGGCCAGTTCGGGGCGGGCGCACCGCGGCGCGGTGACCCCGGCCTGCTGGGCGCCCACCTGGCCGCAGATCGCCAGCAGCACCGCGTCCTGGCCCGGCGGGGCGCTGCCCCCGATGCCGGACAGGTCCACGAAGTAGTGCGGCCACGGCAGCGGCCGGCTCGTCCAGACCACCTGCTGTGCCGCGATGTCGTAGGCCCAGGCCTTGCCGAGCGCGCCGTGGTCGATGCCGAGCACGGCACCTTCGCGGACCCCGTACAGCCCGGACGGCGACGCCGCGCTGACCCGGGCCAGGGTGGCTCCGGTCTGCGGGTTCACCTCGATCAGCGTATTGCCGGAGATCAGGTACAGCCGGCCGGTGACCGCGTCGACCGTGTCGGGCAGCACGCCGGCGTAGCGCCACAGCTGCCGTCCCGTGGTGCCGCTGTAGGCCCTGGCCCAGCGGGGCGAGGAGAACACCACGACGCCGTGGAAGGCGAGGCTGAGCGCGCCGGTGAAGGCCTGCCCGCGCGGGCGGACCAGCCGCTGCGCGCCGGTACCGAGGTTGATCCGGCGCAGCGCGGTGACCGGCGCGGAACCCAGGTAGCCCCCGGCCGCCACCGCCATGTAAAGCTCGCTGCCGTCCACCTGCCACGCCTGCGGGAGCGTGCCGGTGGGACGGCTCCAGCCGCACGGCGCCGGTCCGGTTGGCGTAGCTGGTCACCGCGCGCGGGCCCGACGACGACCGTGGTGGCGGGGCTGGCCGCGACCGCGCCGCCGAACTCGGCGGCCGGGTAGCCGCGGACGCGTTTCCCCGTGGTGGCGTGGAGCACGACCTCGTCCCGCGGCGGGCCGGCGGCCGTGTCCGGCGTGCTGGCCGCGGCCTGGCCGCTGCCTGCGGCGCCGCTGGTGCCGGTGGCATGCCCGGGGGCGGCGGGCCCGCCCGGGGCGGATGTACCGGACGCCGGCGCGGGCGGGGCCGGCGGCACGACCCCGACGGTGACCACGCCCGGCCACACCCGGACCGCGGTGATCGCGGACCCGGCCGGGAACCCGGTCAGCACGGTGGTCCACAGCCGCTGGCCGGTCCTGGCCCGGTAGCCGGACACGGTGAGCCCGGCGCCGACCGCGGCGACCTGGGCGCCCAGTGCGGCGTAGGCCTGGCCGATGACCGGGGTGATGCCCACCTCACCGGCCTGCACGGTCCACGACCCGGGCATCGGCCGGATCCAGCGGATGGTGCCGGCGCTCTCGCAGTGGCCCCCCTGGCACAGCAGCGACGACCAGCCCGCCGCCGTGCCCGGGGTGATCGCGGCAACGAGCAGGACGGCCGCGAACGACATGCGGCGAACCCATGTCAGCCAACCCCGCGTTACCTTCACGCCTTGCTCCGCGCCTTCCCGGCTGCGCCGCCCGGCCCAGATTCCTTCCGCGGCACCACGGTAGCGCCGCCGGCTGAAAGCCGGCTGGGGCATAGTGCCGCAGCACCGGCTGGGAGAGGATTTGCCGCCCGTGACGGGTGCGGCTGTGGATAGCGTAGGTGTGGCCGCACCGGCGCGCCCGAGGAAGCCGGCCGCGCGGCCTGACCGACCGACAGTACGGAGCTGACCCATGACCGCGCGCCCGCCCCTGCCCTATGACTTCATGCCGCCCGTTCCCTCGTTCACGCTGGCCAGCACCGATGTGGCCGAAGGCCAGCAGATGTCCGACGCCCAGGTCTTCGACGGCTTCGGCATGACGGGGCAGAACATTTCCCCGCAGCTGAGCTGGCACGGCTTCCCCGCCGGGACCGGGAGCTTCGCGGTGACCTGCTTCGACCCCGATGCCCCCACCGGGTCCGGGTTCTGGCACCTGGTGCTGCTCGACGTGCCCGCGTCGGTCACCGAACTGGCCACGGGCGCGATCAGCGGCGACCTTTCCGGGCTGCCCGCCGGCGCGTTCTGCGTCCGCAACGACTACGGCGCCAAGGCGTTCGGCGGTGCCGCGCCGCCCGCCGGCGACCCGGCCCACCGGTATGTGTTCGCGGTGCACGCGCTGGACGTGGCCGACCTGGCCAGCCAGGGCGTGGACTCCGACGTCTCACCCGCCGTCGCCGGGTTCAACCTGCGCTTCCATACCATCGCCCGGGCCACCCTGATACCCGTCTTCGGGCACTGACCAGCCGCGGGCGGCCCGGCGCGGGCACGCTCACCAGGCGGCGACCCGCTCGCCGCAGCGCGACGGGTCGTAGCCGGGCAGGCTGTCGAGCTGGCTGAGCAGCCACGGCGAGGCGAGCACCCGCCGTAGCGCCTGGACCTCACGGGAGCCTGCCTGCCGTGCCGGGATGACCAGGTCGAACCGTTCCGCGGCGAGCGGGAGGAAGACCAGGCCGTAGGCGAGGGCGGCCGGCTCGCTCGCCACCCCGGTGTCCGCGAGCCCGGCGGCGATTGCGGCCGCGACCTGCAGGTGCCCGGTGACCCTGGTGCCGTACCCGGGGAGGGACTCCGGGGCGATGCCCGCCCTGGCCGCCTCCCGGTCCAGTACCCGGCGCGCCTCCGCGCCCCGCTCCCGGTTCACCAGGCGCAGCCCGCACCGCGCGGCGTCGGACAGCCCGCCGACCTGCCCGGCCAGGTCGGGCCGGAGCACCAGGCCCTCCCGCCACGAGGCGAAGCCGAGCACCTCGGCGCCGTCGTGGCGCAGCCGCTCCCTGGCCGCGCCGGTGTTGTACTCCCCGGTGCGCCCGCGCAGGTGCGCCCCCGCGACGTGGACCAGGCCCGCCCCGGCGAGGCGCAGCGCCTCCCCGCTGCCGCACGGCCACCAGGCGAAGCTGACCGGCGGGTCGAGCCCGGCGAGCGGGGCCTCCAGCAGCGGCAGCGCCGGGTCGCAGCCGGCCACCACCAGGGTCGGCCGCAGCGGCCCGATCGGCAGCACCTCGCCGTCCCAGCCCGGCGACGACCCCGCCGGCGGGCGCGAACCCGGCCTGCCCGGCGCAGCCGCCGCCGAGCGGCAGGGCGACGAAGGTGTCCCCCAGCGGTGCCAGCGACGACCCGGGAGCCGGGCGGGCCCAGCGGCGCCACCGGCCGCGCCGCCACCGGCGCGGGGACGTTCCCCGGGCCGAACAGCTCCTCGACGGTCACGCCCAGGGCCCGGGCGAGCGCGAGCGCGACCCGCAGCGACGGGTCGGAATGACCGGCCTCGACCGCCGAGACCGCCTGCCGCGACACCCCCGCCATGTGCGCGAGCTGCTGCTGCGAGAACCCACGCGCCTGGCGGGCCAGGCGCAGCCGCGCGCCCGAGCTGCCGGCCCGTCCCGCTGGTCATGCCGACACCTGGGTGGAGCGGGGCAGGAGCATGCCGTCGGCGCCGAAGCACGGCGGATCGAGGACGGTGACCGTCGCCTCGGCGCCCGGGCGCGTCGGGCAGCCGGCACCAGACCACGCTCCGGCCCGGCCGCCAGGCCGGCCTCCCAGCCTGCCCCGGCCGGGTGCAGCGTCGCGGACCGGCCCGGACAGCACCAGGCCGCGCCCGGGGTGGGCACCGGGCACCACCCGCTCGGGATGCACCCCGGCGACGGCCCCGGCGCCGCCCGCCGGGTACGGCACGAAACTCAGGTAGCCGACCAGTTCGGCCACCCGCCGGCTGGCCGGCCGCCGGACCACCGTCGCCGGCCGGCCCGTCCTGCAGCAGCCGCCCGGCGTCCAGCACGGCGATCCGGTCGGCGAACGCCTGCGCCTCGGCCAGTTCGTGCGCGACCAGAACGATGGGGATGTCCCGGTCGGCGGCGAGCGAGCGCACCAGGTCCGTCAGCACCCGGCGCAGGCGGCGTCCAGGCCGGTGTAGGGCTCGTCGAGCAGCAGCGCCTCGCACCGGGCGAGCAGCAGGCGGCCCGAGCGCGGCCCGGTGAGCCTGCCCGCCGGACAGCGCCGCGGGCCGGGCGGCCAGCAGGCCCGTCGATGCCCAGGCCGGCGGCGAGCCCGCTCGGTGCGGCCCCGGTCCGGGCGCGGGCCCGCCCCGTACTCCAGGTTCTGCCGGACGGTGAGGTGCGGGAACAGCGCCGGGTCCTGGCGGAGCAGGCCGACCCGCCGCTGCCACGGCGGGACCGCGCGGCGCGGCGGCGCGGTCTGGGTGAGCACCCGCCCGCCGAGCACCACCCGGCCCCGGCGCGGCGGCACCAGCCCGGCGATCACCTCCAGGGCGGTGGTCTTGCCCGCGCCCGACGGCCCGAACAACGCCAGCCGCTCCCCCGGCGCCACCCGCAGCGTCACCGCGAGGGTGAACTCCCGGCGGTCAACCTCGACTTCGGCGTCGAGCACGGGCGCTCCACAGGTAGGCGGCTACGGGCAGCGGCAGGGCGACCACCAGCAGGACCAGCGCGAAGGGCAGTGCCGAAGCCAGTCCCGTCTCCTGCAGCGTCGTCCAGATCTGCAACGGTAGCCCGAAGGGGTGGTAGGCGATGATGATCACCGCGCCGAACGCTCCCATGGCCCGGGCCCAGGCCACGGCCAGAGCCATCGCCAGCCCCGGCGCGGCCAGCGGCAGGGTCACCCGGCGCGCCGCCCGGGACGGCCGGTCACCGAGCAGCGCCGCCTGCTGCTCCATCCGCGGGTCCACGGAATCGAACGCCGCCTGCGCGCCGAGCACGTAGTACGGCGCGGACTCGTACACCTCGGCGATGACCAGGGCGAAGAACGTGTTGGTGGCGGACAGGTTGAAGTGGCCGAGCAGCTGCCCGATCGGGGTGAGCGGCCCGACCATGAAGATCAGCAGCAGGCCGATGACCAGCGGCGGCAGCAGCAGGCTGGCGAGCACCCCGGCCTCCCACAGCCGGGGCGCCGGAAGCCTGCCGCGCGCCATCATCCAGGCCAGCGGGGTGCCCAGGCAGACCAGCACGGCGAGGGTGACCGCGCCCGCCTCCAGCGACACCACCAGCGGGTCCAGCGCCCCGGGCGTGCGCAGGGCGCTGGCCACCGAACTCGGCGTGACCTGGAAGAACAGGGCGATGACCGGGCCGAGCAGCGCGACCCAGATGACCGCCGCCCCGGCCAGGGACAGGGCCGACGAGGCAGAGCGCAGCGCCGGGGCCAGCGCCGCCCCGGATGCCTGGCCCGGCTCCGGGGCTGGCCTGACCGCCCAGCTCACGCGCTGCTACCCCCCGCTGATCTCAGCCTTCACCGCGGCGGGAACCGCGCTGGCGTCACCGGAGATCGTCGGGGTGAGCAGGTTGTACCCCTCCTTGGAGTACAGCGCCCGGCCGGCCGGCGACAGCACGTATGCGGCGAAGGCGGTGCCCGCACTGGTCGGCGTGCCGATGATCGTCATCACGATGGCCAGCGGCGAGCCGTGCTTGGTCACGTTGCCGACGATCGTAATCGAGGCGTTGTGGTACTGGGTGGCCATCGCCGGGTCGCCGAGGTTGATCGCCGGCGGCAGCAGGATGTAGTGCAGGTGCAGCTGCTTCGCCTCGGCCAGGTACGCGCTGGACGCGTCGAGCTGCCCGGCCTGCAGGTGCGCCAGCAGCGAGGTCTCGGCGAAGACCTGCGGGGAGGTTGCCGAGTTTATCGGCGAGCCGAGAATCTTCGTGACCGTGTCGGACGGCAGGTGGCAGTAGGTGGTGGCGAGCTCGATCATGTAGATGAACGAGCGGCCCTGCGGGTCGGTGTTCGGGTCGGTCCGGCCCAGCAGGAAGCCCTTCTTCTCCATGATCGGGAACAGGTCGCAGATCGGCTTCTTGCCGCTGGCGATGGCGGCGAAGTCGGCGGCGTACTTGCTGCTGGGGCTGTAGGCGACCGCGATCTGCGTGCCCGCGTACTGCACATACCACTTGGTGAACTTGGGGAACAGCGGCGTGACGTTGTCGCCGCCGACCGCCTGGAAGACGTTCGGCGTGATCTGTTTCGCGGCGATCGCGCTCTCCAGGTCGCCGGACTCACCCGCCCGGCCGGAGTACGAGAATCCCTTCGCACTCTGGAACGCAGGCCCGAAAACCTTCTCGTTGAGGAATTCGAGCGACGCCGCGTAGGCGACGCTGGCCGTTCCCTTGGGCGAACTGCCCGACGAGGGCGTGGACGACGAAGAACTGCTGCAGGCAGTCAGGACGAGCCCGGCGGTGGCCACGGCCACCAGCGGCCAGGCTCGCAGCGCGCGGGCCACTGATCCAGTGTTCAGCATGATCAGACAGTAGCTACGCCTGATTGCGCAGTGCAAGAAGTGCTGACATACCGTTGCCGGGTCGTGTCCTGGCTTGGGCGGCCCCGTCCGGGCGGGTATCCGGGGCAGGTCGGCAGCGAACCGTTTACGCCCTACGATGGAGGGCGGCCGGGGGATTCTTTGTGGACCCTTTCATGAGGACAGGCGATGGGTAAGGCGAGCAGGATCAAGCAGCAGAGCGCCCGCGAGAAGATCGCGGCGCAGCGTGAGGCGGCCCGCAAGGCGGAGCGGCGGAACCGGATGCTGATCACCGGTGGCAGCACGCTCGTCGTCCTGGTGATCGTGCTCGCGTTCATCGGGGTCAAGCTCGCCCAGGGCTCGCCGGCCAGTTCCGGCAGCACCTCGACCACCGGCACGCTGCTCCCGGCCAGCGTGGCCAGCCAGGTCACCGGGGTGCCGCCGGCCACGCTGAACACGGTGGGCAAGGGCGCGGTGCCGTCGACCACCTCGACGCCGTTCTCGCCCGGCTCGGGTCCGACGCTGACCAGCGGCGGCCACCCGGAGATGCTCTACATCGGCGCCGAGTTCTGCCCGTACTGCGCGGCCATGCGCTGGTCGATGGCGGTGGCGCTGAGCCGGTTCGGCACGCTGACCCCGCTGCACGGGATCCATTCCTCGTCGGTGGACACCGACCCGAACACCGCGACGCTGACGTTCTACAAGTCCGGTTACACCAGCAAGTACCTGAAATTCACGCCGGTGGAGAACGAGACCGTCGGCCGCGCCCTGCTGCAGAACCCGACGGCGGCGCAGAACGCGGTCTGGGCCAAGTACGAGCCCGACCCGAGCAGCCGCGGCTACCCGTTCATCGACTTCGGCAACAAACTGGTCATGAAGGACCCCATCTACAACCCCGCGGTGCTGGCGGGCAAGTCGTGGAGCCAGATCGCCGCGGCCCTGAAGGACCCGACGTCACCGATCGCCCAGAGCGTGGACGGCGCGGCCAACTACATCACCGGGGCCATCTGCCGGATGACGAACAACCAGCCGTCCGACGTCTGCTCCACGCCGGCCGTCACCGCCGTGCAGAGCGGGCTCTGATGGCCACGCGCAAGCCCGGCACGACCGCGCGTCCGGGCACCGGCGGGACCAAGTCACGGGACAAGGGCACCCGTGGCGGCCGTCCCGAAGCGAGCGCCACGATCGGGCAGGGGGGCAACCGCCCGGCCCGGCCCGGTAACGGCCGCGGCGGCAGCGGGCAGGGCCGGGCAGGTGCCCAGGCACAGCGCGGGCGCACCGCGGTGGCGGTCCCGGCCGCCGAGGAGACGGCCACCGCCGGGCCACCGCCCTGGCTGCAGTGGACCACCTGGATCCTGTCGCTGGCCGGCCTCGCCGATTCCATCTGGCTCACGATCGTGCACTACAGCACCTCGGTGTCGCTGATCTGCCCGGCGAACAGCACGATCAACTGCGAGAAGGTGATCACCAGCCCGCAGTCGATCGTGTTCGGCATCCCGGTCGCCGTGCTCGGCCTGGCGTTCTACGTGTTCCTCGCCGTCGCCAACTCGCCGTGGGTGTGGCGGATGACCTGGCCGGCGATCCGGTACGCGCGGGTGGGCTCGATGGTGGTCGGCATCCTGTTCGTGCTCTACCTCGTCTACACGGAACTGTTCACCATCCGGGCGATCTGCCTGTGGTGCACCAGCGTCCACGTGATCACGTTCGCCCTGTTCGTGCTGATCGTGTTCAGCGCCGCCGCCGGGTACGGCGCGCAGAAGGCCCCCGCCGCCGCCCAGGCCTGAGCCCCGCAGCGCCGGGCCGGGCCGCGGCCCGCCGCCAGCACTCACGGGTTCCCTCGTCGCCAGGACGAGGGAAAGCTCGTCGCCTGGCCGATGACGGCGGGCCCGCGGCCCCCTAGCGTCGGCCTGGTACTGCCGGTCCCGGCGGTACCGGGCGGCGGAGGGCCGGGCATGACCAGCGTGATCAGGTGCGAGGGACTGACCAAGCGGTACCGCGGCGTCACCGCGCTGGACGGCCTGGATCTCACGGTCGGGCCCGGCCAGGTGTTCGGCTTCCTCGGCCCGAACGGTGCGGGCAAGACAACCACGCTGCGCATCCTCCTCGGGCTGGTCGCGCCCAGCGCGGGCCGGGCCTGGGTGAACCGGCGGCTGGTTCCCGACCCCGACGGGCTGGCCCAGGTCGGTTCCATGATCGAGGAGCCCGCCTTCTACCCGTGGCTCACCGGCCGGCGCAACCTGGAGGTGCTGGCCCTGTCCGGGCCGCCGTTGCCGGGGCAGCCGGGCCGGCTCGACCGGGTGCTGGCCGCGGCCGGCCTCGGCGGCGCCGCGGACCGTAAGGTCAAGGGCTACTCCCAGGGCATGCGGCAGCGGCTCGGCCTCGCGGCCGCCCTCATGCGCGAGCCGCCGCTGCTGTTGCTCGACGAGCCGGCCAACGGGATGGACCCGGCGGGCATCGCCGAGTTCCGCACGCTGCTGCGCGCCCTGGCCGGCCAGGGCACCACCGTGTTCCTGTCCAGCCATCTGCTCACCGAGGTGGAGCAGATCTGCGACCAGGTGGCGGTGCTGCGGTCCGGCCGGCTGGTGGAACAGGGCCCGGTGGCCGGCCTTGCCACCGCCAGGCCGCGGGTGCGGGCCGTGGTGGCCCCGGCCGACCAGCGGGCCGCCCTCGCGCTGCTCGCGCCGTGGGCGGCGCACCCGGACGGCCCTGATGCCGTGCTGGTGGAGGGCACCGATGGCCAGGCGGTGACCCGGGCGCTCGGCCAGGGCGGGATCTGGCCGTTCCAGGTCACGGCGCACCGGCCGGCCCTGGAGGCGGCGTTCCTGGCCATGACCGAGCCGGGCCCGGAGGTGGACGATGCGGCTACTGCGCGCTGAACTGGCCAAGCTCGCCAGGCCGCTGACGTTCGGGGTGGCGGCAGCGGCGGCCCTGTTCTGCGTCGTGCTGGCCGCCGGCGGCACCCACAACGCGGCGCTCGGCGCCCGGGGCGCCCCCCGCCACCTGCCATCCTGCGCGGCGGAGCGGGTACCCGCCGGGCCGCCGTGTGCCCGCTGGCGGGCCGGTGCCCGCGGCGGGCTGCGGCAGACCGAGGCGGGACCGGCCCAGGTCGCCGGGCAGCTCGCCCCCGCCGCGGCCGGCGCCGAGGCGGCCGGGCTGATCGCCTCGCTGCCCGGGGCACTGGCGATGGCGCTGCTCGCGGGCGCCCACGCCGGGGGTGAATGGTCCGGCCGGACCATCAAGTCCCTGCTCGTCCAGCACGGCCGCCGCCGGCAGGTACTGGCGGCCAAGGTGGTGAGCCTGTGGCTGGCGGGGGTGGGCCTGATCGCCGTGTGCTGGGCGGCGCTGGCCCTGGCCGGCCTGGTGCTCGCCCGGGCCGGGCACCTGCCGGCGCCGCATCAGCCGCTTACCCGGCAACTCGGGCTGGCCGGCGATCAGGTCGCCCGAGCCCTGCTGGTGCTGGCTCTCTTCGCGGTGATCGGGCTGCTCGCCGCGGTCGTCACCGGCAGCACCATCGGCACCGTGGCCGCCGCGGCCGGCACGGTGATCGCGATGCTGGCCGCGGCGGCCCTGCCCGGGGCCGCGGCCTGGACACCGGCCACCTGGGTGGCCACCTGGATGCGCTTCCCCGCCGGGCTCGGCTCGGTCACCGCCCTGCCGGGCAACTTCTGGTCCCGGTTCCTCGGCAGCGGTGCCCCGCCGGGCCAGGCCGCCGGCTTCGCCGGGCTGGCCTGCCTGGTGGCGGCGGGGCTGGCCGTGGCGGAGCGGATCTTCAGCCACGCCGACATCAGCGGCTGAGCCGGCGGCCAGCATGCGATCCGGGCTCCGCGGCGCCAGGCGGTCATACAGTCGGAGCATGCGCGTGCCGGCCTGGCGGGATCTCGGGCGCCCACAGCGGGTGGACCTGGCCATCGCGGGCGTGCTGCTGGCCTGGGGACTGCCGGACGTGCCGTGGTGGTGGGAGCCGCAGGGCCACGCCGGGTCCGCCCCCGGCGTGCTCGGCTCGCTGGGGCTCACGCTGGCCATGTCGGTTCCGTTCTGCTGGCGCCGCCGCTTTCCCGCGCTCGTACTGGCGCTGGCGGCCGGGGTGCTGGCCACCCGGGCCGCGCTGGGCCGCAACGAGATCTCTGCCTTCGCCGCCGTGCTGGTCGCGGCCTACGGGCTGGGCGCCTACTCGGCCGCCACCCGGCGGTACGCCCGCTGGCTGGGCTGGGCGGCGCTGGCCGCGGCCGTGGTGACCGTGACGGTCAACCACATCAGGCTGGCCGCCGCGCCTTTCGCGCTGCTGGGAGCCGCGTTCGTGCTCGGCGACGCGGCGAGCGCGCGGCGCGCGGAGACGGCCGCGGCCGTGGCGGCGGCCCACCAGGTGGAGCGCACCCGCATCGCGCGTGAACTGCACGACGTGGTCGCCCACCAGCTCTCCGCCATCGCCGTGCAGGCAGGGGCCGCCCGGGTCGCCGTCGGCGGCCTGGCCGGGGAAGGGGCCGCGCAGCTGGGCGGGCTTGGCAGCCCGGCAGAGGTCCTCGGCAGGCTGGAGCAGCTGTCGCGCGAGACGCTGGCCGAGCTCAGCCACCTGCTCGGTGCGCTGCGCCGGGATCCCGACGCGGCCGCCGACGTGCCCCCGGCCCCGACGCTGGCCGGGGTGGCGGACGTCATCGCCGCGGCCAGGGAGGCCGGGGTGCCCGGCCGAGCTGGCCGTCGAGGGCCGGCCGCGGCCGCTGTCCCCGGGCGCGGAGCTGTCCGGCTACCGCATCGCCGCCGAGGCGCTGGCCAACGTGGCCCGGCACGCCCCCGGCGCCCCGGCCCGGGTGGTGCTCGGCTACCGCGGGGAGCGGCTGGAGATTATCGTCCGCAACGCCGCGCCGGCGCCGGGCCACCGGCCCGCGACGGCGCCCGGCCGGCCTGGGCTCGGGGTACGCGGCATGCGCGAGCGGGCCGAACTCTACGGCGGCAGCCTCGCCGCGGGCCCGTGCCCGGACGGCGGTTTCCTGGTGACCGCCGTGCTGCCGTACGGCGCGGAGGTACCGCGATGACCGGCGGCGGCCCGGTCCGCATCGTGATCGCCGACGACCAGGCCATGGTGCGGGCCGGGCTCGCGACGCTGCTGGACGGCCAGCCCGGGCTGGCCGTCGTCGGGCAGGCGGGCACCGGGGAGGAGGCGGTCCAGCTCGCCCGCAGGATCCGGCCGGACGTGGTGCTGATGGACATCCGGATGCCGGTGCTCAACGGGCTCGCCGCCACCCGGCGCATCGTCACCGGCACCGCCCCGGCGGGCGCCCGCCCGGTCCGGGTCGTGGTGCTGACCACCTACGACCTCGATGAGTATGTGTACGAGGCGCTGCGCGCGGGTGCGTCCGGGTTCCTCCTCAAGCACGCGCCCCCCGAGGAGCTGCTGCTGGGCGTGCGGGCCGCCGCCGACGGCGGGGCCCTGCTTTCACCGCAGGTGACCCGCAGGCTGGTGGCGGAGTTCGCGGCCCGCCGCCCGGCCGCCCGGCGGCCGCCGCCGGAACTGGGCCGGCTCACCCCGCGCGAGCGCGAGGTGCTCGGCCTGGTCGTCTGCGGCCGGTCCAACACCGAGATCGCGGCAGCGCTGACCGTGTCGGCAAGCACCGTGAAGACCCACCTGGGCCACATCCTGGACAAGCTGGGACTGCGGGACCGGGTCCAGGCGGTCGTGTTCGGGTACGAGCACGGCCTGGTCGAGCCGGGCGCCGCGAGCTGAACCACTCCCGGGGTGCACGGCGCGGAAATGCCTCATGCCCCTGGCGTGTTGCTGCACATGGGAGTCTGACGGGGGAGGGGAAGGAAGCGGCGACGGACAGGAACACACAGGAGAACACGGACCAGGACAAGACCACCGACGGCACCGGGGACCCAGCCAGCGCCGCGCCCCGTGAGCGCGGCTGGATCGCCCGGCTGACGCGGGTACTGCTGGCGCTACCCGCGCAACGTGATCCTGTCGCTCGCGGGACCCTGGTGGTCGCCGCGGTCGGGATCGCCATCCCGCTGATCCAGCGGGACATCGTCGACAACCTCACCTCATCCGGCCAAGGCGGCCATCTGGCCGCTGGCGGTCGCGCTGATCGGCGCGGCGCTGGCCAACTTCGGCGGCGTGTACGTGCGGCGCTACCGCGGCGGCAAGCTCTCCCTCGACGTCCAGCACGACCTGCGCACCGAGCTGATGGGCTCGCTGTCCCGGCTGGACGGCACCCGGCAGGACGAGCTGCACACCGGCCAGATCGTGAGCCGGTCGATCTCCGACATCAGCATGGTGCAGAGCCTGCTGTCCATGGTGCCGATGCTGATGGGCAACGCGGTCCTGTTCGCCGGCTCGCTGATCGCCATGGCGGTGCTCTCGCCGCTGCTCACCGTGGTCGCGCTCGCGGTCGCCCCGTCCCTGTGGTTCATCTCGCTGCGCGTCCCGGCGACCGCTGTTCCCGGCGAGCTGGGACGCCCAGCAGCGGGCGGCGGACGTCGCGGGGTGGTCGAGGCCGCGGTGACCGGCGTGCGCGTGGTGAAGGGCTTCGGGCAGGAGAGCCAGGAGATGGAGCAGCTCGAAGAGGCCAGCGCCGCGCTGTACGGCTCGCGGGTGCGCACCGTGCGCCTGATGGCCAGGTACAACCCGGCGCTGCAGGCGGTCCCGGCGCTCGGCCAGGTCGGGGTGCTCGCGCTGGGCGGCTGGCTGGCCCTGCGCGGGTCGATCACGCTCGGCACGTTCCTGGCCTTCTCGTCCTACCTGCTGGCCCTGGTCGGGCCGGTCCGGTCGCTGACCGCGCTGGTCACGATCGGCCAGGAGGCGCGGGCCAGCGTGATCCGGGTGTTCGAGGTGATCGACGCCCGCCCGGTCGTCACCGACCGGCCCGGCGCGATCGACGCTGCCACCGGGCACCCCGGACGTCGAGCTCGACGACGTGAGGTTCGGCTACGTGCCGTCGCAGCAGGTGCTGCGCGGCCTGTCGCTGCGGGTGGCGCCGGGCGAGACGCTGGCCCTGGTCGGCACCGCGGGCTCGGGGAAGTCCACGATCTCGCTGCTGCTCCCCCGGTTCTACGACGTGAACGGCGGCGCGGTCCGGGTCGGCGGCTCACGACGTCAGGGACCTCACCCAGGACTCGCTGCGGGCGGCGATCGGGCTGGTGCTGGAGGAGAGCTTCCTGTTCTCCGACAGCGTCGCCGCGAACATCGCGTTCGGGCGGCCCGACGCGACCAGGGAGCAGATCGTGGCCGCGGCCCGCGCGGCCGAGGCCGACGAGTTCATCACCGGCGCTGCCGGACGGCTACGACACGGTCGTCGGCGAGCGGGGCTCACCCTGTCCGGCGGCCAGCGGCAGCGGGTCGCGCTGGCCCGCGCACTGCTCACCGACCCGCGCATCCTGGTGCTCGACGACGCCACCTCGGCGGTCGACCCCCGGGTCGAGGCCGAGATCCACGACACCCTGCGCCGGGTCATGGCAGGGCCGGACCACGCTGCTGATCGCGCACCGGCGCTCGACGCTGCGCCTGGCGGACCGGATCGCGGTGCTGGACGAGGGACGGCTGGTCGCCGAGGGCAGCCACGAGGAGCTGGAGGAGACCTGCCCGCTGTACCGGCTGCTGCTGGCGGGCCCGGGCGACGACGCGGAGGGCATCGACGCCGGCGAGCTTGGCTTCTATCAGAACGATGCAGCGGGGCCAGCGGTGGATGCCGGACGGCCGGACCTGGCCGGGGTGGCCGCCGCTGGACCTGCCGCCGCGGCGGTGGCACCGGCCCGGTCAACCTCCGGCAGGCTCCGCTCCGGGGCCTCGGGCGGCTTCCTCGCCGGGATACCTGCCTCCCCGGAACTGCTGGCCAGGGTCGAGCTGCGCTGCCGCCCGCGACGGAGCAGCCCGGCGTGAACGCCGCCGCGGCCCGCGCCCCCGATCCCAACTTCACGCTGCGCCGCCTGCTGCGGCCGTTCCTGCTGGCGTTCGCCGTGGGACTGGTGCTCGACGCCCTCGACGCGCTGGCCAGCCTGGCCATGCCGGCCCTGGTCCGCGGTGGCATCGACCACGGCATCGAGGCCCATGTAGCTGTCGGCGATCTTCGCCGTCTCGGCGGTGGCGCTGCTGATCACCCTGGCCGACTGGGTGATCAACGCGGTGCAGACCACCGTGGTGGGCCGGACCAGCGAACGGCTGCTGTACACCCTGCGCGTCAAGACCTTCGCGCACCTGCAGCGGCTCGGCCTGGACTACTACGAGCGCGAACTGTCCGGCCGCATCATGACCCGGATGACCACCGACGTGGAGGCGCTCTCCTCGTTCCTGCAGACCGGGCTGATCACGATGGTGAACTCGGTGCTGCTGGTCGCCGGGGTGCTCGCCGCGCTGCTGATCATCAACCTGCCCCTGGGCCTGACCGTGCTGGCGATCATGCCGGTGGCGGCCGTGGCCACCGTGGTCTTCCGCAGCAAGGCGTCGGTGGCCTACCAGGACGCCAGGGAGAAGGTCAGCGCGGTCAACGCCGACCTCCAGGAGAACGTGGCCGGCCTGCGCGTCTCCCAGGCCTACCGCCGCGAGGGGCGCAACCTGGAGCGGTTCGCCGGGCGCAGCGATGCCTACCGCCGGTCCCGGCTGCGCGCCCAGCGCTACATCGCGCTGTACTTCCCGTTCGTGCAGTCCCTGTCCATCCTGGCCAGCGCCCTGGTGCTGCTGGTCGCGGCGGGCCAGATGCGCAGCGGCGCGCTGACCGCGGGCGCGCTCATCGCCTACCTGCTCTACATCGACATGCTGTTCTCCCCGGTCCAGCAGATATCCCAGGTGTTCGACGGCTACCAGCAGGCCGCCGTGGGACTGCGCCGGATCCGGGAACTGCTGCACACCCCGACCTCGACGCCGCAGGCCGCCCATCCCCAGGCCTCGCCGCGCGGCCGGGCCCGCATCGAGTTGCGGGACGTCCAGTTCGGCTACGCCGGGACCGGCCAGGAGGCGCTCGCCGGGGTCAGCCTGACGATCGCGCCCGGCGAGACGGTCGCGCTGGTCGGGCAGACCGGCGCGGGCAAGTCCACCCTGGTCAAGCTGGTGGCGCGGTACTACGACGTGACCGGCGGCGCCGTCCTGGTGGACGGCACCGACGTCCGCGACCTCGACCTGGCCGACTACCGCCGGCGGCTGGGCGTGGTCCCCCAGGAGCCGTACCTGTTCGCCGGGCACGGTACGCGAGGCGATCGCCTACGGCCGGCCGGACGCCACCGATGCCGAGGTCGAGGCGGCGGCCCGCGCGGTGGGCGCCGCTGGACATGATCACCCGCCTGCCCGGCGGCTTCGATCATGAGGTGGCCGAGCGCGGGCGCAACCTGTCCGCGGGCCAGCGGCAGCTCATCGCGCTGGCCCGGGCCTACCTGGTCGACCCGGACATCCTCCTGCTCGACGAGGCGACCGCCGCGCTCGACCTGGCCAGCGAGGCGGCCGTGACCCGGGCCTCGGAGCGGCTCGCGGCCGCGCGGACGACGCTGGTGGTGGCGCACCGGCTCACCACGGCCGCCCGCGCCGACCGGATCGTGGTCCTCGACGGCGGCCGCATCGCCGAGACCGGGACGCACGACGAGCTGCTCGCGGCGGGCGGCGCCTACGCCTCGCTCTGGGAGGCGTTCACCGGCGACGCGACGCTGGCCGCCTGACCGGGGTCCCCGGGCAGATCGACGGGTCCCGCGGGCGCGGGCAGCACCGGGGGCGTTGCCAGCGCGGCCATCTTGCGGGCATTACGGCTGAGCGCGGCCAGCTCGTCGACCAGCGGCCCTGGCCTGCTCCTGCCGCACGCTCCCGGAACTCGGCCCTGACGCGCCTGCCCGCGGCGTCGAGGTGCACGGTGGCCAGCCCGAGCCTGCGCTGCAGCGGCCCCTGGACCAGCCGCACGCTCTGCGCCTTGGCCAGCGGCACCCAGGTGGTCTCCCGGCGGACCCGCCCGGTGACCGCCACGGCCAGCGTGTCGTCGTGCCCGGCCGCCAGGAAGTGGTAGCTCAGCAGCGCCTTCCAGCGGGCCCGGCGCGGCGGCGGGGTGAGCGGGCCAGCCGCGGGCCACCGGGAGCGCGATCGCAGCAGCCGCCTGGCCTCGTCCGGGCTGCCCACCGGCAGCAGGGCCTTGCGCACCGCGCCGGTGCCCTCCGCGCTGGTCCCGGCCGAGGCCACCGGCCACGTCGACCTCCAGCCGGCACCAGTGCAGCGGCCGCCACAGCAGCGGCTCGATCATCCGCACCGCCTGAATCCGCTGCACCGGGATGGTCTCGGCCACGGTGCCGAGCAGCCCGCGCCGGATGCGGACGCCGTCCGGGGAGACGGCCACGGTGAAGGCGTACTGGCTGGACACGTGCCGCCAGGCGATCATGCCGCCGATGATCAGCCACCACACCAGCGGGACCCGGCGACGGCGAGCAGGCCGGCCCGGGAGCGAGCGACCGCGACCACCGCCGGCCACCGGCGATGGCGACCACGGCGAGCAGGATGCCGAGATCAGCGCCGAGCCGACCAGCCGCCCGGTGGGGACGGAGGTCACGACGCTGCTCCGCGGGCTCGGGGGTGGCCGGGTCCAGCCCGTGATGCGCCGCGAGCAGGCGCGCCCGGAGCGCCACGGCGCGCCGGTTCGGTCAGGTAGGCGAGCCGCCCGTCGGCGTCGCCGGACCCGGCCAGCCGGACCCGGAGCTCGGCCAGGCCGAGCATCCGGGCCAGGAACGGGCGCACCAGGTCGACCGCCTGGATGCGGGCGATCGGGCAGCTGCCGCGAGTCGCGGCGCAGCAGCCCGGTCTCGATGCGCAGCGTCACCCCGTCCAGCTTCCACCGGGTGACGAGCCAGTTGACGATCGCCGCCAGCGGCGACGATGACCGGCAGCACCAGGTCGTACCAGTGCGGGCCGTTGCCGCTGCCGACCGCCCCGGAGGTGGACAGCCCGGCCAGCGCCAGCACCGCGAGCAGCGCCGCGGCCCGAGCGCACCAGCGGCGACAGCGGGTGCAGCCGCCGCCAGCCCTCGTCCGCGGTCTCCCGCCCGCGGTGCCCGGTCCCGCTGCCCGGCGGTGCCGCGGCGTCACAGGCCGGCGGCCTTGGCCTCGCCGAGGGCCGCCAGCCGGTCGCGCAGCCGCGCCGCCTCGTCCCGCTCCAGGCCGGGGATCCGGGCGTCGCTGGCCGCGGCGGCCGTGTGCAGCTTCACCGTGGCCAGGCGGAAGATGCGGTCGATGGGGCCCGGCGCTGACGTCGACGAACTGCATCCGGCCGTAGGGGACCACCGACAGGCGGCGGATCAGCACCCCGCGCTCCACGATGAGGTCCTCGTCGCGCTCCGGTGTACGCCCAGGACCGGAACCGGTTGCGGGCGAACCACAGCGCCGCCAGCGCGCCGACGATCACCACGGCAACGGCGATCATGGCCGCCGCCGGGCCGGCCGTTAAACCGGCCGCCGTGCCCGCGGCGATCGCGAGCACTCCGCCCGCCGGCGAGCACCTCGGCGCGGCGCATCCGCCACAGGCGGGGAGAGGGGCACATCACCCCGCGATCAGGCAAACCGGGCATGGCCACACGGTACCCCGTGCCTGGGCAACCGGGTTGCCGCCGCTGGCCCGCGACTGCTTGGCTGAACGCATGACGACCCCAGACACCACCGGCCAGGCAACGCCAGCGCAGTACCACGACCTCACCGCGGCCGATGTCGGGACCGTCGTCACCCGCCACGGAATCCGCACGGTGGAGCCGATCATCCGGCCCTACCTGCGCCACACCCCGGTGATCACGGTCGACCGGGCGGACTTCGGGCTGCCGCCCGGGCCACTGGTGCTCAAGCTGGAACTGCTCCAGCACGCCGGGTCCTTCAAGGCGCGCGGTGCGTTCGCGAACCTGCTGCTCCGCGACATGCCGGCGGCCGGGGTCGTGGCCGCGTCGGGAGGCAACCACGGCGCGGCGGTCGCCTTCGCCGCCCGTGCCCTGGGCATCCCGGCGCGTATCTACGTGCCGCATGTCTCCTCACCGGCCAAGATCGCCCGGATCCGCGGTTACGGCGCGGATCTGGTCGTGACGGGAGACACCTACTCCGATGCCCTGGCGGCGAGCAAGGAGTGGACGGCCACCTCCGGTGCCCTCGCCATCCACGCCTATGACCAGGCCGAAACCATGCTCGGCGCGGGCAGCCTCGGCATGGAACTCGCCGAACAGGCCCCGGGCGCCACCCAGGTGCTGGCCAGCGTGGGCGGCGGCGGGCTGCTCGCCGGTGTGGCCGCCTGGTACGCCGGCCGGGCCCAGGTGGTGGGGGTCGAACCGGAGGGCGCGCCGACCCTCACCGCGGCGATGCGGGCAGGCCGGCCGGTGGACGCGGAAACCGGCAGCGTGGCGGTCGACTCGCTGGCGCCGCGCCAGGTCGGCGAGCTGACCTTCGCCATCATCCGGCACAGCGCGGCGCAGGTGCTGCTGGTGGACGACGACGCCATCCTCCGGACCCAGCAGCTGCTCTGGGAGACGCTGCGGGTGGTGGCCGAGCCCGGCGGGTGCACGGCCCTGGCCGCCCTGGTGTCCGGGCGCTGCGAGCCCGCGCCGGGCGAGACGGTCGCCGTGGTGATCAGTGGCGCGAACACGACCGCGGTCAACTTCGCCCCACCGCCCGCGACTCCCCCGCGCTAGCGTCACCGGAGGTCCCGGCGGAGTCGCCCACCGGGCCAGCAGGGCCAAGGCCCCCGCGACGAAGTCGCAGGGGCCACAGGCCACCGGGGGGTTCCGGGGGGTCGCTCCCCCGGGCTAGCACCGGATGGGCGGGGCTGTCACGCCCCGCCCATCCCGTGAGTTGAGCGGTGGGCCGGAGATAGCTAGGCCGGCCACCCGGCCCACCGCGCCGCCGCCACACCGCACCCTGGGCGTGGGACGGGCCTTGAGGTCTCAGGGATCCATGGCCGGTTTGGGTATGTGCGGGCCGGCGCGAGTGCCCGCCGGCCCGTGGTGCGCAGGCCTGCCGCCGCGCAGCGCTTTCCCATGGGAGTTCCCGTGCTAGGCCGCGGCATGCCCGTTACCGCCCTGCTCGTTGCCCTGCTTTCCCTGGCCGTTGCCCTGCCCCTGGCCGCTGCCCTGGTTTCCCTGGCCGTTGCCTTGCTGCCCCTGACCGGACGGCTTGCCGTGCTTGCCGTGCCCGTGCGGGTTGCCCTGCTGGCCATGGGCGTGGGGGTTGCCCTGCTGGCCCTTCGGGTGCGGGTTGCCCGGCGGCGTGGGCGCCACGGTGGCGTGCGGGCGGGCCTGCCGCCCGCCCCGCGGTTCCCCGCGCGCCGCGCGCTCCCTGTGTGCCGCGGCCTGCCCGTGCGCCGTCTCCCCAGGTGCGCCCGGACCGCCGTGGCCGGGCGGGTCAGGACTTGGCTGCGGGGTGGGCGCGCCGAAGGCGTCATGGGCGAGGCGCTGGATCGGCGCTGGGAGCGCGTTCGCGAAGGCGGCGGTGGCGCCGAGCACGATGGCGACGGCGGTAGCGGCCGCGCCGACCTTGGCCCCGAACGAGGGCAGCATGGCGGTGCCGCGCCGGGCACGCCGGCGCGCCACCGGCGCGCCAGCGCGGCGCCGGAACTCGGCCAGGGTGCGGGTCTCACCGGCCAGTTCCCCGGCGGTGGGCCCGGCGGCCAGCGCGGCCAGGACGTCGGCGACGGGCCGCAGCCCGGGGACCGCGCCGGGTTCCCCGGCAAGCAGCGCATCCAGGTCGGCGTCCGTCACTGCGGGCTCGTCCTGGCGCTGCGGCTGCGGGGTGTTTGCCATGTCATCATCCGGAACGTCGTACCCGGTCACAGCGTTACACCTGCGTCGGCGGTAAGTTGCGCCAGCTTGCGCAGGCCCCGGTGTGCGGCCACCCGGACGGTGCCCGGCTTCTTGCGCAGTATCCGCGCCACCGATTCGGTGTCCAGGCCCGCGACCACCCGCAGCAGGATCACCTCTGCCTGCATCCGCGGCAGCCCGGATAGCAGGGCGATCGCAGCCGCCGTGCCGAGGCTCTCCATCGCCACCTCGGCGGAATCGGCGCTGCTGGGCAACTGCGCGGCGGTGAGGTCGTCCAGCGGCACCTCGGGCCGCCGCGACCGGTGCCTGGCCTGGTCGATCGCGCGGCGCCTGGCCGTGGTGAACAGCCATGCCCGCCAGCCCTGCTCGTCACCGCGGAACGACGGCAGCCCCCGGACCACCTGCACCCATGTCTCCGCGGCGATGTCCTCCTCGGCACCCGGAGCTATCACCCGCAGGTAGCGCAGCAGGGCAGGGTTGGCATCCCGCCACAGCCCGGAAAAGGCAGCCTCACTGCCGGCCTGCGCGGCGGCCAGCAGGCCCGCGAACTCCTCGCCGATCACAGCTCCGACGTCCTAGCGCCCGCCGATGTCCTCACTCCATACCTCGGGGAAGCGCTCCTGGAACTCCCGCATGACCGCGACGCAGCGCTCGTCGTCGGCCAGCACCACCGTGACGCCGTGCCTGGAGAGGAAGTCAAGATCCCCGGCGAAGGTGCTCGCCTCACCGACGACCACCCTCGGGATCTGGAAGAGCAGGATCGCACCGGTGCACATCTGGCACGGGGAGAGCGTGGTGTACAGGGTCATGCCGCGGTAGGAGGCCTGCCTTCCGGCATTGCGCAGGCAGGACATCTCACCATGAGCGATCGGGTCAGCCGACTGGACCCGCTCGTTGTGCCCGGAAGCGATCAGCCGGCCGCCCGCCGCCAGCGCGGCGCCCACCGGGACACCGCCGGCCTCAAGGCTGGCCCGCGCCTCGGCCAGGGCAACGTCCAGCATCGCCTGGTCCACCTCGGCAGGCGTTTCCGATCCCATGGGCAACTCCCTTGTCGCGCCGTGCCTGGGTGCGCTGTTCTGTCGAGGCTAGCGGCCAATGTCCGGTCTGCGCGCCCCCACGTCGCGTTCTTCGCGGACCGGGTTACGGCACCCCGGCGTGCCGCTCCCCCGCCGGCATGCCGAACGCGGGCTCGCCCTGGCCCCGCCTGCCGGGCTCTTCGGCCCAGTTCGCCCGGTGGCGCAGCACCGCACCGGCCATCCCGCGCAGCCGCCACCAGGCATGGAGTTGCCGGAATCCGGCGTTCTCCGCGACTGCGGCGTAGATGAGCAGGGCGAAGTCCCGCCAGGAGTGATACCGGTGGTAGGTGAGCTCCTCGCAGATCACGCTGGCGATGGTGAGCAGCGCGGCGTACCCGAGTCCCGCGGCGACGGCGAGGAGCGCCGTCTCGGGCCTGAGGAAGCCCAGCAGCAGCCCGGCCGCGAAGACCGCCACGGCGAGCAGCTCCATTATGGCGCTGACCAGCTCGAATACCACGCAGAAGGGCAGCACGAGCAGGCCGATCCTGCCGTACCCGGGGTTGAACAGCATCGCCCGCTGCGCCCACAGCGCCTCGGCGAGGGTCTGGGACCAGCGGGTGCGCTGCTCCGCGAGCCGCCGGTAGCTGTGCGGCACCACCCGCCAGCAGCATGGCTCGGGGACGAAGCCGATGCGGTAGGGCCGCCGCTCGTCGCGCAGCCGCCGGTGCACGCGCAGGGTCATTTCGAGGTCGTCACCGTCGCTGCCCGGGCCGAACCCGCCGGCCAGCTCGTAGATGTCCCGCCGGTAGACCGCGAACGCGCCGGAGATGAACAGCATGCCCCTGATCTGCGACCATCCCGCCCGGCCGAGCAGGAACGAGCGCAGGTACTCCGCCGCCTGGATGGGCACCAGCCATCCTCCGGCGACGCGCGGCCTGGTCACCCGCCCGCTGCTGATCCCGGACCCGTTGGCGACGCGGATCGTGGCACCGGCCGCGACCACCCCCGCCGGGTCCTCGATAAAGGGCTTGGCGACCGTGAGCAGGGCGTCGGTGTCCAGATAGGTGCCGGCGTCGACCCGGCAGATCAGCGGGTACTGCGCGGCGCCGACGCCCACGTTGACCGCATCGGCGGGGCGGCCGGCCCTCTGCTTGCGGATCACGAGCAGGCTGCCGCCGTCGCGCGGCGCGTGCACCGAGAGCACCCGGCCGGCCGTGCCGGGTTCGTCCCGGATCACCTTGTCGATCGGGACGAGCCCGAACTCCGCCTGCAGCCGGGAGAAGGTGGCGTCGGTGGAACCGTCGTCCACGACGATCACCTCAAATTCGGGATACCGGAGGCCCAGCAGCCCGCGCGTGCTCCCGACGATCAGGTCCGCCATGTTGCACACCGGCACGATCAGGCTGATGGGCGGCGCCAGCGGGCTGGCGAATATCTCGGCCAGCCCGGCGAACCGGACCCGGCTGCGGTCCAGCACCGCGTTGCCCGCGGCAAGCGCGAGAAGCACCAGGTAGGCGGAGTTGAGCACGACGAAGTACCCGATGCAGAGCCAGGCAAGGCCACGGGTCGTGGCGGCTGCCACCGGCACTACCGGCCGCTCTGCCGGGCGGCCAGGCCGGCGTGACCGGCGGACGGGCTGGCTGGCTGGGAAGAATGCGCCGGCTCCGGGCCGGGCACCGGGACGGCCGGCCGCTCGCCCCGCACCAGTGCCCGCCGGGCCAGCGCCTCCCGCGCGTGTGCGGCCCCGCTGCTCAGGCCGGCCGCGGCGAGGGACAGCTCGATCAGGCCCTGGCCACCGATTTCGGCCAGCGCCATGGCCGCGTTGTGTGCCACCCAGTAATGCGGATCCTCCAGGCAGGCGGCCAGGGGCCGGGCGCTGGCCGGGTCGCCGATCCGGCCAAGGGCATGCGCGGCAGCGGCGCGCAGCAGCGGGTCCTCGGCCGCGTGCAGGCACGCGGTGACCGGGCCGATGGCCTGCGGCAGGCCCAGCCGTCCCAGCGCACGGATCGCGCTGGCCCGCACCTCCACGCTGCCGCTGCCCACGTTCTCCGCCAGGCCCTCCCAGGCAGGCAGCTCGTCGAGCAGGCCGAGCACATTGGCGGCCATGGCGCGCTGGCGCCGGCCGCCGCGCCAGTTCCGCCCGCAGCCCCGGCACCGCCTCCGGCCCCAGTTCCAGCAATGCCGACGCCACGACGCCCTCGGGCACCGGCGCCGGGCGGCTCAGCGAGTGCAGCAGCGTCCTGGCGGCCGCCGCGGAGCCCGTCTTGCCCAGGGCGCGGGTGGCGACGATGCGCACCTCCGCGTTCTGGTCACCGGTCACCAGCTCGGCCAGCCGGGCTTCCGCGTCCGGCGCGGCGATGAGGCCGAGCCGCTCGGCCGCCAGGGCCCTGCGGTGGGCGCGCGGCGAGTGAGTCCGGCGCAGGATCCGTGCCATCGTGCCGCGGCGTGCCAGGACGCCGGCGAGGAACACCGCGGCCTCACCGCGCACCAGGGCCAGGTAGGCGAACAGGATGCGCTCGGCCGCCCGGCCCAGCTCACCACGGGCCGAGAACAGCTCCGGCGGGGCGTCCGCGCCGCTGACCACCGCCAGGATCATCGGCCGCATCGCCCGCTCGGCCCGGACCCGGCGGCCGTTCAGCAGGATCCGGAGCAGCCGGGTGGCCATGGCCCCCAGCACCAGGCTGGCGGCGAGCACGGCACCGGTGATGGTGACGGCGAGGACGAAGCGGGCGGTCGGGACGGACGGCATCGGCTCAACCCGGCCCGCTGCGGTCCCCCGGGGTCATACCGACTGCCTGCGCGACAGCACGGCGGTGACCCGCCGGACCAGTTCCCGCGGGCTGAACGGCTTGATCACGTAGTCGTCGGCGCCGAGTTCGAAGCCCCGTTCGACGTCGTTCTCCTGGGCCTTGGCGGTGAGCATGATCACCGGCATTCCCGCTGTCGTCTCGTTCGACCGCCACCGCTCCAGCACCTCAAGGCCAGACACCCCCGGCATCATGACATCGAGCAGCACCAGGTCGGGGACCTTCTTGGCGACCTCACGGAGCGCCGCGTCACCGTCGGACGCCCGGCGCACGTCGAAGCCCGACTGCTCCAGTTTGTAGGTGACGAGATCGCACACGTCAGGATCGTCGTCGACCACGAGGACACTGGTCACGCCATCACCTCACTCACGCCGGTAACGCTCGGCCGCCGCGAGCCCCGGCCCTGCGGGCCGGTGCACGGACTACGCGGCGACTGCACTATGTATTCATAGTCTCACGCTATGTGAGTAGCGTTACCAGGGACGGTACCCGCCGGGCCGGGCCCAGAACCCCGCGCCCGTCAGTGTCCCTGCCTGGGTCAGCTTCCGCCTACGCCGAGCGCGGTGAGCACGACCAGGACGACGGTCGACACGGCGAACGCCCCATGTGCCAGGACGATGAGCAGCGGGAAACTCCCCTCCGCGGGCCGTTCCCTGGGTGACCTGCCTGCCAGCGTGCCACCCGCCGTGGCTCCGGCCGTGGCTCCCACCGTGGCTCCCACCGGCACCCTGACGCCGTCGTCCGCCATCCGGTAGACGGGGATCCACCGGGCGAACATGGCGAGGCCGAGCAGTGCGATGCCAACGAGGATGCCCACCGCCGTCCAGGCCAGGACCGGCCGGTCGAGCAGCAGGTAGGCGACCCACACCACCAGGCCGGTCACGGCAAGGCTCACGTGGGCCAGGATCACCGGAATCGGCAGCCGGCTAGCCGCGTTACCCCGCCGGGTGGCGTCGTTCTCGATCAGCCACACGGCGAGCATGTAAAGCCCCCATAGGGCAGTAACGAACCAGACAATCAACGCAGCGAAGCGCATGGCATCTCATCTTCGTTTCTGCGGCCGCAGACCCGAACGGCCCGTGGTCCCCCTTCGGAAGCCCGCACCGCAACGGTGATGTGCCGATACGGGCGAGACTCCCCTTTCACGGCCGCCAACCGCCTCCGGTTCAGCGTCCGAGATTGCCGCATGTCAGGTCCATGCCCGACTGCAATCGTTCGCTACGAAACGTTATGACCCGGGGCGGGACAAGATCAGAATACGGAATTTTCGGTATAAATGCCCCATTCTTCCCGGAGTACCCCGCAGATCTCGCCCAGGGTGGCCTCCGCCTGGGCGGCCGCGAGGATGGGCGGGATCATGTTGGCCGAGGACCTGGCCGCCGCGAGCACGCCGGCCAGGGCGCGGTCCACGGCCCCGGCGTCGCGCTCCGCCCGGCGCCGTGCCAGCTCGGCCACCTGGTCACGCTCGACCTCGTGGCTGACCCGCAGGATCTCCACCGGCTGGCCCACCGTGCCGGTATGGCAGTTGACGCCGACGACCTTCTTGTCTCCCTTTTCGACCTTCACCTGGTAGCTGAAGGCTGCCTCGGCGATCTCGGCGGAGAACCAGCCGGTCTCGATGCCGTGCAGGATCCCGCCCATCATGGTGCCGTCCGGGCCGAGCGCCCGGATCCGCGCGAAGATCTCCTCCGCCTCCCGCTCCAGCCGGTCGGTGAGCGCCTCCAGATACCACGACCCGCCGAGCGGGTCGGCCACGTTGGCCACGCCGGTCTCTTCCATGATCACTTGCTGGGTCCGCACCGCGATCTCCGCCGCCCGCTCACTGGGCAGCGCGAGCACCTCGTCGAGGGCGTTGGTATGCAGCGAGTTGGTCCCGCCGAGGACCGCGGCCAGCGCCTCGATCGCGGTGCGCACCACGTTGTTGTCGGGCTGCTGCGCGGTCAGCGACACCCCGGCGGTCTGGGTGTGGAACCGCAGCCACTGGGCGCGCTCGGTCCGTGCGCCGTAGTTGTCCCGCATCCATCGCGCCCAGATCCGGCGCGCGGCGCGGAACTTGGCGATCTCCTCGAAGAAGTCGATGTGGGCGTCGAAGAAGAACGACAGGCCTGGCGCGAACACGTCCACGTCCATGCCGCGGGAGAGGCCAAGCTCGGCGTAACCGAACCCGTCGGCCAGGGTGAAGGCAAGCTCCTGCGCGGCCGTGGCGCCCGCTTCCCTGATGTGGTAACCGGACACCGACAGCGGCTTGTAGTCGGGGATCTCGGCGGCGCAGAACTCCATCAGGTCGCCGATCAGGCGCAGGTGCGGCTGCGGCGGGAACAGCCACTCCTTCTGGGCGATGTACTCCTTGAAGATGTCGGTCTGCAGCGTGCCGTTCAGCGCGGAGATCTCCGCGCCCTGCCGCTGCGCCGCCGCCAGGTACATGCAGAACACCGGGATCGCCGGGCCGCTGATCGTCATCGAGGTGGTGACCTCGCCCAGCGGGATCCCCTCGAACAGCGCCTCCATGTCGCGGGCCGAGTCGATGGCCACGCCGCAGTGGCCCACCTCGCCCGCCGCGCGCGGCTCGTCGGAGTCCCGCCCCATCAGGGTCGGCATGTCGAAGGCGACGGAAAGCCCCGCGCCGCCCGCGTTCAGCAGCATCTTGTACCGCTCGTTGGTCTGGCGGGCGTTCCCGAACCCGGAGAACTGGCGGATCGTCCAGGCCCTTCCCCGGTATCCCGCCGGGTACAGGCCGCGGGTGAACGGGTACTCGCCGGGCCAGCCGATCCGGTCGAAGCCGGGCACCACGGCACCGGCCGACGGCCCGTACACCGGGTCCAGCTCGAGGCCGGACAGCGTGGTGAAATCCGCCTCGCGCCGGCGCGCCGCGTCGTAGCGGCGCTGCCACCGGCGCCTGCCGTCCTCGGCCTCCTGTGCGCCGGGTGCGGTCGGTACGTCCATGGAGTTCCTCCGGCCATCGCCGAGATAGTAGGACGTCCTACTATCTCAGCTTCAGTGTATCCCGCGGATTCCCCGCAACCGGAACGGCCGATGCGCCGTCTCAGGTACTGCCCGGGCAGCACGGGGACGTGCCCGGGCAGGAGGCCGAATTGCCCCGAAGGGTGTGGTAGACCTGTGCCAACCGGACCTGCTGAGGTAGCCGCGCCCGCACCGGGACTGATGTCCTTGGCAGGCGCGTGGATCACCCCCTCGGGCACATCAAGCCGGGGAGAGCACGTGGGCACGTTCCGCACCAGCGACCGGCTGGCCGCCGAGGAACTGTTCCATGCCTGCTACCCGCGGCTGGCCGGCTGGGTCCGCCGCCTGGTGGACGACGACGACACCGCCCACGAGATCGCATCCGAGGCCTTCACCAGGCTGCTGGCCCGGTGGTCGTCCCTGGAAAACCCGCAGAGCTACCTCTACATGATCGCGACGAACCTGATCAGGGATCACTGGCGCAAGGTCGGCCGGGAGCGGCGCGCGCTGCGCGCCGTGAGCGCCACCATGCCGGCGGAAAGCGTCTACCACCCGGCCCAGGACGTGGATGTGCGCGCCCTCATCCAGGGCCTGCCCGACCGGCTGCGCCAGCCGTTCCTGCTGCACTACTACGCCGGGTTCCCGATCAGGGACGTGGCGGAGATGCTCGGGCGGCCGGAGGGCACGGTGAAAGCGGACCTGTACCACGCGCGGGCCAGGCTCCGCGCGGTTCTGGGGGAAGCCCATGGATGAGCCCCGCGACGACATCGACACCTGGCTCCAGGAACGGGTGACTCCCTTGCTGCCGCACCCCGGTGCCTTCGAGCAGATCAAGCGGCGGGCCCGCCGCCGGAAGCTGGGACGGGCGGCGCTGGCGGCCGCCGGGGCGGCCGTCGTCGTGGCCGGCGCGCTCACCGTCCCCCGGCTGATCCTGTCCGGCGGCACCAGTGGCACGCCCACCGTGGCGTCCGGCGCCACGACACCGGCGCACCCCTCCTCGCCGCGCCCAGCCGACCGGCGGCGGCACCTCGGGGCCCGATACAAAGTCCGCGACGCCGACGCCCACCACCCCGCCCGCGGTTCCGCCCAACTTCGCCGCCGCCTCGGTGACGTTCGTCTCCACCAGCACCGGGTGGGTGATCGGGCAGGCCGGGACCCCCGGCCACTGCGGCCCGCCCAGCGCGTACATCTGCACCTCGGTCGCGGCCACCGATGACGGCGGCTCGACCTGGCACGGCGTGCCCGCACCGGTCGCCGGTGCCCCGGATGGCGGCAGCGGGGTGAGCCAGATCCGGTCCCTGGACGGCGTCAGCGCATGGGCGTTCGGGCCGCAGTTGTACGCCACCCACGACGGCGGGCAGCACTGGGCCCAGATCCCGACCGGCGGGCTGCGGGTGACCGATCTGGAGACGGTGAACGGCATCGCCTTCGCGGTGTGGGCCCGGTGCGCCGGAACGGGGCCGGACTTCGCGGCGGGCTGCACCAGCTTTTCGCTGTACTCGAGCCCGGCCGGCCAGGACGACTGGTCGCCGGTGCCGGGGGTGACCGGCCTGCAGGCGAGCGGCGGCACGCCCGCCTCGGCCCAACTGGTCCTCACCGGCACCAGGGGCTACCTGATCGACCCCCGGCGGCCAGTTGTTCGGCGGCCCGGTCACCCGTCCCGCGCGCTGGCGCACGGTCACCACACCGCAGGGCGTCCCGGCGGCGCTCCCGTGCGCGCCCGGGTGCCGCGAAGGCCGGCGGCTACCCGACTGCAGGCCATGCTGGCCGCCACCGGCCCGGGGCTCGTCCTACTGTGCGCGGACCAGGCAACCGGGAACCGGCAGGCCAAGACGCTCTACTACTCGGCGGACGGCGGGCGCTCCTGGAGCCCGGCCGGGCCCGGCCCCGGCGCGGGGCATCGCCATGTCGCTCTCCGGCACGCCCACCGGGCCGGTGCTGGTCGCGACCAGCGGCGGCATCGACGCCTCCACGGGCGCTCCCGGCGCATCCGGGGCCCTGACCTGGCGTACCGCCCTCGGCGCGACGGCTGCGGGCGGCTACTCCTACGTCGGCATGACCACCTCGGAGCAGGGGGTCGCCGTGCCCGCCGACGACAGCCTGGACGCGGTCTGGTTCACCTATGACGGCGGGGCTCACTGGACGAGGTCCCCGGTGGGCTGACGGCCGCCGCGCCGGGCTCGGGCGGAAGTCGCCCGCGGCCACCCGCAGCCCGCGCAGCAGGGTGAAAATCTCGCGCGAGGTCCGACCGGCGTCGTAACCGGCCATGCCGAACCGGGCCGCCATCAGGTCGGCGGTCGAGCGCGCCACGACCTCGCGCCCGCCTGGCGTGATCTCGGCCAGCGTGCCCCGGCCGTCGCGGGGGTTCGGGCGGCGCCGGACCAGGCCGTCCCGCTCCAGCCGGTCGATCGTGTTGGTGACGCTGGTCGGGTGGACCATCAGCCGCTCGCCGATCACCCGCAGCGGCAGCGCGCCGCGGCGGCTGAACGCCAGCAGGACGAGCGCCTCGTACCGGGCGAAGGTGAGCCCGTACGGCCGGAGCAGCCCGTCGAGCCCGGCCAGCAGGATCTGCTGTGCCCGCATGATCGAGGTGACGGCGGCCATGGCCTCGGCCGGGCCGAACCTGTCCCCCCAGATCTCCGCGGCGCGCTCGATCGGGTCGAACGGGAGGTCAAGGGGTTTCGCCACAGGCACACGCTACCCGCCAGCGCACTTCCCCGATCATGACCCGGCCGTGCCGGTAGTTACGTATCGTGACACTGGAGAGCGCCAGGTTATATTCCCTGGTAGAACGCTGCGCACCGCCGCGGTGCACGAGCCCCGGCGGCCCCGGCGCGACGGGCTCAGCCGCCCCCGTGACCCGGGCTATGCTGAGACATGGACTGGAGCCTGCTGGGCTGCGGTGCCGGGGGCCATGCACGTTTGCCCCTGACGAGCCCGCGCTGCGCGAGCGGCTCAGCACCACGGCCCGTGACGGCCAGGCCTGGCGCTGCCTGCGGTGCGGAACCTTCGTGATCGGGGAGCCCGACCGCCAGCGGCCCGGCGGCCAGCGCGCCCGGGTGCGCCGCGGCAAGGAGGTCCGCAGCGCGCTCATCCTGCGCGTCTTCGCGGTCGAGCGGTTCATCCGGGCGCTGATCTTCGCCGCGCTCGCCATCGCGGTCTGGCGGTTCTCGGTCTCGCGGCTGTCCCTCGAGGAGTCCTACGACCAGGCGCTGCCGCCGCTGAAGACGCTGCTGCGCGACCTCGGCTTCAGCGTCGAGCACTCCAAGGTGCTCGGCCTGATCAACAAGGCCTTCACGACCGACCCGCGGATCCTGGCCTACCTGGCGATCGGCTGCGCGGCGTACGCGGCGGTCGAGGTCATCGAGGGCATCGGGCTGTGGCTGCTCAAGCGCTGGGGCGAGTACTTCGCCATGGTCGCCACGTCGGTCGGGCTGCCGTATCGAGATCTACGACCTGACGAACAAGGTCACCGCGCTCCGGGCGGTGGCCTTCCTGATCAACCTGGGCCTGGTCCTCTACCTGGTGCTGACCAAGCGCCTGTTCGGCGCGCGCGGCGGCAAGGAAGGCGTACGAGGCCCGGCTGCGCAGCGAGTCCATCCTGGACGCCGAGATCGCCGCCCTCGCTGCGGAGCGCCACGGGGAACCGGAGCAGGATGCGGAACCCGGGCGGCATGCCAGACCGGCGCCCGCCGGGGAACCTGCCCCCGGCACGGAACCGGCCCCCGCCACGGAACCGGCCACGGAACCGGCCGGGCCAGGCCCGGAAACCAGTGAGGCTCCAGATGCGGGTGAGCCTGATCGTGACGGCACTGCCGCCCCTGCCCCGCCGCCACCCGGCTCCGTAGCACCACCACTTGTTCACCCAAAATCGCTGTCCTGGTGCCATCCATCGGTGGTGCCCGGCGTCGTCAGAGTGAGGCCTTTTGTCCGCTGATGTCGCGCTGGAGAGGTCGGCGACAACTCCATCGGGCGGATCACCACCACCGTTACCCCTAGGCACGATATTGGCGGGGTGTACCAGGGGCTGCTGTGCCGGGGGTTACGGGCGCTGGGCAGGCGCCGCGGCGTCCATGAGTTCGTCGGCGGCGGTGAAGGGGTCCAGCTTGCCCGCCGCGACCTGGGCGGCCAGCTCGTCCAGCCGGGAGTCACCGGGCAGGCCGCCCACCCGGCGCCGCAGTTCGGCCAGGGCGATCGCGGTGATCTCCGCGCCGGCCCTGGCCCGCCGCCGGGCCTCGCCCTGGCCCGAGGAGTCCAGCCAGGACCAGTGCGCGTCCACCTTCGCGGCCAGTTCGGCGATGCCCTCGCCGTTGACCGCGACCGTGGTCACGATGGGCGGCTTCCATTCTTCCGCGCTACGACGGGCCATCGCGATCATGCCCCGCAGGTCCCTGACCGCTTCCTGGGTACCCGGCTTGTCGGCCTTGTTCACCACGAACACGTCCCCGACCTCCAGGATCCCCGCCTTGGCCGCCTGGATGGCATCGCCCATGCCGGGCGCCACCGCCACCAGCGTGGTGTCGGCGAGCGAGGCGATCTCGACCTCGGCCTGGCCCACGCCCACGGTCTCCACCAGCAGCACGGCGAACCCGGCGGCGTCCAGCACCCGCAGCGCCTGCGGCGCCGCCGCGGACAGGCCGCCGAGATGGCCCCGGGTGGCCATGGACCGGATGAACACGCCCGGGTCGGTGGCATGCTCCTGCATCCGGACCCGGTCGCCGAGCAGCGCGCCGCCGCTGAACGGTGAGGTCGGGTCCACCGCGAGCACGGCCGACCCGCAGGCCCCGCTCCCGGTAGGCCGCGACCAGGGCGGCGGTCAGCGTGGACTTGCCCACCCCCGGCGACCCGGTCAGCCCGACGACCCGGGCCTGCCCGGCCAGCGGGGCGAGCGCCCTGGCGACCTGGCGCAGTTCCGGCGTGGACGTTCTCGACCAGCGAGATCAGCCGGGCCAGCGCCCGCGCGTCCCCGGCCCCGGCCTTCCCGATCGCCTCACGTGCCCGGTCCGCGACCGTCGAGTCCGGCCCGGCCGGGTCAGGCTGGGTGGCGGGGTACCTTTTGTCCGCCACAGGCAGTATCACGCCGCAGCCGCCGGGCCGAACGCCGCATAAGGCGCCCCAGGCGCCGTTGCGGTGTCCCGGCGGCGAGGACACGCCTCCCGAAGCCAGCGAAGCGCCCGCGAGGGAGGCCATGAAGAGCTCAGTCATGCTCGCCCGGCACCCGGAGCAGCAGCGCGCTGCCCTGCCCGCCGCCGCCGCACAGCGCCGCCGCGCCCAGCCCGCCGCCGCGGCGGCGCAGCTCGTGGACCAGATGCAGGGCGATCCGCGCGCCGGAGGCGCCGATCGGGTGGCCGATGGCGATCGCGCCGCCGTTGACGTTGACGATGTCCGGCGCCGACGCCCAGGTCGCGCATGGACTGGAGCACGACGGCCGCGAACGCCTCGTTGATCTCGATCAGGTCCAGGTCGGCCACGGCCAGCCCGGCCTTGCCCAGGGCATGGCGGATCGCCCGGGACGGCTGGGACTGCAGCGAGTTGTCCGGGCCGGCCACGTTGCCGTGCGCGCCGATCTCGGCGAGCACCGGGGCGCCCCGGGCGGCGGCGGCCTCCCGGCGACATCACCACCACGGCGCAGGCCCCGTCGGAGATCTGCGACGCCGAGCCGGCGGTGATGGTGCCCTCCGGCCGCGAAGGCAGGGCGCAGCCTGGCCAGCGACTCCGCGGTGGTCTCGGCCCGTACCCCCTCGTCGGTGTCGAACAGCACCGGATCCCCGCGCCGCTGCGGCATCGGGACGGCCACGATCTCATCGTTCAGCATACCGTCCTTGATGGCCGCAGCGGCGCGCTGGTGCGAGAGCGCGGCGAACTCATCCTGCTCGGCCCGGCCGATGCCGAGGCGCTTGTTGTGCGCGTCGGTGAGCTCGCCCATCGGGATGTGCTCGAACGGGTCGGTCAGCCCGTCGAGGGCCATGGCGTCCAGCAGTTCCATGGCGCCGTACTTGTGCCCGGCGCGGGCGCCCGGCAGCAGGTGCGGCGCCTTCGTCATCGACTCCATGCCGCCCGCGACCACGATGTCGAACTCACCGGCGCGGATGAGCTGGGCCGCGAGCGCGATGGCGTCCAGCCCGGACAGGCACACCTTGTTGATGGTGATCGACGGCACGGTCATCGGGATGCCCGCCGCGACCGCGGCCTGGCGGGCGGGGATCTGCCCGGCGCCCGGCCTGGAGAACCTGCCCCATGATCACGTACTGGGCATCGCCGCCGCCGATGCCGGAGCGCTCCAGCGCGGCCGAGATGACGATGCCGCCCAGGTCGGCGGCGGACGAGATCCTTGAGCGACCCGAGCAGGCGGCCGATCGGGGTCCTGGCCCCGCCTGTGATCACCGCTTCTGGCATGGTTCCCTCCACTGCTCCCCCGCCCCCGGTGCGGCGCGGGCGGGATGTCTGCCACGATACCCAGACCGGCCGCGGCCGGAGCCGCGGGCCGCGGGTACTGCCAGGACGCCGCGGGAGGCAGCGGTGCTGGACCGGATCGACCATGTGGGGATCGCCTGCCACGACCTCGCGTGGCGATCGCCTTTTACGAGTCCGTATTCGAGCTCACCGTGGTAAGCCGGGAGATCCATGAGGACCAGGGCGTGCGTGAGGCCATGCTCCGTCTGGCGCCGAGGGGCCAGCGGGCGCGTCCTGGATCCAGCTGCTCGAGCCGCTCGGCCCGGACACGCCGGTGGGGAAGTTCCTGGCCCGCAGGGGGACGGGCATCCACCACATCGGGTACGGGTGACGAACATCACCGCGGCGCTGGAGGCCATCGGCGCGCGCGGGGTCCGCCTGCTCGACCAGCGGCCCCGGCACGGCTCGATGGGCGCGTCGATCGCCTTCCTGCACCCGGCGGACGTGGGCGGGGTACTGACCGAACTGGTCCAGCCGCCGCAGGCCTGACCTGGGCCGCCGCCCTGACCGCAGCCGTCCCGGGTTGCGGCGAAAAGTGAATCTTGGCGGCGGGAAGCCGGAAAGCCGCCGTCATCACCTGAGTAACGGGAGTACGCTGCGAGTGATCGGGCGAGCGGTCTCACGCGTCCGCGCCGGTGGGGGTTAGTTGCACTTTGTCATTCCCTCACGGCTGGATGCTAGGAACTCGTCTGTGCCCCCCGCAGCCCCCTCTCCGTCTAGCCAGGATCACGCCACATGCAGCCTGAAATCGACGCCCAGCTCAGCAACTTCTTCGAAGACGCCCCGGCCCGCGACTTCGCCAAGGTCATGCGCGGCTACGACCAGCACCAGGTCGACGAGTACCTCAAGCAGAGCGACCTGGAGATCCGGCAGCACCGCGAGCAGGTCGGCGCGCTGCAGCAGGAGCTGACCGAGGCGCATCGCCAGCTCCGGGAGCAGGAGCGCCCCACCTATGCGGGCCTGGGCTCCCGGATCGAGCAACTGCTCCGTCTCGCCGAGGAACAGGCGACGGAGATCGTCGGCGAGGCCCGCTCCGCAGCCAACGAGCTGCAGGCCGCCGCCAAGGTGGACGCGGCCGAACTGCGCGCCAGCGCCGAGAACGAGGCGGCCGAACTGCGCGCCAGCGCCAAGCGGGAGACCGACGACCAGCGCGGCTCGGCCGAGCGGGAAGCCGACGCGATCCGCACCGGTGCACGCCGCGAGGCCGACGAGCTGACCTCCACCACCGAGCGCGAGGCCGCCAAGCTCCGCGCCGTGGCCGACCACGAGGTGGCGGAGAAGCGGGCGGGCGTGGAGCGCGACATCGCCAAGCTCCGCACCACGACCGAGCGCGAGGTCGCGCAGCTCAAGGCGTCGTCCAAGCGGGAGCGCGACGAGATCCTCACCACCTCCAAGCGCCAGGCGGACGAGATGCGCACCCAGGCGCAGCGCATCCTGGAGGAGAGCGAGGCGCAGCGCGCGCAGGCCGAGGCCGAGTTCGAGATCCAGCTCGCCTCGCGCCGCGAGGAGTCCGAGCGCCAGGAGGCCGAGCGCCTGTCGGCCGCACAGGCCGCGACGCAGAAGCTGGTCAGCGAGGCGGAGCAGCGCGCCGCCACCGCCGAGCAGCGCGCCGCCAAGGCCAGCGCGCAGGCCGACCACACCCGGCGCGAGGCCGAGCAGCACTCCAAGCAGCTCGTCTCCAACGCCAGGAAGAACGCCGACCAGATCGTCGCCCAGGCCAAGGGCCAGGCCGACCAGCTCACCGCGGACGCCAAGAACGAGATCGAGCGGCACCGCGTCGCGGCGCAGCGCGAGGTCGACGACCTGACCAGGCAGAAGGAGAGCATCTCCACCCACCTGGCGCAGATCAGCCAGCTCCTCGGCACCCAGATGCCGGGCCTGTCCGAGGCGCTCAAGCAGCCCCAGTCGCGGCCCGCGGTCGCCCCGGCCGCACCCAAGGCCGTGGCCGGCCCGCCGCCGCCCGCGCCCCGGCAGGAGTCGCGGCCCGCGCCCCAGGCGCAAGCCCCAGGCCAGCCAGCCACCGGCCAACGGCCCGAAGCAGCCGGTGTCGGCGAACAAGGCAGCCAAGGCCAACGACGAGGAGTGGTGGACCGAGTAAGCACCGCACCCGGAAGCGAAACGGGGCGGGCGGCGCGAATCGCGCCGCCCGCTCCGTTTTCCGCGTGCGTCCCCGGCCCGCCCGGGCCTCAGGCCATGGTGGTCTGCCCGCCGTCCACGACGAGCGCCTGCCCGGTCATGTAGGACGACGCGTCGCTGGCCAGGAAGACCGCCGGCCCGGCCATCTCGGCGGCGCGGCCCCACCGCTGCATGGGTACCGTCGCGATGGTGGCCTTGCCCGTCGTCTCGTCTTCCCACAAGTTGCGGTTGAGCTCGGTCGCCGTCCAGCCCGGGCACAGCGCGTTGACCCGGATGCCCAGCGGCGCCCACTCCACCGCGAGCGTTTTGGTGAGCGAGATCAGCCCGGCCTTGGCCGCCCCGTAAGGCGACAGGAACGGCGAGGCGGCCAGGCCCGCGACCGAGGCCACGTTGATGACCGAGCCGTGCCCGCGCTCGGCCAGGTGCGGCCCGGCCGCGTGGCACACGTACACGGCGGAGGTCAGGTTGAGCCGCATCAGCTTGTCCCAGCCCGGCACCCGCAGGTCCATGAACGGGACCACGAAGTTGGACCCGCCGGCGTTGTTGACGACGATGTCGATGTGCCCGAGGCGCTCGATCGCCGTGGCGACGGCGCCTTCCACGGCTTCCTGGTCGGTCACGTCCGCGCGGATCACGAACGCCTCACGCCCGTACCCCGCCGCCTTCTCGGCAGTGGCCGCGAGCCCGTCCTCGCTGCGTGCCACCAGCACGAGGTCGGCGCCCGCCTCGGCGAAGGCAATCGCGATCTCCTGCCCTATGCCGCGCGAAGCCCCGGTGATGAATGCCTTCTTACCGCTCAGATCGAAAAGGGTCACCGTAGGTCCTCCCACTCGGTTGGCAGCGGCAACGCGGCCGGGTTCACCCGGCGCACGATCTCACCCAGAACAGTACGCACAGCAGGCTCCCCGACCCAGAGGTGCTTGGCCCGTTCCCCGGCGATCACCTCCGCCTTCGGCACCCGCGCGAACCGGGCCCGCGCCTCGTCCGGCCGGAGGTAGTCGTCGAACTCGGGCACCAGCACCAGCAGCGGCTTGCCCGAGGCCGCCCAGGCGTCCAGTTCCGCGTCGCCGGCCCGGCGCAGCGGCGGGGAGAGCAGGATGGCGCCCTCCACCGCCGGGTCGTTCCCCCACAGCAGCGCGAGTTCGGTGCCGAACGACCAGCCCAGCAGCCACAGCCGTGGCAGCCCGGCGGCTACGCACCAGGCGATCGCCGCGGCCACGTCGTACCGCTCGGCCATGGCGTCGCCGAACTCCCCCTCGCTGCGGCCGCGGTCCGACGCGGCACCGCGGGTGTTGAACCTGACCACGGCCAGGCTGGCCAGCGCGGGCAGCCGGTAGGACGCCTTGCGGAAGATGTGGCTGTCCATCATCCCGCCCTGCGTGGGCAGCGGGTGCAGGCACAGCAGGGTGGCCACCGGGTCCCCGGCGGGCGGCCGGGCGATCTCCCCGACCAGCGCCAGGCCGTCGGCGGTGTGCAGGGTGAACTCCTCGCGCCGGGCAGGCAGCACGGTGGCGGCCCTTATCTCTGTCACGATGCTCCTTACCTGCCCGGCCGGCCCCGGCCGTGGCGGTGCAGCCGCCGGTCCCAGCACGGGCGGTGCCAGTGCCTGCGCTCCGCCAGCCCGGGCGTATAAGCGGGCCACACCACCAGGTGCGCGGTCCCGGGCTTGATTTCCTGGTCACAGCCCGGGCACCGGTAGGTCTTGACGGTGGCATCGCCCGGGGTGGCCCGGACCACCCAGTCACCGTCCGGGCCCGACTCGATCCGCTCCGGGCCAAGCCGCAGCGCGGGCACCTCCGCGTCGTCCCCCGCCTCGTCACCGGGCCGCACCGGCGGCAGGCCGCCGCGCGGCCGGCGGGGCATACCGGCGGGCAGGCGCCGGGCTCTGCGAGGGCTCACGGGCGTCACTGTAGGGCATGTCAACGGGTTTTCCTGACCGGGCCGGCCACGCCCGGCAGGCCGTCGCGGCGGCGGCGTGGGTGTGCTGCCCGCACGGTCAGCGCAACTCGGCCAGCAGCTCGCCGTAGGCGCTGACGTACCGGGCCACGTCGGCCGCCGTCGCGGGAACGCAGGCGGTAGGGCCCGCGCCCGGCAGGGCCTCCCAGATGCCGCGGTTGGCGAGCCAGATCCGGATCAGGTCGGTGAGCTGGCTGTCGGCCAGCGCGTACGCCTCGGCACCGGTGCGCGGCGGCGGCCCGTACCACTGCCCGCTGCGCGGCCCCAGCCGGATCACCGTCCAGGGCAGCCCGGCCGCGCCGATGGCCGCCTCGATGCCGTCGGCGAGCGCGCCGCCCAGCGCGGACGTGTGGGCGTAGGCGCCGGGCAGCAGCACCTCGGTGAGGGCGGCCTTCGCGGCGGCTGCCGACAGCGGGTTGCCGAACAGGGTGCCGCCGGTGGCGACATGGCGTGCCACATCCAGTTGCCCGCCCAGCCCGGCGGTGACCCCGTAGGCGCCCATCGGCAGCCCGCCGGCGACCGCCTTGCCGATCGTGACGATGTCTGGGTCGAGGTGCCACAGCCCGGTCGCGCCGCCGGGCCCGACCACGTGGGTGTGGGTCTCGTCGATGGCCAGGAGGGTGCCGTGACGCCGGGTCAGATCGCGCAGCGCCGCATGCCAGCCGGGCTCGGGCAGCAGCAGGTGCAGGTTGTTGGTCATGGCCGGTTCGGTCAGCACCAGTGCGACGTCGCCGGGTGCCAGCGCCGCGCGTACCGTGTCCGGGTCGTTGAACTGGGCGATCCGGACCCTGCCGGTGACGCCCTTGGACAGGCCGCGCTCCAGCGCGGCGACCTGCTCCCCGTCGAGGTCCACCAGGCCTTCCTCGAAGTGGCCGTGATAGTGCCCCTGGAACAGCACCACGACCTCGCGGCCGGTGGCCGCCCGGGCCAGCCGGATCGTCTCGGTGTTGGCCTGGGTGGCCGACAGCGTGAACTGCCATTGCGGGACCGGGTACCGGCGGGCGAGCTCCTCGGCCACCTGCACCGACGACTCCGTCGGCAGCAGGAACTGCGTGGACCGGGCCGCCTGTGCCGCCACCGCGGCCACGATCGCGGGGTGCGCATGCCCGCAGAACATGGCCATGTCCGAGGCATTGAAGTCGACGTAGCCGAATCCGTCGATGTCGGTGAACCCCGCGCCCCGCCCGTGATCGATGTAGATCACCTGGTCGTCGTGAAATGCCATCCAGACCATCGGGACGCCGTTGGGCATGTGCGCCCGGGCGCGGGCGATCATGGCCGCCGACCGGGGCCGGCCCGCACGGAACCGGCTCACCTCCCGGCCGTGCAGTTCCCCGATCCTGGCCCGGTCAAGATCACCCAGCGCGGTCATGCTCCGATGCTAGACCGCGGCCGTCCCCGGCCGGTCAGCGCGCAGCGAGCGCACGCAGGCGGCGCTCCAGGAAGTCCCGCTCGGCGGCGTTCCCGGCCCGCTCGATCGCCGCCCGGTACGCCTGCGCCGCCTCGCCGTCGCGGCCGAGCCTGCGCAGCAGATCCGCGCGAATGGCATGGAAGAGGTAAAAGTCCTTCAGTGCATTACGATCCACCAGGGCCAGCGCCAATTCCGGGCCATCAACCTCGGCCACGGCGACGGCTCTGTTGAGGGCCACGACCGGGCTCGGCGTGACGTCCAGGAGCTGGTCGTACAGCATGACGATCTGCCGCCAGTCGGTGGCCCCGGCCGTTGCCGCATCGCTGTGCACGGCCTGGATCGCCGCCTGGATCTGGTACGGGCCGGGCTGGTCCCGGCGCAGGCAGCGGCGGACCAGGGCCTGGCCCTCGGCGATGAGAGCCCCGTCCCAGCGGTCCCGGTCCTGGTCGGCGAGCAGGATCAGGTCGCCGGTCCCGGTCGTTCGCGCGTCACGGCGCGCGTCGGTGAGCAGCATCAGCGCGAGCAGCCCCAGTGCCTCGGGCTCGTCGGGCATCAGCCCGGCCAGCAGCCGCCCCAGCCGGATCGCCTCGGCACACAGGTCCGCGCGCACCAGTTGCCCGCCCGCGCTGGCCGCATAGCCCTCGTTGAAGATGAGGTAGAGGACGGCGAGCACCGCGCGGAGCCGGCCGGGAAGGTCGGCCTCGGCCGGGATGCGGTACGGGATCCTCGCGTCGCGGATCTTGCCCTTCGCCCGGACCAGCCGCTGCGCCATGGCCGGCTCCGGCACCAGGAACGCCCGGGCGATCTGGGCCGTGGTGAGCCCGCCCAGCAGCCGCAGGGTCAGCGCGACCTGCGCGGCCTGGGCGAGCGCGGGGTGACAGCAGGTGAAGATCAGGCGCAGCCGGTCGTCGCGCACGGGGCCCTCCTCGGCAGGTTCGCCGCGGGCGTGCAGCAGGGCAGCCTGGGCGTGCCGGTCCTCACGGGACGCCTCCCGGCGGAGGCGGTCGATGGCCCTGTTGCGGGCCGTGGTGATGATCCAGCCGGCCGGGCTCGGCGGCAGCCCGGCCGCCGGCCACCGCTGCGCCGCGACGGCGAACGCGTCCTGTACCGCATCTTCGGCGATGTCGAGGTCGCCGAAGGTGCGGGTCAGGACGGCGACGGCGCGGCCGTACTCGGCGCGGAAGATGTCCTCGATCTCCGCGGCCGACGGGGCCGGCGTGCCGGGCATCAGTCTCCGGCTTCGCCCTGGAACGGGCGCACCTCGATGGGCAGGCCGATGACCAGGGCATAACGCCGGCCCCACGCCAATGCCGCGTCCAGGTCCGGGGCCGCCAGGATGGTGAAGCCGCCCAGGTGCTCCTTGCCCTCGGCGAACGGGCCGTCGGTGACCAGCACGTCGCCGTCCTTGGCCCGCAGCACGGTCGCGGTGCTCGGGGCGTGCAGCCCGCCGCTGAACACCCAGGCGCCGGTGTCCCGGAGTTCGGCGCGCAGCGCGTCCAGTTCGGCCCCGATCTTGCCCAGGACCTCCGGCGGCGGGGGCGGCCCATCGGGCTGGTAGACGCTGATCAGGTACTGCTTCATCGCGTGTTCCTCCTCGTGATCGCGGGTCCTTTCACCTGCTACACGAACGTCCCCGCCCCGGATCGACAGCTGCCGGGCGGTCTTTGCGGAGAAATCGGGCCTGGGCCGCCATCCCGCGGCGAGTTACCGTCAGCCATGACTACTCTCCCGAAGAACATGCGCCGATTCGCCCTGATCATGGGTTCCATACTGGTCGCCGGTGCTCTTGTCACGGTACTGACCAGCGCGGCGCAGGCCCCTGCTCAGCCCGTGATGGCCGCGCCCGGGATGGTCCTGCACGGCTTCGCCGTGGGCGGCGTCAAGGTCATCCAGAGCGGCCAGGTGCTCACGTTCTCCTTCACCGAGACCAACAAGGGCTCCGCAGTGAACGGCGACGACCTGGTCCTGGAGAAGCTGACCGGCGTCACCGGGACGGGCGACCCGCTGTGCGTGGTCGCGGACGGTTCGGGCATCAACCCGGACGGCTCCCGGTGCGAGCCAGGCACCGTGCCGCACGGCCGGTCCGCCTCGTTCGTGATCACCACCCAGGTGACCGGGAAGCCGGGCCTGGCCGCCGCGGCCCGGCTCTGCGTGCAGAGCGAGGCCACCCAGAAACTGGGCCCGTGCCAGACGGTCGCCGTCAGGATCGCCTGACAGCCGGCCCGGCCTGCGGCCCGCTGCCCGCGGAAGCCCAGACCGAGCCGATCCGCCACAACGGGTGTGCCTTACCCAGCCGCTCGATATCACCTTGCCGCATCGCTCGATCATAGCTTATAGAAGCTCTTAGAGCTAGTCGAAGTTTTCGCAGCTTATAGCATGTCTATGTTGATCATGTGTCGGCACGTCAGGTGGATCCCTTCGGGCGTGAGCATGCTTACGTCCAGGTCGCCAGCGACGTTGCCCGCCGGATCAAGGCCGGCGAGATCACCAGGAAGCTCCCCGCCGAACGGGCGCTCGCGGACGAGTACGGCGTTGCCTACGTGACCGTCCGGCACGCGATGCAGGTCCTCCGCGAGCAGGGCCTGATCGTGACCATCCACGGCCGGGGCACCTTCGTCGCAGCGTCGCTGACCTCTGGCGGAGACCAGCCAGGCTAGAACCCTGCTGGGTAGCTGGCGCGAGCTAGCCCGAGGACGTCGTCCAGGCGGTGCCGTTCCAGTGCAGAATCAGCGCGTTGGTGTTGGTACCACACACGGACGTGACGCAGGTGAATCCCGCCGACCAGGCGTTGCCGGACGCGGTGGCTGCCACCGCCGCCAGGCCATTGATGTTTCCGGGGTCCGGGCTGCTGACCGTCGTCCAGGCGGTGCCGTTCCAGTGCAGGATCAGCGTGCGGATGTGGCCGCCGCACTTGGGGGCGCAGTAGTCGCCGGTCACCCAGACGTCGGTGGGCGACACGGCGGTCACGCCGTTCAGGCTGTTGTTGAACGGGCCCGGGTTCGGGCTGGGCACCTTCGACCAGGCGGTGCCGTTCCAGTGCAGCAACAGCGTCTGCGACTCGGCGCAGTCACTCGAGGGGCAATAGTCCCCGGTCGCCCAGGCGTCCGAGGGGGAGACGGCGTCTACCGCAACCAGGAAACTGTCCGGGCCGGGGTTCGGACTGGGCACCTTCGACCAGGCGGTGCCGTTCCAGTGCAGCAACAGCGTGTCCTCCCCCCCGAGGCAGGAACTCGTGGTGCAGTAGGACCCGGCCGCCCAGGCGTCCGTGGGCGAGTCGGCGCTGACGCCGGACAACGAGCGGCCTTCCGCCCCGGGGTTGGGGCTGGCCGCCTTCGACCAGGCGGTGCCGTTCCAGTGCACGATCAGCGTGTGGCAGTGGTTGACCGCGAAGGTACAGGACTCGCCTGCCGCCCAGGCGCTGGAGGCCGACAGGGCGCTGACGTCCTCCAGGTCGTTGCAGGCCGCACCCGTGTCCGGGCCCTTGGACTGTGACCAGGCGGTGCCGTTCCAGTGCAGGATCATCATGGCCGACGCGGAACACGTGGTGTTGCCGGAGGACCCCACCGCCCAGGCGTCGGAAGGCGAGATGTCAGCGACGGCGTTCAGGACGTCGTTCATCCTGCCCGGGTCCGGGCTGGGCACCATCGACCAGTGCGTGCCGTTCCAGTGCAGGGTCATCGTGCCCGGGTTACCGCACGTGGGGCACTGGACGCCGACCGCCCACGCATCGGTGCGCGAGGTAGCGCTCACCCCACCCAGATCTCCGGAGAAGACCGTGTCGGCCGGGGCATGGCCCACCGTGCGCGCCGTCTGCGCTGCCGCGCTCGTCGCGGCCAGGGGCAGGCTGGCCGCCAAGAGGGCGGCCAGGGTGAGGAGAGCTGTTTTCCAGCTGGCACAAGACATGGTGCGTCCCTGTCGATCAACGAACACTCAACAGCCGCCGACGCTAAGCATCACACGAGCCCGGGCCGCGGTGAAAGCTCGCCTGTTCCGCGGCTCGCCGGACACCCCCCGGCGGCGGCGCCCGTTACTCCTTACGCAGAGCCAGGTCGAGCATGAAGGGGCTGGTCAGCCAGCCATCGGCGGACGCGGCCTGGCGCAGGGACAGTTCGAGCTCATCCACTTCAGGACCGGCCGCCATGCCGGTGCCCACGAGCCGGCTCTTGAGCGCGGCGACGGCGCTGGCATGGATGTCGAAGCCCACCGCCGGCTCCATCACGTTGAAGAACCCGCGGGCTCCGGCTACCTCGAAGCCCGCACGAGCCGCCGAGGCTCGCAGGTTTTCGACGGCATCGGGTGCCACCCCGGACCTGGCGGCGGCTTCGTGCATCCGCTCCCAGTACCGGCCGATGGCGCCGGCGGGCGGATAGCTCTGCGGTGGCGGCGTCCGGAGCGGCTCCTGGACAAGCAGCCATCCCCCGGGCCGGAGCATGCCAGCGATCTTGCGGAGCGTCCGCTCGGGATCGGCCTGGTGCATCAGGAAGGCGCGGGTGTAGCCGAGGTCGAAGGGCCCGCCCACGTCAGCCACGTCGAACTCATGGACATCGCCGGCCACAACCTCGACGTTCCCGATGCCAAGAACGGCGACCACCGACCGGGTCCGCTCGACCGTGGCCTCGCTGAAATCGACCCCGACGACAGTTCCGCCCGGGCCGACAAGGTCCGACAGAACCGCCAGACAGCCCAGCGGGCCACAGCCGCACTCGATGGCCCGCCAGCCCGCGATGTCCCCGATGCGGCCGATCGCCGTGCGGGCCGACTCGGCCTGTACCTCGGCCACGCTGAGGAGCCGCCGGAGATCCCGGTCGCTGCCGTCCAGGACGTAGTGCCGGATCCGCTCAGGTATCGACCCAGCCAATTCGGCCGCCTTCCGTCATGGATTGGCGCCCACCCCTTCAGATCCTGCCCGCTGCCACGCCCCGGCACTAGCTAGAGTTGCCTCTCATGCGGCTTGTCATTGCGCGGTGCAGCGTGGACTACGTGGGGCGGCTCAGCGCGCACCTGCCGCTGGCGACGCGGTTGCTCATCGTCAAGGCGGACGGCTCGGTGCTGGTCCATTCCGACGGCGGCTCCTACAAGCCGCTCAACTGGATGTCCCCGCCGTGCCGGCTGGAGGAGTCGCCGGGTTCCTGGCGGGTGGTCAGCAAGGGCGGCGAGGAACTGCGCATCACCCTCGACGAGGTGCTGCACGACTCCAGCCACGAACTCGGAGTCGATCCCGGGCTGCAGAAGGACGGCGTCGAGGCGCACCTGCAGGTACTGCTTGCCGAGCAGGTGCACCTGCTCGGCAAGGGCTGGCGACTGGTCCGCCGGGAGTACCCGACGGCGATCGGCCCGGTGGACCTGATGTGCCGGGATGACAGCTCGGCGGCCGTGGCCGTAGAGATAAAAAGACGTGGCGAAATTGACGGGGTCGAGCAGTTGACGAGATACCTCGAACTGCTCAACCGGGATCCGGCCCTGTCCCCGGTCCGCGGCATCTTCGCGGCCCAGGAGATCCGGCCCCAGGCCCGGGTGCTCGCCGAGGACCGGGGCATCCGGTGCGTGACCCTGGACTACGACGCGATGCGAGGCGCCGTGGACGACTCGCTCAGGCTGTTCTGACAGCGGGGTATCCGGGGCGGGGAAAAGTTCCGGGAACGCCGTCGGTAGGACCGCGTACCCGGCGCGCTCGCCGCCCGCCTGCGCGCCGCCCTCGACGGCCAGCCACTGACCACGATCAGCCTGCCGCTGGACATCGGCGCCGCCACCGAAACCATCCCCGCCCACCTGCGCCGCGCCACCACCACCCGCCACCCGCACTGCGCCTTCCCCGGCTGCGACCAGCCCACCAGCGTGTGCGACATCCACCACCTCATCCCCCGCGCCCGCGGCGGCCCCACCAGCCTGCCCAACCTCGTCCCGCTCTGCGCCTTCCACCACCTCACCGCCATCCACCGATGGGGCTGGAACCTGGCCCTCCACACCGACGGCACCACCACCGCCACCAGCCCCGACGGCCAGCGCACCCTGCACAGCCACAGCCCACCCGGACAGGCCGCGTAGCAAGCCCGGAAGGCCACGCCAGCCGGGTAGCCACGTACGCCAGCCGCGGCCTGGAACCGCGAGCGGCCGCGGCCATGAAGATGACCCCGCAGATCGTGTCCAAGCGCGGCCTGCACGCCTTCGAAGGTGCTGCCCGCCGCTGGTCGTGGCCCGGACCTTCGCCTGGATCAGCAAGCACCGCCGCACTGTCCGCCATGGCCGTGGGCCGGACGGCGACGGGGCCGGCGAGGCGGGCGGGCTCTCCGGCGTGGCGGCGAGGGCCTGACCCCGATGGCCTACGATCGAACGCGGTATGAGCGTCTATCGATTCGCCGGTCGCGATGGCGTGGAACTGGCGTGCCGTGAGACGGGGTCGGGGCGTCCGCTGGTGCTGCTGCATGGCTTCATGGGTGCGGGCTCCCACATGCTCGACTACGGCCTGGGCAGCGCGCTCGCCGAGCAGGGGTATCGCGTCATAGCGCCGGACTTCCGCGGCCACGGGGACAGTGCGAACCCGCACGATCCCGCCGCCTATCCGCCGGACGTGCTGGCCGACGACGGACTTGAGCTCGTCGGGCATCTCGGGCTCGGTGATGGGGACTACGACCTTGGCGGCTATTCGCTCGGCGGGCGGATCGTGGTGCGCATGCTGGTGCGAGGCGCCAGGCCCGCCCGCGCGATCGTGGCCGGGCAGGGACTGGCGAAGGTAAGCGGCCCGCAAGGCGGCGGGGTGACCGACCGCGTGCTGACCGCGCTCGTGGACGGGGTCGCGATCGAGCCCGGCTCGGCCGACGCGCAGATCGCGCACTGGATCTCAGAACTCGGCGCCGATCCGCTGGCGCTGTTGCACGTGCTGCACTCGCTCGTTCCGACGCCCGAGGACGCCCTGCGCCAGATCACGATCCCGACGCTCGTCGCGATCGGCGACAAGGACGAGCGCTCTGATGCCGGCGAGTTGGCCGCGCTCCTGCGCGATGCCCGGTTCGTCCGCGTGCCGGGCGATCATGGCAGCGCGCTCGCCGCGCCAGAGCTCACCGCCGCGATCGCCGCGTTCCTTGCCGAACGCTGACGCAGGGCGCTGCTCAGACACTCATTTAGGGACGGGGCAGGCCGTCGGGCGCGATGCCGGGCGTCGAATCCGGAAACACACTGATCTAACGATCTGTGCGCCGGGGCGCCAGCCTCGCCTCAGTCCGCGTTCATCGGTGAACCGAACCGGATCACGTTGCCGTCGGGATCGACGAGCACGCCCTCATGCTGACCCCATTCGGTGTCCTGCGGCAGCCGCACATCGCCTCCAGCCGCAAGCCAGGTCCGGGCCACCGCGCCGGCATCCTCGACAAACAGGTAAGCCGTCGACCGGCGGTCCGGTCGCGTATCGAGGTCAGGCTCCACGCCGAGATGAATCTCCGTGCCATCAAAGGTGACGAAACCATACCCGCCGCCGTGCCACTCGCGGGTACCGAAACCCATCCCGCGGTAGTAGGCAAGGGCAGCGGCCAGGTCACTAACCGGGAAGACCGGCGCTACTCGCGTACTCACCACCGCAACCTATCTTCCCCGAGCCCGCGGGGCGGCACTCCGGCTGTCCGGCGCAAGCCGTGACGGGCCCGATAGATAGCTGTGACCCGAATTGTCCGCACTGAGGGGGCCTGCTTGGTTACGATGCGCTGATATGAGCGCTGACCAGGACTCAGGCGCGGCCCTTCCGGTCCGGACGAATCGTTACCGCCGGAAGGGGCGGCATTCCAGCCCGCACCAGTTGTCGCTGCCCTCCGACAGCCCCGCGCTGGTGATCGCCGTACCCGGGTCGGCCAGGCCGGAGAGCGAGGACATCGCGGTCCGGGTCGCCGATATGGCGGCTGCGTCCTGTCACGGCGCCGAGATACTGATCGGCTTCCTGCGCGGCAACCAGGACCACCTGGAGGATGTGCTGGGCAGCCTGGCCAGCAGGGACGGGAGCCTGGCCGGTGTCGTGGTGCCGCTGCTGGCATTCCCGAACCCCGAGGCGGACGAGGCCATCTTCGACGCCGTCGCGGCGGCCGAGGCACCGCTGCTCATCGCTGATCATCTGGGCCCGCATCCGCTGCTCGCCGAGGCGCTGCATGCGCGACTGGCCGATGTCGGCCTGGCCAGGGCCTCCCGCGTGGGCCGGATCAGCATCGTGACCGAGACCACCACCGACGGGGTCATCGTCGGCGCCGTGGGCGGCGAGGCTGCGGTGCAGGCGGCCGAGGTGGTGGCGGTCCTGCTCGCCTCTCGGCTCACCACGCCGGTGGCCGCCGCGTCGCTCACCGATCCCGGCAGCATCAAGGACGCGGCCGCCCAGTTGCTCCAGGCCGTGCCGCGGGTCGCCCTGGCGCCGTGCATGATCGGCCCGGAACTCACCTCCGGCACGCTGGAGGCGATCGCCGCGCTGACGAGCACCGAGCCTGCCCCGCCGCTGGGCAGCCACTCCGCCGTGGGCAAGCTTGTGGCGATCCGCTACGGCGCCGCCCTGGCGGACCCGAACGTGGCAACCATGGTCGCGGAGGGCAAGGGCGAGTCCCCGACCGCGCCCGCCCCGCATGTCCGCAACGGTGCCGCGCCCCCAGTGGCCGCCGCATCCGCCAGCGACGGCGAGCCCGCGGCGGCTCCCGGCAACGGCGAGGTATCTCCGGCTGCCGCCACGAGGGACGGCGACGCGGCGGCGCTGCCGACGTCCGCCCCGCCCGCTGGCAAGAGCGCCCCGTAGCGCGGCCCGCGCCGGGCGCACGCCGGCCCGGCACCACGCCGCCCCCGGGCCGCGCCCAAGTGTGATCCACTTCACAACCAGGCCCGGGCATATCGTTTGACGCCATTCAGTTGGAAATAGACGGTTCCCAGAAAATGACCTGGAACCGCGACGAGCCGTCCGGCCGTTTAAGCGGCTGCCTCGACCCGCCGTCCACAACACGGCAGGCGCCGCGGCGTGAAACGGCGCCATGGAGGTACTCGTCATGAAACTCAGTCTCCGGTATGCGCTCGACATTCTGTTTGTCGTCGGCGCCGCATTCCTCGTCGTCACGGCGATGTCGTTCGGCGCGCCCGCGGCTGGCTGGATCGCGTTCGGCGTGTCGGCCGGGCTGGCCGTGCTGGCGCTGGCCGCCGCGGTCCTCGCACGCCGCACGAGCCAGCGGATCGGTCACGCGGTGGTCGGCCTGGTGGCGCTGTGGTCGCTGGTCGCCGCCCTGGCCTTCTCCGGAACCGCGCTGACCTGGCTGGTCTTCGCGGACGCGATCGCGCTGGGCGTCGCCGCCCTCGCGGACCTGACCGTCCACGAGATCGCCGAGGAGAACGTCGTGCACCGCCTCGAGGTCACGCACCCGGCCGAAACCGCCCAGGCAGCCGCCTGAACCCCAGCCACCCGGCAAAGCGGAAGGGCGCCGCGTCCTTCCGCTTTGCCATCATCGTGTGAGTTTGTTCATCTATACGGTGAACAGGATCACAAGATCATGGGAATGGGGCCGGAAATGACGTTAGTGTGCGGAGGCGGCGGGAGTCAGGCCGAATTCGATGGCCACGCGATGGAACGAATCCACGGCGGTGTCGATGTCTTTCGCGCCCACATCGGGGTGCGTGAGCAGCCGTAGTTTGCCCGCGACGATGGTGACCAGGACGCCCTCGCGCGCCAGGGCGGCGGCCCAGGCGTCCAGTGGCTGGCCCGGGCCGGCCACGTCCACGAACACGATGTTGGTCTGCACCGCGTCCAGGTCGACGTGCCCGGGCAGGATCGCCGCGATGCCCTCGGCCAGCCTGCGGGCGTTGGCGTGGTCCTCGGCCAGCCGGCCCGGCCCCTCGGCCAGGGCGATCAGCCCGGCCGCGGCCATGATCCCGGCCTGCCGCCACCCGGCACCGAACAGGATCTTCAGCCGCCGCGCCGCCTCGATGAAGGCGGCATCCCCGGCCAGCATCGAGCCGATCGGCGCGCCGAGCCCCTTGGACAGGCAGAACATCATGGCGCTGGCCTGGGCCGCGTACTGCGACACCGCGATCCCCGCCACCGTGCACGCGTTGAAGATGCGCGCGCCGTCCAGGTACAGCGGGATTCCCCGGCCCGCGCAGACCGCCGCGATCTCGGCCAGCGTGCCCACCGGCATGACCGTGCCGCCGCCGACCTGGTGGGTGTTCTCCACGGTCACCAGGCCGACCACGGCGGGGTCATACGGCACCGGCACCAGCGCGGCCGCCACCTGCGCCGCGGTCAGCAGGCCACGCGGGCGGCCCGGGATGGCACGGAAGGTGATCGAGGACAGCATCGCCGACGAGATCAGTTCGTGCGTGCCGACGTGCGCGGTCTCCTCGCATACCACAACATGCCCGGCACCGGCGAGCACGTGCATCGCGATCTGGTTGCACAGCGTGCCGGTCGGCAGGTAGAGCGCGGCCTCCTTGCCGGTCAGCGCGGCGGCCTGCTCCTGCAGGCGGATGACCGTCGGATCGTCGCCGAACAGGTCATCGCCCACCTCGGCGTCGGCCATGGCGCGCCGCATGGCCGCCGTGGGCCTGCTCACCGTGTCCGAGCGGAGGTCCACATACCCGCTGTCAGCCATGCCTGGTCCCTTCCGCGGTCGGCTAGCACGGCCGCGCGGAGCCCGGCCGGCCTCGTGGTCATGAAGCAGGGGCGCCCGGGCCCTGCTCGCTGAGGACCGCGGCGTTGACGGCGCGGGCCTCGGCGGCCAGGCCGGGGATCTCCACCACGCTAATCCCTGCCTCGCGGAGCATGGCGGCCCCTCCCCCGGGCGCGAACACCGGTGGCTCCCGCCAGGCGATCACCACGCGGCGCAGGCCCGCCTCGATGATGAGCTGCGCGCACGGCGTGGGCCGCGAGGCACGGACCCGGCACGGCTCCAGCGAGCTGTAGAGCGTGGCGCCGGCCAGCCGCGGGTCGGCCGGGCTGATCTTGGCGAGCGCCGCCTCCTCCGCGTGGTTGTGCGGGCTGGTCTCCCGGGAGTAGCCGGTCGCCATGACCGTGCCGTCGGCCGCCACGACGACGGCACCGACGCAGAACGCCGAGGGCGTGGGCGGGCAGCGGCGGGATAGCTCGATCGCCCGCGCGAGCCACGCCCGGTCCGCGCCGGTCGCCTCGGCCCGCTCCCCCGGCGCGCCGCCGCTCAGCGCCCCTGGCTCCGCCTGGCCGCCATGGCCGCCGGCGGCGGCCGCGCCGTGCACAGCGTGCTCGCGGGCCTGGTTCGCGCCGCGCGCCGCCGGGCCGTCCCCGCCGAGCAGGTATCGCAGCAGTACGACATCGTCGAGCTGGCGCACTTCGGCCAGGTGCATCGGCCGTCCGGGGTCATGGGGATAGACGGCGGGCCCGGCGAACCGTGGTGCCGCCGCCGCGCCGACGAAGAACGGGGCCACCGTGAGGGCCAGTTCGTCCACGAGCCCGCCCGCGAGGAACTCGCGTCCCAGCCGCGCCCCGCCCTCCACCAGCAGGCGGTGCACGCCGCGGCGGGTCAGGTCGGCGAGCACCGCCCCGAGGTCCATCGGCGGCGGGACGGCGATGACCGGGGCCGCATCGTTAAGCAGGTCGTGGAGTTTGGGCGCCTGCGCGGCGGCGCAGTAGACCACAGCACCGGCGCCGCTGGTGGCGTCGAAGAACCGGGCGGCCGGGTCCAGGTCGCCGCTCGCGGTGAGGGTCACCCTGGCCGGGTTCTCCGGGAGGCCGCGGCCCAGCCGGGCTGGCCCGGCGCCCGGCAGAGCGGATCACCAGGCGCGGGTTGTCGCGGCGGATGGTGCCCGCGCCGACCATGATCGCGTCTGCCTCGGACCGCTCGGCGTCCACCCGGTCGAGGTCGGCGTGGCCGGACAGCACGAGCCGCTGCGGTCCCGGCGCATCGAGGCAGCCATCCACGGACATTGCGCAGCTCAGCAGCACATATGGCCGCTGCGGCGGCGACGGTGGCTCGGTGTGCACGGTAGCCCAGTCAACCAGATCACGGCCGCCGGGCCGGCGAGGCTCGGTGGCAGTATCTGGGCGGGCACCGGCGATGATTTACTAGCGCATAACAGGCGCCGCACGGCGGCACGGGCGAGACGCGAGGACCGATGGACACGCTGCAGACGGGACAGACCAGCGCCCCGGAGACCTTCGACTCGGTCAACCCGGCGACCTCCGAGGTGATCGCCACCTTCCCGGTGTTCGGCCAGGCGGAGGTGAACGCCGCCGTGGAGCGGGCCCGCGAGGCCGCGGCCTGGTGGGCCGGCCTGGGCTGGAAGGAGCGGCAGTCCCGCCTGCTGGCCTGGAAGTCGCACCTGACCCGGTACATCGGGCGCCTCGCCGAACTCGTGCACACCGAGACCGGCAAGCCGCTGGACGACGCCAAGCTGGAGATCGTCCTGGCGATCGTGCACATCGACTGGGCGGCCAAGAATGCCCGCAAGGTGCTCGGCCCGCGCCGGGTGCGCAGCGGGCTGACCGCGCTCAACCAGGCATCCTCGGTCGAGTACGCACCGCTCGGCGTGATCGGCGTGATCGGCCCGTGGAACTACCCGGTATTCACCCCGATGGGCTCGCTCGCCTACGCGCTCGCGTCCGGCAACGCCGTGGTGTTCAAGCCGAGCGAGTTCACCCCCGCCGTCGGCGGCTGGCTGGTCAGCTCGTTCGCCGAGATCGTGCCGGAGAAGCCGGTGCTGCAACTGATCACCGGGGCGGGCCCGACCGGCGAGGCGCTCGCGCTGAGCCCGGTCAACAAGATCGCGTTCACCGGGTCGAGCCCGACGGCCCGCAAGGTGATGGCCGCGTGCGCGCAGAACCTGACGCCGATGATCGCCGAGTGCGGCGGCAAGGACGCGCTCCTGGTGGGCGCGGACGCGAACCTGGACGCAGCCGCCGATGCCGCCGCCTGGGGCGCGGTGTCCAACGCCGGGCAGACCTGCATCGGGGTGGAGCGCGTCTATGTCGTGGACGCGGTCTACCACTCGTTCGTCGAGAAGCTGTCCGAGCGGATGGGCGCGGTGCGGGCCGGCGACGACCGGGAGGCCAGCTACGGGCCGATGACCATGCCCGGCCAGCTTGACGTGGTCGAGGACCACATCGCCGACGCGCTGGCCAGGGGCGGGCGCGCGGTGCTGGGCGGGATGCAGAGCATCCGCCGGCCGTTCGTGGACCCGGTGATCCTGGCCGACGTGCCGGAGCAGAGCATGGCGGTCCAGGACGAGACGTTCGGGCCGACGATCACCGTGACCAGGGTGGACGACCTGGCCGAGGCGGTGCAACTGGCCAACGCGAGCAGGTTCGCGCTCGGCTCCGCGGTGTTCGCCGGGAACGCGAAGAAGGCCATGGACACCGCGCGGGCGCTGCGCAGCGGCATGACCTCGATCAACTCGGTGATCGCCTACGCGACCGTGCCCGCGCTGCCGTTCGGCGGGGTCGGCGACTCCGGTTTCGGCCGCATCCACGGCGCGGACGGCCTGCGGGAGTTCACCCGGCCCAAGTCGATCACCCGGCAGCGGATGAAGCCGCCGCTGAACCTGACCACGCTGGCGCGCAGCGACAAGGACATGAACCGGCTGCTGACGCTCACCACCCTGCTGCACGGCAAGCGCTACCGCTGACGTTGAAAGGGGCCCCGCTCCCCTACGGGGCCCCAGGCCTGGGCGGCGCGGCCCCCGCTGGCGTGCCGCTCAGACATCTGCCCGAAGCATGTCAGCGGCGGTTAAGTATCGATTAGGCCCTGCTAGCCCGGGAGGGGCGACCCCCCGGACCCCCCCGGTAGCCTGCGGCCCCGTTCCTTCGTCACGGGGCCTAGGCCCTGCTAGCCCGGGGGGGGCGACCCCCCGGAGGCCTAGGCCAGTTCGGCGGGGAGCGGCTCGGGTTCCAGCGCCGGGTCCACGGGCTCCAGCGGCGCCCGGCCGAGGATCAGGTCCGCGGCGCGCTCGGCGATGGCGATCGTGGGGGCGTTGGTGTTGCCCCGGGGCACGACCGGCATCACGGACGCGTCCACGACCCGCAGGCCCTCGACGCCGCGCACCCGCAGTTCCGGATCGACCACGCTGGTGATCTTGGCGAGGGCCAGCCTGGAGTCGCCGCCCATGGCGCAGGTCCCGACCGGGTGGTACAGGGTGCCCAGGTCACGCCGGATCCAGTCGCGCACCTCGGCGTCGGTGTGCACGTCCGGGCCGGGGGCCAGTTCCTCGGTGCAGACCTTGGCCAGCGGGGCCGCCACCGCGAACTCGCGCGCCATCCGGACGCCTTCCACCAGGGGGGCGATGTCCGTGCCGTCGGACAGGTAGGCCGGGTCGATCGCGGGCTTGTGCCGCGGGTCAGCGCTGCGCAGCCAGATCCGGCCCCGGCTGCCGACGTCGACCAGCGTGATCGAGCAGCGTGAACGCCCGGGTCGCCGGGTCGGCCAGGCCCTGGTTGCCGAACGGCGTCGGCAGCGCATGCCACTGCAGGTCGGGCGCGGTCAGCGACGGCCGGGTGCGGCTGAACCCGCCGGCCTCGGCGACGTTGGAGGTGAGCGGGCCGGAATGGCGCAACTGCCAGCGGAACAGGTTCCTCGGGCCGGACTTCTCCCACAGCGCGGGCACCTTCGGGGTCCGCCAGATGGCGGGCACGACCGGGTGATCGGACAGGTTCGCGCCGACGCCGGGGCTGTCCACGAGCACGCCGATACCGGTCTCGCGCAGGTGGTCGGCGGGGCCGATGCCGGACAGCATGAGCAGTTGCGGGCTCCCCATCGGCGCCGGCGCTCAGGATCACCTCGCCCTGGGCGTAGGCGGTCTCCTCGGTGCCGCGCTGCAGGTAGCGCACTCCGGCGGCCCGGCCGCCCTCGACGACGACCTTGGTGACCCGCGCGTCGGTGATCACCTCAAGGTTGGGGCGCGCCATCGCCGGGCGCAGGTAGGCGTCCGCGGCGGAGCAGCGGCGGCCGTCCTTCTGGGTCACCTGGTAGAAGCCGCTGCCGTCCTGCTGCGCACCGTTGAAGTCGTCGTTGGCGGCCAGCCCGCACTCCCGGGCCGCGGCGACCCACGTCTTGGTCATCGCCGACTGGAAGGCCAGGTCGGAGACGGACAGCGGGCCGGTCCCGCCGTGGTAGGCGTCGGCGCCGCGGGAGTTGGACTCGGCCCGCCGGAAGTACGGCATCAGGTCGGTGTAGCCCCAGCCACTGCAGCCGTACTCGTCCCGCCAGGTGTCGTAGTCGTGCCTGCTGCCGCGGATGTAGATCATGGCGTTCATCGACGACGACCCGCCGAGCATCCGCCCGCGGGGCCAGTAGATGGCCCGCCCCGCCGCCCGCTCCTGGGGGATGGTGCGGAAGTCCCAGTCGTAGGTGCTCTGGAACAGCAGGTTCAGTGCCGCCGGAATGTGGATCTCGTCGGCGTCGTCCGGCGGGCCTGCCTCAAGCAGCAGGACACGCGCGCGGGATTCTCGGTGAGGCGCAGCGCCAGGACGCAGCCCGCACTACCGGCACCGACGATGACATAGTCGTACACAGCCACCTCTATGACCCAGACCGCCTGTGAGGCCACCACCCTAGTAGCACGCTAGTCATTCGCGGCCCCGTCCGGCCCCGAATCCCCTCTCGCTTTTCCGTAGGAGGGGTACCTGGCCGCCCGGGCGCACCAGGCGCACAATTCCATCCCCGGTCGCTGGGGCGGAGCCGGTGATGTGGCAGACGGCGTTTTGCCGGGTGCCACATCACCGGTTCCGCACCCCCCGGACCCCGGACATGGATGAGCCCCGGCCACGAAACGCGCAGCCGGGACTCACCCCTCCGACCTGCCTGCCACCGCTCGCTCCGGCGGGCCCCCGAGATCCGCCGGGCGGATGGCCAGCAGGGATCAAGTCGTTACGCAGAGTCAGTCGTAACTCTTCGCATTTACACGATGTCACATAGTTGTCAGGATGGGAATACCCCAGGTCAGGAGATTGATCACATTGCCCCAGGGTGGGCAGATCCGTGCCATAAGGCAACCGGCCGGCTCGAAACCTGGCCGTGCCCGCTACGGTGAGTCCCATGCCAGCAGACGCTGAGGATGCCCGTGACAAGCCCGTCGTGCTCTCCCGCATCTATACCCGGACCGGGGACGGCGGGACCACCGCGCTCGGTGACGGCAGCCGGGTGGGCAAGGGGGATCCGCGGCTGGCCGCCTACGCCGACGTGGACGAGGCCAACTGCGCGATCGGCACGGCGCTCGCGCTCGGCCGGCTTGACTCCGGCATCGCGGCGCTGCTCACCCGGATCCAGAACGAACTGTTCGACGTCGGCGCGGACCTGTGCAACCCGATCGTCAGCGACCCCAAGTACCCGCCGCTGCGGGTCGAGGAGAGCTACGTGACCGACCTGGAGCGGGCCTGCGACGCGTTCAACGAGGGCCTGCCCACGCTGCGCAGCTTCATCCTGCCCGGCGGCACGCCGGGAGCGGCGCTGCTGCACACCGCCCGGACGGTGGTGCGCCGGGCCGAGCGCAGCGCGTGGGCGGCTCTGGAGGCCTACCCGGACTCGGTGAGCCCGGCCACCGCCAAGTACCTCAACCGGCTCTCGGACCTGTTGTTCATCCTGGCCCGCCGGGCCAACGAGGGCCACGGTGACGTGCTGTGGAAGCCGGGCGGCGAGCGCTGAGCGCGCCCGCTCAGCTTGTTCTTTAACCCGCTCGGCTGTGACCTGGGTTTTTCGTGCGCCTTGTGCCAGGTGGTCCCGGCGTGTCGCGGTGCGTGAGTACGGCCTCCGCATGATCATGTGTTCTCGCTGAAGATCCCATGATCACTGCGAAGGCCGTGATGGACAGATTGCCAGAGAACACCGGGGCCGGGCCACTTGCACGCAACGTTCTGGCGCGGTTCCGGCGCGACTTCCATGCCTGCCTGACCGCCCGCGCCGATGAGCTGTCGGAACTGGCCGATGCGGTGCTGTGCGCGGACGGCCCGGTGCGGAATCTGGCGGGCCTGTCGCTGGTGGCGGGGCACCGCCGTGGCCACGGCGCCCTCTACGACGCGGTGAACTGCGGCCGGATCGACATTGCCCGGCTGCGCCGGTGCCTGGCCGGGCTGCCGTTACCCCGGGCGGCGGACGGGCGGCTGATGCTCGCGGTGGATGTGAGTAACTGGCTGCGGCCCGGCGCGGCCACCAGCGCGGACAGGTTGTTCTGCCATGTCTACGGGCGGGGCAAGGGGCAGGCGCAGATGATCCCGGGATGGCCGTACTCCGTCGTCGCGGCGCTGGAGCCGGGCCGCACCTCCTGGACCGCGGTGCTGGACGCCATCCGGCTGGGCCCTGATGATGACGAGGCCGAGGTGACCGCCGCCCAGGTCCGGGAGGTGATCACCCGGCTGATCGAGGCGGGGCACTGGCGCGACGGTGACCCGCCGGTCCTGGTGATCTTCGACGCGGGGTATGACCCGATGCGGCTGGCTTATCAGCTCGCGGACCTGCCCGTGGAGATCCTGGGCCGGTTGCGCAGTGACCGGGTGCTGCACTTCCCCGTCCCGGCCCGCCAGCCCGGCACCAACGGCCGGCCGCCCCGCCACGGCCGGGAGTTCCCGCTTTCTGACCCCGCCGCGTGGCCAGAACCGGCCGTGACCACGACCACGGCGACCACCCGCTACGGCGCCGCCGTGGCGCAAGCCTGGGACCGGCTGCACCCCCGGCTGACGCACCGCTCCGCCTGGATCGGGCACGGCGGCCCGCTGCCCGTCATCGAGGGCACCCTGATCCGGCTGCGGGTCGATCACCTGCCCGGCGACCGCGACCCCAAGCCCGTATGGCTCTGGTGCTCGGTCACCAGCACCCCGCCTGCCGGCGTGGACCGGCTATGGCAAGCGTTCCTCCGCCGTTTCGACCTGGAGCACACCTTCCGGCTCTACAAACAGGTCCTCGGCTGGACCGCCCCGAAACTCCGCGGCCCGCCCGCCGCAGACCGGTGGACCTGGCTGATCATCACCGCCCATGCCCAGCTCCGCCTCGCCCGCCCCCTCGCGGACGATCTGCGGCTGCCCTGGGAACGCCCCGCCCCGCCCGGGCGGCTCACCCCCGCCCGGGTCCGCCGGGGGTTTAGAAACATCCGCGCGACCCTGCCCTGCCCAGCCGGTGCGCCGAAACCCGGCAAACCCGGCCCCGGGCGACCGCCAGGATCACGCAACCGCCGCCCCGCACCCCACTATGACGTGGGGAAAACCACCAAGCGGGAACTCACACTCAAAGCCAGGCGCAAGAACGCAGGTTAAACGACAAGCTCAGGGGCTGAGCGGATAGAAGCCAGGCGGGGCGGATTCCAGCCAGGCCAGGAAGCCGGTCAGCGCGTCCTCCGCCATCGCCAGTTCCACGGTCTCCAGCATCTCCCCCGCGGTGCAGGACACCACGACCATCCCCTGCCCCAGCAGCGCGGCCTCGGCGGGATAGGCCTCGCGCCGGGACGTGACCGACAGGGTCCGCCTGGCCAGCACCTCTTCCGGGGTGAGCAGCACGCCGACCGCCTGGTACCAGCGGAGCTCGCCCTCCTGATAGGCGGCGACGCCCAGCCGCCAGGTGCCGCCGGGCCTGCGCAGCCCGCACTCCACGGTGCCGCCGCCGCGATCCAGGAGCATCCGGCGGATGGTCAGGCCGATCGCGCAGAGCACGACGAGGGCCAGGAACGCGGCGAAGATCCAGGCCGCGTCGAGCGCAATCGCTGTGCTCATCCCCGGCCCGGCTGCTGGCGCCCGTCAGGACTGGTCGCCGGCGGCCCGCAGCACCGCGCGGGAGAATCTCACCTCAAGCGGTTCGGCCTCGCCCGGTGGCAGCTGCCCGGCCTCGGCGAGCGCGGTGTCCAGGCGGGCCCGGGCGGCGTTAACCTCCACGTCGGAGCCGAGCTCGGCCTGGCGCACCAGGATCGAGACCCGGTCATCGGCGACCGAGAGGAAGCCGCTGCTCACCGCCGCGCGCATCTCCTGCCGGTCCCCGGCCGCGCCGTCCTCGACGTCCAGGATCCGGACCAGGCTCGCGTCGGCCAGGACGCCCGAGCACCGGCGGGTGCCCGGTGAGGATGCCGATGTCGCCGTCGCGGGTCTTGGCGATCACCATCCGGGCCATGCCGGACCAGATCTCGCCGTCCGGGGCCACCAGCGCCACTCGCACGCTCATGCCGGCGGCCCGTCGCTCGCTTGGGGCTTGGTCCTCACTGCCGCTCCAGCTCCTGCGCCTTGCGCTCCACGTCCTCGATCCCGCCGCACATGAAGAACGCCTGCTCGGGATGTTGTCGTACTTGCCCTCGCAGATCGCCTTGAACGAGGAGACCGTCTCGGACAGCGACACGAACACGCCCGGCTGGCCGGTGAACTGCTCGGCGACGAACATCGGGTGCGACAGGAACCGCTCGATCCGCCGCGCCCGCTTGACCGTGACCTGGTCCTCTTCGGACAGCTCGTCGATGCCGAGGATGGCGATGATGTCCTGCAGCTCCTTGTAGCGCTGCAGGATCCGCTGCACCTCGCGGGCCACGTCGTAGTGCTCTTCGCCGACGTACTTGGCGTCCAGGATGCGGGAGGTGGAGTCGAGCGGGTCGACGGCCGGGAAGATGCCCTTCTCGGTGATCGCCCGGGACAGCACGGTGGTCGCGTCCAGGTGGGCGAACGTGGTGTGCGGCGCCGGGTCGGTGATGTCGTCGGCGGGCACGTAGATCGCCTGCATCGAGGTGATCGAGTGGCCGCGGGTGGAGGTGATCCGCTCCTGAAGCTGGCCCATCTCGTCGGCGAGCGTGGGCTGGTAGCCCACCGCCGAGGGCATCCGGCCGAGCAGGGTGGACACCTCCGAGCCGGCCTGGGTGAACCGGAAGATGTTGTCGATGAACAGCAGCACGTCCTGGCCCTGCACGTCGCGGAAGTACTCGGCCATGGTCAGCGCGGCCAGGCCGACCCGCAGCCGGGTGCCCGGCGGCTCGTCCATCTGGCCGAACACCAGCGCGGTGTCCTTGATCACGTTCGACTCGGTCATCTCGATGATCAGGTCGTTGCCCTCACGGGTGCGCTCGCCGACGCCCGCGAACACCGACACACCGCCGAAGTTCTTGGCGACCCGGGTGATCATCTCCTGGATGAGCACGGTCTTGCCGACGCCGGCCCCGCCGAACAGGCCGACCTTGCCGCCCTTGACGTAGGGGGTGAGCAGGTCGAGCACCTTGATCCCGGTCTCCAGGATCTCGGTCCTCGGCTCCAGCTGGTCGAACGGCGGCGGGTCCCGGTGGATCGACCAGCGCTCGGTGACCTTCAGGGACGCGGTCGGCACGTCCAGCGTCTCGCCGAGCACGTTGAACACGTGGCCCTTGGTCACGTCGCCGACCGGCACCGTGATCGGGCCGCCCGTGTCGGTGACCGTGGCGCCGCGGACCAGGCCGTCGGTGGGCTGCATGGAGATCGCGCGCACCATGTTGTCGCCGAGGTGCTGCGCGACCTCCAGGGTCAGCGTCTTGGTCGTCGCCCTCCAGCGTCACGTCCACGTGCAGCGCGTTGTAGATGTCGGGCATCTGCTCGGTGGCGAACTCGACGTCCACCACGGGGCCGGTGACCCGGGCGACCTGGCCGATCAGGCCAGTGCCGTCGCGGCCGCCGCCGCCGGTGGCTGAGTTCTCTGTGGTTGCGGTCATCTGTGACCCTCACTCGCTCCCTGCGAACGTCTCGGCCAGCGCGTTCGCGCCGCCGACGATCTCGCTGATTTCCTGGGTGATCTCGGCCTGGCGGGCCTTGTTGGCTTCACGGGTGAACTGCTCAAGCAGGTCGTTGGCGTTGTCGGTGGCCGACTTCATCGCCCGCCGCCGCGCCGCGATCTCGGCGGCCGCGCTTTCCAGCAGCGCATGGTAGATCCGGTTCTCCACGTACCACGGGCAGCAGGGCATCCAGCACGGCCTGCGGCGACGGCTCGAACTCGTACAGCGGAATCGGGCCCGTCGGCGGGCTCCTCCTCGACCTCTTCCGACCTCCAGTGGCAGGATGCGGCGGGCCGCGGGCCGCTGGCGTGAGCATCGAGATGAACTGAGGTGTGCACGAGGTGGAGCTCGTCCACGCCGCCCTCGGCCGGTCGGGCCGCTCGAACGCCTCGAGCAGCGCGGCGGTGATCGTCGGTCGGCGTTGTCCGGGGCCGGGCCGCTCGGAGAAACCGCTCCACTCACCGGCCAGCTCGCGGTCCCGGAACCGGTGCCAGATGATGCCCTTGCGCCCGGTCACGTAGGTGTCGCACGGCCATGCCCGTGCTCCTCCTCAGCATCGCCCGCAGCCGCTGGGCCTCGCGCAGCACGTTGGCGTTGTAGCCACCGGCGAAGCCCCGGTCGCTGGTGAGGATCAGCACCGCCGCCCGCTGCGGCGCCGGCGGCTCGCGGACCAGCGGATGATCGATGTGCGACGGACCGGCTGACCACCGCTTCCATCGCGCGCGGTGAGTCTCGTCCGCGTAGGGCGCGGCGGCGCGCATCCGCTGCTGCGCCTTGATGATCCGCGACGACGCGATCAGCTCCTGGGCACGGGTGATCTTGGCAGTGGACTGGATCGCCCGAGATCCGCTGCCTGACCGCGCGAAGCTGTGCTCCCATGCTCTGCCTTCCCGCCTAGCTCGCGACGGCTTCGGCGTCGGTGGGACGTGCTTGTTCAGCGTCGTCGGCCGACCTCGTCCTCGCCGAGCGGCTCGGCCGGCTCGTCCGGCACCAGCAGGCCGCCGCCGGTGATCTCGAAGCCGCGGCGGAAGTCCTCGATCGCGTCCTTGAGCGCCGTGGTGGTGTCGTCGGACAGCTCCCCGGTCTCGCTGATCGACTGGTAGACGCCCGGGTGCTTGCGGCCCAGCGTGCCGAGGAACTCCTCTTCGAACCGGCCGACGTCCTCGACCGGAACGTCGTCGAGGAAGCCCGCCGGTGCCGGCCCACACCGAGACCACCTGCCGCTCGACCGGCGAGGGCGAGTACTGCGGCTGCTTGAGCAGTTCGACCAGGCGGGCGCCGCGGTCAAGCTGGGCACGCGAGGCGGCGTCCAGGTCGGAGGCGAAGGAGGCGAACGCCTCCAGGTCGCGGTACTGGGACAGGGCCAGCTTGAGCCCGCCCGCGACCTTCTTCATCGCCTTGATCTGCGCGTCGCCGCCCACCCGGGACACCGACCGGCCGACGTTGATGGCGGGCCGGACACCGGAGTTGAACAGGTCGGTCTCCAGGAAGATCTGCCCGTCGGTGATCGAGATGACGTTGGTCGGAATGTAGGCGGAGATGTCGTTGGCCTTGGTCTCGATGATCGGCAGCCCGGTCAGCGACCCGCCGCCCATCTCCTTGGACAGCTTCGCGCACCGCTCGAGCAGCCGGGAGTGCAGGTAGAAGACGTCGCCGGGGTAGGCCTCACGGCCGGGCGGGCGGCGCAGCAGCAGCGAGATCGGCGCGGTACGCCTCGGCCTGCTTGGACAGGTCGTCGAACACGATCAGCACGTGCTGGCCCTGGTACATCCAGTGCTGGCCGATGGCCGACCCGGTGTACGGGGCGATGTACTTGTACCCGGCCGGGTCGGAGGCGGGCGACGCGACGATCGCCGTGTACTCCATCGCGCCGGCGTCGTCGAGCGCCTGGCGGACCTGCGCGGTGGTGGAGCCCTTCTGGCCGACCGCGACGTAGATGCACTTGACCTGGCGCTCCGGGTCCCCGGACTCCCAGTTCGCGCGCTGGTTGATGATGGTGTCGATGGCGATGGCGGTCTTGCCGGTCTGCCGGTCGCCGATGATCAGCTCGCGCTGGCCGCGCCCGATCGGGGTCATCGCGTCGATGGCCTTGATCCCGGTCTGCAGCGGCTCGTTCACCTTGGTGCGCTGCACCACGGACGGGGCCTGCAGTTCCAGGGCGCGAAGCTCGGTGCCCTCGATCGTCGCCCTTGCCGTCCAGCGGGACGCCGAGCGGGTCCACGACCCGGCCGAGGAACGCGTCGCCCGACCGGCACGGACAGCACCTCGCCGGTGCGCCGCACCTGCTGGCCCTCTTCGACCTTGCTGAAGTCGCCGAGGATGACCACGCCGATCTCGCGGATGTCCAGGTTCAGCGCGAGGCCGCGGATCCCGCCGGGGAACTCGAGCAGTTCGTTCGCCATCGCCGAGGGCAGCCCCTCGACGTGCGCGATGCCGTCGCCGCACTCGGCGACCGTGCCAATCTCCTGCCTGGAGGCCTCGTCCGGCTCGTATGCCTGCGACGAAGTTCGCCAGCGCGTCGCGGATCTCGTCGGGCCGGATTGTCAGCTCCGCCATGGTTCTCTCTTTCTCGTCTGCTTCCGATCGCGGGACGCTGGCCTCATGCTGCCCAGTGCCGTCTGAGCGTGGCGAGCCGGCTGCTCAGCGTTCCGTCGATGAACTCGTCACCGATCTGAATCGACATGCCGCCCACTACCCGGGGATCGAGCACGACATTCAGCTGAATGTCTTGGCCGTAGATGGCCGAGAGCGCCCGGTCAGCCGCTCGCGCTGGCGGCCGCTGAGCTCGGTGGCGACCCGCACGACAGCGATAAGGCGCTGCCGCCAGGCCGCGACGAGCCTGGCGTAGTCCGCCAGGTTCGCCTCCAGGTTACGCCCCCGGGGGTTGATCACTGCCTGGGTGATGAGCCGCAGCGCGGCCGGTCGACCTTGCCCGTGAGCAGCTCGTCGAGCAGCCCGCGCTTGCGGTCGTCGGGCAGCACCGCTGGTCGGCCAGGGCCGCGAGCAGCTCGGGCTCGCCGCTGACGATCCGGCCGAACCGGAACAGTTCGTCCTCGACGTCGTCCAGGTCGCCCGCGCCGCTCGGCGGCGGCGGCCGTGGCGAGGACCGCAAGTTCCTCGGCCGCGTCGGCCAGGTCCCTGGGCGCCGACCAGCGCGCGCCGGCCAGCCCGGAGACCACGTCGAGGGTGGCCGCGGACACCCGTTCGCCGAGCAGTTCGGCCGACCAGCCCGGTCCGGGCCTCCCGCGGGCGGGTGTAGTCGGCGAGCGCGCGCCGCAGGCCCGGCTCCTCGTCGAGCAGGCGCACGACCGCGAACAGCTCGTCCCCGACGGTGGCGGCGACATCAGCGTCGGTCACGGTCTCGGTCAGCCGGTCGCGCGCCTGCCGCGAACGCGACCCGGCTAGCGCCGCGCATGCCTGCCTCCTGCCCCGGCGCACCCGGATGTCACCGTGGCCGCCTGGCCCCCGCCGGCCCGGCCGCTGACCGGGTGCGCTGTGCTCATGAGGTTGTCTTCGAAGGCGCCGACTCGGCCTCCAGCTCTTCGAGGAAACGGTCGACGACGCGGCGCTGGAGCGCGCTGGCGTCCAGCGACTTCGCCGACGACCCGGCTGGCCAGCTCGACCGCGAGCGTGCCGATCTCGGCTCCGCAGCGCCTGGATCGCCTGGACGCGGTCCGCCTCGATCTGGTCGTGCGCCGCGGCCACCAGGCGCTGCCTGCTCGGCCTCGCCCCTGCGCGCGCAGTTCGGCGAGGATCTGGGCGCCCTGCTCCTGGGCGTCCTGGCGCAGCCGGGAGGCCTCGTGCCTCGCCTCGGCGAGCTGCGCCTGGTACTGCTCGAGCGTCTGCCTCCGCTTCCTTCTGCGTTTCTTCGGCCTTCTGCAGGCCGCCCTCGATCGCCTCGGTCCGCTCCTTCAGGGTCTGCTGGATCCGCGGAAACAGCACCCGCCACAGGACGGCGAACACGATAAGGAACGCAGATCGTGCCGATGATCAGCTCGGGGAGGCTCGGACTGCAAGTGGCCCGAGGCAGAAGTGGGGGAACATCGGAGAGGCAAGGTTCATGACCGTCGGCCTTTCTGTCTTACTGCCATCTCACTACCGCCATAACTCCGTGGATCAGGCGGTGTAGTGGAAGACAAAGGGCACCACGAAGCCGATCAGCGCCAGCGCCTCGGTCAGCGCGAACCCGATGTACATGTTGGCGCGGATCAATCCCGCGGCCTCCGGCTGCCTGGCCATGGCCTCGACACCGTGACCGAAGATCAGGCCGATGCCGACGCCGGGGCCGATGGCCGCGAGACCGTAGGCGACAGCACCGATGTTGATGGCTAGTACGGTGCCATTGGGACCCAGCGGCCAGCGAGTGGAGAAGCGCAAGCATGTGTGCTTTCCTTTGCGATTAGGCCGGCGGCGTTCTCCGCCGGCGGTTCGGTTGGAACTAGGTCTGCGTGCGCGCCGGCCTGCGGCGTCGCCCCCGACACTGGCCGCCGGTCATGTCAGTGCGCCGTCTCGTAGGCACCGCCGATGTACTGGGCGGTCAGGATCGTGAAGATGTACGCCTGCAGCGCCTGGATCAGCATCTCGAATGCCGGTAAGGATCACGGTCATCACGAACGATGCCGCGGCGAACAACAGACCGATGCTGGCACTGAACAGGTACCAGGTCGCGATCGTGAACACCGCCACCAGGATGTGCCCGGCGAACATGTTCCCGAAGAGCCGGATCGCCAGCGTGAACGGCCGGACGACGATGTACTGCAGGACCTCGAGCGGCGCGACAAGGAGCAGGATGCCGATGGGCACGCCCGACGGGATCATGCTCTGGAAGTAACCGACGAAGCCCAGGTTCTTGATGCTCACGAAGTTGTAGGTGAGGTAGACGATGATCATCAGCGAGATCGGGAACGTGAACAGTGCGACATCACCGGGAACTGGCGCCACCGGGATGATCTCCATCAGGTTCGCGAACCAGATGAAGAAGAACAGCGACACCAGGAAGGGCAGGTAGCCGTCGCCCCGCTTGCCCATCATCGGCCGCAGGATCTGGTCCCGGACGAACAGTATGCCCAGCTCACCGACGTTCTGCACGCCCCTTGGCACGATCTTCGGCCTGGCGAACGCGGCCCAGAAGAACGCGATCACCAGCCCTGCGCAGAGGACCGCCTGCACCTCCGGCATATAGACGCGGAACGAGCCAATGCTGAAGAGCGGATGGAGGAACTGGAAGCTCGCCGGATACCCCGGGGCGGGGTATCCGCAGCCGGAGCCGAGGTGGCATCCCTCTGCCACCGGCACCCGGGACATCAAAGTCACCCTTTGACTCCTTAAGCGTGCATGGCTCGACGGCCGGTATGGGGCGGGGCGGCGGGGTCGGGGCTAGCACTGGGCGGGGCGGCGGGTCGTGGCTGCACTGCCCGGCAGGCCACCGCCGTGGCGGGGCCGTGACTCCAGGCGCCGTGGATCAGGACCGGCCGTACCGGTAGATCACCAGCCAGACGGCCAGGGCAAGGCCGAACAGCATCCCCAGCGGGAAGATCAGCGAGAGCCCGGTCCAGTGTGCGATCAGCCAGCCAAGCCCGCCGTAGGCAAGCATGCCCGCGAGCAGGTAGCTGAACACGGTCATTCCGACGTTCTGCCCGCCATCGCCCGGCGGCGGGCGCTCGCCGGTCATGACAGGACGGCGAGGCCGGCACCGGCCCCAGGCGAGCCGCCGGACGCGGGCAGCCTGGCCGACGGGCCGCGCTACGCCGTCCGGACGCCTGGTCGCCACCACCGGTCACCGTTTCCCGTCCGGTTCGACGTACGGAACCTTGAGCCGGGCCGAGACCAGGGCCTGCGTCGTGGTCCAGACGACGACGCAGACGACCACGGTGAAGCCGAAGAGCTTGCCGTTGAACGCCGTGGTGCCGTTGTACCGGACGACGAGGAAGAACAGGGCAAGGATCTTGACCAGGTAGGTGGACGACCGCGGTCACCATCGTGACCTGCGGGCTCTTCCGTGAGGCCCAGATCATCGCGACGGCACTGATGCCGAAGAATGCGGTGAAGAGCGCAACCCCGAGCAGGGCGCCCACCAGGCCCTTGGTGCCGCCGAGGATGGCGCTCAGCACGATCATGACGACCGCCGGCACGGCGGTGACCATGGCGGAACGCCGGAGGATCACGGCGTAACCTGCCATCTGCCAAACTCCGAGGGGTCGACTGTCGGACGAACGGCCAGCGGGTGAGCATGGCCATCCCTGCCCAGGCGCCGGCCGCGGGGACCGCCGCGCCGCACGAGCAGCGCCTGCGCGCCGCCAGGTGAGCGAAAACGTATCACGAGCCCTATCGCTAGCCCTTACCTGGGTGCTCGTGAAAGATATCACAAGCTCCTTGACCCAGGCTTTACCGGGTCACCCATAGTGATATCGATGACAATTCGTAATTGACGCGGGACTTTAAGTAGCAGCCTTCCGGCCGTGTGCGCTACCCGGAGCCGGAACCAAGGCCGGGAACGCCGCGGAGACGGCGTCGGTGGCGCGGCCGGGTGCTGCTCAGGCCCACGGTGGCGCGGCCGGCGGCCCCGGCGGGGCCGCGGGCGGCCATGGCGGGGCGCCCGGCTGCCACGGCGGGGCGGCCTGCCCGTTCGCCGGTCCGTCGGGCGCCTCGGCCGGGGACCCGGGCTGGCCGGGCCAGCGCCGCACCGGCACCGGGCCGGCCGCCTCCGGGTCAGCAGCGGACTGGGGCAGTTCCCAGGGCGGCACCGACCTGCCGGCGGCCCACGGCGGCACGGAACGGGCGGTCTCCGGGGGCGGCACGGCGGAACGGCCGGTCTCCTGGGGCGCTTCCCACGGCGGCACGGCACGGCCGGCTGCCGGGGCCGGCCGGGACCATCCCGCCTCCGGGGACGAAGCGGTACGGCCGGCATCCCAGGACGGAACGGGCCTCGACCGACCCCGGGGATGCCGCGGCGCCCTCGGCGTGCCACGGCGGCGCGGCCCGGCCGGCACCCCGGGGCGCTGCGGCCCGATCATCCGGGAGCGTGGCGGCCGCCGGGTCCGGCGATATCCCGGCATTCCGCGACTCCCACGGCGGCACGGCCGGGCCAGCGTCCCGGGACCGCACATCGGTGTCACCATCGCGGTACCACGCCAGCCCCGCCGGTTCCGCGGCTGCCCCGTCGCCCGCGGCGCCGTTGCCGGTGCTGCCATTCCCCGTGGTGCCGTTCCCGGCGGCTGCCGTTGCCGGCGGCGCCGTTGCCGGGGCCGGAGCGGCCGCGCCGGCGGCCAGCCAGCCTCGTCCGGTGGCGCCGCCCCCGGCCTGGTTCCGGCCTGGCCCCGCGGCGGCGGGCGTCATCCCAGCCCGGCGCCCGGCCGCGACTTCCTCCGGGACCGCGGCCTGACCGGCACGGTGCCGGGGTGTCTCCTGCGGGCCGGCCTGGCGCCGTACCGGGCTCCGGTGCCGTAGCCACCGGCACAGCGGGTGCCGCGGCCACGCGCGCGGGCCGCGGCACCGCGCCGTCCCCGTGGCTGGCCCGCGACCACGGCCGCAGCCGCGGCATCGTGAAGAGCAGCAGGCAGAGGACCGCGGCCACGGTGACGATGGCCAGGACGATCAGCGGCGTCCGGACGATCGACAGCCAGATGACGGTGCCCGAGAACAGCGCCGCCCACAGGTACATGATCAGCACGCTGGTCCGGTGCGAATGGCCGATGGCGAGCAGGCGGTGCTGCAGGTGCTTCTTGTCGGGGGCGAACACGGACTTGCCGGCCCGGGTCCGGCGCACCACGGCCATCAGCAGGTCGGCGTACGGGATGAGCAGGATCGCGCCCGGCACCAGCAGCGGAATGAACGCGCCGTACCGGTTGACGGTACCCGCCGCGTAGGCCTGGTTGTCGGTCAGCTGGGCGGGGGCCAGCAGCGCGAGGCTGGAGATCGGCGCATAGGCGAGCAGCAGCCCGATGAGCATCGAGCCGGTGTCCCCCATGAAGATGCGCGCCGGGTAGAAGTTGTGCGGCAGGAACCCGAGGCACACCCCGGCGAGCAGGACCGAGACCAGGGCGGGCCCGCTCTGGCCGAGCAGCCCGAGCCGGTGCACCAGGGTGAAGTAATAGGCGAAGAACGCGATGGCGCCGATGCCCACGATCCCGGCGGCCAGGCCGTCCAGGCCGTCGATGAAGTTGACCGCGTTCATGGTGACCACCACGACCAGGATGGTCACCGCCACCTGCTGGTCACTGGTCAGGATCAGGGTGACCCCGCCGGGGGCCGGCAGCCAGGGGATCTCCGCACCGCTCCAGACCAGGATGACGCCGGCGGCGACCTGCCCGGCCAGTTTGCTGAGCGCCCCCATCCCCCACCGGTCGTCCACGAAGCCCATGATCACGACGAGCCCGCCGGCCAGCAGCAGGCCCTTGGCCATGTTCGTCTCGACGAACACGCTGCTCAGGCCGCTCAGGCGGCTCGCCACGAGCAGGGCCACGGCCAGTCCCCCGTAGATGGCGAACCCGCCGAGCAACGGGGTGGGCATCTCGTGGACGTCGCGTTCCCTGGCCGCGTGCATGGCGCCCACCGCGATCGCGAAACGGCGCACCACGGGTGTCAGTATGTAAGTCACCGCGGCCGCGGCCAGCAGCGTGATCACATACTCATTCATGGGCGCCGCACAGCAGGATGATCGCGCGCATCACGCCCACTGTAGGCCACGCGAGTACAACGCACGGCCATCGGACGATCACGCGCCTTCCTCTTCTTCGCCGTCTTCCACGATCAGGGCGACAACCGCGCGCAGACGCCGGACTGGGATCACCCCCCGGCGCAGCAACCGGGGAACCGGCCCGGTCAGGTCCACGATGGTGGAGGCGACCTCGGCGGCGCACGGCCCGTCATCCAGATAGACGCTCACCGCGTCGCCAAATTGCGCCTCCGCGTGGGCGGCCTTCGTCGCCGCCGGCGAGCCGGTCAGGTTGGCGCTGCTCACCGCGAGCGGGCCGGTCTCGCGCAGCAGGTCAAGCGCGACCGGCTGCAACGGCATCCGCACCGCCACGGTGCCCTTCGTGTCACCCAGATCCCAGATGAGGCTCCTGGCGGACCGGAACACCAGGGTGAGGCCGCCGGGCCAGAACTCGTCGATCAGGTCGTTGCCGGACGCGCTCACGCCCTCGACCAGCGCGAGCGCGGCCCGCCGGCTGCCGACCAGGACCGGCGGCGGCATCTGCCTGCCGCGCCCCTTGGCCGCGAGCAGCGCGGTGACCGCTTCCGGCGAGAAGGCGTCGGCCGCGATGCCGTACACGGTGTCGGTGGGAATCACGGCCAGTTCGCCCTTGCGCAGCACCGCGGTGGCCTCGGTGATGCCCGCCGCGCGCTGCGCCGCGTCCGTGCAGTCATACCGTGCGCTCATGCCTCCCAATCCTTCCACCCCCCAGCCCCTCCCCGCGCCCAACAAGCCCGCCTCCCAGGACGAACACCGCCCCAGGACCCGCCCGCGCACCCCGCCTCCGCCGGAGCCCAGGCGTAAATAGCGCGGGATATCGTCCGTCATCATGGTTGCCAGTTCGTGGCGGCC
>CAVRXW010000021.1:0-166181 GCA_963725125.1 uncultured Actinomycetes bacterium
CAGCCAGGTGACGGTCTGCAGCCCGATGTGCGGGTGCGGCGGGACCTGCATGCCCGGCCACGCCGTCGACCGACGTCGGGCCGTAGTGGTCCACGAAGCACCACGCGCCCACGCTGCGCCGCTGCCGCAGCGGCAGCAGGCGGCGCACGTCGAGGTCGCCGACCCGGGCCAGCCGCGCGGCGGTGACCTCGGTGCCCGGCTCCCCGGCGTCCCCCGCGGCGCCCGGGACTTCCAGATCTGAATCGACCGTGCTCACCGCTGCTGCTTTCGTTGGCCGTCGGCGCGGGTGCTGGCGTTCAATGATCCCCGGAACCGACCATAGCTCAGCGAGGGTTCACGACCGCCAGCGAGGAGGCCCCGGGTGAGCACTGCCCGCGAGATCCAGGACGAGCTGAAGGCGCCGGGCCGCCGCCTGCGCGCCGCCATCCCCGGGGTGTACGCACGGGTACGCCGCGCTGCACGGGGCGGCCATGGGCGACGGTGCGCTGCCAGCCAGGACGAAGGAGCTGATCGCGCTGGCCATCGCCGTCACCAGGGAATGCGACGGCTGCGTCGCCGCCCATGCCCGCTCGGCGGACCGGCAGGGGGTCACCGCCGCGGAGGTGGCCGAGGCCATGGGCGTGGCGATCCTGATGAACGGCGGCCCGGGCACGGTCTGGGGCCCGCGGGCCTACGCCGCGTTCGACGAGTTCGCCGCGGCCGTCCCAGCTGATCCCGCCGGGCTCGCTCATGCCGCGGACGTCCCGTGGCCCCGCTGGGCGCCGGGCTGCCGGGGCAGCCCGCCCCGCCACCAGGGTCTTGACCGAGGCGATCAGCTCGGTCAGCGCCGACTTGGCGTCGGCGAACAGCATGCTCGTCTTCGGGTTCACGTACAGCTCGTTGTCGATGCCCGCGTAGCCGTGGCCCATCGACCGCTTGATCACGATGATGCTCTTGGCCTGGTCCACGTCGAGGATCGGCATGCCCGAGATCGCGGTGCCCGGCCTGCGCGCGGCCGGGTTGGTGACGTCGTTCGCCCCGATCACCAGGGCCACGTCGGCGCGCGGGAACTCGGGGTTGATCTCTTCCATCTCCTTGAGCTGCGGGTAGGGCACGTTGGCCTCGGCCAGCAGCACGTTCATGTGCCCCGGCATCCGGCCCGCGACCGGGTGGATGGCGTAGCTGACCTCGGCGCCGCGCTCCTCCAGCAGCGCGGCCAGCTCGGCCACCTGGTGCTGCGCCTGGGCGGCGGCCAGGCCGTACCCGGGCACGATGATGACCTTCTGCGCGTAGGCGAGCTGGATGGCCGCGTCGTCGGCCGCCACCGACCGGACGTCACCGCCCGGCCCCGCCACCGCCGGGGCCGCGTCCGCCGGTGCCGAACCCGCCGATCATGATGTTGCGCAGCGACCGGTTCATCGCGTCGGCCATCAGCTTGGTCAGGATGCTGCCGGACGCGCCGACGAGGGCACCGGCGATGATCAGCGCCCAGTTCCCGATGACGAACCCGGCCATCGCGACCGCGGTGCCGGTGAACGCGTTGAGCAGCGAGATCACCACCGGCATGTCGGCGCCGCCGATCGGCATCACCATGGTCACGCCGAACGTCAGCGCGGCCAGGATGATGATGATCAGGACGGGCACGCTCGGCGTGGCGATCATGTAGATGCCGCCGCCCACCCCGACCACGGCCGCGGCGATGTTGACGGCGCGCGAGCCGGGGAAGGTCACCGGCGCCCCGTTGATCACGCCCTGCAGCTTGCCCGGCCGCGATGATCGACCCGGAGAACGTGACCGCGCCGATGAGCACGTCCAGGATCGTGGTGATCGTGGTCGCCTCCGGCAAACCGGTGATGCCGCCCGCCAGCCTGACGTAGTCGTCGATCGCGACCAGCGCCGCCGCGCCGCCGCCGACCGCGTTGAACAGGCTGACCAGCTGGGGCATGGCGGTCATCTGCACGGTGCGCGCCGAGTACAGCCCGGCGCCCGCGCCGACCAGCGCGCCGGCGATCATCACGATCCAGCCGGTGACGGTGATCGTGCCCAGGTGCACGACCAGGGCGAAGGTGGTGGCGATCGCGAGGACCATGCCGGCCGCGGAGACCTGGTTGCCGCGCCGTGCCGAGGCGGGGGAGTTCATCAGGTGCAGGCCGAGCACGAAGCAGACCGCCGCGGCGACGTACAGCAGCTGGGTGATCCAGTCGAAGCTGCTCATGCCCGGCCGTCGTTTCCGTGGCCGTTGACCGCGGCCGGCGTGTCGGCGGCGGGCACCGGGGCGCGGCTGCGGTGGAACATCTTGAGCATCCGCCCGGTGACGACGTAGCCGCCGACCACGTTCATGGCGGCGAACGCGGCGGCCACGAACGCGAGGATGTAACCGAGCGCGTTGTTCGCGGTCACCGCGATGAGCATGGCGCCCGCCAGGACGATGCCGTGGATCGAGTTCGCCGCGGACATCAGCGGGGTGTGCAGGGTCGCGGGCACCTTGCTGATGACCTCGAACCCGACCAGCAGCGCCAGTACGAAGATGGTGATGTCGGTGAGCAGCGCCGTACTCACTGCGTGGTACCTCCGGGATTCTCGGCGAGCAGGGCCGCGGTGGCCGCCTGGACCACGGCCCCGTCGTGGGTGATGACGACTCCGGCCTGGATCTCGTCGGACAGGTCGATGGCCAGCTCGCCGTCGGTGACCATGTGCAGCAGCAGCGCGCTGACGTTGCGTGCGAACGCGCTCGACGCCGCCGTCGGCACGCTGGCCGCCAGTGCGCCCGCGCCGATCACCGTCACGCCGTTCTCGGTCACGACCTCGGTCGTCAGGGACCGAGAACGGCGACGTTGCCCCCGAGCGGGCCTGCCCCCATGTCCACGATCACCGAGCCGGCCGCCATCGCCTTGATCGCGTCCTCGGTGACCAGCAGCGGCGGGCGGCGGCCCGGCACCTGGGCGGTCGTGATGATCACGTCGTGCCGGGCGATGTGGCCGGTCAGCTCGGCCTGCTGCGCCTGCCGCTCGTCCTCGGTCAGCGCCCGGGCGTAGCCGCCCTCCCCGGCCGCCGGTCCCACCGAGGTCAGCTCGATGAAGTTCGCCCCGAGCGACTCGACCTCGGTCTTGGTCTGCGGCCGCACGTCGTAGGCGGAGACCACCGCGCCGAGCCGCTTTGCCGTGCCGATGGCCTGCAGGCCCGCCACTCCGGTGCCCAGCACCAGCACCTTGGCGGGGCGTGCCGTGCCGGCCGCGGTGATGAGCAGCGGGAAGAACCTGCCGAACGCGGCCGCCCCGGTGAGCGCCGCCTTGTAGCCGGCCACGTTCGCCTGGGACGTCAGCGCGTCCATCCCCTGGGCCCTGGGCAGCGTGCGGGGTAGCCCGTCGAGGCTGATCGCGGTCACGCCCCTGGCGGCCAGGTCCGCGGCGAAGGCGGGGTCCACCAGCGGGTTCAGCATGCCGAGCAGGGCCTGGCCCGGCCGCAGCGCGGCGATGTCGCGCTCGTCCGGCCGGCCGATGCCCACCACGATGCCGGCCTCGGACAGCAGTTCGTCGCGGGACACGATGGCAGCGCCGGCCTCGGCATAGGCGCTGTCGCCGAACCAGGCGCCGTCGCCCGCGCCGGACTGAACCAGGACGTCGAGCCCGGCCCCGCGCAGCCGCGCGATCATCTCGGGGACGAGCGCCACCCGGCGCTCGCCGGGCGCGGTCTCTTTGAGAACCCCTACCTTCATGGGCATGACCTCATGGTTTCCAGTGATGTCGGGACCAGCCGAACGGGCTGGCCCGCATCGGGACGGGTGGCGCAGGCCGTCCCCTCATGCGGCAGCGTCCGGACATGATGGCACAGCACCAGTATGGCCGCCAGGCCTTCCTGGCTGGGCCAGGGCCGCCGCAGCCGCCCCGTGCCCAGGTAACCCAAGCCGATCAGTACCGCGGCCTGGCCGCCTCCCCCCGGCGGGGGAGGAGTGCTGGGAGTTCGGTGCCACCCCGGGCGGGCACACGCCGGCCCGGCCTGCGTAACGCAGCGTTCTGGGGGATGCGGCGGGGACAGCCGCCGCGCCGCGGTCAGGCGCCGCGGCGGAGGCTGACGCTGATCTTGTCGCTGGCGGCGACCACGGCGATGGCGTGCAGCCTGCCCGGCGAGCGGGTCAGCCGCTCGATCGGGCCGGACACCGACGCCGCGGCGATGACCTTCCCGCCCTGCCCGCGCACCGGGGCCGACACCGACGCCACCGCCGAGTTCGCGCTCGGCCACGCTGGCCGCCCAGCCGCGCCGCCGGACCTGGGCCAGGGCGGTGGCCGAGAACTTCGCGCCGCGCAGCCCGCGGTGCAGCCGGTCGGGCTCCTCCCAGGCCAGCAGGATCTGCGCGGCCGAGCCGGCGGTCATCGGCAGCACCGCACCGACCGGGACCGTGTCCCGCAGCCCGCTGGCCCGCTCCGCCGCGGCCACGCAGATCCGCGCGTCACCCTGCCGCCGGTAAAGCTGCGCGCTCTCGCCGGTCATGTCGCGCAACTGGGCGAGGACGGGCTGCGCCATCGCGAGCAGCCGGTCCTCGCCGGCCGCGGCGGCCAGTTCGGTGATCCTCGGCCCGAGCACGAACCGGCCCTGGCTGTCCCTGGTGAGCACGCGATGCCGCTCCAGGGCGACCGCGATCCGGTGCGCGGTCGGCCGGGCCAGGCCGGTGGCGGCGACCAGCTGGGCGAGCGAGGCGGGGCCGGCTTCGAGCGCGTTCAGGACGGCAACCGTCTTGTCCAGGACGCCGACTCCGCTAGCTCCGGCCCCGCCACCCCGCCCACTGCTAGAGTTGTCCATGGTCCGATACTGCCGTCTCGGATTGCGAGACGCAAGTCGGTGGGACGGCGGCCTGCCGCAGGTCGTCCCGGCGCGCGCCGGGGCCCCGCCGCCAGGCACGGGCGCACAGGTACATCGCCGCCAGGCACAGGGAGGAACGCTGATGGGGCGCACGCTCGCCCAGAAGATCTGGGATTCCCACGTGGTCAGGAGCGCTGCCGGCGAACCTGACCTGCTCTACATCGACCTGCACCTGGTGCACGAGGTGACCAGCCCGCAGGCGTTCGACGGGCTGCGCCTGGCCGGCCGGACGGTCCGCAGGCCGGACCTCACCGTCGCGACCGAGGACCACAACGTCCCCACCACCGGCGTGACCGGCCCCGACCTGCCGTTGCGCGGGCCGGGCAGCCCGGTGACCGACCCGGTGTCCCAGGTGCAGGTCGAGGCGCTGCGCAAGAACTGCGCCGAGTTCGGCATCCGGCTGCACCCGATGGGCGACCCGGGCCAGGGGATCGTCCACGTGATCGGCCCGCAGCAGGGCCTGACGCTGCCCGGCATGACGATCGTCTGCGGCGACTCGCACACCAGCACGCACGGCGCCTTCGGCGCGCTGGCGTTCGGCATCGGCACCAGCGAGGTCGAGCACGTGCTGGCCACCCAGACGCTGCCCCAGGTACGGCCCGCCGACATGGCGGTCACGGTGACCGGCCGCCTCCCCCTCGGCGTGACGGCCAAGGACCTGATCCTGGCCGTGATCGCGCAGATCGGCACCGGGGGCGGCGCCGGCCACGTGATCGAGTACCGGGGTGAGGCCGTCCGGGATCTGTCCATGGAGGGCCGGATGACGGTCTGCAACATGTCCATCGAGGCCGGGGCCCGGGCCGGGCTGATCGCCCCGGACGAGACCACGTTCGACTACCTGCGCGGCCGCCCGCACGCGCCGCAGGGCGCGGCCTGGGAGGAGGCCCTCGGCTACTGGCGCACGCTGCCGACCGACCCCGGCGCGGCGTTCGACCGTGAGGTGACGATCGACGGCGCCGCGCTCACCCCGTTCGTGACCTGGGGCACCAATCCGGGCCAGGCGGCGCCGCTGGACTCGGCCGTGCCCGACCCGGCCGGCGCTGCCCGACGGGACCGCGCGCGCCTCGGCGGAGCGCGCGCTCGCCTACATGGACCTGGAGCCCGGCACCCGGCTCACCCAGATCAGCGTGGACACGGTCTTCGTCGGGTCGTGCACGAACGGGCGGCTGGAGGATCTGCGCGCCGCCGCCGAGGTGCTCCGCGGCCGCACCGTGGCCGCCGGCGTCCGCATGCTGGTGGTGCCCGGCTCGATGGAGGTCAAGGCCGCGGCCGAGCGCGAAGGGCTCGCCGAGGTGTTCACCGCCGCCGGAGCCGAATGGCGGTCCGCCGGGTGCTCCATGTGCCTGGGCATGAACCCGGACAAGCTGGCCCCGGCCAGCGCAGCGCGTCCACCTCGAACCGCAACTTCGAGGGCCGCCAGGGCAAGGGTGCGCGCACCCACCTGGTCTCGCCGCAGGTCGCCGCCGCCACGGCGGTGACCGGCAGGCTGACCGCCCCGGCCGACCTGTGATCCACGCCGTAAGGAGAGAGCCATGCAGCCATTCAATACGCATACCGGCCGGGCCGTGTCACTGCGCCGCGGCAAGGTGGACACGGATCAGATCATTCCCGCCGAATACCTGAAGCGGGTCACCCGCTCCGGTTTCGGCGACGGCCTCTTCGCGGCCTGGCGCGCGGACCCCGAATTCGTCCTCAACCAGCCGTACGCGGACGGCGCCGAGATTCTCATAGCCGGCCCCGACTTTGGCATCGGATCGTCCCGCGAGCATGCCGTATGGGCCCTTATCGACTACGGGTTCCGGGCCGTCATATCGGCCCGATTCGGGGACATCTTCCGCAATAACTCGGTCCAGGCCGGCCTGCTTGCCGTGTCCGTTTGCCGGCGCAGACCGTGACCGCCCTGGCCGACGCGGTCGAGGCCGATCCGGACACCGTGGTCACCGTGGACCTCGCCGGCCGGGAGGTACGGGCGTCGGCCCAGGCCGGCGGCCCGAGTCCTGGTGCGCGCGCCGATCGAGATCGACGACTACACGCGGTGGCGGCTCATGGAGGGCCTTGACGACATATCGCTGACCTTGCGCAATGCCGAAGATATTGCCCGGTACGAGCAGGACCGCCCGGAGTGGCTGCCGGTCGTCGGATAGCCGTAAGGGCCGCAATTTGCGACCGGCCCTCGGTACGCTAAAAGCGCCGACACGCCGGGCTTTTACACGAGGTGTTTGTCTCCTGCGCTTCCGATCGCCTAATTTCTGGCTGGTCAGAGGTCGCGAATTCATGGCACCAGCCGCGCGACCTCCCGTGGGGGAACCGCAGGAGTGATTTCATGAACAAGCACGACCTGATTGACGCGATCTCGGGTCGGCTGGGCAGCAAGAAGACCGCGACCGATGCGGTCAACGCGCTTCTTGACACGATCCAGTCGACCGTGGCCAAGGGTGACAAGGTCGCGATCACCGGCTTCGGTGTGTTCGAGAAGGCAGTGCGGCCCGCCCGTACCGCCCGCAACCCGGCCACCGGGGCCACCATCCGGGTCCCCAAGTCGTCGGTGCCCAAGTTCCGGGCCGGTGCGGACTTCAAGGCAGTCGTCAACGGCGACAAGAAGATGCCCGCCAGGAAGCCGTAAGCGCTCCCGTCGGCGCAAGCGCCGCCCGCCGCATCCGGCGGGCGGCGCTTCATTTCTGGGCTCGTTATCGCCCGCCTGAGCCCTGCTCTGCTCCAGGCGCCCGGCCCTAGGCGCCTGCCTCCTCCGCAGGCAGTGGGCCGGCCCGGGGCCGTGGTGCGCACCCGCCGGCGGGGCTCCGCCGGGCAGCGGTGCCGTCTCCGCCGGCAGCGGCAACGTGGCCAGCGTCAGCGCGGTGATCGTGCCGGACGGCCCGCGCCGGATCGCGACCCGCTGCCCGCGCCGCAGCAACCGGAGCCCGGAGGCGGCAAATACCTCCGGCCCGAACTCACAGACGGTGCCGTCGTCGGTGAAGACGCTCCCCGATCCGTCCGACGGGTCGAATTCCCGCACCGTGGCCTGCATGCGGTGACCCTACGCCGCGGCTGGCCAGCCGCACCTGGGGCCGGTCCGGCAGTTCCGCCAGATGTCACCGTCGCCGCCCGCAGTGTTTGGTTGTCCTGGGCCGGTGGCGCTACGACACTGAAGCAGCGGGGCCGCACGGCTCGAAGGAGAAAATGCAATGAGCAACTGCCATATTGCGGTCGCCCATCATGCGGTGGGCCTTGATCCCGGCACTGGCGGTGGTCATCCCGCTGGCCATCACCGCCGCACCGGCGGGCGCCGCCCGCTATGTGGCGATTACCGGCTCCGGCTCGTCGTGGGCATCGGTAGCCATCGAACAATGGGCTCAAGGCAGGCGCCTGGTCAGGTTTCCAGCGGAGGTCTCGCTCTGAGCCGCTTCGCCTTGTGTGGTCGATTACGCCAACGACCACAAAAGAATGTGGTCATCGTGCCAACGACCACAAACCACCGTGGGCCAGTCGCCGTCTCAACAGTCACCACCGCACCGGCGGTCGCATGAGCCCGCTCCGCACCAGGCCCTGATGTCAATGGCTGGCGCAGCCATGACAAAAGAATGTGATGGTTGGCACAACCACCACAAACGCCGCGGGATGGCTGCCGCAACAACTGTCACGCCGGCACCGGCAAGCGCAATGGCCCCTGCCGCGCCCGACAGCACCGAGATCACGGCGCTCGTGGAGTGCTCAAATCACCACGATCATCGCCATCCGGGCCAGGTCAGTGCGGGCCGGAGCGGCGGCGCAGCGCGGTGGCGATCATCCGGTCCAGTAGCTGGGGCAGCGGCAGCCCGGTGGCCTCCCACATCTTCGGGAAGTAGGAGGTCGCGGTCATCCCGGGGATCGTGTTGATCTCGTTGACCAGGACCGTGCCGTCCCGGGTGTAGAAGAAGTCCACCCGGGCGAAGCCCTCGCAGGACACCGCGTCGAAGGCCACCGCCGCCATCCGGCGGATCTCCTCGATGACCGCCGCGGGCACCGGCGCCGGGATCTGCCATGCTCCCGGCCGGGTCCAGGTACTTCGCCTCGAAGTCGTAGAACTCCTCGCCGCCCTCGATGACGAGCTGGCCGGGCAGGCTGGTGTCCGGCGGGGCGCCGTCCAGGCCTTCGAGGACCGCGCACTCGATCTCCGCCCCCTCGACCGCGCGCTCCACGATCACCTTCGGGTCGTACCGCCGGGCGCCCTCGATCGCCTCGACCAGGGCCGCCTGGTCGTTCGCCTTCGACGTGCCGATGCTCGATCCGCCGCGGGCCGGCTTCACGAACACCGGGTAGCCAAGCTCGGCGATCTCGTCGAAGATGCGCTTGCGCTCGGCCGTGGCCGCCGCGGCGGGCCCGCCCTGCCAGTCCCGGTCCTGCACCACCAGGTACGGGCCGATCGGCAGCCCCTTGGCGGTGAAGACCAGCTTCATGTACTCCTTGTCCAGGCTCACCGCGCTGGCCAGCACGCCGGCCCCGACATACGGCACCCCGGCCATCTCCAGCAGGCCCTGGATCGTCCCGTCCTCGCCGAACGGCCCGTGCAGGATCGGCAGGACCACGTCCACGCCGGCCAGGACTCCCGGCACCGACGCCACCGAAGCGCGCCGCCGGCCGCCGCTCGCCACGGCACCCGGCCGGCACGGCACCCGGTCCGGCCACGGCACCCGGTCCGGCCCCGGCACCCGGTCCGCCCGGCCCCGGTCCGGCCCCGGCACCCGGTCCGGTCCCGGGCCCCGGTTCAGCCCCGGCTTCCGGGCCCGCCACGGCCGCCACCGAGGGCAGGGTCCTGCCGTTGATGGCGAGCCGCTCGGGCTCGTCCCTGGTGAGCACCCACCGGCCGTCCGGCAGGATGCCCACGGGCACGACCTCGTAGCGGTCCCGGTCGAGGGTGGCCAGCACGGTCCCCGCGCCCATGCAGGAAACCGGATGCTCGGGGCCCTGGCCGCCGAACACCACCGCGACCCTGATCTTGCGTTGCTCGTTCAGCGTCTTCCTCCTCCGCGCCTTCGCGTGTCATCCCAGCCTGGCGGCGTCACACGCCATAACGCTCCGGTTTGGCCGACCGCGACGCGAGCAGGACGGCGGCCTGGCCGATGTCAATGGTGCCGCTGGTCACCCCGGCCACCACCTCGGTGATCGGCATCTCCACGGCATGCGCCCTGGCCAGTTCCAGCACCGGGCCCGCCGACTTCACGCCCTCGGTCACCCCCGAGGTACTGGCCGCGGCGTCGGCGAGTCCCATGCCACGGCCCAGGTGCTCCCCGTAGGTGCGGTTGCGCGAGAGCGGGGAACTGCAGGTGGCCACCAGGTCGCCCATGCCCGCCAGGCCCGCGAACGTGTGCGGGTCGGCGCCCAGGGCGGTGCCGAGCCGGGAGATCTCGGCGAGCCCGCGGGTGATCAGCATCGCGGTGGTGTTGACGCCCAGGCCCATGCCGACGGCGATGCCGACCGCGATCGCGATCACGTTCTTGACCGCCCCGCCCAGCTCGCACCCGACGACGTCCGGATTGGTGTACGGGCGGAAGTACGGGGTGTGGCAGGCCTGCTGCAGCGCCTTGGCCATGGTCTCGTCGGCACACGCCACCACCGTCGCGGCGTACTGGCGCTGGGCGATCTCCAGGGCCAGGTTCGGCCCGGAGATGACCGCGATCTGGTCCGCGCCCGCGCCGGTGACCTCCCCGATCACCTCGCTCATCCGCTGATGGGTGCCGTTCTCGATGCCCTTCATCAGGCTGACCAGCGCGGCCTGCGGCGGCAGCAGCGCAAGCCAGGCGGTGAGGTTGGCGCGCAGCGTCTGGGCCGGGACGGCGAGCACGACCAGGTCCGCGCCGGCCAGGGCCTCGGCGGGATCACCGGTCGCGTGCAGGCCGGAGGTGAGCGCGATGCCGGGCAGGTAGCCGGGGCTCTCGTGGCGGGCGTTGATCGCTTCGGTCAGTTCGGCGCGCCGGGCCCACAGCTGCGTGTGGGTTCCGGCGTCGCACAGCACCTGCCCGAACGTCGTTCCCCACATCCCGGCACCCATGACCGCTGCTTTCACGCCGGGGTCGCCTTCCTCGGCTCGTCCCCTCCCTGGGCGTCCGGCGCGGGGCCCGGCCCCGCGGCGGGATCCCTGGCCTGCCCGCCAGGATCGTTCTGCGTCGTTTCCCTCGCCGCCTGCCGGGCGGCCCGGCGCGCGACGGCGGGATGGTAGGGGGTCTCGGGCGGCGTGCCGCCCCGCAGCCGGGCCAGCAGGCCGGTGATGTCGGTCATGATGGTGCTGGTGGCGGCCCGCAGCACGTCCCGGCTCAGCGGCTCGCCCTCGTAGCCGGACAGGTCCACCGGCGGGCCCGCCAGCATCTGCACCGTGTGCCTGGGCAGCACGTGCAGGCTCTTGGTCCCGTACGGGAGGATGTCCTGGGTGCCCCACTGGGCGACCGGGATCACCGGGACGCCCGTGGTCAGCGCCAGCCGGGCGACGCCGGTCTTGGCCACCATGGGCCACAGGTCCGGGTCGCGGGTGGCGGTGCCCTCCGGGTAGATGATCAGGCATTCGCCGTGCGCGAGCCCGCGTTCGGCGTCGTTGAGGACGAGCGCGGCGTCCGTGGCGCCCCGGTTGACGGGGAACTGGCCGGCCGCGTGCAGGAATGGCCCGATCACCTTGACGTTGAACGCAGTGGACTTGATGAGGAAGGCGGGGTAGCGGCCCGCCTGGTGAATGAACAGGGACATCGCGGCCCAGTCCGCATAGGAGAGGTGGTTGGCGGCCACGATCACGCCACCGGAGCGGGGGATGTGCTCATGACCGTGCCAGTCACGTTTCATGATCGAACGGATCAGCGAGGGAAAGGTCACGATGGTGGCGCGGCGAACGGCCGGGGAGTAGTCCTGCTTCGCACGATCGCTCATCTGCGCGCCTCCCGAGTCTCTCCTCTGGCCAGTCTCCCGGTTCACGCGCCGCGGTGTCGAGGCAGGATCGCGGTATGACCGCGCTGCCGCCCGACTCGCCACTCACCTGGTCACTGGTGGTCCCCGTCAAGGTACTTGCCCGCGCCAAATCCCGCCTCGCCGTCCTCGCCGGGCCGCACCGGGAGGCGCTGGCGCTGGCGATGGCCGCGGACACCGTCGCGGCCGTGCTGGCCTGCCCCGAGGTGGGCCGGGTGATCGCGGTGACCGACGACGCGACCGCGGCCGAGGTGCTGGCCGGCCTGGGCGCCCTGGTGACCGGGGACAAGCCGGGCCGCGGGCTCAACCCGGCGCTGCGCCACGGCGCGGCCGCCGCGGCCGACGGCTGGCCGGGCTCGGGGATCGGCGCGCTGGCGGCCGACCTGCCGGCGCTGCGGCCTGCCGAGCTGAGCCTCGCGCTGCGCGCGGCGGAGCGCTGGGAGCACGCGTTCGTCCCCGACGCCGCCGGCTCCGGGACCACCCTCTACACGGCCAGGCCGGGCGCGCGGTTCTCGCCGCGGTTCGGGCCGGGGTCCGCGGCGCGGCACCGGGCCGCCGGCGCGGCCGAGGTCAGCCTCCCCGGCCTGGCCAGCCTGCGCCGCGACGTGGACCAGCCACCGGACCTGAACGCGGCGTCCGACCTCGGCGTGGGCCCGCGCACCGCGGCGGTGGCGGCCCGGCTGGCCTGAGCGCCCCGCTATTCGGGGCCGGCGTCCACACAGACCAGACCCCAGGGCCGGTCCCTTACCCGGGTCATCACCACGGTGGCCCGCCGGGATCCGGCGAGCCTGAGCTGGCGGTGCAGGCTGTCCACGTCGCCCGCCAGCCCCCGGCGCCGGATGTCGGCGGCGCCGACGCCGAGCGCGCGGAGCTTGGCCGGGCAGCCGGCGCTGGTCCCATGGCGCGGAGTCGATGACCCGCAGCGTGCGCGCGAACGGGGTGTGCACCGGGGTGTCGGCGGACAGGAACGCGATCCTCTCGTCGATCTGCCAGGCGCCTGCCAGCCGGGCCAGGTCCGCCACCAGCCCGGCCCGGGTGACGGCCGGGCTGGGATCGAGCAGGTAGGCACCGGGCGGCCGGACCGGCGCCGGGCCGCCCTGGCCCGGTGTGAGCGTGTGCCCGCCGGGCAGCACGGTCGCCCGGGTGGCGGCGGTGGCCAGGGCGGGTGACCAGGCGACCGCTTCCTTCAGGTCCCTGCCCACGGCGATGAACTCCAGTTCCCAGCCCGCTGGGACAGTCTGGATGGCTAGGCCGGGCGCGGCCTTGATCCCCACCCGCGGCACGGCCCGCGCCAGGCCCAGGCACCACTCCAGCGGCGGCTCGCTGTCCCCGGTCCGCAGCCGCCGCCCGCCGGCCCGCCTGGCCGGGTCGATGAACACCCCGTCCACTGCGCGCAGGCTCACCTCGCGCACGTCCGCGACGTCGGTGGTGACACCGGCCGCCACGCCGTACACGCCGGCGTTCGCCCGCGCCATGCGCAGGTGCAGCGGGTCGCGGTCCACGGCCAGCACGCCGCGCCCCGCGGCCAGCGCCACCAGGTCCCCGCCGATGCCGCAGCACAGGTCGGCGACCAGTTCGGTACCCGCATACCGGGCGCTACGATGCCCCGCGATCACCTCGGCCGACGCCTGCTCCAATCCCGGGCGGGTGAAGTACATGTCCAGCGCCCGGGTGAACTTCGCCCGGGCGCGGAGCCGGAGTTCGTGCTGGGCCAGCGCATCGACGACGAGGTCCACCGGGTAGGCGGCCCGCAGTTGCGTACCCAGCCGCAGGCTGGCCGGATCGTCCTCGCCGCGCAGCCTGCCCAGGATTTCCTGCCCTTGCGAGCCGAGCAGCGCCTCGAATCTGGGCACCGCGTCCGCGGGCTCAGCCATGGGCGCCGCCTACGGTGGTCCCGGTCATGCCCCCCAGCATCCCGCAGCCGGCTGCGCCCCAGTGGTGTCCCCAGGCCCGCCACCGGTTCGCCCGATTCGGCACAAATATAATGCATACAATGCTAAGATGGCCTCTCCCGCATTTACCGTGCAATTTGACAAATGCGCATATTTCTGCTAAAAGTTACCCCGAAAAAAACCTGACGGGAGGCGCGGTTTTGCGGCGGACTAGATCGGCTGTCGTTTTCGTGGCAGTAGCAGGCGCTGTGGTGGCCGGAGCGGCTGCGAGCATGGCGGGCGCGGCGGTGAGCCAGACCACCGACCCCATTCAGCATGTCGTGGTAATTATGGAGGAAAACCATACCTTCGACAATTACTTCGGCGATTTCCCGGGTGTCGGGTCGCAATACGCTCTTACCGAGCCGGCCGCCTCTAACCCGGCCCCGCACGACATCGACCACAGCGGCCCGCGGGCCCTGTACGCGATCGACGGTGGGGCGATGGACGGCTTCGACCCGCTGGGCCAGGTCCAGTACCAGCAGAGCGACATCCCCGTGTACTGGGCGTATGCGCAGCACTACGGCCTGGGCGAGAACTTCTTCACCGACGCGGCCTCCAGCAGCACGCCCAACCACATCGCGATGATCGCCGCGCAGACCGGTGGCGAGGACCAGACGATCCACGTGCACGGCTGCCTGTCGCCGGCCAACGACGTGGTCCTCGACCGCGACGCCGGCGGCGACGAATCCTTCGGCCAGCCGTGCTACGACATTCCCTCCGTTCCGGCCGAATTGACGTCGGCGGGGCTGAGCTGGAAGTACTACGGCACCGCACCGGTATGGGACGCGCCGCAGTACATTAACGGCCTCAAGAACACCCCGGGCGTGTCCTCCACCCAGATCATCACGGACGCAAAGGCCAACAACCTGCCCAACGTTTCTTTCGTCACCCCGGGCGAGGACTCGCAGTCCGATCACCCGCCGCAGCCGACGCAGCCGGCGCAGAACTTCGTGTCCTCGATCGTCAACGCGATCATGCACAGTTCGGAGTGGAACTCGACGGCGATCTTCGTCACCTGGGACGACTTCGGTGGCTGGTATGACCACGTGCCGCCGCCGCAGGTGGACGGCATCGGCCTCGGCCCCCGGGTGCCGCTACTGGTCATCTCGCCGTGGGCCAGGCCCGGGTACATCAGCAGCCAGCAGGGCGAGTTCGCGTCGTTCGACAAGTTCATCGAGGAGGTCTTCAACCTGCCGAGCCTGGGTGAGCGGGACAGCCTGACCAGCACCTCGGACCTCATGGACTACTTCAACTTCTCGCAGAAACCTGATGCGAAGCTGATCGAGCCAAAACTGTCCTATGAAACCCAGCTCTCGGTGCCCAACGTGGGCAGCGCGGCCGTCGGCAGCTCCCACGCGGGCACGGTGTCACCCCCTTCGGGCGGCCCGGGCACGCAGTTCACGTTCGCCGTCATGTGGGACAGCACGCAGACCCCGACGACCTCCAATGCCGTCATCGACGGCACCCAGACGGTCCCGATGTCGTTCACCAAGAAGGTCGGCAAGTTCGACGAGTACGAGGGCACGACCACGCTGAACCCCGGCCCGCACACCTACACGTTCCAGTTCACCGCCGGCGGCAACAACTATCAGCTGCCGCTGAACAGCGTGCCGTTCAGCGGGCCGCAGGTGCTGCCGTACGACATCACCGGGTTCAAGGTGACCCCGGGCACCGGGGCGCAGCAGCTTGGCCAGCCGGTCGTGTTCAGCCTCACCTACAAGTCACCCGCGGGCAAGACCCCGGTCACCGCGCAGATCAACATCGACAACCACCCGCACACGCTGAACGCGGTGAGCGGCACCGCTGCCAAGGGCATCCACTACCAGTACACGACGTCCGCCCTGACGCAGGGGACCCGCCTCTTCACGCTGCAGTTCGACGACGGCAGCGGGCTGCAGACGATCCAGAAGTACAGCATCGACATCACGCCGATCTACCTGCAGGACTCCTCGGTCTCGCCGACGTCGGGCACCACGTCCACCAACTTCACCTTCTCCACGACCTACACCGGCCCGGACCCGGCGACCGAAGTGGACGTGGTGGTGGACGGCACCTCCCACCCGATGACCCTGCAGTCCGGGGACCCGACGACCGGGGCGGTCTACCAGGCGACGCTCAGCCTGCCCTCGGGCGGCCACAAGTTCGCCTTCTACGCCACCGACGGCACCAACGGGTGGAGTGATCCGGTGACGCCAGGGACCTACTCCGGGCTCACGGTCTCCACCAAGGGCGGGGCCGTGGTCCACACGAAGATCACGGCACCCCAGCCGGACACCAATCCGTACGCCTACGACCCCGGGTGATCCACGCGGGCCTGTGCCGGCCGCCCGGCCGGCACAGGCCACACCGGGCTGATCGGCCCGGCTCCGGGATGTTGTCCCGGGGCCGGGCCGCCTGGTTTCTTGACGCCGCCTGGTATCTAGATATGAACGATGGGACAAGTCAGCGTTCTGGTGATGCCAGGCACGGACTGAATCTTGGCCACCACGAGGCGGCCCAGGTCGTCGACATTCTCCGCCTCGGCCCGGACGATCACGTCATAGGGCCCGGTGACGTCCTCCGCTTGGGTGACCCCCTGGAGTTCGCCGATGCGAATAGCGACCTCGGCAGCCTTGCCGACTTCTGTCTGAACGAGAATGTACGCCTGCACCATGCCGTCCTCCCGGGGCTCGCGCCAGGGTCCGGAATGGCCAACGCTACCCTAAGAGCCTGTTATCAAGCCCGGGTTCGATCACCCGGTGTGGGAGAAAAGCCGGCTCCGCCATCGCGGGCGTCCCGGACACGCCGCACGCCGCCCCGGGGGGATTCTCATGACCATCTCCGACCTCGGCGAGTTCGGGCTGATCGAAACGATCGCGGCGGCGCTTCCGCGCGGTGCCGCGACGATTGTCGGGATCGGCGACGACGCCGCGGTGCTGGCGGCGCCGGACGCCCGGGTGGTGGCCACCACCGACCTGCTGGTCGAGGGGCGGCACTTCCGCCGCGACTGGTCCGGCCCCGCCGACATCGGCGCCAAGGCCGCCGCGCAGAACTTTGCCGACGTCGCCGCCATGGGCGCCGTTCCCGTCGCCCTGCTCGTCGGCTTTGCCGCGCCGGGGGACCTGGCCGTCGCCTGGGTGCGTGACCTGGTGTCCGGCCTGGCCGACGAGTGCGCGCGGGCCGGCGCCACGGTGGCCGGCGGGGACACCTCCGGCGCCGACACGATCCTGCTTGCCGTCACCGCCCTCGGTGACCTGCGCGGACGGGATCCGGTGACCCGGTCGGGCGCCCGGCCGGGCGACGTGCTCGCCTACGCGGGCGTGCTTGGCGAGTCCGCCGCCGGGCTGGCGTTGCTGGCGGCGGGCCGGACCGGGCCGGCCGCGCTGCTCGCCGCGCACCGCCGGCCTGCCCCGCGCTACGCGGCCGGGCCCGAGGCCGCCGCGCTCGGGGCCACGGCGATGATCGACGTGAGCGACGGGTTGCTCGCCGACGCCGGTCATCTGGCCCGTGCGAGCGGGGTCCAGATCGACATCGGCACGGCACTGCTTCCCAGCCATCCCGGACTGGCCGCCGCGGCCGCCGCACTGGGCCGCCCCGGCCCGCTGGAGTGGATGCTCACGGGCGGTGAGGATCACGCGCTCGCCGCCACGTTCCCGCCGGATCGCGCACTTCCGCCCTACTGGACCGTAATTGGGCAGGTTAGAGCGGGTCAGGGGGTTCTGGTGAACGGGGCCACAGTGACCGGTCGGGCCGGATGGAAACACTTCGGCGACTAAATGTCCATACCTATCTCACACGCCGCGTGATGGTTTAGATTAAAGCTCCTTATCGGATGCGGCGATGCTTGGCAGCGACCCCCTCATGGCACGACACCGCAAGAGGCCGGACTCCCGGCACGGAGGCGCCCGGGCGCGATGGCGACCCGGCGGCGTCCGAGGCACCCGACCGGCGCCTTGGTTCGGCCATGCGCCGCGTGGTGGTGACGCCTACCTTCGCGGCCGGGCTCGGGGTCGTGGTCGCCGCGGTGCTCGCCTACCCGATGCAGACGGTGTTCAGCTACGTGGCGCCCGGGGCGACCGGCCAGGGCGGTCTGCTGTGCAGCCAGGGCGGTTGCGGGCACGAAGCAGGGGCCAAGGCGAAGCCCGCCCCCTTCGGCATCGGCAGCGGGACCCTCAACCCGGCTGCGCCCGGGACCGGCAGCCAGGACAACGACGCCGCGCCCGCCACGTCCGGGCAGGGCGGCTCTGGTGGCACCACCGCCGCCTTGCCGCAGCTGAGCTACAAGATCACCAGCAAGTGGCAGGGCGGGTTCTGGGGCCAGATCATCATCACGTTCCCCGGTACGGTGCCCGCGAACTGGCACCTGCGGTTCGGCTATCCGGGTGGCCACATCCTGGGCATGAACCCGGACAGCCACCTCGCGCCGAACGGGCACGCGGCGACGGTCAGCGCCGCGGACTACCCGGGTGGCTCGGGGCCGGGCGGGCGCACGTTCGCGGTTGGCGTAGGTGTCCAGGGCGTGCCGACCCACCCGGCGCGGTGCTCGTTCGACGGCCAGGTCTGCCACATCAGCTAGCGGCGCAGTGTGGCCTGCCGCCTGCGGCGGCACAGTGCGGCTCACACCGGGGCGGCTCACACCGGGGCGGCTCACACCGGGGCGGCTCACACCGGGGCGGCTCACAGCCGGGGCGGCTCACCGGGCGCGGCTGACCTCCGGCCGTGTGCTCAGGCCGGTGTCAGGGTGCCGGGGTCAGCGGGTGACCTTGCCCGCCTTGATGCACGAGGTGCACACGTTCAGGCGGCGCGGCGTCCCGTCCACCTTGGCATGCACGGTCTGGATGTTGGGGTTGAAGCGGCGCGGGGTGCGGCGGTGCGAGCGCGAGACCCGGTTACCGAATCCCGGCCCCTTGCCGCAGATGTCGCAGACGGAAGCCACGCCAAACTCCCTTGTGAGATCGAGGAGAGAAGACACCGGCCAGGCATCGCCCAGGCCAGTGTTGAAGAATAGCCGACCGGGTGCCCCCGGCGCGAACCGGAGCCGCGGATCGCCGCGTGGCCGGCCCGGCCCGGTCGTGCCTGCCCCCTATTCTGAGGGGCCATGGCGGGCCTGGATGAATCACTGCGAGCCACCCTCGGCGGGAAGGCCGCGGCCAAGCTGGACACGGCGTTCGGCCTGGCCACCACCGGGGACCTGCTGCGGCACTATCCGCGCAGGTACGCCCGCCGCGGCGAGCTCACCGACCTGGCCGCGCTGCGCGACGGCGACCATGTGACGGTCTTCGCGCAGGTGGAGAAGGTCTACGCCCGGCGGATGCGGGCCCGGCGCGGCCAGCTGCTCGAGGTGACGGTCACCGACGGGCGGGCGCGGCTGGCGCTGACCTTCTTCAACAAGGTCGGCTTCTGGGAGCGCCAGCTCACCCCGGGCCGGCATGCCATGTTCGCCGGGCGGGTGTCCACCTTCAAGGGCCGCCGGCAGCTCGCGCACCCGGAGTGCAAGCTGCTCGGCGCCGACGACGCGGCCAAGGCCGCCGAGTACGCGGCGGAACTCATCCCGGTGTACCCGGCCACCAAGGACGTCTCCACCTGGGACATCGAGAAGTGCATGCAGATCGTCCTGGACACCCTGGGCGAACTGGACGACCCGCTGCCGCCGGCGCTGCGCGACCGGCACGGCCTGGCCGGGCTGGCCGATGCGCTGCGCGGCATCCACCGGCCCGCCGACGACGCGCAGGCGGGCAGCGCCAGAGTGCGGCTCAAGTGGGACGAGGCGCTCGTGCTGCAGGCCGTCCTGGCCCAGCGCCGCCTGGCCGCGGCCGCGCTGCCCGCCACGGCGCGCCCCGCCCGCGGCGGCGGGCTGGCCGGCGCCTTCGACGCCCGGCTGCCGTTCTCGCTCACCGCGCGGCCAGCGCGACGTGGGCGCCGAGCATCGCCGCCGACCTGGCCCGCGACCACCCCATGCACCGGCTGCTGCAGGGCGAGGTCGGCTCGGGCAAGACGGTGATCGCGGTGCGGGCCATGCTCCAGGTCATCGATGCCGGTGGGCAGGCCGCGCTGCTCGCACCCACCGAGGTGCTCGCGCAGCAGCACTACCGTTCGGTGTCGGACCTGCTCGGGCCGCTGGGCCAGGCAGGCAGGCTGGGCGGGGCGGAGGTGGCGACCAGGGTGGCGCTGCTCACCGGCTCCCAGCCGGCCGCGGCGCGCCGGGAGGCGCTGCTGGACGCGGCGTCCGGCGCGGCGGGCATCGTCATCGGCACCCACGCGCTGCTCGCCGAGCAGGTGCAGTTCGCCGACCTCGGCCTGGTCGTGATCGACGAGCAGCACAGGTTCGGCGTGGAACAGCGGGACGCGCTGCGCGGCAAGGCCCAGGGCGCCCGGCCGCACGTGCTGGTGATGACCGCCACCCCGATCCCGCGCACGGTCGCCATGACGGTCTACGGCGACCTGGACACCTCGACGCTGGCGGAACTGCCCAGCGGCCGGTCGCCGATCGCGACCCACGTGGTGCCCGCGGCGGAGAAGCCCCGGTACCTGGAGCGGGCCTGGGAGCGGGTCCGCGAGGAGGCCGGAAAGGGGCGCCAGGCCTACGTGGTCTGCCCGCGCATCGGCGGGGAGGACGGCGCGCCGTCGCCCGGATCCGCGGCTGCCGCCGACACCGACGTGGCGTTCGGCGGGCCCGACGACGAGGAGGAGGCCGCCGGCCGGCCGCCGCTGGCCGTGCTGGACGTGGCTCCCATGCTGGAGCAGGGCCCGCTGGCCGGGCTGCGGCTGCGGGTCATGCACGGCCGGCTGCCCACCGACGACAAGGACGGCGCGATGCGGGCCTTCGCCGACGGGTCGGCCGACGTGCTGGTGTCGACCACGGTCGTCGAGGTGGGCGTGGACGTGCCGAACGCCACCGTCATGGTGATCATGGACGCCGACCGGTTCGGCGTGTCCCAGCTGCACCAGTTGCGCGGCCGGGTGGGCCGGGGCACCGAGCCAGGGCTGTGCCTGCTGGTCACCGAGGCCCCCGAGGGGAGCAAGGCCAGGCAGCGGCTGGCCGACGTGGCCGGGACGCTGGACGGGTTCCGGCTGGCCGAGATCGACCTGGAGCAGCGCCGTGAGGGTGACGTGCTCGGTGCCGCCCAGGCAGGCAGGAAGAAGAGCCTGAAGCTGCTCAGCGTGCTGACCGACCGGGACCTGATCGTGTCGGCCCGCCAGGAGGCGGCCGATCTGGTGGACGCCGACCCGGACCTGGCCGGCTATCCGGCGCTGGCCGCCGAGATGAGCGCCCTGCTGGACGAGGAGCAGGCCGGCTTCCTGGAGAAGGCGTGATGCCCGGCGCCCGCCCCGGCTCCGCCCGCCCCGCTCCGGCCCTCCCCGCTCCGCCCGGCTCCTCATCCCTCGTGCCTCACAGTCACCGCCTGCCCCTCGCACCCCACAGCCCTACCTCCCTCCGCCCGCCAGGTTTGTGGTCGGCGTGCCAACGACCACAAAAGAATGTGGTCGGCGTGCCAACGACCACAAACGATCCCGGGTGCGGGTGCGCCCGGGGCGGGCCGGCGCTGAGGCTGGGATGGCGTGACGCGGATCATCGCGGGGGCGGCGCGCGGGCGGCGGCTGGCGGTGCCCCCCGGAACCGGCACCCGGCCGACCAGCGACCGGGCCCGGGAGGGCCTGTTCGCGACGGTCACCGCGGTGCACGGGCCGCTCACGGGAGCCGGTGTGCTCGACCTGTACGCCGGGTCCGGTGCGGTGGGCCTGGAGGCGCTGTCGCGCGGGGCCGCCCGCGCGGTGCTCGTCGAATCCGACCCCGCGGTGGCCCGGGTGATCAGGGCCAACATCACCGCGGTCGGCCTGCCGGGCGCCAGGCTGGTCACCGGCCGCGTGGCCGCGGTCCTGGGCCGGGGGCCGGGTGACGGGCCAGCCTTCGACGTGGCGATCGCCGATCCGCCCTACGCCGCCCCGGCACAGGAGATCATCGCGATGCTGACGGCGCTCCTGGCGGGCGGCTGGCTGGCCGGCGGCGCGCTCGTGGCGGTGGAACGGGCCAGCCGCTCCGGCCCGGTCGCCTGGCCTGTGGGTTACGCGCCGGACCGGTCCCGCCGCTACGGCGAGGCGACCTTCTGGTACGGTCTCGCCGCAGGCACATAGGCCATCCGGGGCCCGTACCAACTGGCCTGCACGGAAGGACGGGATGCGCGTGCGCCGTGTCGTCTGCCCCGGCTCGTTCGACCCGGTGACCAACGGGCACCTGGACATCATCCGCCGTGCGGCCGAACTCCACGACGAGGTCCACGTGGTGGTCGGGGCCAACCGGGCCAAGCACGGCATGTTCACCGTGGACGAGCGCGTGGCGATGCTCAAGGAGGTCACCAGCGACCTGCCCAACGTGATCGTGGGAACGTTCCGCGGGCTGCTGGTCGAGTACTGCCGGGCGCACGGGGTGTCGGCGATCGTCAAGGGCCTGCGCGCGGTCAGCGACTTCGAGTACGAGATGGAGATGGCCCAGATGAACTACCGTCTCGCCGAGATCGAGACGCTGTTCCTGACGGCCAACCCGCTCTACTCGTTCCTGCGGTCCAGCCTGGTGCGCGAGATCGCCGTCTACGGCGGCAACGTGGCCTCGCTGGTGCCGCCGACGGTGCAGGCGCAACTGCTGACCAAGCTGGCCGGAGCCGGCGCGGACTGAGCCCACGCCGCGGCCGCCGCGCTCGATTCGGCTCAGGCCGGCGCGACCGGTTAAAATAACTTTTCCAGAACTGCTCACTACCTGAATTTGCCATGCCTTCACTTCGCAGGACAGCCGGCGCCCGCACCGACCCCCGTGGGCCGCTGGTCTTTGATACCCGGACGCTGGACCGCCGTCCGGGGTCAGCGCGCGCCGAGACCAGGACCGTGCCTGCCCCCGCCAACCTGCGCACCGGCATGGCCTGGATTCCGCAGGGCGCCGAACTCGACCTCGACGGTCCGGCTGGAGTCCGTCACCGAGGGTGTGCTCGCCACCGCCACGGTCACCGCGCCCGTGGCCGGGGAGTGCGCGCGGTGCCTGGAGCCGGTATCCCAGGACGATCCAGGTCCGGTGCCAGGAACTGTTCGGTTATGAGCAAAACGGCGGGGATACCGGTGAGGACGGGTACTCTCTGGACGGGGACTTGCTCGATCTCGAACCGGTCCTCCGAGATGCTCTGGTTCTCGCGCTGCCGCTAGCGCCGCGGTGCCAGGAAGACTGCCCCGGGCTGTGCGCCGAGTGTGGTGTGCGGCTTGCCCAGGCGGGCCCCGGCCACCACCATGGCCCGGCCCTGGACCCCCGGTGGGCAGCTCTGCGTCAGATCACGATGCAGCCAAGCCCGGACGGCTCGCCCGTACCGGAGACAGGTGAGGAGAACGGACGTGGCCGTCCCTAAGAGGAGGATGTCGCGCAGCAACACGAGATCCCGGCGCGCGCAGTGGAAGGCCACTGCGCCGACGCTGGTGCGCTGTCCGCAGTGCCGGGATCCCGAAGCTGCCGCATACCGCGTGCCCGACCTGCGGCACCTACAACCGCCGCCAGGTCATCACGCCCTCCTGAAGACGCGGGCCGTGGTAGTACCCGAGCGGTGTTGACCCGCCAGGCGGGCGCCCACGCTGGCGCCGCCAGGCAGGTGCCCCCGAGAGGCCCTGGGGAGGAGGACACCCATGAAGGTCGAAGCCGAGCACCAGCCAGGTGCCGGCCAGCCCGACACCACTGAGCTGCTGCGGGTCCTCGACGCCGGGCTGTCTCCCGGGCTGCTGGAGCGTGCCCTCACCCACCGCTCGCTTCGCCTACGAGAACGGCGGCCTGCCCACCAACGAGCGGCTGGAGTTCCTCGGCGACTCGGTGCTCGGCCTGGTCGTCACCGATGCGCTCTTCCGCGGCTACCCCGACCTGCCCGAGGGCCAGCTGGCCAAGCTGCGCGCCGCGGTGGTCAACATGCGGGCGCTGGCCGGTGTCGCCAGCGGGCTGCAGGCTCGGCGACTATGTGCGGCTCGGCCGCGGCGAGGACGGCACCGGCGGCCGGGACAAGTCCTCGATCCTCGCCGACACCCTGGAAGCCGTGATCGGCGCGGTGTACATCGAGCGCGGCCTGGACGAGGCGTCCGCGCTGGTGCACCGGCTCTTCGACGCGGTCATCGCACGGTCGGCGCGGCTCGGCGCGGGCCTGGACTGGAAGACCTCGCTGCAGGAGCTGACCGCGTCCGGGGTCCTCGGCGTGCCGGAGTACCACGTCGAGGAGAGCGGGCCCGACCACCAGAAGTCCTTCCGCGCCGTGGTCCGGGTCGGCGGCCATGTGTACGGCAGCGGGGAGGGGCGGTCCAAGAAGGAAGCCGAGCAGCAGGCCGCCCAGACCGCCTGGAACGCCATCAGCAACGGTGAGCCGCCGCCGGGCGGCAACCACCACGGCGACGCAGCCGGGGCGGCCACGGCAGGCACCGGCGGTGGCGAGCCTGCCGCGCGGCAGGATGCGCACGAGGTCGCGGCGGGCGGTAACCCCGAGGCCGGGCGGCCCGGCGGAGTGAGGCGTGCCCGAGCTACCTGAGGTCGAAGTTGTCCGCAGGGGGCTGGAGCGGCATGTCGTGGGCCGGACGATCCGTTCGGTCGAGGTGCTCCACCCGCGCGCCATCCGGCGGCATCTGGCCGGCCGGGCCGATTTCGAGGCGGCTGCCCGCGGCCAGGTGATCACCGCCGCCCTCCGCCGCGGCAAGTACCTGTGGCTGCCGCTCGCGCCCGACGCGGCCGGATCGGCCGCCGAGGATGCCCTGCTGGCCCATCTGGGGATGAGCGGCCAGTTGCTGCTCGCCGACCCGGGGGAGCCCGTATCGCCACATGTCCGGATCCGGTTCACCTTCACCGACTCCGGTCCCGAGCTGAGGTTCACCGACCAGCGCACGTTCGGCCACATCCTGCTGGACCGCGGCGGCGCGGCACTGCCGGCCCCGATCGCGCACATCGCACCCGACCCGCTTGAGGCCGCCTACGACGAGGACGTGCGTGCTCGCCCGGCTGCGCGACCCGGCACAGCGACATCAAGCGTGCCCTGCTCGACCAGTCCCTGATGAGCGGCGTCGGCAACATCTACGCGGACGAGGCCCTGTGGCGGGCCAGGACGCACTGGGCCAGGGAGGCCGCCGCGCTGCGCCGGGCTGACGCCAGCCGGCTGCTCGCGGCGGTGCGCGAGGTCCTGGCCGACGCGCTGCAGGCCGGCGGTACCTCGTTCGACAGCCTGTACGTGAACGTCAACGGCGAGAGCGGGTATTTCGGCCGGTCACTGGCGGTGTACGGGCGCGAGGGCGAGCCCTGCCCGCGCTGTGGCGCCCCGGTGCGGCGCGATCCGTTCATGAACCGGTCGTCCTACTCCTGCCCCGTCTGCCAGCCCCGGCCGAGGGCCCGGAGCGCCGCGGGTGACCTGCGAAGTCACTCAACTTGACCGGATAGCCATGAGGGTGCGATCCTTGAGTGGTTACCTTGCGCGCACTCATGCACGTCTTCGTATGTGCGCCCACTCTGGTCACTCAGTGTGGAGGACCCACTACAATGGCGAAGGCTCTACTCGGCCACGTCGGCGGGCTTGACCCCCGCATCGTCTCTGAAATGCGCCGCCTCCAGCGGCGGGTACGGGACCTGGAAGCCGAACTGGCCCGGCTCCAGGAGGAGAAGGACGTGCTTGCCGCAGAGGCCGGCCACGAGCTACTCGTAGTCGGCCGCGAGCGCGAACCCGCGCTCACCTGATCTGTCGGTCCCGTTCGACGGTCCGAGGGACGCCGCCAGGCGGCGTCCCTCTTTAGTTTGCCCCGGCTCGTCCCCTGCCGTCCGGTCCGGTCGCGGCTTCTTCCGCCGTGCCGCGCGGCACGGCCGCCCCGCGGCGCGCGAATCGCCGGGAGCGTCGTCGGTGCGCGGTAAGGTGCGGGAAAGCTGGCCAGTCAGGCGGTTGCCGGGGCCATGAGCGAAGGGGAGGAGAGCCCGCGGGTGTATGTGAAAAGCCTCACCCTGCGTGGGTTCAAGTCCTTCGCCTCGGCCACTTCGCTGCGGTTCGAGCCCGGTATCACCTGCGTGGTCGGGCCGAACGGGTCGGGCAAGTCGAACATCGTGGACGCGTTCGCCTGGGTGATGGGCGAGCAGGGCGCCAAGAGCCTGCGCGGCGGCAAGATGGACGACGTCGTCTTCGCCGGTACCACCTCCCGGCCGCCGCTCGGCCGGGCCGAGGTCACCCTGACCATCGACAACACCGATGGCGCGCTCCCCATCGACTACACAGAAGTGACGATCAGCCGCCTGCTGTTCCGGTCCGGGCAGAGCGAGTACGCCATCAACGGGAACCAGTGCCGGCTGCTCGACGTCACCGAACTGCTCTCCGACTCCGGCCTCGGCCGGGAGATGCACGTGATCGTCGGCCAGGGCCAGCTCGATGAGGTGCTGCACGCCGGGCCCGAGGCGCGCCGTGCGCTGATCGAGGAGGCCGCGGGCGTTCTCAAGCACCGGCGGCGCAAGGAGAAGGCGCTGCGCAAGCTGGAGGCCATGCAGGTCAACCTGACCCGGCTGGTGGACCTCACCGGCGAACTGCGCCGCCGCCTCGGGCCGCTGGGGCGGCAGGCGGCGATCGCCCGCCGGGCCGCGTCGATCCAGGCGGACCTGCGGGACGCCCGGCTGCGCCTGCTCGCCGACGACTTCGCCGGCGCCGCGGCCGCGCTGGAACGCGGCGAGGCCGACGAGGCGGCCGCCGTTGGCGCGCCGGGCCCAGCTGGAAGGCACGCTGGCGCAGGCCCGGCGGCAGGAATCGGCGCTCGACGCCGACGAGCAACTGCACGCGCCCACGACTCGAGGCGGCGCTCAACACCTGGTTCGAGCTCTCCGCGCTGGCCGAACGCCTGCGCGGGGTGGCCAACCTCGCCCGCGAGCGGCATTCCCTGCTGGCCGCCGAGCCTGGCGCGGCCCGCCCCGGCCGGGATCCCGACGAACTGGACGCCGAGGCGGCCTCGCTGCGCGAGCAGGAGGCGGTCCTCGGCGAGGCACTGGAGACCGCCCGGACCACGCTGGCAGCGGGCCACCGGGGGGCGCACCGCCGCAGAGGCGGACGTGAGCGCGGCCGAACGGCTGCTCGCCGACCAGGCCCGCGCCGCCGCCGCCCGCGCCGACGAGCTGGCCAGGCTGCGCGGCCAGGTAGGCGCCGCCCGCAGCCGTGTCGCGGCCAGCGAGGAAGAGGCGGCCCGGCTGGCCGACGCCATCGAACAGGCCAGGTCCCGGGCCCAGCTCGCCCAGCGGGAACACGAAGAGGCCCAGGAGATGGCCGCCGGCGGCACCGACGACCGGGCAGGCCTGGCCGCGGCGCACGAGGAGGCGGCCGCCGCGCTGGCGGAGAGTTCGGCCCGCGTCGCCCAGTGCCGCGCCGACGAGCGGGTGGCCAGTGCCGAGCGGGCCGCCCTGGTGGCCAGGCGGCAGGCGCTGGCGGAGGGCCTGCGGGCCGTCCAGGACGGCACCGCGGCCTCCGCGGCGCTGCTGGCGGACCCGGAGTGGTCCAAGCATGTCCTCGGCGGGGTCGCCGCCCTGCTGACCGTGTCCGAGGGCGCCCAGGAGGCCATCACGGCCGCGCTCGGCGGTGCCGCCGACGCCGTGGCGGTGGCCGGGCTGGATGCCGCCGTGGCGATCCTGGAAGGGCTCAAGGGCGCCGGCGCCGGCACGGCCGGGCTCGTCATCGCCGACACCGGCACCGGGCCGGCCGTGGCCGTCCCCGGTGCGGGCGCCGTGACCGGGGAACTGCCGCCCGGCGTGGTGCCCGCGGCCGACCTGGTCAAGGCGCCCGGAGAGCTGCACGGCGGCGCTGGCCGGGCTGCTGGCCGGGGTGGTCGTCGCCGATGACCTGTCCCGGGCGCGCGAGGTCGTCCAGGCCCGCCCCGAACTGCGGGTGGTCACCAGGGACGGCGACCTGCTCGGCGCCCACTGGGCGCTCGGCGGCTCGGCCAGGCCGCCGAGCATGCTGGCCATGCGCGCGGCGGCCGAGGAGGCGGGGGCGGCGCTGGCCGTGGCCGAGCGGGGCGCGCAGGAGGCGGCCGCCATGCTGGCCGGCGCGCTGGCCGACGAGGAGCGGGACCGTGCGGCGGCCGGCCGGGCGCTGGCCGGGGTGCGGGCCGCCGACAAGGCCGCGGCGGAGTCGTCCGGGCGCCTCGGGCGGCTGGCCGGTGCGGCGCGGGCGGCCCAGGAGGAGGCCGCCCGGCTTGAGGCGGCGATCACCTCGGTCACCGAGCAGCGCGAGCGTGATGCGGCCAAGCTGGCCGGGCTCGCCGCCAGGCTCGCGGAGGCCGAGGAGGGCGAGGACGGCGCTCCGGCCGATGGCGAGGCCGCCCAGGTCCCGGAGACACCGGAAGCCCCGGACCGGGATCGCCTGGCGGCACAGGCCAATGCGGCCAGGGAGGCCGAGACCGACGCCCGGCTCGAAGTCAGGACGGCCGAGGAGCGGCTGCGGGCGATCGCCGGCCGGGCGGATGCCCTGGCGGCGGCGGCGGTGCGGGAGCGGCGGGCGGCCGAGGCCGCGGTGGCCAGGCGCCGGCTGCGGGCCCAGCAGGCGGAGGTAGCCGGGGCGGTCGCCACGGGCGCGGATGCGGCCCTGGCCAGGATCGCGGAATCGCTGACCGCAGCCCAGGCCGACCGGGAGGCGGCCGAGCAGGCGAGCAAGGGCCGGGTGGAGGCACTCAAGGACGTCCGGGCCCGGGTCCGCGCCATCACGACGGACCTGGACAAGGTGGTGGACACCGCGCACGGCGCGGAGGTCAGCCGGGCCGAGCAGCGGATGCGGCTGGAGCAGGTCGTGGCGCGGGCCGCCGAGGAGTTCGGCGTGGACACCGACACCCTGCTCGCCGAGTACGGCCCGGATGTTCCGGTACCGATGCCCGAGGAGGCCGAGCCGGCCGCGCCCCGGCGCCGCCGGGCAGCGGCGGCGGCACCGGGCAGCCTGGCGCAGCACGGTCCCGGCTCTGGCCAGAACGGATCCGGACAGGCCGGCCCCGGACTGGCAGGCTCCAGACTGGCAGGCTCCGCTCCGGCCGGCCCCGGACAGGTCGGCCCCGGACTGGCAGGCTCCGCTCCGGTCGGCCCTGCTCAGGCCGGCTCCGGACTGGCAGGCTCCGCTCCGGTCGGCCCTGCTCAGGCCGGCTCCGGACAGCCAGGCTCCGCTCAGGCCGGCCCCGGACAGGTCGGCCCCGGACAGGTCGGCCCCGGACAGGCAGGCCCTGCTCAGGCCGGCTCCGGACAGCCCGGCTCCGTTCAGGCAGGCCCTGCTCAGGCCGGCTCCGGACAGCCCGGCTCCGTTCAGGCCGGCTCTGCTCAGGCCGGCCTCCGCTCAGGCCGGCCCGGTCTTGGCGGCGCGACGCACGACCGCTCCGGGCCCGCAGTCGTTCCGGACGGTGCCATGCCCGACGGTGCCATGCCCGACGGTGCCATGCCCGACGGTGCCGCGCCCGAAGGTTTCGCGCGCGATGGCGTGGCGCCCTGGGCCGCGGGCGGCCAGTACGCGGCGCACACCGCGGAAGCGCGCGGCACGCTGATTCCGGCGGCGCGGAGCGCCCCGGGGGCCGCGCAGGCCGCTGGGAACGGCGCAGCGGGGATCCCGGCCGGCGATGCGGCGGAGGACGGCAGCGCCCCGGACGGCAGCGCCGCAGCGGAACCCGCGGCGCCGGTGCGGACGATCCCCTACGTCCGCGCCGAGCAGGAGAAGCGGGCCGCCACCGCACAGCGCCAGCTCGACCAGCTCGGCAAGGTGAACCCGCTGGCCCTGGAGGAGTACGCGGCGCTGGAGGAGCGGCACCAGTTCCTCGCCACCCAGCTTGAGGACCTCAAGAAGACCCGCAGGGACCTGCTCACCGTGGTCAAGGAGGTCGACGACCGGGTCCAGCAGGTGTTCACCGCCGCGTTCGCCGACACCGCCGCCGAGTTCGAGCAGATCTTCTCGCGGCTGTTCCCCGGCGGCGAGGGCAGGCTGGTGCTGACCGAGCCCGACGACATGCTGGCCACCGGCATCGACGTCGAGGCCCGGCCGCCAGGCAAGAAGGTCAAGCGCCTCTCGCTGCTGTCCGGCGGCGAGCGCTCGCTGACCGCGATCGCCTTCCTGCTGGCCATCTTCAAGGCCAGGCCGTCGCCGTTCTATGTGCTGGACGAGGTCGAGGCGGCGCTGGACGACACCAACCTGCAGCGGCTGCTCGGCATCTTCGAGGAGCTGCGCAGCATCTCCCAGCTGATCATCATCACGCACCAGAAGCGGACCATGGAGGTCGCCGACGCCCTGTACGGGACCACCATGCAGGGCGACGGTGTGTCCACGGTGGTGAGCCAGCGGCTGCGGGAGCGAGAGCGGGCATAGGGATGCGCGGTCGGCCGCCGGCCTGACCGCGCCGGGGCTCGGATCCGGCCGCGCCCGCGCACATCTGCCAGACTGGGGCCGTTATGGAGTACTTGATCATCGTCATCGTTCTCGTCGTCCTGGTCCTGATCGCCGGCGGCGCCATGCTGGTCCGCTCCCGGCGGCGGCCAGGCGGGACCGCCGCGCCGCCAGCACAGCCCGGCGCCCCTGGCCGCGCCGGCCCGCCCGGGCCAGGACGTGGCCGCCGGGGCCGGGGTATCGGCCCCGGGCCCGCGGGTGGCCGAGGCACCCGCGGCCGAGGTGGCGGAGGCGCCGCAGCCCTTCGCGGGCCGGATGACCCGCCTGCGTGGCAGGCTCGCGCGAACGCAGAGCGGGTTCGGCTCGGTCCTGCTCGGCCTGCTGTCCCGGGACGGGCTCGACGACCAGGGCTGGGAGGAGATCGAGGACACCCTGGTGGGCGCCGATCTCGGGCCGGCCCGGCGGCACAGCTCGTCAGCGAACTGCGCACCCAGGTCAGGGTGGGCGGTGCCCGGGGCACGGACGAGGTGCGGTCCCTGCTCAGGAAGGACCTGATTGAGCAGGTCGGCGCCGACATGGACCGGTCGCTGCGGGTGGCCAGGCACGGCGACCGGCCGGCCGTGGTGCTCATGGTGGGAGTCAACGGCACCGGCAAGACGTCCACCTGCGGCAAGCTGGCCCGGGCGCTCATCGGCGAAGGCAGCACGGTCCTGCTCGGCGCCGCCGACACGTTCCGCGCCGCCGCGGCCGACCAGCTGGAGACCTGGGGGCAGCGGGTCGGCGCCCAGGTGATCCGTTCGGACCGGGAGGGCGCCGACCCGGCGAGCGTCGCGTTCGATGCCGTGAAGGAGGGCATCGACGAGCGCGCGGACACCGTCATCGTGGACACCGCGGGGCGGCTGCACACCAAGACCGGCCTGATGGACGAGCTCGGCAAGATCAAGCGCGTCATCGAACGGCAGGCGAGCGTGGATGAGGTACTGCTGGTGCTCGACGCCACGACCGGCCAGAACGGCCTGCGCCAGGCCAGGGTCTTCGCGGAGGCCGTGGACATCACCGGAATCGTGCTGACCAAGCTGGACGGGACCGCCAGGGGCGGGATCGTGGTGGCGGTGCAGCGCGAGCTTGGCGTGCCGGTCAAGCTGGTCGGCCTGGGCGAAGGGCTGGACGACCTCGCCCCGTTCGAGCCGGCCACGTTCGTCGACGCGATCCTCGGCTGACGCATCGGGGCGCGGACCGCAGCGTTGGCTCACCGCCTGGTGCGGGCCGGCTGGGACACTGGATGACATGTCCGTCACCTGGCAGCTGACCCCGCGCCAGAGCATCGCGGCGGAATGCGGTCGGCGGGGCAAGCCCGCGGTCGTCGCCGGATGCATCGCCCTGCTGCAGGGGCGCCAGGATGTGGACGACACGCTGCTGCTCGCCCTGGGCGGGCCTGCTGCTGAGTCCGTGCTCGCCGGCCAGGCGGGCGGGAAGGCCGGCTACTGGCCGCGGGTCTGGGCGGCGCGCGGCCTGCTGCACGCGTGGGACGACCGTGCCACGGCGGTGATCGTCCAGGCGACGACGGACAGCGCCTGGCGGGTGCGGGAGATGGCGGCCAAGGTCATTGCCCGGCACCGCATCGGGGCGGCGTTCCCGGCCGTGGCCGCACTGCGGGAGGACCAGACCCCGCGAGTCCGGGCCGCGGCCGAGCGGGCGGTCGTGATCTTGACCGCCAGCGGCAGCTGAGCACCGCCCCAGGCAAAACCATTACGAATTCCTATCGGAGGACCAGTCCATTACGAGTGCTATTAGTAATTGTCGTCGGGCTGCTTTGCAGCAGGCCATCGTGATCCTTATGGATACGTCAAGAAAAAGCCTGCCATCTCCTCTATGCTCAAGCCGTCTCTATTGCCGCGCCACGCTTGGAGAGCGCGCGTTGGACAGCCAGCGACTCAAGGATTCCTTTGCCAGGTGGCGATGCATGGCGATGCGATGCCGTTGTTCTTCTTCTCGGACCTGTTCCTGCGCCATCCCGGGAGTGATCACCGCAAGTTCGGCACGCTCGGGGAGCACTACCCGGCGGTGGGCGTCAGCCTGCTCGCCACCCTCGCGCATTTCAGCGCGGAGAACCGGACGGCCGGCCTGGCCGCCGACTGGACGGACGCCTACAACATGGTCGCCGAGATCATGATCTCCGCAGCGGAGGAGGACGCGCTGCGCCGCCCGCCCTTCTGGGAGGCGACCGTGGTCGCTCACGAACTGCGCCGCTTCGACATCGCGACCTTCCGGGTGGCCACCGGCGAGCCACTGCCGTACCTGCCCGGGCAGTCCGTGGGCATGGAATCGACCGCCCGGCCGAGGATCTGGCGCTACTACTCGATGGCAAACGCCCCGCGGGCGGACCACACCCTCGACTTCCACGTCCGCATGATCGACGGCGGGGCGCTCAGCATGGTCCTCACCCGCGGGCTGGCGGTCGGCGCGAAACTGCGGCTCGGCGCCCCGGTGGGCACGTTCACCTTCGATGCCGGGACCGGCCGGGACGTCCTGCTGGTCGCGGGGGGCACGGGCCTGGCCCCGGTGAAGGCGATCGTGGACCAGATTTCCGCGCTGCCCGACCCGCCGCGGGTCTGCCTGTACTTCGGCGCGCGCACGGGGGACAGCCTTTACGACCTGACCGACCTGGAAAAGCTGACCACGGGATTTCCCTGGCTCACCGTGGTCGCGGCCGTTTCGGACGAGCCTGGCTACCAGGGGGAACGCGGGCCGCTGCCGGATGTGGTGGCGCGCGGCGGCGACTGGCGGGCGCACGAGGCCTACGTCGCCGGATCCACGGCAATGGTGGAGGCGGTGGTGAACCGGCTCACCGTGGCCGGTGTCCCGGCCGGCCAGATCCATTCCGAAGACTTCGGCTGGAGTGAGGTATGAGCGTGATTGCCCGGGTGGACGAGCGGCTGACCCCGGACCGGGTTCAGTCGGTCAGCTTCCCGCCGGACCGGCTGGGCCGGCGGGGGCTCGACGAAGACCATGTGCGGGCATTCTGCGCCCATGTCGAGCGGGAACTCGTCACGCGGCATGGCCGTGACGCTGCCGGGCCCGCCGCACAGGAAGTCACGGACGGCCCCGGGGTGACGGCGTCCGTGCCGGACCGCACCGTCAGGTCCGCGGCCGGAGCGCTCGCCCATGGCGGCGGGCCCTTCCGGCAATTCGGCCCGCCCGGCGCCATGGTAAGGAGAGCTGCCTGTTTCGCGATCTGCCGGGCCATATCCGCGGCCTCGAAATAAGGCGCGAGCACCGGATCCACGCCGGCTTTGCGGTAGCACAGCCCGGCCGCGGCAGCGATGGCCGTAACACCATCTAAGCGGTCATAGCGGCACGCTTGCGTCATGTATGGGCTATAGCCGCGGGAGGCGGGCAAGACAAGCGGCTCCGGGCAATTTGATGGTATCCATTCCGCCTTGCCCTGGAATGCCGTCGACACCCGGCTCCCGTGCGCTCTGATCCCGCCGTCTGGCCGTCGGCCGGCGTGGCCGGGCGGCGAAACATCTGCGTAACATGACGGCCGGCCGATTCACCCGGCGGAAACAGTCGGTGACCACCGGCGAAACGCCCCGGGGAGACGCTGGCTCGTAGCGCAGGTCCCGAGAGGTGGTCGCATGAAGGTCATCACCGCCGTGATCAAGCCCTTCAAGCTGGACGAGGTGAAGTCCGCATTGCAGGCGTTCGGCGTGCACGGCATGACGGTCAGTGAGGCGAGCGGGTACGGCCGGCAGCGTGGCCACACCGAGGTGTACCGCGGCGCGGAATACCAGGTTGACCTGGTGCCGAAGGTGCGGCTTGAGGTGCTCTGCGACGACGAGGACGCCGATGACCTGATCGGCGTGGTGGTCAAGGCCGCGCAGACGGGCCGGATCGGCGACGGCAAGGTCTGGTGCACCCCGGTGGACACGGTGGTGCGGGTCCGCACCGGGGAGCGCGGGCCGGGAGCCCTCTGAGGGCCGCCTGGACGCGAGTGGCCGGGGCATGAGCGGGCAGCGCGCGGAACCTGCCCGCGGGGCCGGTGCGGCTTCCGGGGGGCCGCGGCGCCTCACCTCGTTCGCGGCCGACCGCGGCCGCCGCACCACGAGCGCGGACCGGTGGCTGGCCTCGCTGCTGGGGACCGAGCCGGGAGTGGCGCTGGTGGCGGTGGGCGGCTACGGGCGGCGCGAACTGCTCCCGGGCAGCGACCTCGACGTGCTGCTCCTGCACAACGGGCGGCCGGGCATCGCCGCACTCGCCGACCGGGTCTGGTACCCCATCTGGGACTCGGGCACCCACCTCGACCATGCCGTGCGCCGGCCGGCCGAGGCACGGGAGGTGGCCCGCCAGGACCTGAGGGTCGCGCTCGGCCTGCTGCACGCCCGGCACGTCGCCGGTGACCCCGGGCTGACCGGCGACCTGCGCACCGGAGTCCTGGCGGACTGGCGTTCGGGCGCCCGCACCCGGCTGGCCGAACTGCAGGCACTGCACGAGGAGCGGACTGCCCGCAGCGGCGAACTCGCGTTCCTGCTGGAGCCCGATCTCAAGGAGGCCAGGGGCGGCCTGCGCGACGCGGAGGCGATCCATGCGGTGGCCGCGGCCTGGGTCGCGCCCGGGCCGGGGCCGCGCGCGCGGGCCGCGCAGGAGGCCGTACTGGACGCACGGCACGTCCTGCACGAGGTGACCGGCCGGGCCAGCGACCGGCTGGTGCTCCAGGAGCAGGACGAGGTGGCCCGGGTCCTGGGCCTGGCCGACGCCGATGCGCTGCTGTGCCATCTGGCCTGGGCAGGCCGGACCATCGCCTATGCCCTCGATCAGTCGCTGCGCCAGGCTCAGCGCAGCCGGTCCGGTGCCGCCGGCGGCCCGGGCGGGCGCGGTGCGGCGGCCATGCTGGGTGGTGTGGCCCGCGCCGGCCGCCTGCGCGATGGGCGGGCCGCGGCGGCCCGCAGCGGCGGCCGCTCGCCGACGGCCTGGTCGAGCAGGACGGCGAGGTGGTGCTGGCGCGGCCCGCCGACCCCGCCACCGACCCGGTGCTCGTGCTGCGCGCCGCGGCCGCCGCCGCCGAGGCCGGCCTGCCGCTGGCGCCGCGCACGCTGGCCCGGCTCAAGGAGTGCCCGCCGCTGCCGGTGCCCTGGCCCACCGCGGCCCGCGACGCCCTGGCCATGCTGCTGGGCACCGGGCAGGCCGCCATCGCCGTCTGGGAAGCCCTGGACCAGGAGGAGATGCTGCCCGGCCTGATCCCCGACTGGGACCGGGTACGGAACCGGCCACAGCGCAACCCGCTGCACACCTACACCGTGGACCGGCATCTGGTCGAGACCGCCGCCCGGGCCGCCGCGCTGGCCCGCGACGTGGCGCGCCCGGACCTGCTGCTGATCGCCGCGCTGCTGCACGACATCGGCAAGGGCTGGCCCGGCGACCACCGGGTGACCGGAGAGGTGGTGGCCAGGGACACCGCGCGCCGGATGGGCCTGGCGGCGGACGATGCCGAACTGGTCGCCGGCGCCGTACGGCACCACCTGCTGCTTCCGCACATGGCCACCCGGCGGGATCTCGACGACCCGCAGACCGCCGCCCAGGCCGCCGCCGCCGTGGGCAGCCGCCCGCTGCTCGACCTGCTGCACGCGCTGGCGATCGCCGACGGCCAGGCAACCGGCCCGGCCGCCTGGAACGACTGGAAGGCGGGCCTGGTCGCGGACCTGGTGCGCCGGGCCGGGGCGGTGCTGGGCGGCGAGCCCCCGGCCGCGCCGCTGCCGCTGCGCCCGGCCCAGATCGCGCTCGCCGAGGCCGGCCAGCCCGCGGCGATGGTGACCGGCTCGCAGGTGACGGTCGTCGCGCCGGATCGCCCCGGGCTGCTGTGGCAGGCGGCCGGGGTGCTCGCCTCCCACCGGCTGGCGGTGCGGTCGGCCAACGCGGCGTCCCACGGCGCGATGGCGGTGACCTCGTTCACGGTCGCCCACCCTTACGGTGCGCCGCCCGACGCCGCGCTGGTCACCTCGGAGCTGCGGCGGGTGCTGGCCGGCGAACTGGACGTCGCGGACCGGCTCAAGCGCCAGGGAATGCTCGCCGCGCCGCCGGCCGCGAGCGCGCGCCGGCCGTGGCTCGCGCCACCCAAGGTCACCATGATCGACGACGCCTCGCAGACCGCCACCGTGGTGGAGGTGCGCGCCCACGACGCCCCTGGCCTGCTGTGGCGGATCGGCCGCGCCCTCGGCGAATGCGGCCTCGACGTGCGTGCGGCCCGGGTGGAAACGCTCGGCGCCGAGGCCGTGGACGTCTTCTACGTGACCGGCGCCGACGGCCGCCCGGTCACCGACGCCCGCACCCGCGGCCAGATCGCCGCCCGGGTCCTCTCCGCACTGACCGGATAGCGGATGCCCCGGTGCGCGCCGGCACACTCACCGCCGTCCGCGACGGCAAGGATCTACGGACACATTCTGCGCAAATCCGGGCAGCCGGCCGTAACAACCGCGGCCTCTGTCCGCCTCAAGGGATCCTCAACGGCCGCTCAAGCTTGGCGGCCCAGCCTGGCAGTGAGCGGCACTGCACCTGGCATTGCCTGATCTGCCAAGCGAGGAACGCCATGACAGTGCTGTCAGATCTGGTTCGCGAGCCAGCCCATAACGAGGCGGGCCTGCCGGCCGGCTTTTGCGCCGAATATCCCGGCTATGGCCGCACCGCGGTACTGGACGAGCTGCGGGCGTCCGAGTACGCCTACGTCGACACCGGCGGGCATGTCTACCTCGACTACACCGGCGCCGGGCTGCCCGCGCAGGCCCAGCTCGCCGCGCATGTGGCGCGGGTCAGCGGCGGCTGCTTCGGCAACCCGCACTCGGAGAACCCCACGTCGGCCGCGTCGACCGAGCTGGTCGAGCGGGCGCGGCGCAGCGTCCTGGCCCATTTCAACGCGCCGCCCGAGGAGTACGCGGTCATCTTCACGCCGAACGCCAGCGGGGCGTGCCGGCTGGTCGGCGAGGCATACCCCTTCGGCCCCAGGACCCGGTTCGTGCTGACCCACGACAACCACAACTCGGTGACCGGCATCAGGGAGTTCGCCAGGGCCCGCGGCTCGGTGACCGAATCCGTGCCGTTCACGTCGCCGGACCTGCGGGTCGGCGACGAGGCCGTGCACGCGGCGCTAGGCCGGCCCCGGCCGGGACTCCCGCGCGCGGCGTGGCGGGCCATGCGCTCGGGAGTCGCTCCCTGGGCGGGCCGGGGGCCGCGGGCCCGGCGGCAGCGGTCCCTGTCGAAGGCGTGGGTGCAAGACGAGCGGCGCTCGGTGGCCGGGCAGGCCGGCGGTAGGACGCCGCGCCGCTGCGGCCTGTTCGCCTACCCCGCGCAGAGCAACTTCACCGGCGTCCAGCATCCGCTGCGCTGGATCGAGGCGGCGCACGAGCACGGCTACGACGTGCTGCTCGACGCCGCCGCCTATGTGCCGTCGAACCGGCTCGACCTCGCCGAGGTCAAGCCCGACTTCGTCCCGGTGAGCTGGTACAAGGTTTTCGGCTACCCCACCGGCGTGGGCTGCCTGATCGCGCGCAGGCAGGCCCTGGCTCGGCTGTGGCGGCCCTGGTTCGCGGGCGGGACCATCTATGCCGCCAGCGCCCGGGGGGACTGGCACGTGCTGGCGGGGGACGAGGCCAGGTTCGAGGACGGCACGCCCAGCTTCCTGCACGTGCCCGACCTGGAGTTCGGGATGTCCTGGATCACCGGCATCGGGATCGACCTGATCCACACCCGGGTGACGTGCCTGACGGGGTGGCTGCTCGGCCGGCTTGGCACGCTGCGGCACAGCAACGGCGCGCCGATGGTGCGGATCTACGGGCCCGCGAACACCCGCGAGCGCGGCGGGACGGTTGCGTTCAACCTGCTGGATCCGGCAGGCCGGCTCGTGGACGAGCGCGCCGTCGCGCGGGACACCGCCGCCGCTGGGATCTCGGTCCGTACCGGCTGCTTCTGCAACCCCGGCGCCTCCGAGGGGGCCTTCGAGCTGAGCAGCGCCAGCGTCATGCGGCCGCTGCGCCGCGGCGTGCGCACGCTGGACGAGTACCTCGACGCCACCGGGCTGCAAAGCGGCGGGGCGATCAGGGCCTCGGTCGGCCTGGCCTCCAACGTCGGCGATGTGGAGCGGTTCCTGACGTTCCTGGAGACGGCCTACCGCGACCGCCCGGCGGACGCCAGCGGCCTGGCCCCGCGGCTGCGCTGTTAGGGGTGCGTCCCGCAAATCCCCATCCCCCTGCACGGGCGGACGCGCAGCGGGCCGGAGACCGGCGGGGCATGCCCTAGCCTGGAGCACGTGTTCGAGACACTCTCCGACCGGCTGAGCCAGGTACTGTCCTCGCTGCGGGGCAAGGGCAGGCTGTCGGCTGCCGACATCGACGCGACCTGCCGTGAGATCCGCCTTGTCCTGCTAGAGGCGGACGTGGCCCTGCCGGTGGCCAGGGAGTTCATCGCCCGGGTGAAGGAGCGGGCCTCCTCCGAGGAGGTCTCTGCCGCGCTGAACCCGGCCCAGCAGATCATCAAGATCGTCCATGACGAACTCATCACGATCCTGGGCGGCGAGGCCCGCAGGCTGCGTTTCGCCAAGAACCCGCCGACCGTGATCATGCTGGCGGGCCTGCAGGGCTCCGGTAAGACCACGCTCGCGGCGAAGCTGGCGCGCTGGCTGAAGGCACAGGGCAATACCCCGCTCATGGTGGCGGCCGACCTGCAGCGGCCGAATGCCGTGCAGCAGTTGCAGGTGCTGGGGGAGCAGGCCGGTGTTCCGGTGTACGCACCCGAGCCCGGCAACGGCGTCGGGGACCCGGTGGCGGTGGCCCGGCAGTCGATCGACGAGGCCAGGCACCACCTGCACAACGTCGTGGTGATCGACACCGCGGGCCGGCTGGGCATCGACGCGGAGCTGATGGCCCAGGCGGCCGCCATCGCCGATGCCACCGATCCGGACGAGATCTTGTTCGTGGTGGACGCCATGATCGGCCAGGACGCCGTGACCACGGCCCAGGCGTTTCTCGACGGCGTGGGTTACGACGGGGTGGTCCTGACCAAGCTTGACGGCGACGCCAGGGGCGGCGCGGCGCTGTCGATCGCCCAGCTCACCGGCCGGCCGGTGATGTTCGCGTCGACCGGCGAGAAGCTTGACGACTTCGACGTCTTCCATCCCGACCGGATGGCGTCCCGGATCCTCGACATGGGCGACATGCTCACGCTGATCGAGCAGGCCGAGCGCACGTTCGACGCGGATCAGACCGCGGCCATGGCGGGCAAGCTGGCCTCCGGCGAGGGCTTCACCCTGGAGGACTTCGTCGAGCAGCTTGCCATGGTGCGCAAGCTGGGGCCGATCAGCAACCTGCTCGGCATGCTGCCCGGCGCGGCACAGAACAGGGAACTGCTCAGCCAGGTCAACGACTCGGACCTCGACCGGGCCGCGGCGATCGTGAACTCGATGACCCCGGGCGAGCGGCGCAACCCGAAGATCCTCAACGGGTCCCGGCGGGCACGCATCGCGAAGGGCTCAGGTACCAGCGTCGGCGAGGTGAACAACCTGGTCGTCCGGTTCCTCGAAGGCCAGAAGATGATGCGCCAGATGCTGGGTGGTGGGGGTATCCCCGGCATGCCGGGCATCCCCGGCATGCGCCGGGCGGGCACCAAGGCCGCGAAGGGCAAGAAGGGCGCTGGCAAGAAGAAGCCCAAGGGCGGGCGTCCCGGGGGAGCCCCCGGGCGGTCATCCGGAGGCGCCGGAACGGCCCCCGGCCGGTCCGCTGGCGGTTCCGGTGCCCTGGGCGGTCCCGGCCTTCCCGGCCTGGGCGGCGCCGGCGGTCTCGGGGGTCCTGGTGGCCTCGGCGGCGCCGGGGGGCTGCCCGGCAGCCTGCCCCCTGGTCTGGGGGGCGCACTTCCCGGCGGCCTGGGTGGCGCGCTGCCGCCCGGCCTGGCGGGCAAGGGCCGGGCCAGGGGCAGCGGTGGCGGCGTGGATCGCAGGCCCGCCGCGGGCGACGCCGATCGCCGGCCTTCCGGGACCGGTTCTGGCGGTCCGGCCGGTTCTGGCGGTCCGGCTGGTTCTGGCGGTCCGGCCGGTGCGAGCGGTGCAGACCGTGGGCCCGGTGCGGACGGTGGGCCCGGTGCGGACGGTGCGGGCGGGCGGCCTGCCGCGTCAGGTGCCGGTGCGGCGGGTGCGGCCAATGGTGCTGCGGACGACGGCGCTCCTGGCCTCACATCCAACGATCTCCCTGCGGGCTTCACTCCTCTGCCCGGCCGCCGGTTCCTGGGCCGGAAGGATAAGAAGCGGTAGCTCCGGCCGTTCGTAGTCGTTGGCGCCAATGCGAACGAGGTCGGCACCTGGTGATACCCCATATCTGGGCAACGGGATCACGCCCTACTTGCCACGCCCGGGCCCGGTGGAGTCAGGCGAGTTCAACTTGCGGACCTGGGCCTTACGGCGAGCCGCCTGAGCCGGTCAGGCTGAGGGGCAGTCGGGGTGGTGAGTACGTTCTAGTCCGCGGTGTCTGGCACAATGGCGGGGTTACCTCGTCCGTCGGTCAGTGACGCCCTCTCACGCTCGCTGACCCGGGCCCATCCGGGGCAGGCCGCCGGTCCCCACCTGGCGCGTTCGTCACCGCAGCAGAGCTTCATGGGAGAAGAGCGTCAGCCGTGGCTGTCAAGATCAAGCTCAAGCGCATGGGCAAGATCCGTGCGCCGTTTTACCGGATCATCGTCGCGGACGCCCGCACCAAGCGGGACGGCCGGGCGATCGAAGAGATAGGCAAGTACCACCCCAAGGTCGATCCCTCGTTCATCGAGGTCAACTCGGACCGCGCGCAGTACTGGCTGTCCGTGGGGGCGCAGCCGACGGACCCAGTCCGCCGGCTGCTGGAGATCACCGGCGACTGGCAGAAGTTCAAGGGCCTGCCGGGCGCCGAGGGCACCCTGAGGACGGCCTCGCCGCGGCCGGACAAGAGGGAGGCGTTCGCCGCGGCGGCCGCCGAGACCGTCAAGGACCTCAAGGTCAAGGGCAAGGCCGGCGACGCCAAGGCCGCGGACGGTAAGGCCACCGAGGCCAAGGCGGACAGGGGCAGGGCGCGCAAGCCCGCCGGCTCGTCCGACAAGGCTCTCGGCAAGGCTGCCAGGGACGGCGCTGCCGCCAAGGACGGCGCGGTCAAGGCCGGCGCGGTCAAGGAGGATGCCGCCGCCCAGGACGGTGCCGCCAAGAACGCTGCGGCCAAGGACGGCGCGGCCAAGACCAGCACTGCAAGGAGTGGCGCCGCCAAGGACAGCGCCAAGGACAGCGCCGCCAAGGACAGCGCCGCCAAGGACAGCGCCGCCAAGGACAGCACTGCCAAGAGCGGCGCGGCCAAGGACAGCACTGCCAAGGACGGCGCGGCCAAGGACAGCGCGCCAAGGACGGCGCGGCCAAGGACAGCACTGCCAAGGACGGCGCGGCCAAGGACAGCACTGCCAAGGACGGCGCGGCCAAGGACGGCACTGCCAAGGACGGCGCGGCCAAGGACGGCGCGGCCAAGGACGACGGCACTGCCAAGGACAGCACCGCCAAGGACGGCGCAGCGAAGGCTGCGGCCGCGGACTCCGCCAGCGGCGAGGCCGCCGCTGGCGGGAGCGAGCCGGCTGCCGCCGAGGCGCCGGCCGCCGGGCAGGACGGCGAGGCCTGAGGTGCTCCAAGAGGCGCTTGAGCACCTGGTCAAGGGCATCGTGGATCACCCCGACGATGTCCGGGTCGCCAGCCACGGGCTCCGCCGGGGCCGGGTCCTTGAGGTCCGGGTTCACCCGGACGACCTGGGCAAGGTGATCGGCCGTGGCGGGCGCACCGCCCGGGCGCTGCGCACCGTCATCGGCTCCCTGGCCGGCGGCCGCTACGTTCGGGTCGACCTGCTGGATGTGGACGAGGTCAGGTAGCTGAGCACGCAGCAAGGGCGAGACGTCCTGGTAGTTGGCCGGATACTCAGGCCGCATGGGCTCCGCGGGGAGCTTTTGGTCGAGGTCAGGACCGACGATCCCGGCGAGCGGTTCGCCGCTGGTTCCGTGCTCGCCACCGACCCGCCGGAGGCAGGCCCGCTGACCGTGGCAGGCTCACGGTGGCATTCCGGGCGGCTGCTCGTCAGCTTCGCGGAGGTCGGTGACCGCACGGACGCCGAGGGGCTGCGGGGCACCTGGCTGACGATCGACGCCGCCGGGGTGCCGCTGCCGCAGGACCCGGACGAGTTCCACGATCACCAGCTGACCGGGCTGACCGTGGTCACCGTCGCCGGGGAGGTGGTGGGCACCGTTACCGACGTCCGGCACACCGGCCAGGACCTGCTTGCGGTCACCCCGGCGCCCGGGACCTCACGGCGCACGGAAGTGCTGGTGCCCTTCGTGGCGGCGATCGCCGTTGAGGTGGACGTGGCCGGCGGGAAGCTTGTCATCGACCCGCCGCCCGGCCTGCTCGACCTCGGGCAGGCCGGTTCCGATGGCGGTGCGGCGGGCGGAAGCCGTGAAGGTTGACATCATCACGATCTTCCCCGAGTACTTCGGCCCGCTGCGCGTTTCGCTGCTCGGCAAGGCGGCCGAGCGCGGCCTGATCGAGGTTGCCGTCCACGATCTGCGGACCTGGGCCCACGACGTGCACAAAAGCGTTGACGATACGCCGTTTGGCGGTGGGCCTGGCATGGTGATGAGCCCGGTTCCGTGGGGCGAGGCGCTCGACGCGGTACTGGCATCCGGGTCACCCGGCACCAGACTGGTTGTACCGACCCCGGCGGGCATCCCGTTCCGGCAGGAAACGGCGGCCACGTACGCGCGTACGGCACATCTTGTGTTCGCCTGCGGGCGATACGAGGGGATCGACGCACGGTTCGCCGAGGATGCGCGCGCCCGCGTGCCGGTCGACGAGGTCAGCGTTGGCGACTACGTGTTGTCCGGGGGCGAGCCGGCGGTGCTGGTGATGATCGACGCCATCGGCCGGCTACTTCCCGGGGTTCTCGGCAACGCCGCCTCCGCGCCGGACGACTCGTTCGGTGGCGGGGCCGGGCCGATGGCCGGGCTGCTGGAGGGCCCGGTTTTTACCAGGCCACGGGTGTGGCGGGGGCGTGAAGTGCCCGACGTCCTGCTGTCCGGCGACCATGCCGCCATCGCGCGGTGGCGCCGGGATGAGGCCCTGCGTCGCACCGCGGCGCTGCGCCCCGATCTCATGGCAGCGCTGCCCGCGGATGCCCTGGACGGCCGCGATCGGCAGGTGCTGAATGAGGCTGGCTTTCCGGTCCACGGCGAAGATATGGCACACTGAAACCGCCGCCTCGCGGAACTCTCACCGGGCGGGATGCTTTTCGCGCCAAGCGACCACGACAGACCGTAACCACACATCGCCACGTGCCGGAACCGGCGCGTGCGCGAGGACACCGAGGAATACCAGCTATGCACACCGCCATCGCCGACTTGGAACAAGCGCAGATTCGCGCCGACATCCCGGGTTTCCGGCCCGGAGACACGCTGAAGGTGCACGTCCGGGTCGTTGAGGGCAGCCGGAGCCGGATCCAGATCTTCCAGGGCGTGGTGATACGGCGCCAGGGCGGCGGGGCCCGGGAGACGTTCACCGTCCGCAAGATCAGCTACGGCGTGGGGGTGGAGCGGACTTTTCCGGTGCACAGCCCGTCGATCGAGAAGATCGAGGTGGTCAGCCGCGGCCGGGTGCGCCGGGCCAAGCTGTACTACCTCCGGTCGCTGCGCGGCAAGCGTGCCCGGATCCGGGAGCGCCGCGAGACGCCCGCGCAGTAACGAGCGCGTGGAACCGCTGATAAGGGGGAAGGCGGCGCCAGGCAACCGCGCGAACATGCCCGCCCGGCAGTCGGGGCATCGCCGTTGCGGGAACCCGGCGCTAGGCTCAATTCGATGAATGACGACCGGGACACTCGGGGCCAGGAATTGTCCACAAGTGACGGCCGCGCCCGGCCGGGCCAGATCGATGGTCAGCGAGTCGACGGCGTGCCTGGCGACGGTCTGCCCGGTGATGGCGGTGCGGCGGTTCCCGGGGTGGGGTTCGACGGCCGGTCCCAGGCATCGTGGCCGGGGAACTCCGGCGGGGCTTATGGTGACGGCGCGCCCGGTCCCGGGATGGCTGGTCCTGGCATGGCGGGGCCCGGGGTGGCCGGCGGTGTGCCTGGTGATGGCGGGCCCGGGAACGGCGGCGTGGATGGCGGGCCGGCCCGCCCGCGCGGCAATGCGGTCGACGAACCGCGGCAGGGGCGGCGCCGGGGCAAGCGGCGGCCGAGTATGTCGTGGTGGGTGGAACTGCCGATCCTGCTGGTCTTCGCCCTCGTGCTGGCCCTGCTCATCAAGAGCTTCGTGGTGCAGGCGTTCTTCATTCCGTCGTCGTCGATGGAGAACACGCTGGAAATCGGCGACAAGGTGCTGGTCAACAAGCTCGTCTACGACTTCCGGTCGATCCACCGTGGCGACGTCGTGGTGTTCAACGGCGACGGTTCCTGGGATCCCGTTCCCGTGCAGCCCGCGCCGATTCTCAGCCGGGTCTGGGACTCGATCTCCGGCCTTTTCGGCACCGCGCCCGGTGTGCACGACTACATCAAGCGGGTCATCGGGGTGCCTGGCGACCACGTGGCCTGCTGCAACCGGCTGGGCCAGGTCACGGTCAACGGCGTAGGGCTCAGCGAGAAGACGTACCTGTACCCGGGCGACGCGCCGTCAGAGCAGCGGTTCAGCATCACCGTCCCCGCGGGCCGGTTGTGGGTGATGGGCGATCACCGCAGCGTGTCCTGGGACTCCCGCGGCCACATGAACGACCCGGGTGCCGGGACCATCCCGGAGAACCACGTCGTGGGCCGGGCGTTCGTGATCGTCGCGCCGATCAGCAGGTGGCGGATCCTGCCCATCCCCGCCACCTTCGAGCAGCCGAAGCTGACCGCATCGGGCGCCGCCGCGCTGGCCGCGGGCCCGGCGCTGGGCGGGCTGCAGTTGCTCAGGGACCCTGGTGCGTCCGTGCTGGGCGCGCTGGCGCTGCCTGGCGCGCCCGCGGCGGCCGGGCTGGTCGCCGCCTTCCCGCTCACCCTGCTGCAGCGCCGTGTTCGCCGCCGGATGCCGCGGGCGGTCACGCCGCGCGGACGGCCGCCGGCGGGACAGCCGCGGGCCGGGCGGGCGGTCGCAGCGCGGGCCGGGCGGCGGGCCGGGACGTGGACCCGGGTGACGTCATGGCGGTGCTTCCCGCGCGTCATCCCGGCTATACCCCACGGAGCGCGGCTGGCCTCGCCGGTTACGAGCGGGTGCTGGCGCGGGCCGGGCTGTCCCCGGTCGCCGGGATCGACGAAGCAGGACGGGGAGCCTGCGCGGGCCCCCTTGTGGTAGCGGCCGTCGCTATCGGGCCTCGCGGGCTCGCCGGGCTGCACGGCATCGCCGATTCCAAGACCCTCACCGCGAAGGCGCGGGAGAAGGCCTACGACGAGGTAGTAGCCGCCGCCCTGGCCTGGCACGCGGTCGTCATACCGGCCACGGAGATCGACCAACTGGGCCTGCACGTGTGCAACATCGCCGGCATGCGCCGGGCCCTGGCCGGACTGGCCTGCCAGCCTGCCTACGTGCTCACGGACGGCTTCGCCGTGCGCGGCCTGGGAGTTCCGGCCCTGGCGATGTGGAAGGGCGACGCGGTGGCGGCCTGTGTGGCCGCCGCCTCGGTGGTGGCCAAGGTGACCAGGGACCGCATCATGCGCGACCTGCATCTGCGGTATCCGGAGTATGGCTTCGCTCGCCACAAGGGATACTCCACGCCTGCTCACATGAAGGCGCTCGGCGCCCACGGGCCGTGTCCCGAGCACCGCCGTTCCTTCGTCAATGTGAGCAGTGTGGCCTGCGGTGATACCGGCCCGCAGGCGCTATGTGACGGCCTGGCCGATGACCCGGGCGGCAGCCCGGGCCAGGAAGCGGCCTGGAGTAATGCTGACCCGGAGAATTGACTTATGGTTGATCTCATCTGGGCGGTAGCTCCCGTCGCGGCCTGATCGGAGGGGAGAGCATGAGCGCGGAAGATCTCGAAAAGTACGAGACCGAGATGGAGTTGCAGCTCTATCGCGAGTACCGGGACGTCGTGGGGCTGTTCACCCACGTGGTCGAGACTGAGCGCCGGTTCTACCTCACCAACCAGGTCGAGCTGAACGTCCGGACGGCCGACAACGGCGAGGTCTACTTCGAGGTCGTCATGCAGGACGCATGGGTCTGGGATATGTACCGGCCTGCGCGTTTTGTGAAGAATGTCAAGGTCGTCACGTTCAAGGACGTCAATATCGAAGAACTCGCGCAGGCCGACTTCGAGCTGCCGGACCCCAAGTAGGCGAATCCCCGGCCTGAGCAGCACTCAGAGCGGCCTGGTCCCGCATAGAGCAGACAGTCCCCCAGTCAATCGAGCAGACAGTCCCCCAGTCAGCTGAGCATCCGGGACCGACAATCCGGGCTCCGCTGTCCACAGCTGACGCATTAAGCTCACGCATTCTCCGCTCGATGACGCATTCTCCGCTGGCTGTCCACAGCGCCGTGTGGCCGGTTCGCGGGCCAGCCCCGGCCTCCCGCACTGTCGGTGTGGAGGTGGTGACCAGTGAATGCCAAGGACGAACTGGGCCGCGAGGGCGAGCAGGTGGCCGTCGAGTACCTCGAGCGGGCCGGGCTGCGGGTGCTCGACCGCAACTGGCGGTGCGCGGAGGGCGAGATCGACATCGTGGCCGCCGAACGGCAGGTCATGGTGGTCTGTGAGGTGAAGACCCGTTCGAGCACCAGGTTCGGCACCCCGCTGGAGCAGATCACCCGGAACAAGCAGGCCAGGCTGAGGCGGCTCGCCTCCCGCTGGCTTGTCGCACACGGGGTGCTGTTCGACGAGGTCCGCATCGACGTGGTCGGCCTGATCCGCAGCCCGTCAGGCGGGTACGAGATCGAGCACGTCCGGGGGGTGGGCTAGGTGCCGGTCGCCCGGACGCACTCGATCGCCCTGGTCGGCGTCGAGGGGTATCCGGTAGAAATCGAGACCGACATCGCCAACGGGCTGCCCTGCCTGCTCCTGGTGGGGCTGCCGGACACCGCCCTGCGAGAGGCGCGTGACCGGATCCGTGCCGCGATCATCAACAGCCGCGAGCAATGGCCGCAGCGCCGGATCACGGTAGGCCTGTCCCCGGCGAGCCTGCCCAAGCGGGGCAGCGGTTTCGACCTCGGCATCGCGTTGTCGATCCTGGCGGCCGCCGGCGCCGTTCCCGGGGCATCCATCGACGGCGTGGCCTTCGTCGGGGAACTCGGGCTGGATGGGCGGTTGCGGCCGGTGCGCGGTGTCCTGCCAGCGATGGCGGCCGCCGCAGGCGCGGGATTCGCCAAGGTGGTGGTGGCGCAGGCGAACGCGGCGGAGGCGGCGCTGGTGCCCGGGCTGCGGGTGGTCGGCGCACCCACCCTGGCCGGCCTGCTGGCGTGGCTGCGCGGCGAGCCGGCCAGCGGGGACCAGCAGGCGGCCTGCGCCGTGGCGGAGCAGCCGCCGGCGGAACCGGTACCGGCGGGGACAGCGGGGACAGGCGGGGACCTCCCGGCAGGAGCGCCTGGCGCACCCGGGCCCGGCGGCCGCGCCCCCGGCCGGACCTGTCCGAGGTGCTCGGCCAGCCTGCCGCCCGCCGGGCCGCCGAGATCTGCGCCGCCGGTGGCCACCACCTGTCCCTGCTCGGCCCGCCGGGCGCGGGCAAGACCATGCTCGCCGAACGGATTCCCACGGTCATGCCCGTGCTGGACCGGGCCGCCGCACTGGAGGTCACCTCGATCCACTCGGTGGCCGGGACGCTTCCGGTGGGCAGCCCGCTGCTGACCGAACCGCCGTTCTGCGCCCCGCACCACACCGCCACCAAGGCGGCCATCGTCGGCGGCGGCACCGGTATCCTCCACCCGGGCGCCGCGTCCCTAGCCCATCATGGCTGCCTGTTTCTCGACGAGGCACCCGAGTTCGGCAGGGATGTCCTGGACGCCCTCCGGCAGCCGCTGGAGTCGGGCGAGGTGGTAGTGGCCCGCTGTGGGCTCACGGCCAGGTTTCCGGCTCGGTTCACGCTGGTGCTCGCGGCGAACCCGTGCCCCTGTGCCAAGGGGACGGTGACCAGCGCGGCGTGCACCTGCACCCCGGCCACGAAACGGCGTTATCTTGCCCGGCTGTCTGGCCCGCTGCTCGACCGGGTCGACGTCAAGGTGGAACTGCTCCCGGTAGGCCGCGCCGAGTTGCTGAGCGATCGCAGCTTCGCCGAGTCCAGCCCCGTGGTGGCGGCCCGTGTCGCAGCCGCGCGGGAGCGGACGGCGGCCAGGCTGACGGGCACCCCGTGGCGGCTCAACGCCGAGATCCCCGGCAGCGAGCTCCGCCGGGTGTTCCCGCCCGCGCCGGGGTCGCTCGCACCGCTGGAGCGGGCCATGGACCTCGGGCGGATCAGCGCACGGGGAGTCGACCGGGTCATCCGGGTGGCCTGGACGCTGGCGGACCTCGCGGGAATCGCCCGGCCGACGGTCAGCGAGACCAGCTACGCCCTCGGACTGTGGCTGGGGGCGGGGGCGTGAGCGCTGAGGCCGAGGCGGAGCGGGCCGCCCGTGCCGCCCTCACCTGGGTCGCCGAGCCGGGGGATCCGGTCATGGGCGCGCTGTTGCGGTACTGCTCTCCGGCCGAGATCGTGGCCGCCCTGACCGAGGGGCGGATGCCGCGCACGGCCTGGGTGCCCTCGGATAGCGCCGTGCCGGAAACCGCTGACATTCCTCGTGGTGGCGGCCCGCCCGAGGGCAGCCAGGCCGAGGGCAGCCCGCCAGAGGGCAGCCTGCCGGAGGGCAGCGCGCCGGGAGGCGGCACCGGCACGCTCTGGGAAGGCGGCGAGCCGGCCGGGATGCCCCGGCTGGCGCGTGCCCTGAGCCGCTGGGCGGCCAGGCTGGGGGAGGTGCCACCGGAATCCGGGCTGGCGGCGTTGCGGCGCGACGGTATCCGGCTGGTCATTCCCGGTGACGCGGAATGGCCCAGCCAACTCGGCGTACTGGGCGAGGCCCGTCCCTGGGGCCTGTGGGTACGCGGCCAGGCGGACCTGCGGTACGCCTGCCTGCGGTCGGTTTCCGTGGTCGGGACCAGGGCGGCGACCGGGTACGGCACCCACGTCTGCGGCGAGATGGCGATCTCGCTGGCCGAGGCGGGCTGGACGGTCGTGTCCGGCGGCGCGTTCGGGATCGACGGCTGCGCCCACCGCGGCGCGATGGCCGTCGACGGCACCACGGTGGCGGTCCTGGCCTGCGGGGTGGACCGCGCCTATCCGCAGGCCCACGAGGGGCTGTTCGGTTCGATCAGGGAGCGGGGTGCGACCTGGTTAGTGAGTGGCCGCCTGGCCGGATGCCGACCAGGCCCGGGTTCCTGGTCCGCAACCGGGTGATCGCCGCGCTGAGCCGCGGCACCGTGGTGGTGGAGGCGGCGCTGCGCAGCGGGGCGCTGAACACCGCGCGCCACGCCCATGACCAGGGCCGGCCGCTGATGGCGGTGCCCGGGCCGGTGACGTCTCCGCAGTCGGCCGGCTGCCATGAGGCGATCAGGGACTGGGGCGCGGTGTGCGTCACCAGCGCGCGGGATGTGATGGAGTTGCTGTCGTTCTCCGCGGATGAGCCCGCCGGGCAGCAGCGGGGCCCGGTGCTCGCCCGTGACCTGCTTGACCAGGTGGACGACCCGGGTCCTTGAGGCGGTGCCTGCCCGGGCCGGGAGAGGGCCGGCCCGGATCGCGATCGCCGCCGGGGTGGACTTCGACACGGTCATGCGCTGCCTCGGCGGGCTGGCGGCTGCCGGGTTCGTGGAACGCTCCGAGCGCGGCTGGCGGCTACGGCGGCCGCAACCGGGTGCACATGCCGGACCAAACGTCATAAATGCCAGATTCCTGCCCGATAGCGGGCAGGAATCTTGCATTTCCATACAGTAATGGGCCATCCTGCTAGGGTGACGAGCGCGGTGCAGGCGCATGACGAACTCGTGAGCCACCTGGCTCGCACCAGCCCGCTCAGCCAGGGCGAGGCGGCGCGGGTCGTCGCAGAGGTACTTGGATACTTCGGCGAGTCCGTGGAGGAGTTCGTGCGCCGGCGCCATCGTGAGCTGAAAACAGGGGGGCTCACGAACGAGCAGGCTTTCGCGCGGATCGCGGCCGAATTGCCGGCCAGGCGAGTGGCACCGCCGCAGCTGTCGCTGCGGCAGCTTCGCCGTGTCGTCTACGGCTGAGCGATCGCGCCGCCTGCGCCAGAGAGAGGGAGCGTTACGTGTGCGGGATCGTTGCGCATGTGGGAAGCCGGGATTGTGTGCCCATCCTGCTGGAAGGGCTGGCTCAGCTGGAGTACCGCGGCTATGACTCCGCCGGGCTCGCCGTGGTGTCGCGTTCCGGGGGCCTGCGGGTGCACAAGGCCAAGACCCGGGTCGCGGGCCTGAGCGCGAGCCTTCCCGCGCGGTTCAAGGGCAGCCCGGGCATCGGCCACACCCGGTGGGCGACCCACGGCGAGCCGAACGACGTCAACGCCCACCCGCACGTCGTCGGGCCGGTCGCCGTGGTCCACAACGGGATCATCGAGAACGCGGACGAACTGCGTGCCAAGCTGATCGCCGAGGGCGCGGAGTTCCTCTCGGACACCGACAGCGAGGTCCTGGCGCACCTGATCGCCCGGGCCGGCGGCTACCTGCCGGCACCCGCCGCCGTGGCAGGCGGCGCGGACGGCGCCGAGCAGGGCAGCGCCGAGGAGCGTGGCGGCGCGCGCAACGGCAGCACGGCGAACGGCAGCGCCCTCGCCAGCGGCGGCACGGCGGGCGGCACCGGCAAGGCCGGCCGCGCCAACGGCACCGCGGCGGACCACGAGGGCGGCATCGACCTGGAGGAAGCGGTCCGCCAGGCACTCACCTCCGTGGTCGGCACCTACGGCATCGCGGTGCTGGACGCCCGCCAGCCCGACCGGGTCGTCGCCGCGTGCAACGGCAGCCCGGTCGTGCTCGGCATCGGTGACAAGGAGATGTTCGTCGCCTCGGATGTCGCCGCGCTGGTCCGCTACACCCGCCAGGTGGTGCACCTGGACGACGGTGAGGTGGCGACGGTCCGCGCGGACGGCTTCCATACCTCCACGCTGGACGCCCGCACCACCACCCACGAGCCGTTGCTCATCGAGGCCGACCTGCGGTCCTACACCGCCGACGGTTACACGCACTTCATGCGCAAGGAGATCCACGAGCAGCCCCGGACCGTGGAGCGGGCACTCCGGGGCCGGCTGGAGGAGCGGTTCAACACCGCCCACCTGGGCGGCCTGAACATCGACGCCCGCGAGGCGCGGGCCATCCAGCGGGTGAAGATCCTGGGCTGCGGCTCGGCCTTCTACGCGGGGCAGGTCGGCGCGCAGCTCATCGAGGAACTAGCGCGGATCCCGGCGGACGCCGAGACCGCGTCGGAGTTCCGGTACCGCAACCCGGTGGTCGAGGCGGACACGCTGTACATCGCGGTGAGCCAGTCCGGCGAGACCCACGACACCCTGGCCGCCGTCCGGGAACTGAAGCGCAAGGGCGGCCGCGTGATCGGCGTGGTCAACGCCGTCGGCAGCGCCATCGCCCGGGAGTGCGAGGGCGGCGTGTACCTGCACGCCGGCCCGGAGATCTCGGTCACCTCCACCAAGACCTTCACCGCGACCTGCGTGGTGTTCTCCCTCCTGGCCCTGCACCTCGGCCGGATCCACGACCTGTCCCCGGCGGACGGGGCCCGCGTCATCGCCGGGCTGCACGCGCTGCCCGGACAGGTCACCCAGATCCTCGCCGAGGAGGACCGGATCGCGGAGCTGGCCAAGGACCTCACCGGCTACCACGGGCATGTTCTTCGTCGGCCGGGTCCGCGGCTGGCCGATCGCCAGGGAGGGTGCGCAGAAGCTCAAGGAGGTCTCCTACCTGCACGCGGAGGCCTACCCGGCCAGTGAGCTGAAGCACGGGCCGCTGGCGCTGGTGGGCCCGGACCTGCCGACGGTCGCGATCGTGCCCGATGACGAGCTGCGCGACAAGAACATCTCGACCCTGGGCGAGATCAAGGCGCGGCGCGGCCGGATCCTCGTGGTCGGCCATGGCACGCTGGACCCGAGGCTTGCCGACGACATGGTGGAGGTGCCCAAGAACGAGCCCGAGCTGGACCCGATCCTGCTGTCGGTGCCGCTGCAACTGCTCGCCTACCACGCGGCGGTCGCGCTCGGGAATGACGTCGACAAGCCGAGGAACCTGGCCAAGAGCGTGACCGTGGAGTGAGCTGACCGGTGGCATCCCCCGAGCCGGTGGCATCCCCCCGGTCCGGGGCGCCGCCCCGGCCGGGAGCGCCGCCCGAGCCCGCGCCGCTTCCCGCGCGGCTGGGCGCCGCCCTGGATGCCTTCCGGCACCACATCGAGGCCGAACGGGGCCTGTCCCGGCACACCGTCCGGGCCTACCTCGGGGATGTCACGGTCGCTGCTCGAGCATGCCGCCGTCCGCCGGGGTCGCCGGCCCGGAGGACCTCGGACATCGGGATCCTGCGCGGCCTGGCTGGCGGAGCAGCACGGCCGCGGCACACTCCCGCGCCACGCTGGCCCGGCGCGCCGCCGCGGCCCGGACGTTCACCGCGTTCGCCCATGCCCGCGGCCTGATGCCGTCCGACCCCGGGCCGCTGCTCGGCATGCCGCGGACACCCCGGCGGCTCCCCGAGGTGCTCCGGCAGGACCAGGTGGCCGCGGTGCTTGGGCGGCGGCCGGCTGGCAGCCGGGGTTCGGCGGCGCAGCGGGGACGGGCCGTCCGGGCCCGAGGACGCGGCGCTGGGACTGCGGGACGCCGCGATCGTGCGAACTGCTGCTACGCGACGGGCATCCGGGTCAGCGAGCTGTGCGGCCTGGACCTCGGCGACCTCGATGAGGACCGGCGCACGGTGCGGGTGCTCGGCAAGGGCGACCGGGAACGCACGGTGCCCGCCGGGATCCCGGCCGTCAAGGCGGTGGGCGCCTGGACCGGTCGGGCCGCCCCGTCCTGGTGACCCCGGCCAGCGGGCACGCGCTGTTCCTCGGGGCGCGCGGCGGGCGCCTCGACCCGCGGACCGCGCGCCGCGTGGTCCACGCATGCCTCGCCGCGGTGCCGGGCACTCCCGACTCCGGCCCGCACGGGCTGCGGCACGCGGCCGCGACCCATCTGCTCGAAGGCGGCGCCGACCTGCGCAGCGTGCAGGAGATCCTCGGGCACGCGTCGCTGACCAGCACGCAGATCTACACGCACGTCTCGATCGAGCGCCTGCACTCGGCCTACCGTCAGGCGCACCCGCGCGCCTGAGGCCGGCCGGACAGTCATGCGCTACGACGGCCCGCGCCGGCCGCCATCCCCCGAAGACCCGGGGCCCGGGGGACTGCAGCGGCCGCACGGCCGCTGCCGGGGCCCGGGAGAGCGTCGCCGGGCCACACCCTTCGCCAGGAGCGCTACCGGAGCGGGCATCGCTCGCCGGGAGCGCCGGAGCGGGCATTCTTCGCGGCGCGCGCCGCCGGGGCGGGAGCGGGTAGACTACTGCGCGGCCGGTGAGCTCGCAGCCTTGCGGGTACGGTCTTCCGGCCAAATTCGCGCGCCCGCTCGCCGCCGGGGACTTCCCCGCGGTGCGCACCCTTCGGTCCGCGGTTTCGTTCACCGCGGTGTGTGCGCACGGGCGCCAGGACCAACCGAGCGCGCCGCTGCCATCAGGACCGGCGCATGAGCAGGAAGGGGACACCGGTATGACACCGGTCGTCACCATGCGGCAGCTGCTGGAGAGCGGCGTTCACTTCGGCCACCAGACCCGGCGCTGGAACCCGAAGATGAAGCGGTTCATTCTCGCGGAGCGCAACGGCATCTACATCATCGATCTCCAGCAGTCGCTCGACTACATCGACAAGGCCTACGAGTTCATCAGGGAGACCGTGGCGCATGGCGGCACGGTCCTGTACGTCGGCACCAAGAAGCAGGCGCAGGAAGCGATCGCGGACCAGGCGCGCCGGGTCGGCATGCCGTTCGTCAACCAGCGCTGGCTCGGCGGGATGCTCACCAACTTCCAGACGGTGCACAAGCGCCTGCAGCGGCTCAAGGAACTCGAAGAGATCGACTTCGACGACGTGCCCGGCTCCGGCATGACCAAGAAGGAACTGCTGCACCTGCGCCGCGAGCGCGACAAGCTGGACCGCTCGCTCGGCGGCATCAAGGACATGGCCCGGGTGCCCAGCGCGCTGTGGGTGGTGGACACCAAGAAGGAGCACATCGCCGTCAGCGAGGCGCGCAAGCTCGGCATCCCGGTGATCGCCGTCCTGGACACCAACTGCGACCCCGACGAGGTGGACTACCCGATCCCCGGCAACGACGACGCGATCCGCAGCGTGTCGCTGCTCACCCGGGTGGTCGCCGACGCGGTCGCTGACGGGCTGATGGCCCGCGGCGGGAGGCCGACACCGACGACAAGCCGTCGCCCGCGGGCGACCTGGGCGCCGAGGAGCCGCTGGCCGAGTGGGAGCGGGAGCTGCTGGAGCGCAAGGGCGCCGAAAATGGCGCGAGCGTGCCCGCGCCGCGCAACGGTGCGGCCGCGGCCCCTGCGGCAGCGGATGCCGCTGCCCCGGCGGAGGCTGCCCCGGCTGAGGCCGCCTGCGGCAGCGGATGCCGCTGCCCCGGTGGAGGCTGCCCCGGCTGAGGCTCCTGCGCCAGCGGATGCCGCTGCTCCGGCTGAGGCTGCCCCGGCTGAGGCTCCTGCGCCAGCGGATGCCGCTGCTCCGGCTGAGGCTGCTCCGGCTGAGGCTGCTCCGGTGGAGGCTGCCCCGGCTGAGGCTGCTCCCGCGGAGGTTCCTGCGCCAGCGGATGCCGCTGCTCCGGCTGAGGCTGCTCCGGCTGAGGCTCCCCCCGCCGAGGCTCCTGCGGCAGCGGATGCCGCTGCTCCGGTGGCCGCTGCTCCGGCGGAGGCTGCTGCCCCGGCTGAGGCCGCCGCCGCCGATTCCGCTGCGGCTGAGGCTGCTCCGGCAGCCGCTGAAGCCGCAGACAGCGCGGACGCTGCGGCTTCGGACGGCGCCGCAGCGCAGGCCAGCCCCGACGGGGACGCACCCGCCGCTGAAGGTGCCGACGGCGCCGACGCTGCCGCGGCCGAGCCCTCGGCGGGTGACGCGGTCGCCGCGGAGTAAGCAACGCACCTGGCCGGGGCCACTGCGGCGCGGGCCAGCCGGCGAGACTGATCAGGCATGAGATCAGACAGTGAGAGATGAGGACATGGGGAACGTGACCAGCGCGGATGTGAAGCGGCTTCGCGACGCCACCGGCGCAGGGATGATGGACTGCAAGAACGCGCTGACCGAGGCCGCCGGCGAGTTCGAGAAGGCGGTCGAAGCTGTTGCGGCTCAAGGGGTGCCAAGGACGTGGACAAGCGGCGACTCGAGGACCGCGGCCAACGGCCTGGTCGCGGCCGCGCTTGACGGCACCAGCGCCGGGGTCCTGGTCGAGCTGAACTGCGAGACCGACTTCGTCGCGAAGACCGACCTGTTCCAGCAGGTAGCGGCCGACATCACCGACGCCGCGCTGGCGCAGCGGCCCGCCGACCGGCTGGCCCTGCTGGCGCTGGAGGTCCGTCCCGGGGTCACCGCACAGCAGCTCATCGACGAGGCCGGCGCCTCGCTCAAGGAGAAGATCGAACTCGGCCGGTACGCCCTGCTCGAGGGCGGCTATGTCGCCAGTTACCTGCACCGCTCCGACCGGGCGCTGCCGCCGACCGTGGGCGTGCTCGTGCAGTTGGACCAGCCGAACGAGCAGGCGGGCAAGGACGTCGCCCAGCAGATCGCGGCGATGCGGCCGCAGTACGTGACCCGCGACCAGGTGCCGGCCGACATCGTCGAGAAGGAGCGCAGCCTCGCGGAGCAGATCACCCGCGACGAGGGCAAGCCGGAGCAGGCGATCCCCAGGATCGTCGAGGGCCGGCTGGGCTCGTTCTTCAAGGACGTCGCGCTGATCGAGCAGCCGTTCGTCAAGGAGCCCAAGAAGACGATCAAGCAGATGCTCAGCGAGCAGGGCGTCACGGTGCAGGCGTTCGCCCGCTTCCAGATAGGCCAGGCAGGCTGAGGAACGCGGGAGCGAACCCGGACAGGCAAGGAGGCGGCCTCGTGGAAAACAGCGCCGACAGGGGGGACGGCGCGGCGCGCGTGCTCGGCTCCACCGTGCGAGACGCCGCCTCCACAGGTAATGGCCATCCGCCCGCGGAAGCGGCCCAGGTCGATGGGCGCCCCGACCGGGCGCACCGTCCCTGGGGGCGTGTCGTGGTCAAGCTGTCCGGCGAGGCGTTCTCCGGCGACGAGCCGCTGGGCATCTCCCCCAGCGTGGTCCAGCGCATCGCCAGGGAGATCGTTTCCGTCGTGAAGGAGGGGGTCCAGGTCGCGGCGGTCGTCGGCGGCGGGAACATGTTCCGCGGGCGGGAACTGGCCGAGAGCGGCATCGACCGGGCCAGGGCCGACTACATGGGCATGCTCGGCACGGTGATCAACTGTCTCGCGCTGCAGGACGTGCTGGAGAAGCTCGGCGTGGACACCCGGGTCCAGACCGCCATCACCATGGGGCAGGTGGCCGAGCCATACATCCCCCGCCGTGCGATCCGCCACCTGGAGAAGGGGCGGATCGTTATTTTCGGCGCTGGGCTCGGCGCCCCGTTCTTCTCCACCGACACCTGCGCGGCCCAGCGTGCGCTGGAGATCGGCGCCGAGGCGCTGCTCAAGGGGACGCAGGTGGACGGGGTCTACGACGCGGATCCGCGCACCATGCCCGACGCTGTGCGGTTCCATCAGCTTGACTACGGCGAGGTGCTCCGCCTGGAGCTGAAGTTCATGGACAGCACGGCGGTGAGCCTGTGCATGGACAACGGCCTGCCCATCGTCGTCTTCGATCTGAACGAGAAGGGCAACATCGTCCGGGCGGTGCGCGGGGAGAAGATCGGCACGCTGGTCAGCAGGCCTGAGGACGCCGACGCCCGCGGCTGACAGCCGCGGCAGGCACGCGATGGGACAGGAGCCGCTGTGATAGACGAGACCCTCTTCGAGGCCGAGGAGAAGATGGAAAAGGCCGTCGCTGTGGCCAAGGAGGAGTTCGCGGTCATCCGCACCGGACGGGCACATCCGGCGATGTTCGCCAAGATCACGGCCGAGTACTACGGCACCCCGACGCCGGTGAACCAGTTGGCCTCGTTCCACATTCCCGAGCCGCGGATGGTGGTCATCCAGCCCTTTGACAAGTCGTCGCTGGCGGCCATTGAGAAGGCGATCCGCAACAGCGACCTGGGCGTGAACCCGGCCAATGACGGCAATATCATCCGGGTCGTCTTCCCCGAGCTTTCCGAGGAACGGCGCCGGGAATACATCAAGGTCGCCCGGCACAAGGCGGAGGACAGCCGGGTCTCCATCCGCAACATCCGCCGGCACGCCAAGGACTCGCTGGACAAGCTGGTCAAGGGCGGCGACGCGGGCGAGGACGAGGTGCACCGGGCGGAGCGGGAACTCGAAGACCTCACCCACACCTACGTGGCCCAGGTGGACGAGTTGCTCAAGCACAAGGAAACCGAACTGCTTGAGGTCTGATCTGCCTGCTGACGTTCCGGGGAGCCGGCTCGGCCGGAGCAGCGGCAGCGGCGAGCCGGGCGCAACCTGCCCGTCGCGATCATCGTCAGCCTCGCCCTGGGCGGGATCGCCATTCTCACGCTGTTCACGGTGAAGGTCACCTTCCTGGTCGTCATCGCCGCGATGGTCGGCATCGCGCTGTGGGAACTGCACCAGGGCCCTGGCGGGCCGGGAGATCAAGCTGCCCGCTGATCCCGGTGGCCGCGGGCGGCGCCGTGGCGTTCGCCCTGTCCTACTGGCAGGGGGAGCGCGCCGTCCTGGCGCGTGCATCGCGATCACCGTGATCGCGATCATCGCCTGGCGGCTTCCCGGCGGAATCCGACGGCTACCTGCGGGACATCACGGCCGGGGTCTTCGCCCTCGGCTGCCTGCCGCTGCCGGCCTGCTTCGTCGGCCTCATGCTGTCCCCGCGCCGACGGCCCCCGGCGCACGCTGGTGTTCCTCATCCTGACGGTGTGCAGCGACGTCGGCGGCTACTTCGCCGGCATCCGGTCGGCCGCCATCTGATGGCCCCGTCGATCAGCCCCAAGAAGACCTGGGAGGGGTTCGGCGGCTCGGCGTTCGCCTGCCTGCTGGGCGGGGCGATCAGCCTGCCTGCCCTGCTGCACGGTGCCGTCTGGCAGGGCATCCTGGTCGGCGCCGGCGGTCCTCGCCGCGGCCACCCTCGGCGACCTGACCGAGTCGATGATCAAGCGGGATCTGGGGATCAAGGACATGGGCTCGGTGCTGCCCGGCCACGGCGGAGTCCTGGACCGGATCGACTCGCTGCTGGTCAGCGCGCCGGTGGTCTGGCTCCTCCTGCTGGTCTTCGTCCCCGCGTCGCAGCGCTGAGGCGCGCCGCCCGCCAGCGGGCAGGCGCGCCACCTCTCAGCACCGAGGCGAGCCGCCTGCCAGCACCGATATGCGCCCTAGTTTGCATTCCGCCCAGCGGGTAGATGGGTGCATCTCGTACCCTTCCACCGCGGATAGGGAGCGGCCAGAGCCATGCTAAGGCGGCCTATCGGCATTATCTTCCTTCTCTATCTCGCGATCGGCGATATTCGTCGCATGGGCCAGGGGCTACCTGCATCTGAGCGCTGCTCAAGGGCATTCTGTCGGCCGTTCTCGCCATCCTGCTGTGGTGGCTGGCGCTGCTGGGAATCAACCTGCACGTCCACTAGGCGCGGCGCCGGCCGTGACCGCCGGCTACAGGCTGGCCACCCAGCTCCGGCGCTGCGCGGCGAGCTGGGTGACCAGGCTGGCGGCGCCGCGTTCCTTGGCGATCAGCCGCTCCCGCTCGGTGATCGGGATGATCCACAGCCAGCGCGCCGGGTCGCCGCCCACCGAGAACCCGCTCAGGTCGGGCACCTCCGGGCCCGATGCAGGTGGGACGGGTCGTCGAGCAGCAGCACGGCCTCCCTGCCACCGCCGAGCGGGAAGGTTCCCGGCTCGTGGTACCAGCGCACCGTGTGCCCGGTGCCGAACCACGTCACCGCCCGCCACGGATACTGGGCGAGCCACAGGAAGACGCGGGCGGCGTCCCGGCTGGGCATGGTCGTGGCGATGGCCAGCTCGATCCGCGCGCAGGCCGCTCGGCGTCCTCCATCGCCTGCTCCACCACGGGCATCCGCTGGCAGCTCATGCCGACCGTGGACAGCACCGTGTATGGCCGCTGCGCGGTCGGCGGCCGCTCGGAGACGCCGACCATCGGCTGCTTGCCGCCGCTGACACTCCCAGTACCTGGAGCCGGGCCCGAGCCGGGCCAGCAGGTGGCCGAGCATGGAACGCTGGAACGACGCCCATGAGTCGTCCCGCTGCCGCCACCGCCAGAACGCCGTCGCCCGGTCCGCCCGGGGGCCGAGCCCTTCCATCGCGTCATCGAGTGACCAGCCGAACGGGCGTCTGCCCGATCACGTCCCTGCTGTAGCCGGGCATGCCCCGGGCCATGTCGGACCAGCCGGGGATGACGGCGAGCAACTGCCCGCCCTCGATGACGGCGACGCCGTCGCCTTCCTCGAACCACAGCGCGCGCAGCGTCCGCGCGTCCAGCGGCGCGCGCCCGCCGGGGTGCTTGGTGTGCGCGGCGGGCATCAGCGGCGCCTGGCCGGCGTCGAGCCGGGACAGGTCCGTGCTGGACGGCGCCTGCTCGTGGTTGGCGATCCACGCGGCGCCCAGCACCGCGTCCGGCGTCGTGCAGGTAGGCGGACGGTGGTCGCGCCGTCGTACTCGACCACGAGCCGGCGGCTGCCGTAGGGGCTCTCGCTTTCGAGCACCGTTCCCGGCTGCCCGGCGAACGCACCGGGCCGGGAACCTCTCGGCCTGTTGCGCATCGAAGACATGCCGAAATCTACTGAATCGGCGCAGGTCATGATGGCGGGCCGGGACAACTGGGACACTGGAATTGCCATGTCTTCGCTGCCGCTCGTCTTCGACGCCCCGCGCCGCGGCCAGCCACCGCGTCATCTGGCCGACCTGTCGCCGCAACAGCGCACCGAGGCGGTCGCCGCGCTGGGCGAGAAGCCGATGCGGGCCACGCAGCTGTCCCGGCACTACTTCGGCCGGCTGAGCGTGGACGCGCCCGGCATGACCGACATCCCGGCCGCGGCTCGCGGGACCGCGCTGGCGCGCGAGCTGCTGCCGCCGCTGCTCACCGAGGTCCGCGCGGTCGAGCTGCGACGACGGCGCCACCCGCAAGACGCTGTGGCGGGCCCACGACGGCACGCTGCTGGAAAGCGTGGTCATGCGCTACCCGGACCGGGCCACGGTCTGCGTGTCCAGCCAGGCGGGCTGCGGGATGGCCTGCCCGTTCTGTGCCACCGGCCAGGGCGGGCTGCGGCGGAACCTGTCCACGGCGGAGATCGTCGACCAGGTCCGCGCCGCCGCGGCGACGGTGCGGGACGGCGGCTCGGGCCGCCGGGCCGGCTGTCCAACGTGGTGTTCATGGGCATGGGCGAGCCGCTGGCGAACTACCGGCGCACGGTCGGACGCGGTGCGCCGGATCTGCGATCCGGTGCCCGCGCGGTTTCGGCATCTCTCAGCGCTCGGTCACCGTCTCCACGGTTGGGCTGGTGCCCGCCATACGCCGGCTGGCGGACGAAGGTCTTGCCGTGACGCTGGCCGTGTCCCTGCATGCCCCCGACGACGAGTTGCGCGACGAGCTTGTGCCGGTGAACACCCGGTGGAAGGTGGCCGAGGTGCTCGGCGCCGCTCGCTAGTACGCCGACCGCACCGGGCGCCGGGTATCGGTCGAGTACGCACTCATCCGGGACGTGAACGACCAGCCGTGGCGGGCCGACCTGCTCGGCAGCCTGCTGCACCGCGCGCTCGGCCCGCTGGTCCACGTGAACGTGATCCCGCTGAACCCGACGCCCGGCAGCAAGTGGGACGCCTCGCCCAAGACCGGCCGAGCAGGAGTTCGTCCGGCGGGTCGCCGCGGCCGGGGTGCCCTGCACCGTGCGGGACACCCGGGGCCGGGAGATCGCGGCGGCCTGCGGCCAGCTCGCCGCCACGGACCGGTAACGTTCTCGGCCATGTCGGGGAAGGGCGCTCTGCCGATACCGGCGCCGGGTGGCCTGCGCGCGCCGTGCACGGCCTGTGGGACGCGGCGCGCGGGCCGGGGTGATCACGGCGAGAACCCGGCCGGCCAGGCCGTTCGGCGCGTTCGGCATGGGGTCGCTTATCGGCTTTCCCACCGGTGCTCTGTACGGCGAGGAGTGGATCGAGATCGGTACCGGGACGATGATCGGGGCGCAGGTCAGCCTGAGCGCCGGCATGGTCCCGGCCAGGACCTGGGCGAGGCGCCGGTGCTGCGGATCGGGGACCGGTGCATCATCGGCCGGGGCAGCCACATCGTCGCCCATTACTCGATCGCGATCGGCGATGACGTCTTTCACCGGCCCGTACGTGTACATCACCGACCAGAACCACGGCTACACCGACCCCGACGTCCCCATCGGGCGGCAGTGGCCGAGCAACACCGCCGGTCTCGATCGGTCCCGGAAGCTGGCTGGGGGCCGGGGTCGTCGTGCTGCCAGGCGCGGCCATCGGCGGCAACGTGGTCGTCGCGGCCGGATCCGTGGTACGCGGGGTGGTGCCGGACCGGTGCGTCGTGGCTGGGGTTCCGGCGAAAATCGTGCGTGAGTACGTGCCGGGCAGCGGCTGGAAGCCGCCGGTGCCGGACGCCGGGGAGGCCACCCTCCCGCCTAGTGATAGTTGCTGAACTGCGAGGAAAGGATTCGCGAGTCTGTCACGATGGAGGCAGGCACTCCCAGTAACGATCCGAGAGGCGCGTGGGACCAGACGATCTCGTCGCGAGCGCGGCGTACCAGCCGGAGCCGACGGCCGCTGCCGCGGCGCGGCGGTTTGTGCGCGACACGCTCCAGGACTGGCTGGTGACCGGTGCGGCAGCCGATGGGCACGGGCTGGTCGACGACGCGGTGCTGCTGACCAGCGAGCTGGTCACCAACGCCGTGGTGCACGCGGGGACGCCGGTGCAGGTTACGTGCAGGCTCTCCGACGGCGCGGTCGAGGTGGTCGTCAGCGACGGCCATCCGGCGCGGCTGGTCCCCGAGACGCCCGAGCGGGAGGCCGTGCCCGACCGAGCGCACCGGCGGCCGCGGGCTGCTGCTGCCCGCCGCGCTGGCGACCGCCTGGGGGGTCGCCTACGGGCGCGGCCAGCAAGGCGGTCTGGTTCCGGCTGGCGCTCGACGGGGCAGGATCGGGGCTGGCCGGCGGTCCCGGCGACGAGGACGCCGCCGCGGGCGAACTGGCCGACGCGATCGGGATCACGGCCGCGCTCGCCGACCGCGCTGCGTCCCTCGCCGGAGTCGCTGGCGGACTGCCGCGCCCGGCGGCGCGGACAGCCCGGCTGCGCCGGCCGAGAGCGGGTACCAGCAACTGCTGTCGGGCACGGTCGAGTCGGCCCGCGTGGCCGTCGGCGCCGACGCGGCCTTCGCGATGATGGCCGACGAGGACGGGGATCTCCGGCTGCGGGCGGCCGCGGGCAGCATCGCCGCGCCGGAGGACGAGTCCCGCCGCGCCGCCGTCCGTGGTCACCGTTCCCGTTCGTGGTCGACGGGCGCGTCACCGGCCTGCTCGCGGCCGCTTCCGCGGTGGGCAGGTTCGGCGACCCGGAGACGGCCCGGTTGCAGCGGATCGCCGACCGGTCCGGCCCCGCACTGCAACGGGCCTGGCTGGCCGAACTGGAGCGGACCAGGCGGGACCGGATCAGCGCGCTCGGCGAGGCTCGCGGACTGCTCGTTGGGGGCCGCGCCGGGAGGAGATCATCGAACTGGTGGGCCGGGCCATGGTGCCCAGGCTGGCGCCCTGGTGCGCGGTGCTGCTGCCCGGGGACGCGCGGGCTCCGGCGCTCGCCGCGGGGGCCCTGGCCGGTGATGGCGGGCTCCGGACGTCGTACACGCGGCACGGTGACGACCGCCTGGCGGGCGCCCTGGCCTGGCTGCTGGACCGGGTGTGCCAGGTGACGGCGCCCGACTTCTCGGCGGGCCGCGGGGCGGCCCCCCGCCCGGGCCGCCGCTGGCCCCTGGTGGTCGGGGACATGGCTGGCGCCCCGCCCGGGCCGGCGAACTGGCCACCGACACCGCCTGGTGCTTCCCGCTCGGCGACCCGCGACGCGATCGGCGTGCTCGTCATCGGGGACGGCGGGCAGGACCGGCTGCCGCATGACGTGTCGGCCCTGGCCGCCGATCTCGCGTGCCGGATCGGGCTGGCATTGAACCGTGCCGCCTTCGACGCCGGCCGGGCGGAACTCGACCCGGCCAGGCTGGTGGGCCACAAGTCCTGAGGTGCCCGGTGCCACCGGATTCCGGCGGCACCGGATTCCGCCGCTCAGCCCGCCGCCGCCTGCTTGTCGCTGGGCCGGTTCTTGCGCCGGGCGGTCCCGCCGCCGCGCGCGGGCCGCTGGGCGGCCTGCGCCTTGCGTGGCTTCGCCGGTCCATCGCGGCCCGGCTGCTCGGCCGGGCCCTCCCCGCCGCTGCCCACAGCCACGCGCCTGGCGCTGAGTTCGTCCTCGGCAGCCGGCCCGCGCCGGTCGCCCGGCGGGGGAGCATCCTGGAGTTGCGGGGTGAACACCTCACCGCGCAGCGCCCTTGCCACCAGGTCTACCGCGTGGGCGGTGGCGACGAGCCTGCGGCCCTCCGCCCGGTAGGCGGTGAGCACCGCGTCGAGTGCGTGCGCCGGGAGCGCATTCCCCAGCTCGGTGCGCGCGGTGCGGTAGCCATCGCGGGCCCCCGCCACACACGCCTTCGTGTGATGGGCGGCCATCGCGGCCAGCGCCAGCGGGTAGCGGCGCAGCACCCCGTGCAGCCGGTAGTCGGCGGGAACCGTGTCGAGCAGCCAGGCCTGCGCGGTTCGTTCGAAGTCTTCGCTGCCCGGCGGGTGCACCCCTGGCGGCCATCCGGGCGGCATATAAGCTGCCATGCCTCAATGATAGCAGGTTATCGAATGTGTGTTCTACTCACCTTCGAGCCAGAAGTACGACGTGGGCTCGGTGCTGACGGGCGCGCCGCTGCGGGTGCGCCGGTGCCGCCGCATCCCGTCCACGGGCCTGGTGGCGGCCCCCAGGCCCACGGTCACCGCGCCGCCGCCCGAGGCCGAGCGGCCGAGGGTCAGCGTGCCACCAGAGGCTTCGGCGATCCGGCGGACGATGTCGAGGCCAAGCCCGGTGGAGCCGCCGCCGGAGTTGCCCCGCTCGGGCGGGCCCGCGTTGCCGAATCCCGGCCCGTCGTCCGCCACCACCAGCCATGCTCCCCCCGCCGCCCGGCGGCTGAGCCGGACGGCCAGCGCCGCGCCCTCGGGAGTATGCGCGAAGACGTTCTCCAGCATGATGTCCATGCAGGTCCCCAGATCCTCGCCGGTCACCCGCACCGGCAGCTCGCCGTCCGCCAGTTCGACGGTCATCGCCCGGTCGGTGTCCTCGGCCAGCGGCCGCCAGAACGCCGTGCGCTCGGCAACCACGGCCACCGCGTCGCACGTCACCAGGCCGATCCTGGCGGGCCTTCTGGCCGCGCGGATGACCTCGTCCACGGTCTGTTCCAGCGCGTCGAGGCCGATGAGCATCTGGGCCCGCTCGACGTGGTCGCGCAGCGATTCCGCGTCGATCCGCAGCGCCGTCATCGGGGTGCGCAGGCGGTGCGACACATCGGCTATCGTCTCCCGTTCGTACGCGAGCAGTTCCCCGATGCGCCGGGCCAATCTGTTCAGGCCCTCGCCGGCGCTGCGGACCTCGGGCGGCCCGGCCAGCTCGGCCCTGGCGGACAGGTCCCCGGCGGCCAGGCGGTCCGCGGCCCGGGCGACGCCCGCGAGCGGGCGCACCAGGGATCGCGCGAGCCGGTCGGCGACGGCCACGCTGAGCGCCAGCACGCCGAGGCCCGCGAGGCCGAGCAGCAGCCAGGTGCGGGCCACCCCGTCGTGCAACTCGCTGTCGGGCACGAACGTCAGGATCACCGCCGTGGCACCTGGCCCCTGCCGGACGGCCACCAGGACCTCCACCCCGCCCGGTATGGCGGCGGTGAAGCTGCGCCCGCGCCGGGCCAGGGGCAGCACGCTGGACTGTGGCTCCGGGCCGGCCACGATCGCGCCCCGCAGGTACACGGCCACCGGGCTGGCCTTGTCCTGTTCGTTCACCCTGGTGATGCCGGGCCGCATGCCGCCGGCCTGCGGCCTGGCCACCAGCGGGGCGAGCGACCGGGCATGGACGGTCGCCGAATCGACCGCGCGGTCCGCCGCCAGGGTACGGAGCACCAGCGCGAGCGGGATCAGGAAGGAGACCAGCACCAGCGAACTGGCCGCCACCACGAGCAGGATGATGCGCAGTCTCATGGCCGGGCTCACGGTGGGGCGCTGAGCTTGACTCCGACACCGCGCACGGTGTGCAGGTACCGCGGATGCTGCGCCGTCTCCCCCAGCTTGCGGCGCAGCCACGAGATATGCACGTCCACCGTCTTGTCGGCCCCGCCGTAGGGCATCCGCCACACGTTGGTGAGCAGGTCCCGCCGGGCCACCACCTGGCCCGCGTGCAGCGCGAGGTAGTGCAGCAGGTCGAACTCCCGCCGGCTCAGGTCGAGGGTCACGCCGTCCAGGGTCGCCACGTGCGCATCGATGTCCAGCCGGAGCCCGCCGACCTCCAGCGGACCGCCGCGGCCGTCGCCGGGCTGGCTGGTCCGGCGCAGCACCGCGCGGATCCGCGCGTCGATCTGCCCTCCGCCAAAGGGCTTGATCACATAGTCGTCGGCACCGGCGTCGAGCACCCGGATGATCTCGGCCTCGTCGTCGCGGGCGGTGATGACGACCACGGGCACCGCGCTCACCGCGCGGATCATCCGCAGCGCCTCATACCCCTCCAGGTCCGGCAGGCCGAGGTCGAGCAGCACCAGGTCGGGCGGGGATTCCAGGATCTGCCGCAGGGCACCCATGGCACCGGGAGAGCTGGCGACCGCGTGCCCCCGCTCGGTCAGCGCCCGGATCAGCGCACCACGGATCGCCGCATCGTCCTCCACCAGCAGCAACTGCACCACAAGAGGAAGGTATCGGCTCGACTCGGGTCGAAGACCCTGATACCGGTGATGTCTGGCTCTATTGGCCTAATTAGCCGTCACGCCGCCGCTGCCCGCAAGCCGCCGCTGCCCGTACCTGCGCCGGCAGGCGGCACGGGTGCGAACGTCCACGCTGCGCCAGCCCGGAGCGGGGGCAGCAGGCTGGCACAGCGTGGAAGCATTCCGGGCGGCCCGGGCGCAGTCCTGGCACCGCCCAGCGCTGCCTGCGGGGGGCAAGGCTGGGCAGTGCCAGGGACCATGATGGCCGCCGCGTGGGGGGTCGCGGCGGCCGGCTCGTGGGGGTGGCGGCAACCACGCAGCCAGGACAGCCCGTCGCACCGGGCCTGTCCCGTAAGGTCGTGGTCGTAACCGGTCTGCACAAGGAATGAGCAGACCACGATGTTCGTTAAGACTCAGTGAAGAGCCGCTCAAGAGCCCGTTGCCTCTGCTGGCTAGAATGGCCTGGCGGCACAGCCGCACCAACCACACCCTTATCTAGTAAGGCTTCATGATGCCCGCACGCGCGCTGTCGGCCCGCGATGACCTGCGCAACGTCGCGATCGTTGCCCACGTCGACCATGGCAAGACCACCCTGGTCGACGCGATGCTCTGGCAGTCCGGGGCATTTCGCGCGAATGAGCGGGTGGCCGAGCGCGTGCTCGACTCCGGTGACCTGGAGCGGGAGAAGGGCATCACGATCCTGGCCAAGAACACCGCCGTCCAGCACGGCGGGCTGACCATCAACATCGTGGACACGCCCGGGCACGCGGACTTCGGCGGTGAGGTGGAGCGCGGGCTCTCCATGGTGGACGGGGTGCTGCTGCTCGTGGACGCGGGCGAGGGCCCGCTCCCGCAGACCAGGTTCGTGCTGCGCAAGACGCTGGAGGCGAACCTCCCGGTCATCCTGGTGATCAACAAGGTGGACCGGGCCGACGCGCGGATCGCCGAGGTCGTGGACGCCTGCTACGAGCTGTTCCTGGACCTCGACGCGACCGAGGAGCAGATCGAGTTCCCGATCGTGTACGCCTCCGCCCGGGCCGGCCGTGCGTCGCTGGAGCGGCCCGCCGACGGCACCCTGCCGGACTCGCCCGACCTGGAGCCGCTGTTCGCCGTGCTGCGGGACCACGTGCCTGCCCCGGCCTACGACCCGGACGCGCCGCTGCAGGCGCAGGTCACCAACCTGGACGCGTCGTCCTACCTGGGCCGTATCGCCCTGTGCCGGGTGCACAACGGGACGATCAACCGGGGGCAGCAGGTGGCGTGGTGCCGCCGGGACGGCTCGGTGGAGCGGGTGAAGATCAGCGAGCTGTTCCTGACGGAGGCGCTGGACCGGGTGCCCGCGCAGTCCGCCGGCCCGGGGGACATCATCGCGGTCGCGGGCATCAGCGACATCATGATCGGTGAGACCCTCGCCGACGCCGAGGACCCGCGGCCGCTGCCGCTGATCACCGTGGACGAGCCGGCGGTCTCGGTGACGATCGGGGTGAACACCGCCCCGCTCGGTGGGCCGCGAGAAGGGCACCAAGGTCACCGCCCGGCTGGTGCGCGACCGGCTGGACCGGGAACTGGTCGGCAACGTGTCACTGCGGGTGCTGCCGACCGAGCGCCCGGACACCTGGGAGGTGCAGGGGCGCGGTGAGCTGGCGCTGGCGGTGCTGGTCGAGACCATGCGCCGGGAGGGCTACGAGCTCACCGTGGGCCGTCCCACCGTGGTCACCAAGGACATCGACGGCGTGCTGCACGAACCGGTCGAACGGCTGGCCGTGGACGTGCCTGAGGAGTACCTGGGCGCGGTCACCGGGCTGCTCGCCGGGCGCAAGGGCCGGATGGAGACCATGATCAACCACGGCACGGGCTGGGTCCGGCTCGACTACACGGTCCCGGCGCGCGGGCTTATCGGGTTCCGCACCCAGTTCCTCACCGACACCAGGGGGACCGCCATCGCCCATCATGTGTTCGAGGGCTTCGAGCCGTGGTTCGGGCCGATGCGCGTCCGGCCCACCGGGTCGCTGGTGGCCGACCGGGCCGGTGCGGTCACCACCTACGCCTGCTTCTCCCTGCAGGAGCGCGGCTCCCTGATGGTGACCCCGGGGACCGAGGTCTACGAGGGCATGATCGTCGGTGAGAACTCCCGGTCCGACGACATGGACGTGAACATCACCAGGGAGCGCAAGCTCACCAACGTGCGCCAGTCCACCGCCGAGGAACTGGAGCGGCTGGTGCCGCCCCGGGTGCTCAGCCTGGAACAGGCGCTGGAGTTCTGCGCGCCCGACGAGTGCGTGGAGATCACCCCGACCGCGGTCCGGTTGCGCAAGGCCGTGCTCGACGGCAAGGAGCGGGCCAGGCAGCGCGGCCCGGCGCTCCCGCGGCGAGACCGAATAACACCACCGGCCACGGGCCCGGCCGGGCCGCGCCTTACTTGATGACGCCGAGGTAGACGATGCTGGCGAGCCCGGCCACCAGGCAGTAGATGCCGAACGGGGTCAGCGTGCGGGTCTGGAAGTACTTCATCAGGAACCGCACCGACAGGTAGGCGCCGACGCCGGACAGCACGCTGCCGAAGTACACCTGCCCGTGGATGTCCTTGCCGAGCGGCCCGTACAGGTCGGGGATCTTCAGCACCCCCGCGGCCAGGATGACCGGCGTGGCGAGCAGGAAGGCGAACCGGGCCGCGTCCGCGCGGGACAGCCCGCGGAACATGCCCGACACCATGCACACCCCGTCCCGGCTGATGCCCGCCAGCAGTGCCAGGATCTGCGAGCTGCCGATGATGAGCGCCTGCCAGTTGCCCTGCTGGGCCAGCCGCCGGTCGGCCGCGAGCGCGTCCGCCAGTTCCGCGGACCGGACCGCCTGGTGGCCGGCCGCGTGCCGGGCGCCGCCGGTGCGCCGCTGCGTGCCGACGGCCACCATGTCCCGCTCCCGCTCGCGTTCCGCGGCGACTTCCTGGTCGGCCTGCACCGAGGCCCGCCGCCGGAACTTCTCCCCGGCGATCAGGATCACGCCGTTGATGGCCAGGAAGATCGCGGCGCGGATGGGCTTGCCGAAGAACACCCGGAACTCGTGCTCGAAGACGACTCCGACCAGGCCCACCGGGATCGTGGCCACGATGATCATCCAGGCCAGCTTCTCGTTGACCGATCGCAGCTGCCACCTGCTGGTGCCCTGCTCCGGCCGGGCGACGTGCCCCAGCGAGCTGAAGAACCCGCCGATGATCCGGATCCAGTCCTTCCAGAAGTAGATGAGCAGAGCGATCGCGGTCGCCACATGCAGGCCGACGATGAAGGCCAGGTAGGGCGACTCGGGCGCGGCGACGTTGAGGTCGTGTGCCCAGCAGCCGCCGACCAGGGCGGGGATGAGCACGTTGTGGCCCAGGCTGGACACCGGGAAAAGCTCGGTCACGCCCTGGACGAGGCCGACCACGCCTGCTTCGAGGTAGGTGATGTGTGCCGGGCAGCCGTGCGCGCTGGCCGAGGCGAGCGCCGCGCCGGACTGGAACAAGGTCAGGTCGGTCATGCCGGCCCTTTCGCCCTGGGGGAGGTTGTGGTGCGGCACGCCATCCCCCAAGGGGCGCTGGCCTGCACCGTCTCATGGTACGGAGTGCGCGTTCGCGGCGCGGCCGGCCGGTGGGAATTTTGCTCTGGATTCTCCCGCCGGAGACCTCCGGGTGGCGCGGCTGCCCAAGCTGTGCCGGGCGTTGTGGCGCCCGGCGGAAAGCAATGCTAGGTTCCCGTCTCGGAACCGGCAAACCGGACAATCACTCACGCTCTTCCCCTGGAGGCCCCGTGCCCGGCATGCGCCTGCTCCGGCCCGCCCTCGCCGCCGCCGGCGCCGCCGCACTGGCCGCCGCCGGCCTCGTTCCCGCGCAGGGGGCGACCACGGCCGGCTGGCAGGTCGTCGCGACCGTCGGCCAGAGCCCCCGGGTCACCTACCTCCTGGATCCCGGCGGCGGCAATGGCGGCGACGGGTTCACCGCCACCAGCGCGACCGACGCATGGTCGGTCTGGGGCTCGTGCAATGCGCCCTGCGGCAACAAGCCGGCCACGATCGTGGAGCACTGGAGCGGCAGTGCCTGGCGGCGCGTGCCCACGTCCGGGCTGGACCTCACCAGCACGGACGCCGTGGCCGCCGCCTCCGCCACGGATGCCTGGCTGTTCGAGGGATACGACAACAACGCGACCGCGCTGCACTGGGACGGCACGGCCTGGACCAGCAGCGCCCTGCCACCGTGGGCGATCAGGTTCAACGAGAGCGGCGTGGTGCAGATTTCGGCCGCCGACTTCGGGCCCTCCGACGTCTGGCTCTTCACCCTCGGGCAGCAGGGGCTGAGCCCTCAGACGCCCTACGCCGGTCACTTCAACGGCAAGTCCTGGGTCAAGCGCCTGCTCCCGGCGATCCCGGACGAGGTTGACGCGGTCGCCCGCAACGACATCTGGGCGCTCGGCACCCCTGGCAACCTCAGTGGCGGCCAAGTCCTCATGCACTGGGACGGGACCGCGTGGAGCACGCTCGCGCTGCCCACGCCGACGGTCCCGCCCGGGGACAGCGCATTCTTCAACGCACCGGCTTCGAGTGGCCCGTCAGACCTGTGGCTGGAGCAGTACGTCGCGAAAAACCAGGGCTCCCCCGGGACCACGTCCCTGGAACACTGGAACGGGACGGCCTGGCAGCCGGTCCCGCTGCACTACCGCACCAGCAGCGTGGACGCCACGGCCAGCGACGGCAGCGGTGGCCTCTGGATGATCTTCAACGGCCCGCGCCCTGGGTTCACCGACTACTTCGCCCACCTGGCCAGCGGCGGATCCTGGACCAGGACGGTGGTGCCGGCGACCACCGGTACTACGGTGCAGCAGGCCAGCGTGATCACCGCCGTGCCGGGCAGCGCCTCGGTGTGGGCCGCCGGTGAGCTCATCGTCCCCGGCCAGGGCTCGGGCGGCATCGTCGGCGCCATCTGGCAGCATTAGCGGCCGCGGCCCTTGCCCCAGCCCGGCGGTCAGCCCTTCTTGCGGGGCACCGCCGGGGTGTCGTGGTGCTGGCGGCGGCTGATCTTCGAGCCGAGCCAGACGAGCGGGTCGTACTTGCGGCCGACCACCCGCTCCTTCATCGGGATCAGCGCGTTGTCGGTGATCTTGATGTTCTCCGGGCAGACCTCGGTGCAGCACTTGGTGATGTTGCAGAAGCCGAGGCCGAAGTCATCCTGGGCGATTTCCCGCCGGTCGGCAGTGTCGGCCGGGTGCATCTCCAGTTCGGCGATGCGCATCAGGAACCTCGGCCCGGCGAACGGGCGCTCGTTCTCCGGGTGGTCCCGGATCACGTGGCACACGTTCTGGCACAGGAAGCACTCGATGCACTTGCGGAACTCCTGAGACCGCTGCACATCGGTTTGCTGCATCCGGAACTCGCCCGGCTTCACCGCGGCGCCGGGAGTGAACGACGGGATCTCCCGCGCCTTGGCGTAGTTGAACGACACGTCGGTGACCAGGTCACGGATGACCGGGAAGGTGCGCACCGGGGTGAGCGTGATCGGTTCCCCGGGCTCGAACAGGTTCATCCGCGTCATGCACGCCAGCCGGGGCCGCCCGTTGATCTCCATCGAGCAGGACCCGCACTTGCCCGCCTTGCAGTTCCAGCGGACCGCCAGGTCGCCGGTCTGGGTCGCCTGCAGCCGGTGCAGCACGTCCAGGACGACCTCGCCCTCGTTCGCCAGGACCTGGTATTCGGTGAGCTCGCCCTGCCCGGCGTCGCCGCGCCAGACCCGCAGAGTGACCGTTGTGCTCACAGCATTGCCTCTCTCGCGGGCTGCTGGGTTTTGGGAAATGGGGCTGGATAGAGCTGGACTCATCAGTGGCTCTCCTCAGCCGGTGCCGCAGCCGGTGCCGCCGGGGGCAGTTCGGGTTCGGTGTAGTACTTGGCCAGCTCGTCGCGCTCGAACAGGGCCATCAGGTCGGCGCGCATCGGGACCATGGGCTCGCGGCGCAGGGTGACCCGGTCACCGTCCAGCGAGCAGATCAGGTTGACCTTGCGCCACTCCGCCGACATCTGGGGGAAGTCGTCGCGGGTGTGCCCGCCGCGGCTCTCCTGCCGCTCCAGCGCCGCCAGGGCCACGCAATCCGCGATCAGCACTATGTTCCGCAGGTCCAGCGCCAGGTGCCAGCCGGGGTTGTAGGCGCGGCCGCCCTCGGCCTTGACCTGGGCGGCCCGCGCCCGCAGCCCGTCCAGCTCGGTGAGCGCCTTGGCGATCTCTTCCTCGCGCCGGATGATGCCCACCAGGTCGCTCATGGTCTGCTGTAGGTCGGCGTGCACCGTGTACGGGTTCTCGCCGCCGGCCCGCTCCAGCGGCGCGAGCGCCTCCGCCTGCGCGGCGGCGAGTTCCGCGTCGCTCACCGCGGGCGCGGCGGCGCCGAGGGAGTCCGAGGTACTCCACCGCGCCCATGCCCGCCCGGCGGCCGAACACCAGCAGGTCGGACAGGGAGTTGCCGCCCAGCCGGTTCGAGCCGTGCATGCCGCCGGAGACCTCGCCGGCGGCGAACAGACCGGGAACGCGCGATACGGCGGTGTCCGGGTCGACCTCGACGCCGCCCATCACGTAGTGCTGCGCGGGCCCGACCTCCATCGGCTCCTTGGTGATGTCCACGTCCGCCAGCTCCTTGAACTGGTGGTACATGGACGGCAGCCGGCGCAGGATCTCCTCGGCGGGCCGCCGGGAGGCGATGTCGAGGAACACCCCGCCGTGCGGTGACCCGCGCCCCGCCTTGACCTCGGCGTTGTTCGCCCGGGCCACCTCGTCGCGGGGCAGCAGTTCGGGCGGCCGGCGGTTGTGGTCCGGGTCGGTGTACCAGCGGTCGGCCTCTTCCTCGGTCTCCGCGTACTGGGCGCGGAACACGTCCGGCACGTAGTTGAACATGAACCGCTTGCCCTCGGAGTTGCGCAGCACCCCGCCGTCGCCGCGCACCGACTCGGTGACCAGCAGCCCGCGCACCGACAGCGGCCAGACCATGTGCGTGGGGTGGAACTGGACGAACTCCATGTTCAGCAGCGTCGCGCCGGCCAGCAGCGCGAGCGCGTGCCCGTCGCCGGTGTACTCCCAGGAGTTCGAGGTGTACTTGAACGTCTTGCCGATCCCGCCGGTGGCCAGGATCGACCGCGGGCGCCTCGAACAGCACGAAGGCGCCGGTGTCGCGCAGGTAGCCGAACGCGCCGGCCATCCGCCCGCCGTCTGGCGATCAGCCGGGTGATCGTGGTCTCCGCGAAGATCTTGATCATGGCCTCGGGATCGCCGTGCTCGCGCGCGTCCTCCTGCTGCAGCGCCACCACCTTCTGCTGCAGGGTGCGGATCATCTCCAGGCCGGTCCGGTCGCCCACGTGGGCCAGCCGCGGGTAGGCGTGCCCGCCGAAGTTGCGCTGGCTGATCTTGCCCGTCGGGGGTGCGGTCGAACAGCGCGCCCCAGGCCTCCAGTTCCCAGACCCGGTCCGGGGCCTCCTGGGCGTGCAGTTCGGCCATCCGCCAGTTGTTCAGGAACTTGCCGCCGCGCATGGTGTCGCGGAAATGGACCTGCCAGTTGTCGTTGGGGTTGACGTTGCCCATCGCGGCGGCGCAGCCGCCCTCGGCCATGACCGTGTGCGCCTTGCCGAACAGGGACTTGGAGATGACCGCGGTCCGCTTGCCCGCCAGCCGGGCCTCGATGGCCGCGCGCAGCCCGGAGCCGCCGGCGCCGATCACCACGACGTCGTAGCCGAGCCGTTCGATGTCAGTCATGTGCGTACTGCACCTTCTTGCCTAGAAGAACCTTTTGCCTTGCCTAGAAGAACGTTTGCCTAGAAGAACCGCGGATCGGAGATGGCGCCGCTGGCCACCAGCCGGATGTAGAGGTCGGTGAACAGCACCCAGCCCAGCGAGATCCAGGCGAACTGCATGTGCTTGGCGTTCAGCTTGGAAACCTGGGTCCACATCCAGTACCGCACCGGGTGTTTGGAGAAATGCTTGAGCCGCCCGCCGACCGCGTGCCGGCAGGCATGGCAGGACAGCGAGTAGGCCCACAGCAGGGCCGCGTTGATGACCAGGACCAGGGTGCCCAGACCCATGTGCCCCCACTGCCCGGCGTGGTTGCGGAAGGCGGTCACGGCGTCGATGGTGAGGATCACGTTGAACGCCAGCGCGATCCAGAAGAAGTACCGGTGCAGGTTCTGCAGGATCAGCGGGAACCTGGTCTCACCGGTGTACTTGGCGTGCGGCTCGCGCACCGCGCACGCCGCGGGCGCGCGCCAGAAGGCACGGTAGTAGGCCTTCCGGTAGTAGTAGCAGGTGAGCCGGAACCCGGTCGGGCCGCCGATGATGATGATCGCGGGGGACAGCCAGGTCAGCCACGGGATCCAGTCGAACCCGGCGCCCGGCTTGCAGGTGGTCGCCAGGCAGGGGGAGTACAGCGGCGAGATGTAGGGCTTCCAGAAGTAGTCCCCGTTCACCAGCGAGGCCCAGGTGAGATAGATCACCACCACGGCCAGAGCGGTCGCGTTGATGGCCGGCTGCCGCCACCACGGGTCCTTGCGCAGGGTCCGTTCCGCGATCCGCGCCCGGTCTCTGACCGGCGCCTGTGTGGCTTGTGTCATGGGATGAGTCTCCGCCCGGTGATGCCGCCGCATAGATGCGGGTGAACCCTATTCCACTGCTATACCACCGCGTGGCTCAGGATCCCGTTTCGATAGCTGTGAGCCTGTACACATCCAGCGCCTTGCGCAGGAAGTCCACTTGGAAGATGAGCAGGTTCTCGGCTGCGCTGCTTGCTACATGCCTAGTGCCTTGCGCAGGAAGTCCACTTGGAAGATGAGCAGGTTCTCGGCTGCGCTGCTGCTACATGCCTAGTGCCTTGCGCAGGAAATCCACCTGGAGCAGCAGCAGGTTCTCGGCTACTTCTTCCTGGGGCGTCATGTGGGTGACACCGGACAGCGGCAGCACGCTGTGCGGCCGCCCGGCCGCCAGCAGCAGCGCGGACAGCCGCAGCGTGTGCGCGGACACCACGTTGTCGTCGGCCAGCCCGTGGATCAGCAGCAACGGCCGCCGCAGCGCGGCGGCGTCACCGAGCAGCGAGGACTGGTCGTAGGCGGCCCCGCTGGAGTCCGGGTGACCCAGGTAGCGCTCGGTGTAGCAGGTGTCGTACAGCCGCCAGTCGGTGACCGGCGCACCGGCCACGGCGGCGTGGAACACGTCGGGGCGGCGGAGCACCGCGAGTGCGGCCAGGTACCCGCCGAACGACCAGCCCCGGATGGCCACCCGCCCGGTGTCCAGGTCGGCGCACCGCTCCGCGGCCGCCGCCAGGGCCACCACCTGGTCCTCCAGCACCGGCCCGGCCAGGTCCCCGGCCAGCGTGCGGTCCCAGTCCGGCCCGCGGCCGGGCGTGCCGCGCCCGTCCGCCACCACCACGGCGAACCCCTGCTCGGCGAACCACTGCGGGTTCGCGAACACGCTCTGCGCGGCGACCACCCGCTGCATGCCCGGCCCGCCGTAGGGGTCCACCAGCACCGGCAGCTTCCCGGCCCCGCGCTGGTGCCAGGAAGGAAGCAGCAGCGCGGTGCGGATCTCCCGGCCGCCCGCGGTGAACAGGTCAGGGCGCGGGACGGGCAGCGATGGGTGCTCGGCGTGCGAGGCGATCGTCATGTCTTCCCCGTGACGATCAGCCACGCGCACGGTCACCCGGACGCCCGGCGTGTCCAGCGACCGGCTGAGTAGCACGGTGGTGCCGCCAGCGAGCCGCCCCGCATAGACGCCGTGCTCCGGGGTGATCTTGGCCAGGCCCTGTGTGCCGTAGACGCACAGGACCACGCTGGTGGGATCCTCGCCGGACGCGGTGAACAGCACGCTCTCGCCGTCGATGTCGGCCACCGCCCGCACCTGGAGCCCCGGCGGCGTTACCGGCGCCGCGGTCCCGTCCGCAAGCTCCGCCGGGGTGGCCACCAGCAGCCGCTTGGTGCCGTCGGAGTCGGCCGTCCACACGATCCGGCCGTCGCCGGTCCAGCCGGGCACGCCGGCCACGACGTCGAGCCACCGGGCGTCGGTGTCCTCGCGCAGCACCGCCACCGTGCCCCGGGCCGGGTCGGCGGACAGCAGTTGCATCCTGTGCTGATCCCGGCTTTGCACCACGATCAGGGCACCGGCCTGCTCCCAGTTCACCGTCACCAGGTAGGGAAACGCGGCCCGGTCCCAGTCGACCGGCACCGTGACTGCCATCCATCCCGGCCAGCAGCAGCGACACGTCCGCGTTCGGCCGTCCCCGCCGCCGGGTAGGCGACCTCGGCCGGGGCGTTGCCGGGGTTGGCCGGATCCGCGATGTGCCACCGCTGAACCGGCGTCTCGTCCACCCTGGCCACCAGGATGGCGTTTCCGTCGGGCGCCCACCAGTAACCCCGGGTGCGGCCCATCTCCTCCGCGGCGACGAACTCGGCCAGGCCGAACGTTACCCGGGGCTCATCCTCAGGCCCGATGAGCAGCGCGTCCTCGCCGGTATCCAGGGTTATCACGCGCAACGCGCCGTCGCAGGCGTAGGCCACCCGGCGCCCGGCCGGATCCGGGCGCGGGTCGAACGCGCCTGGGCGCGCGCGGGGATCGCCCGCGGCGCGCGGCGCCGCCGGCCGTCAGGTCCGCCACGAAGACCTGACCGGCCAGCGCGAACGCCGCCATGCTCAGGGCGGAGTCGCAGGCGAACGCGACGATCCCGGCGGCCTGCTCGCGGACCCGCTCCCGGCGCCTGCGCTCCTGCGCGGTCAGCCCGGCCGTGGCGTCGCCGAGCACCGCGGGATCGGCGACCAGGCGTTCGGCGCCGGTCGCCACGTCCAGCACCCACAGGCAGGTGACCGGGTCGTCGCCGCCCTTGCTGCGCAGGAACGCCACCTGGCCCCCGGCCGGGGAGATCTGGAACGAGCGGGGCAGGCCCAGGGTGAAATGCCGGGTCCTGGCCTGCTGCCGGGGGAAGCTTTCGGTCATGGTCGTCCATCCTGCCACCGGCGAGCCGCGCTAGCCTCACGGCATGGATCCGGTGGATGGCACGCGCCGCCTGGTTATGGTGCACGCCCATCCCGACGACGAGTCGATCGGCACCGGGGCCACCATCGCCCGGTACGCCGCGGAGGGCGCTCAGGTCACCCTGGTCACGTGCACGCTGGGCGAACTGGGCGAGATCATCCCGCCGGAACTGGCTCACCTCGGCGCGGACGCCGGCAACCGGCTCGGCCCGTACCGGATCACCGAACTGGCCGCCGCCTGCGGCGCGCTGGGCATCCGCGACCAGCGGTTCCTCGGCGGGGCGGGCCGGTGGCGCGACTCGGGGATGATGGGCCTGCCGGCCAACGCCAGCCCGGACTGTTTCTGGCAGGCCGACGTGGCGCGTGGCCGCGGCCGAGCTGGCCACGATCATCCTGGAGGTCCGCCCGCAGGTGCTGGTCAGCTACGACGAGAACGGCTTCTACGGCCACCCCGACCACATCCAGGCGCACCGGGTGGCCGCGGCGGCGGTCCACCTCGCCGCGGGCCCAGGGCCTGTCCCGGGAGCCGAGGGCATCGAACCATGGCAGGTCGCGAAGTTCTACGCCACCGCGATGCCGCGGTCGGTGGCCGAGCCGGCGGGCCTGCCTTACTGGGTGCCCGACGACCAGGTGACGACGGAGATCGACGGCACCGCCCACCTGGCCGCCAAGACCGCGGCGCTGCGCGCGCACGCCACCCAGTGTCGCCGTGGACGGAGACCGTTTCGCCCTGAGCGACGGCCGCTGGCAGCCAGTGCTAGGGCGAGAGTTCTACACGCTGCTGGCCTGGGGGGGCGACCCCCCTGGAACCCCCCGGGGCGCCGATGGCGCCTGGCCGGCAAGCCGGCAGGCCCCATCGCGCGAGCTGGCCGGCCCCTCCGGCGCCGTACCCGGGGCTGCCTGGGAAGACGACCTGTTCGCGGGGCTGGATGGACGGTGACCGGCGCGCAGGCGTCGTTCGCCCGGGGCGTCCGTATAGCCTGCTCTGCGTGGAAGCGGGCAGACGGGCCAGCGGCGCGACCTCGCCGCGGTGGCGGCCTACGTGCGCTGTTCGTGCTCGGCGTCCTGGAGGGGCTGATCGGGTGCTTCCAGTTCAGCCACAGCCTGGGCGGCGTGCCGGTGGCGTCGCTGGGGTTCTGCGCGCTCATCCTGGTGACCTGCGTGCGGGCGCGGCGGGGATGGGCACGGCAATGGGCGGGGTGCTGCCCGCGATCGGCTGGCTGGCGGCGTCGTTCGTGCTGACCCTGCCGACCGCGGCGGGCAGCGTGATCGTCACCAACACCCCCGCGGGTGAGTGGTACCTCTACGGCGGGGCGGTCTGCGCCGCGGTCGGGGTCGTGGCCAGCTTCCGGCAGCGGTGGCGGCGGCCCGGTGCTGGCCGGCCGCCGGGGGTGGACAGATGAGCGGGGTCGATCAGGCGGCCTTCCGGCGCGCGGCGGGCCAGTTCGCCAGCGGCATCGTGGTCGCGACCACCAGCCTGGACGGGATCAGCCACGCGATGACCGCGACCGCGTTCACCGCGGTGTCCCTGGAGCCGCTGCTGATCCTGATGTGCGCGGAGAAGATCGCGCGGTTCCACGACGCGGTGCTCGACGGCGGGCACCTGGGCGATATCGGTGCTCGGCGAGGACGGCGAGAAGACCGCCACCTGGCTGGCGACCCGGGGCAGGCCGCTGGAGGGCCAGCTCGACGCGATCCGGCACCACGCCGGGCCGGTCACCGGTGCCCCCATCCTGGACGACGCCGTCGCCGCGATGGAGTGCCGCACCACCGCGGTCCACGACGGCGGCGACCACAGCATTGTGGTCGGCGAGGTCGTCGGGGTCTCCGAGCCCAGGCCCGGCAGCGGCCCGCTGATCCACTACGCGAGCCGCTACCGCACGCTCAGGGACGCCGGATCACGTCCTCAACCTGGTCCAGGGCCCAGTCCAGGTCCGCCTCGCTGATCATCAGCGGCGGGGCCAGCCGGATCGTGGTCCCGTGGGTGTCCTTGGCCAGCACGCCGCGCTCGGCGAGGTCCTCGCACGCCTGGCGGCCGGGCAGCGACACGAACTCCACGCCGGCCCACAGCCCGCGCCCGCGGACCTCGCGGACCGCCGCCGTGGGCAGTGCGGCCAGCCGGTGGTGCATGTGGGTGCCCAGCTTGGCCGACCGCTCCTGGTACTCCCCGGTGGCCAGCAGCGCGATCACCTCGCGCCCCACCGCGCAGGCCAGCGGGTTGCCGCCGAACGTGGAGCCGTGCTGGCCGGGCTTGAACACGCCGAGCACCTCGCGGGAGGACACCACCGCGGACAGCGGCACGATGCCGCCGCCGAGCGCCTTGCCCAGGACGTACAGGTCGGGGACCACGCCGTCGTGCTCGCAGGCGAACGTCGTGCCTGTCCTGCCCAGCCCGGACTGGATCTCGTCGGCGATCATCAGCGCGCCGTGGGCGGAGCACAGCTCCCTGACCCTGGCCAGGTAGCCGGGCGGCGGCACGATGACCCCGGCCTCGCCCTGCATCGGCTCGATCAGCACGCCGACCACCCGGTCGTCCATGGCCTCGGCCAGGGCGCCGGAGTCGCCGTAGGGGATGACGCGGAAGCCGGGCGTGTACGGGACCGTAGTGAGTCGCGGGCGTCGGGGTCGGTGGAGAAGCTGACGATCGTGGTGGTGCGGCCGTGGAAGTTGCCCTCGAAGGCGATGATGACCGCCTCGCCGTCCGGCACTCCCTTGACCTCGTAGCCCCACTTGCGGGCTGTCTTGATCGCCGTTTCCACCGCCTCGGCGCCGGTGTTCATCGGCAGCACCATGTCCATGCCCGGCGAGTTCGGCGAGTTCCGCGCAGAACGGGCCGAACTGGTCATGGTCGAAGGCGCGGCTCACCAGCGTCACCTGGTCGAGCTGGCGCCGGGCCGCGGCGACGAGCCGCGGGTGCCGGTGCCCGAAGTTGATCGCGGAGTAGGCGGCCAGCATGTCCAGGTACCGGCGGCCCTCGACGTCGGTGACCCAGGCGCCCTCGGCGGCCGAGATCACGACGGGGAGCGGGTGATAGTTGTGCGCGCTGTGGGCATCGGACAGGGCCCGCAGGTCCTTGTTCGTGGCAGGTGCGGTCACCGGCGTCTCCTCCCCTCCTTGATCGGGTGAGGATCAGACCAGCCTAGGAGGCGGCACAAGCGGAGCAGAGACCGAAACCTGCGTTTTGCTGCCGGTTTGTTGCAGTTTTGCGGGTCAGGCGGCGATTTGTTGCGTCGCGGCCTACCGGCCGGCCCGGCAGGCGCCGCGCTGGCCGCCGCGGACGCCAGCGCTTCTTCATCCCAAACGGCTGGCGCTCGGCGGCCGCCCACCATTGAGGTCCCGGTGCTCGTGGCCGGTGCCACCGCGGTGCCCCTGGAGGTAGGGTCAGCGGCCGACGTCGCGGGCGAGGTCCAGGCCGAGGAACCGGTCCAGGTAGGCGAACGCCTCGAACTTGGATCCGTCGGGGATCACCGGTCCGCGGCCAGCGCGGACAGGGTGCGCAGCGCCGCCGGGGTGTCCAGGTCGTCGTCGAGCGCGCCGAGGAAGTCGCCGGTGTACTGCGCGCACATCGGCCTGCTCGGCGACAGTGCCCAGTGCTTCACCTGTTCCCGCAAATCCCGCAGTGCGGCATCGGCGGCTTCGAGGTCAGCCCGGGTAAGCGTCAGTTCCTCCCGGTACGGGTGCCCGAGGAACGCCAGGCGCAGGGACAGCGGATCGAGGCCGGCGATGTCCACGGGGCCGGCCGGGCCGGGCTGTCAGCCGGTGCGCCGGTGTGCCCGCCGGGGAGTTCGCGGCGGCGACCGCCACATCGAGCGGTTCCGGCGGGCCGGCCGCGACGCCGGCCGGGTAGACGTTCAGCTCCGCCCATCCGGCCGGGGCGGGCCCGGACACGCTCGCCCGCAGGTGGTGCCGTTCGGCGACCCGGAAGACCAGGTCGGCCAGCACGCAGGGCCGTGGCTGGCCCGTGCTGGCCACCCAGATGGCCAGCACGCCGGGCCGCGCCGGGCGGACCGGCGTGGCAGGTCCCTCGCTTGCGCCTGGAAGCTGGAGCATGCCCGCCAGCCTAAGCCGGGATGGCGGCGTGCCGGTCCCGGGCCGCCGGGACCGGCACGCGCGCGGGCCTTGTCAGGGACGCGGGGTCTTGACCACGCTCCAGCTCGTCCCGTTCCATGCCTCGGACAGCGTCACCTGGTTGCCAATGCCCTGGTCGTCGCCGACGGCCAGGCAGCTCGACGAACTGGTGCAGGAGACCCCCAGCAACTCGTCGGAGAACGACCCGGGGCTGGGCGAGTGCAGGATGCTCCAGCTCGTGCCGTTCCAGGCCTCCGCCACGGTGAACCCGGACTCGCCCTCCCCGCTCGCGCCGCCGCCGGTGGCCATGCACGCCGCCGGGCCGCTGCACCAGACGCTGTCCAGCCCGGCGAAGTTCGCGCCCTTGGGGTTGGGGCTCTGCCGCACCTTCCACCCGGTGCCGTTCCACTGCTCGCTGAGCGTTCCGTTGACGAGGGTGAGCCCGTTCTCAAGATGCCCGCCCACGGCCATGCAAGCGGCGGCGGCGGTGCAGGTGACACCGGCCAGTGTGCCGCTGGAGCCGGGAGTCGGCGTGCCCAGCCGGTGCCAGTCCGTCCCGTTCCACTGCCCCGCGAGTGTCAGCGACGTCCCGGTCCCGTTGTTGTAGCCGAAGAAGCCGACCGCCATGCAGGTGGTGGCGCCGGCGCAGGAAACCGAGCTGAACGTGATGCCGCCGGGGGTCGGTGGCGGCGGCGTCGACACGAACTTCCAGGCGGTGCCGTTCCACTGCTCGGCCAGGGTGAACAGGGCCGGGTTCTTCGGGAAGCCCTCGTTGCCCACCGCCATGCAGTTCGACGGGCTGGTGCAGGACACACCGTTCAGGCTGGCGCCGCTGTTGGCCAGCTTCGGCGTGGCGGCGATCGACCACTTGGCCCCGTTCCAGGACTCGGCGAGCGGATGCGGGATCAGGTAGCCGCCCGGCTCGTGGAAGGTCAGGGTCTCGCCCACGGCCATGCAACTGGTGCTGCTGGTGCACGACACCGAGTTCAGCTGTGCGCCGCCGCCGGGCAGCCGGGGCGACGGGCTGGGCACGATCGTCCAGGTGCTGCCGTTCCAGGTTTCGGCCAGGGTGAAGTTCTGGTAAGCGCTGGTGCCCTGGATGCGCCCGAGGAACCAGCCGACGGCCACGCAACTGGTGGCGGCCGGGCAGGACACATCGGTCAGGCTCGCGTTGATCACCGACGGGGACGCCGTGGCGGACGCGGGCCCCGCCATCAGCGCTGCGAGGCAGCAGGCGGACAGGGCCGCCAGTGCCCGGGGAGCAAGTCTTCGTCGTGCGAAGCGGCTCTTGTTCGCTGTCACGGCAATCCTCCCGGGAGTCAGGCATCCCCGGCGGACAGTGTCACAGCTTTACCCGAGTTGCGCCAGCCGGCCAACCGCGGCGTCGATGCGCTCGTCGGTGGCGGTCAGCGCGACCCGGATGTGGCCGCGGCCGGCCGGGCCGTAGAACTCACCGGGGGCGACCAGGATGCCCGCGCCGGCGAGTACCCCGACCGAGTCCCAGCAGTCCAGGCCGGGCCGGCTGGCCCACAGGTACAGGCCCGCCTCGGAGTGCTCGATCCGCCAGCCCGCCTGCTCCAGCGCCGCGCGGAGCCGGCCGCGCCGCGCCGCGTAGCGGGCCCGCTGCTGGTCCGCGTCCGTGTCATCGTCCAGGGCGGCCACCATGGCGGCCTGGACCGGGGCGGGCATCATCAGGCCGGCGTGGCGGCGGACCTCCAGCAGTTCCGCGACCAGGGCGGGATCCCCGGTGACGAAGCCGGCCCGGTAGCCCGGCCAGGTTCGAGCGCTTGGACAGCGAGTACACCGCGAGCAGCCCCTGCGCGGACCCGCCGCTGACCCCCGGGTGCAGCACCGACACCGGCTCGGCGTCCCAGGCCAGGTCGAGGTAGCACTCGTCGGACGCGAGGACCGCGTCCCGTTCCCTGGCCCAGTCGACCATCTTGCGCAGGTGCGCCTCGGGCAGCACCCGGCCGGTCGGGTTGGCCGGGGAGTTCACCCAGACCAGCCGGACCCGCTCCGGGCCGAGCGACGCGAGCCCGTCGGCCGCCACCGCCCGGGCGCCCGCCAGGCGGGCCCCGATCTCATAGGTGGGGTAGGCCAGTTCCGGGTACACGACCGTGTCGCCGGCCCCGCAGCCGAGCAGGGCAGGCAGCGACGCGATGATCTCCTTGGTCCCGATGACCGGGAGCACGGCGCCGGGATCCACCGTGACCCCGTGGCGGCGCGCCAGCCACCCGGCCGCCGCTTCGCGCAGTTGCGGGGTGCCCGCCGTCTGCGGGTAGCCGGGTGAGTCCGCGGCCGCGGCGAGTGCCGCGCGCACCACGGCCGGGACCGGGTCGACCGGGGTCCCGATCGACAGGTCCACGATCCCGCCCGGATGCGCCGCTGCTTGTCTCCCGGTACGGCCCGAGCCGGTCCCAGGGGAAGTCCGGCAGCCGTGTCGCGGGCCTCAGCTTGCCTGCTCCTGGGGCGGAAGGGCCGCCACGACGGGGTGGTCCTTGTTGATCTTGCCTACCTTGGCGGCACCGCCGGGGGAGCCGAGATCTTCAAAGAACTCCACGTTGGCCTTGTAGAAGTCCTTCCACTGGTCGGGGACGTCGTCCTCGTAGAAGATCGCTTCGACAGGGCAGACCGGCTCGCAGGCGCCGCAGTCCACGCACTCGTCCGGATGGATGTAGAGCATGCGCTCGCCCTCGTAGATGCAGTCGACCGGGCATTCCTCGATGCACGACTTGTCGAGCAGGTCAACGCAGGGCTGCGCGATGATGTAGGTCACGTCGGAACTCCTCTTCCGGCTATGTCCCCATGGTGTAGCTGTAGCTCCCAGTATTGCCGTTCCTGCGGGCCAGCGTGCCCGCACGGTGGCGCCGAGACGGACAGCTATCCCCTAAGGGACCCGGGCGAGACCGCAGGCTATCAGCTAGCGAAGACTGACCCGGCGGGAGCACCCGCGTCCTTCACCCACCCGGTACGGCCCGTTGGCGCGGGCCAGCGGAACCCGGCATAGCGCACTTCGTGCAGCCGGTACTGGCCCGGCATGGGTCACCAGCCAGGCGGCGACGGACCAGCCCAGGCTGGTCTGCGGAGCCTGGACCAGCAGCGAAGGCGCGTCGCCGCTCGATGCGGACCGGCGGGCGGGCAGCGGCCCGAACGCCTTGACGATCGCCCGGCGGGCCGGGGTGAGCTGCGCCTTGCCCTTGGCAGGCCCCGGCGGCCAGCACCAGACGGCCCGCGGTGCCGCTCCGGTGAACGCGGTGGTCAGGCTGGCCGCCAGCGTCTGGTACTGCGCGTAGGCGAAGCCGTCCGCGCTGTGCTGTACCGCCTGAGCCGCCTTGTACACCGGCATTTGCTGGTAGCCGGGGATCTGGGCCAGGGCGCGGAAGAACCTGGTGCTGGCGTAGACGGGGTTGATGAGCTTGCTGGCCGGCCCCCACCCCTCCGAGGGCCGCTGCTGGAAGACGCCGACCGAGTCCCGGTCCCCGTAGTCGGGATCGTGCAGGTGGGTCTCCTGCATGGCGGTCGCGTAGGCCACGGTGACCGCGCGGGGCGGCAGTCCGCGGCTGATGTGCCACCCCGGCGATCGTCGCCGCGATCTGTGCCTGCTGGGGGTCGAGCGCGACCGCCGCAGCGCGCCGGTGCCCGCCGTGCAGCCGGTCTCCCCGAGGATGTCCGGCACGTGCCGGAAGGCCACGTAGACGCCGGCGCCCAGCCCCACTACGGCGAGCAGGAGAACCAGCGTCAACCGGCCCATCCGGCGTTTCGTCGGCACATCACCAGAAGGTACCCGTTGCCATAGTCCGGTGCCATGCCTTAGGCTCTGGCAGATTCCACCGCTGGACCCGCGCCTTGACGAACTGTGGACCCGGCGGGCCGAGCTGAGCAGTGCCGACGCGGATGCGCGCGAGATCGTGACGGCCGCGGTGGATGCCCTCGACGCGGGGGAGGCCAGGGTTGCCTGGCCCGATCCGGTCACCGGCGAGATCGTCGTGGACGAGCGGGCCAAACAGGCGATCCTGCTGGCCTTCCGGCTGCTGCCGATGGAGCAGACGCACGCCGGGCCGCTTCGGTTCCACGACCGGGTGCCGCTGAAGACCCGCTTCGACGGGGTGCGGATGGTGCCCGGCGCGATCGTGCGCTGGGGCGCCTATGTCGCGCCGGGGACGGTGCTGATGCCGTCGTTCGTCAACATCGGCGCGCACGTGGCGACCGGCACCATGGTGGACACCTGGGCCACGGTCGGCTCCGCCGCGCAGATCGGCAGGAACGTGCACCTGGCGGGCGGCGTGGGCATCGGCGGCGTGCTGGAGCCGCTCGGCGCGGTGCCGGTGGTGATCGAGGACGACGCGTTCATCAGTTCGCGGTGCGTGGTCGTCGAGGGCGCCAGGGTCCGGCACCGGTGCGGTGCTCGGCGCGGGCACCGTGCTCTACTCCACCACGCACGTCATCGACGTGGAGACCGGCGCGGAACTGCCGCGCGGCGAGGTTCCCGCCTGGTCGGTCTGCGTGAACGGCATCAGGCCCCGCTCGTTCCCCGGCGGCGAGTTCGGGATGCAGTGCGTGCTGGTGCTGAAGCGCCTTCCCGAGGGCGGCGACGCATGACAAGGCGGCGCTGAACGAGATCCTCCGCGACCACGGGGTCAGCGGCTGACATGGCGAGAGATCCTGAGCATGGAACCCGAGTCACACCGCAGGGTACGCCGTCAGGGGCCGGCCATGCTGCGCGGCCGGGCGATCCCCAAGACCACCACCGACCAGCGCCTGCTCGACCGGCGCGGGCCCAGCGACTGGGTGCACACCGATCCCTGGCGGGTGCTGCGGATCCAGGCCGAGTTCGTGGAGGGGTTCGGGCTGCTCGCCGGGACGGGCATGGCGGTGTCGGTGTTCGGCTCCTCCCGCTCCCGGCCAGGCTCCGAGCAGTACGAGCTCACCACGCGGATCACCGCGGCGCTGGCCAGGGCCGGCTACGCGATCATCACCGGCGGCGGTCCGGGGATCATGGAGGCGGCCAACAAGGGTGCCGCGAACTCCCGCGGGATCTCCGTGGGCCTGGGCATCGAACTGCCGCAGGAACAGGGGCTGAACGAGTACGTCGACATCGGCCTGGAGTTCCGGTACTTCTTCGTCCGCAAGACCATGTTCGTCAAGTACTCGCAGGCCTTCGTGGTGCTGCCGGGCGGATTCGGCACGCTGGACGAGCTGTTCGAGGCGGTCACGCTGGTGCAGACCGGCAAGATCACCAGGTTCCCCATCGTGCTCGTCGGCAGTTCCTACTGGTCCGGGCTGCTGTCGTGGCTGCGTGAGGTGGTGGCCGGGGAGGGCAAGATCTCGCCGGCCGACCTGGACCTGCTGAGCGTCGCCGATGATCCGGACGAGGTGGTCCGGATCATTCGCACGGCGCACGGCTACGGGGCCGGCGGCGGGCCGGCCGAACCGGGCTGGCCCGCGGCGTCAGGCCAGGCCGCGGATGGTGAGCGCGGGTAGCCGGGTGCCCGCGATCGAGCAGGTCATGTCGATGGCCCGGCGGACCTGAAGGACGTGCCGGGTCCGGATGGCCGGCGTACCGAGCCAGGCCAGCACCGATGCCGTGGCGACCACGGCTGCCGGTGTCCCTGCCTGGTCGGCGTCCGCCGTGGCGGGCGAGCCGTGCCACACCCGCAGGTCCGGATGGCGGGCGCGCAGTACCGCCACATCCTGATCGGTGAGGCCGCTGGCGTCGATCATGTCCGCGCCGCAGGCGATCGCCTGGTCCGCTTCGGCGAGCGTGCCGACGGCGGCGACCAGGACGGCGGGGGCAGGCGCTGGCCCATCGGCTGGCGGTTCGCCGCCCGGCGGGGCCAGTTGTGTCCTTATCGCCCGCGCCGACCGTCGCGGTCCGTGCCCTGTCATCCGCAGAGCATGGCACGATTCTTACTGTGCCGGTGATTCTTGCGCTCGCCGCTGCGGCGATCCTGGGCTGTGTCGTGCTGGCCGCCCTCGGGCGGGCCGGGGAGATGGCCGCGTTCCCCAGCGACTGCTCGCCGCTGCGGCTCGACGACCTGACCGCGGCCGATGTGGCGCTGCTGCGCCCCCCGCTGGCCCTGTGGGGTTACAACGTGTCCGCGACCGAGGAGGCCCTCGGCGTGATCGCCCGCTCGGTCACCGCGCGGGACGTGGAGATCGCCACGCTGCGCCGCGAACTGGACGAGCTGCGGACCCGCTGGGAACCCCAGCAATGAGCGAGCCCGCGGCCGTGGCGGGCGGCGCCGCGCCGGGGCCGGACGGGCTGCTGCGCTGCCCCTGGGCACTCGGGACCGCGGACTATCGCGCCTACCACGACCTGGAGTGGGGCCGTCCGGTGCGCAGCGACGCAGGCATCTTCGAGCGCCTGTCCCTGGAGGCATTCCAGTCCGGGCTCTCCTGGCTCACCATCCTGCGCAAGCGGGAGAACTTCCGGGCCGCCTTCGCCGGGTTCGATCCGGCGAAGGTCGCCGGGTTCAGCCAGGCGGACGAGGCCAGGCTGCTGGCCGACCCCGGGATCGTGCGCAACCGGGCGAAGATCCGCGCGGTAGTCGGCAACGCACGGGCCGCGCTGGCGGTGCCCGGCGGGATCGCCGCCCTGGTGTGGCGGTACGCCGGGCTCGCCGGACGCGGCACCTGTCACGGTGGCGGACGTGCCCGCCTCGACGCCGGCCTCCCAGGCCTGCGCTCGTGAGCTGCGGAAACTCGGATTCTCCTTCGTCGGGCCGGTCACGGTCTATGCCGCGCTGCAGGCCTGCGGCGTGGTGGATGACCATCTCGCCGGCTGCTTCTGCCGCGGGGCCGGCCAGTGAAACCGGCGAATCCAGTCCGGTCAATCGGTGAATCTGGCCCTTGCATGTCATACGGAGCGTGTCAGACTGGGGACTGAGAGTAGATATGGAGGCCTGATGACGGAGGCGCCGCACCTTCCCCGCGGGGCGGTCCCCGACCCGGCAGTGCCACCCGGTGTGGATCCTGCCAAGCCGAGCCCGGCCCGCCTCTACGACTACTACCTCGGTGGCCACAACAACTTCGAGGCGGACCGGAGGGCCGCAGAGGCGCTGCGGCAGAGCCTGCCGGCGCTCAGCGACGCGGCCTGGGCGAACCGCGGCTTCCACCAGCGCGCGGCCGCATGGCTGGCCGCGCGCGCCGGCCTGCGGCAGTTCATCGACATCGGTTGCGGCCTGCCCGCCGTCGGCAACACCCATCAGGTGGTGCAGCGGATCGACCCGGCCGCCCGGGTCGTCTACGCCGACATCGACCTGATGGTGGCGGCCCAGTCCGCGCCGCTGCTGGCCGATGCGCCGACACGTCGAGCTCATCACCGCCGACCTGCGGGATCCGGACGCCGTGCTCGGTCATCCCGCGGTGCGCTCGCTGATCGACTTCGCCGAGCCCACCGGGCTGTTAATGACCGCGGTGCTGCCTTTCGTGGCCGATGACCGGGACCCGTGGGGCCTGGTGGCACGCTACGTGGCCGCGCTGGCACCGGGCAGCTACCTCGCGCTCTCGCACGCCACGCCGGACGGGCTCCCGCCGCTGGCCGTGCATGCCATGGAGGAGACCTACGCGCACGCCACCGAGCAGCTGACCCTGCGCCCGCGCGCCGAGGTGGAACGGTTCTTCGCCGGCATGGATATGGTGGCGCCCTATTCCGGGGCGACCGACGGCCTCATCTTTGCCGGGCAGTGGGGGGCCGTGGATCCCGCGTCGGCCGACAGTGACGGGTCGCGGGTGCTGTACTGCGGGGTGGCGAAGTGCCGGTGACCGGGCAGCGGCACGCGAGCCTGGCAGACAGAGCTTTCCCCGCTCCCGCGCTTCGCGCCCGCCCCCGCACTAGTGACCGGGAGGTACCGTGACCGCCAAGCCCACGGTGGAGGAACTGGGCATCGACGTCGCCGCTCAGCACTGGCAGCGGTCCGGCGAGGGTGACGGCACGATCGAGGTGGCCATGGTCACCGGGCCGGGGCGGGCCGCCGCGGACTGGGTGCTGATGCGGGTGGCGGGCGACCCCGCCGGGCGGGTCCTGGTCTATGACCGCAACGAATGGGAGTGCTTTCTCGATGGTGTGAGAAACGGTGAATTCGATGATGGCTGCGACCGTGGATGCGCTGGAGTAGGGGCAGCGGGGGACAGGCGGCCAGGTCACGGCTCCAGCCGGGCCGCCGCGAGAAATTAATATCTGTGATTCACAACTTAAGTAGCTGTATACTGAGCGCGACCCCCTGTCAAGGAGGCGATCTCCGATGAGCGATGATGCCTATGGCGCTACGGTGGCGAAACGCCGTCTGTCGCGGCAGCTTCTTCAACTGCGGGTGAAGAGCGGTTACACCGCTAACCATGTCTGTGACATGCTGAACTGGGGACGGGGCAAGGTCGGCCGGTTTGAGGCCAATCAGTGGAAACGTCCCGAGATGAGCGACATAAGAGACCTGCTCCGCGTCTACGGTGTTGACCAGGCGGAGCGGGACGAGATCGAGGATCTTGCGATCCGCGCTCGCGCCCGGCCGTGGTGGCGTGATTGCGGCGAGATCTTCGAGAATGAGTTTCCCGGGTTCGAGAACGACGCCAGCAAAATTCGCGTGTTCATCCCACTGGTGCTGCCGGGCCTGCTGGCGACGCAGGAATACGCCGAAGCCTTCATGAAGATCGGGCCCAGGCCGCCGGCCTGGCGGCGGGAGGCGCTGGCGACCCGGCTGCGGCGGCAGGAGATCCTCGACCGCACCAACGGGCACGCCCCCGAGCTGATCGCCATCGTCACCGAGGCCTCGCTGCTCTACCAGTGGGGTACCAGGGCCGACCGGCAGGACCAGATCCAGCACCTGATCAAGGTCGGCCAGCGCCCCAACGTGGACCTGCGCATCCAGCGCTTCGCCGACGGCCCGCCGCGCGGCCTGATGTCGCCGATCAACATCTTCGACTTCCCCGGCAACGAGCCAGCCATCGCCTACACGGAGACGGACATCGGTATTCAGGAGGTGACCAGCACGGAACATGTCAACCTGTATAGCCAGTCATTCGACCGAGCTGTCGATGGCTCCCTAGAGCCAGATGACACGACGCTCTACCTCAGACAACTTGCCCTACAGATGGAGTAGACCCATGACAGACCTGTCTCACGCAGCATGGCGGAAGGCCCGCCGGAGCCAGCACAACGGTGGATGTGTGGAGGTGGCCGCCAACCTCGACGAAGTGACCGCGGTCCGCGACAGCAAGCGCCCCGAGGCCGGCGCTCACGTCGTGGGCCGGGATGCGTTCGCAGCCTTCCTCAGGGACGCGAAGGCCGGCCGCTTCGACCTGGAGCCGACTACCCGCTGACCTGTCAGAGAATCCCCCGGGCCGCCACCCGGGGGATTCTTCTGTTGCTGCGCCTGTCTCAACGCAGGTGCGACCGGCCGAGCGGCCGCCCCTGTGACTGTACACGCACGGCGCGTGGCACGCATCGGTCAAAACTGACCGTGAACTGGCCACAACTGACCAGCAAATCGCCGGATGTCATTGCGGAGCCGACGTATAGATCGTAATCTGTGTTTCACAGATCTACGAGTCACGAAGGCTGAGGATCATGTTACCGTCGCCTGCCATCGCAGTGGTGCCGCCGACCGGTGCATCCATGAGATCTCCGACCAGCATGGCGCTGGCCGACGCGGGTATTGCGGGCCAGTGGGGAGGGCCCGCCGCGTCCGGTACCGCGCCGGGCGACCCGGGCCGTGCCACGGTGGCCGGTGCGCCCGCGCTGGCGGGCGGCGGCTGCTGCGCCTGGCCCCTCCCGGCCGACGCGACCTGTGCCGCGGTGGCGCGGGGCGTGTTCCGTGAGGTGGCCGCGGCCTTGACCCTCCCGGCCGAGCTGGCATCCGACGGGCTGCTCATGACCAGCGAGCTGGCCGCCAACACCCTGCACGCGCAGGCCAACATCGAGTTCGACGGCGCCGGGGCCTGGCCCATCGCGGGCGCGCCCGAGCTGTGGATCTACCTGCGCCGGGCGGCGGGACGGTGGGAGCTGGACGGTCAAGGTCTTCGACTCGCTGAGTGGCTGGAAGAACGACCTGGCGCCGGAGCCAGGCGCCGCCGGAGCCGACGCGGTGAGCGGGCGCGGGCTCGGCGTGGTGGCCGGGCTGTCGGCCGGGCGATGGGGCCAGCACCTGACCCGATCCCGGTTCGGCGGCTGGAAGGTACCCGGAAAGGCGGTCTGGTTCGCGCAGGCAGTGCCCGGCAGCGTTGTGCCTGAGCCGCTGCGGCGTACCCGCCTGGCGCCAGGACGGGCGGCCCGGGCGCTGGAGGAGATGCTCGTCGAGCGCGGGCTTGGCGGGGGCCTCCTCCGCGCCCAGGAGCCGTCCGCGGGCATGTCGGTGCTCTCGGTCCGCTGCGGGCTGACCGTGTGGTGCCGGGCGAACGTGATCTGGTGGCGGTACCCGGACGGGCGCCGGTCCGAGCAGGTACCCACCGACCTGGTCGAGGTCGCCGAGCAGGTCGTCTGCGCCTGTGCCGAGATGGACGCCGGCATCGAGCCCTGGCAGCACAGGCTCGGCAAGCTCGGCTGACCGCTGCGCTGACCGCTGTGCTAACCGCTGCCTGGATCGTCTGCGCCTGTGCCGAGATGGACGCCGGCATCGCGCCCTGGCACCGCAGTCCCGGCAAGCCCGGCAAGCCCGGCAAGCTCTGCTGACCACTGCGCTAACCGCTAACCACTGCCTGGATCGTCTGTCCGCAGGCAGCAGTCCACGAACCGGGACGCGCCCGGCAAGAGCCTGGCCGACTCGGCGTCGAACACCCTGGCCGCCTCGTGCCCGGGCCAGTCCGGCGGCAGCAGCGCCGCCGGGAAGCCCGGGTCGGTGAACAGGAACTTGCGCCATTCGTGGACCAGCGAGCTGCGCAGGGCGAAGATCGCCGGGTCCGGCGCGTCCGGGCCGACCGCCGCGATCAGCTCGTCCGCCAGCGCCAGCCACCGCTGGTACGCGCGGGCCAGCCCGTCCAGGTCCCAGGCCCGGGCCAGCAGCCCCCGGGCGTCGCCGTCGTAGCTGGCCAGGAACCGCTCCGCCCGCAGCCGCTCGGCGCCGAGCAGCGGGTCCAGCTCCACCGACGGCCGGGGGCTGATCCACGTGGTCTCGTCCAGCGGCGCGTAGCCCAGGTAACCGAGGGCGGCCCGGACCCGGCCGCGGCGGGCGCGGTCGCGGATCCGCTCGACCACCAGCACGTGCCATTGCCCGTCCCAGGCGGGGTCACCGCGGCGGTAGATCCGCTCCGCGGCCTCGTCGAGCCGCCGTGGCGGCGCGCGGGGTCAGCGCGTAGCCGGCCAGGCCCGGCCCGCACCGCACCGGGGCCAGCCAGCCCTGCCGGACCATCCGCGACACCGCGGTGCGGGCGGCCGGCTCGGTGATGCCGAGCGGCGCGAGCAGCCGTACCAGCGAGGCGACCGGCGCCTGGGAGCCGCGCCTGGCGAGGTGATCACCGTAGAGGTCGAAGAGAGCCGATCGCGCGTTCACAGAACCAGTTTCGCTTGTTTCACGGGGCGGCTGGGGGTGAAGTAAGCCCTGATCGTTTCCATCCGGCGCGGAAACTCTGATAATAGATGTACGAATCGACACGGCTGTGAATCGGCCGAACCCGCCGCAGTCGCCGGCTTTTCCCGGCGGCGGGCCTCGACTGAGGCCTTCATGCGGCCCCGGGCATGAAAGGGGATGCAGGATGGCGGCGATGAAGCCGCGGACGGGTGACGGCCCGCTCGAGGTCACGAAGGAAGGCCGCGGCATCGTGATGCGCGTACCGCTCGAAGGCGGCGGCCGCCTCGTGGTCGAGTTGTCCGCCGACGAGGCGGCACAGCTCTCGGCTGCGCTTAAGTCCGCCACTGGTTGAGCCTTGCCGATTGACATCCGGCTCACCGCGCTCCCTGCGCCCGCTGGCGTTGCGCTGGCTGCCCATCTCACCGCGGTGGCCGGCGACGGCGAAGACATCGCGGTCGCGGTCCAGGGCGCCGAAACAGCGGGACTCGATCCCTATCTCGGCGGCCCGGCCGCCGACGTGCTCGCCGCCTGCGGTGCGACCGGCAAGGCGGACGAGGTTATCCCAGTGCCTGTGCGGATAGCCGACCAGCTACGGCGCCTGTTGTTTCTCGGCCTCGGCGACGGGTCGGATGCGGACCTGCGGAAGGCGGGAGCCGCGCTCGGTCGCCGCCTGGAACCGGACCGGGGCATGCTCGTCGCGGCCGCCCTGGGCCAGCCCGCCGCGGCGGTGCGGGCCTTCGCGGAAGGCCTGCTGCTCGGTTCCTACCGGTTCTCGCTCGCCTCGGATGCGGCGTCCGGCGGCCCCAGCCGAGGTACGGTTGCTGGTCTCCGCCGGGGACGAGCGGGCGGCCGCCGCGGTAACGACGGCCCGTGCGGTCGCCGGCGCGGTCGGCGCTGGCCCGCGATCTGGTGAACATGCCGTCGGGACGGAAGACCCCGGCCTGGCTGGCCGGGGAGGCGGCCCGGGTCGCGGCGGCCAGTGGGCTGACCGTGCGGGTGCGGGAGCCGGCCGAACTGGCGGCCGAGGGATTCGGCGGCATCCTCGCGGTGGGCGCGGGCTCGGTGCAGCCGCCGTGCCTCATCGAACTGGGCTATCACCCGCCCGGCGCGCGCACCCATGCCGTTCTCGTGGGCAAGGGCATCACGTTCGACAGCGGCGGGCTCTCGCTCAAGCCGAACGAGGGCATGAAACAGATGAAGATCGACATGGCCGGGGGCGCCGCGGTGATCGCGGCCATGTCGGCGCTGGCCGGCCTGCGGGCCGGCGTACGGGTCACCGGCCTGGTGGCGACCGCGGAGAACATGCCCTCGGGCTCCGCGATGCATCCCGGTGACGTGATCACCCACTTCGGCGGGCGCACCACCGAGGTGCTCAACACCGACGCCGAGGGCAGGCTGGTGCTCGCGGACGCGCTCGCGTACGCGGACACCGTGCTGGAGCCGGACGTGCTGGTCGACGTCGCCACGCTGACCGGCGCGGCACGGGTGGCGCTCGGCGGGGTGCTGGGCGCCCTGTACGCCACCGACGACGAGCTTGCCGCGGCGCTGCTGGCGGCGGGCACGGACGCCGGGGAGCCGTTGTGGCGGATGCCGCTGGTGGACGACTATGGCGACGCGCTGGAGTCCCCCGTGGCCGACCTGGCCAACGTCCCGCACAGCAGCCGCCCGCGGGCCGGCTCCATCGAGGCGGCGCTGTTCCTCCGCGAGTTCACCGGCGGCCGTCCCTGGGCCCACCTGGACATCGCCGGGGCGGCCCGGTCCGCGCCGGATGGCGACGAGGCGAAGGGTGCCACCGGGTTCGGAACCCGAGTGCTATTGGCCTGGCTCGGCGGCCTCAGCTCCGCCTGACCGCGGCCAGCACGCCGTCGCCCACCGGCAGCAGGAGCGGGACGAGCCGGTCGTCCTGGCGGACCGCCTCGACCACCTCCCGTGATCGCCGCGGTCTCCGGGTCGGTGGCGGAAGCGGTGGCCACCCGCCCGCCCCACAGCGCGTTGTCGAAGGCCACGACACCGCCGGGCCGGAGCAGCCGCAGGGCGGCGGTCAGGTAGCTGGGGTAGTCGTGCTTGTCCGCGTCGCAGAAGACGATGTCGTAGCCGCCGTCGGTCAGGCGGGGCAGCACGTCCGCGGCCTTGCCGCCGATCAGCCGGTACCTGTTGGCCGCGAAGCCCGCCGTCGACGAACGCCTTGCGCGCCAGCCGCTGGTGCTCAGGGTCAACGTCGACGCTGGTCAGCACCCCGTCGGCGCGCATGCCGCGGAGCAGCCAGATGCCCGAGGTGCCGCAGCCGGTACCGATCTCGACCACCGACCTGGCGGACGACCGAGGCAGCGATGAACCGCAGGGCCGCACCCGTGGCCGGGCTCACCGGCGATGCCCCGCCCACGTCGGCGGCGTTGCGCCGAGCCATGAGCAGCGGCTCGTCCTCCGGGAGGTACCCTTCCACGATAGTCCAAGGTGGCCTGAGCGCTCACAATGCCCGCCTCCAGCGGTGCACACGGGGCGTTCCCCGGGCCGCAGCCTATCGTCACGCGCGGGAAGCGGGAACCAGCAGGGGCACCTTGTGCGTTCTGGGGAGTGATAATGGGGCTGGGCGGAGAACCGGTGGAGGGCAAGGTGGGCGACAGCCGGCGGTGACGGATCTGGAGGTTCTGCCCGACGCTGCGCCCTGGACGCCGCCGAGCTGGGACGAGGTGGTCCGCAACCACTCGGCCCGGGTGTACCGGCTCGCCTACCGGCTCACCGGCAACGTGCCCGACGCCGAGGACCTCACCCAGGAGGTGTTCGTCCGGGTCTTCCGCTCGCTGCCGACCTACACCCCGGGCACCTTCGAGGGCTGGCTGCACCGGATCACCACGAACCTCTTCCTCGACATGGCCCGGCGCAGGCAGCGGATCCGCTTCGAGGGCCTCGGGGACGACGCCGCCGGGCGGCTGAGCGGGGACGAGCCGACGCCGGCGCAGGCGTTCGACGCCCGGCACCTCGACGGCGACGTGCAGCAGGCGCTCGCCGCGCTGGCGCCGGAGTACCGTGCCGCCGTCGTGCTGTGCGACATCGAGGGCCTGTCCTACGAGGAGGTCGCCAGCACCCTCGGCGTGAAGCTGGGGACCGTGCGCAGCCGCATCCACCGGGGCCGGGCGCAGCTCCGGGTGGCCCTGGAGCATCGCAGGCCGCGCCAGGCGGCGCACGCGGCGCGGCCGGTGTCCGCGGCCGCCACGACCTCCGCGACCACGGGCGGGCTGGCGTGAGCCACCACCTCGGGCAGCGCCTGTCGGCCCTGATCGACGGTGAGCTGGGCCACGCCCAGCGCGAGCGGGTGCTCGCGCACCTGGCCGGGTGCGCGCCGTGCCGCCAGGAGGCGGCCGCACTGCGGGCGCTCAAGCAACGGATGCACGCCCTCGGCGAGGCGACCGCGAACACCGCCCTGACCGACCGGCTGGTCGCGCTGGGGGCCCGGGCCCCGGTACCGGGCGGCATGGGGCTGTCCCGGCGGCGCTGGCCGGTGCGCTCGATCGCCGCGGCGTTCCTCACCGTGGCCGGGCTGGGCCTGCCCGCGGCCGCGTTCATGGCCGGGGGCGGCAGCCAGCAGGAACCGGGGCCCGGCGTCACGCCCGCGATCGACATGTTCATGATGCAGCACGAGTTCAGCACCGGTGATGTGCCCGTCAGGACGGCGTCAGCGTCTCCCTCGCCGTCCAGCACGCCGCGGCAGCACGGGATCCGGCGCCACCGGATGGTCCAGCCTGCCCGGGCCGGGTGAGCCCACGGTGGACACGCGGTCACGGCCTTCTGCCGGCACGACGTGCCCCGGCAGCGATCCGGCCACGCTTCGCGTGATCACCGTCGCGGTGCTGGCCGGGCTCGTCGTCAGCGGCATCGTGGTGATCTCGCAGCACAGCGCCGGAGGCCTCGGTGGCGCGGGCACGCAGGCCATGGCGCCGCCGTCGGCGCCGGCGGCCTGCCCCGCGGCACGGCAGCCCGCACGCCCACACTGCGGCTGCTCAGCCAGGCCGCGCAGGCCTGCCAGACGATGACCTACCAAGGTGTCGAGGTGCTCGGCGCTGGCCCGGACACCTCGGTCGTGGACGTCTGGCACGCCCCCGGTGGCGTCACCCTCGCCCAGGCGGCGCCGGCGGCACCGCACTGGTCGGGCGAGGCGCCACACATCGTCCTGCCGCGCGTCCTACCTGGGCGGCCAGGCCCTGATGGGCAGCGTCATGCTGGGCATGAGCCCCCGGCTGGTTGCCCTGCTCAGCGTCAACTACCGGGTGGCTGCCGTGGGCTGGGGGCAGGTGGCCGGCCGCCTGGCCCGGGTGGTCACCGCGGTCCGGCCCGACGGCATGCTGGCCGCCCGGTTCTGGCTGGACAAGCTCACCCTGCTGCCGCTGCAGCGGGAGACGTTCGACGGGCGGGGCCGCCTGGTCAGCGACGCCACCTTCGCCGCGCTGACCGTGGGGTCCACCCCGGCCGGCCGGTCGGCGGTGACCGCGCCGCGGCAGTGGGTCACCGCCCGCCCGGCCTGGTTGCGTGCCCGGGGCTGGCCGCTGCCCGGCCGGTTGCCCGGCGACCTGGCGCTGCTCGGCGCGCGGGAGGACGACACCGCCACCGGGCCGGTGGTGGACCTGGACTACTCCGACGGGCTGTCGCTGGTCTCGGTATTCCTCCAGCGCGGTCACCTCCGGTCCCGGCTGACCGGCTGGTCGCGGGTGGCGCTGCAGGGCGGCCCGGTCTACGCCGACGACTCCGACGGGCAGACCTTCGTGTGGTCGGCGCACGGCTTCGTGTACACCCTGGTCGCGGCGGCGCCCCCGCAGACCGTGGCGCAGGTCGTCGCGGCCCTGCCGCACGACGGCAGCCCCGGGCTGCTCGCCCGGATGCGGCAGGGCGCACACCGGCTGCTGTCCTGGCTGACCCCGTGACCGCCGGGCCACCGGGTCGCCCCCCCGGGCTGGCACCGTCTACAGTGAAGGAAACGCGCGCGCACGCGCCGTCCGCTCGCCTGGAGACGCCCAGTGTTTGACCTGTCCATCGGCAAGATCGCGGTGCTGCTGGTACTCGCCATCGTGATCTTCGGGCCGGATCAGCTGCCCAAGGTCGCCGCCCAGGCGGGCCGCACCCTTCGGGAGCTGCGCCGGCTGGCCGAAGGTGCCCAGCGCGACCTGACCGAAGGCCTGGGCCCCGAGTTCGCGGAGTTCGACCTCGCCGACCTCAACCCGCGCACGTTCGTCCGCAAGCACCTGCTCGACGAGTTCGAGGCGGATCCCGTCCTCAGCGAGGCGGACCAGGCGGCCTCGGCGCCCTACTCCAGCGCGACGCTCCCGCCGGGCGAAACCCCGCCCTACGACTCCGAGGCCACCTGAGGCCCGGAGAACTACACCGGGGTCAGGCCCAGGCGCCGCCCGGCCAGCCCGCGTGACCTGCTGGCCAGCACCTGTGCGACGGCCGCGATCTGCTGGGCCGCGGGCGCGTCCGGGTCGCTGAGCACCAGCGGGAGCCCCTCGTCACCGCCCTGGCGCAGCCGTGGATCGATCGGCACCTGTCCCAGGATGGGCACCGGCGCTCCGGTGATCCGGGTGAGCGCCGCGGCGACGGCCTGGCCGCCGCCGGTGCCGAACACGTCGAGCATCTCGCCGCAGTGCGGGCAGGGCAGGCCCGACATGTTCTCGATCACGCCCGCGATCCGCTGATGGGTCTGCACGGCGAGCGCGCCGGCCCGCTCCGCCACCTCCGACGCGGCGAGCTGGGGCGTGGTGACCACCAGCAGTTCCGCGGTGGGCACCAGCTGCGCGACCGAGATGGCCACGTCGCCGGTGCCGGGCGGCAGGTCCATCAGCAGCACGTCCAGGTCGCCCCAGTACACGTCGGCGAGGAACTGCTGCACCGCGCGGTGCAGCATCGGCCCGCGCCACACCACCGGGGTGTTGCCGGTGGTGAACATGCCGATCGAGATCACCTTCACGCCGTGCGCCGACGGCGGCATCATCATCTGCTCCACCTGGGTGGGCTGACCGGTCACGCCCAGCATGCGCGGGATCGAGTGACCGTAGATGTCCGCGTCGAGTACGCCGACCTTCTGCCCGGCGGCAGCCAGCGCGGCGGCCAGGTTCACCGTCACCGAGGACTTGCCGACGCCGCCCTTCCCGCTGGCCACGGCGTACACGCGGGTCAGCGAGGCGGGCTCGGCGAACGGGATGGCGCGCTCGGCCCGGCCGCCCCGGAGCCGGCCGGTCAGCTCCCGGCGCTGCTCCTCGCTCATCACGTCCAGGTGCACGTCCACCCCGGACACGCCGGGGACGCCGGCCACGGCGGCGGTGACGTCCTTGGTGATGGTGTCGCGGAGCGGGCAGCCGGCCACGGTGAGATACACCTCGACCCGGACCTTGCCACCCGGCGCGACCTCGACGCTCTTCACCATGCCGAGATCGGTGATGGGGCGGTGGATCTCAGGGTCGTTGACCCTGGCCAGGGCGGCCGTCACCTGCTCGGCGGTGGGCGGCGAAACAACGGAGGGAACGGCCATGCTGCCATCGTATGCGTGCGGGCCGGCCGTTACCGGCAGGCCCGCGACGCACGGGGTGGGTCAGATCAGTGCAATGCCTCACCCGTCTTCGCGTTCAGCACCAGCTTCGCGGCGCTGGGCTGCTTGAAGTTGAACATGTCGTCCAGCGATCCGGCGATGTTGTCGAACGAGGCCGTGCCGTCCGCTCGCCGCCGAGCCAGTTGTTCTCGATGAACGCTGTGATCGAGGTCTGGTCGGCGAGCGAGCTGCTCACATAGTTGGTCCTCGCGTAGGGCGAGATGAGCAGGAACGGCAGCCGCTGGCCGTAGCCGCAGCGGTCCTGCAGCCCGCCCATCGGGGTGCCGTTGCCGCAGACACCGGTGCCGTTCAGCGCGTCGGTCGCCGGGTCGGCGGAGGAGTTGACGATCGGCGACATGACGTGGTCGTACCAGCCGTCGGAGTCGTCGTAGGTGATCATGATTGCGGTGTGCGGCCAGAACTTCGACTTCATGATCGCGTTGATCGTCTTCACCAGGTAGTGCTGCTCGTCGATCGGGTCGGAGTAGCCGGCGTGGCCGTTCTCGTAGGCGGGGGCCTTGAGGAAGCTCACCGCGGGCATGTGCCCGGCGGCCAGGTCCTTGTAGAACCAGTTGATGTCGTACTGGTGGTTGGCCTGCCCGTCGTGCCCGACCTCGGCCAGGTTGGCCGGGGGCGTGTGGTTGGGGTTGGCGGTAGAGGCGTAGTACTGGAACGGGTTGTGGTGCGGGACGTAGTCGGTCATCGATGCCCCGCCGATGTTGGTGTGGCTGGCGCCGCAGACCGGCGTGCCGTTCGAGAGGCGTGACGTCGGCGCGAACCCGCCCTGGAACCAGCCCCACGAGACGCCGGCGCTGTCGAGCAGGTTGCCGATGTTCTTCCCGGTCATCTCGATCGTGGGGCCGCTGTGGTTGGAGCAGCCGTCGTAGTACGGGTCCCCGTCGCCATAGACCGTGCCGAGGCCGGCCGAGTTCGGTGAGCCGATCGTGCCGGGGTCGGCCTCCTCCTGGCCCAGGGAGTTCACGGCGGTGCCGCCGTAGGTCTGGCCGGAGGCCAGGTCGAGCGCACCCGGGGTGGACGGGCCGAACTCGGTGTCAAAGAAGTTGTCACTCATGGCGTAGTGCTGGGCGTAGTTCCACAGCGCCGTCACCGTGTTGCCGTCGTAGTAGTCCATCACCAGCCCAGGCGCCGGCGTAATCGGGGGACTGCAGGTGCTGACGTCGGTGAACTGCACGAACTTGTCCATCAGGCCCCCGTCGCAGCGCCTGCTGCTCGGGGGTGTAGTCGTGATCCTGGTCGCAGGTCAGCGCCTCGGCACGGGGTGCAGCCGCTGCGGCTGGTCCTCATTCGGGTTGTCGGTGCAGCAACTCCGGTGACAGGCCGTTGACGCTCGGCGTGCCCGGCCGCGCGTGGAACGGGTTGCCGTCGGTGTTCGCCGCGTTCGGGTAGGTGCCGAAGTAGTGGTCGAAGCTGACGTTCTCCTGGAACATCACCACCAGGTGCTGAATCGGGGTCGCGGTGGTTCCCGCGGCCGGATGTGCCGGGGCGGCCGAGGCGGCTACCGCCGACGCGGAGCCCGCGAAGCAAAGCGCGCCGGCCGCGGTGACTGCCAGCGTTCTGCGGATGGACCAGTGCATGCAAACCCTCCCAGACGGATTCGGTCCCGGACGCATGACTTTGGCCGGCCCGGCGGCCGGCCGGGTGAACGGAACACGGCAGTTCTAGGGTCTCCGAGTGAACAATGGCCCCGCGGAACGCCCTGAGCGGGTCAATCGAATACAGACTGCGGCGCCAGCCGGTAAACCGTGCCCGCGGAGAGGCCCCGCGTTGAGCCGTGCCGCGGCCAGCGGGCCGATCACCTCGTCCCACTCCGCTGACCCCGGCTCCACCCGGGACACCGCGGCCGTCCAGGTGACCAGCGCGCCGCGGGATTCCTTGCTCGGCACGGTGACCGCCACCCGTGCGGCCCCGGCCAGCCCGGGCAGCGGCTGCTCGCCGGGCCCGGTCACCAGGTACGCGGCCCCCGGCGGATCCCGCCACAAATGCCAGGCCGGGTATGCCCGGTCCTGTCCGGGCACGGTCAGCCAGACCACGCCCGCGCGTCTGGTGGCCTCGGCGACCAGTGCATACGCGGGGACACGCGCTGCCACGCCCCAATCGTTAAGCGCCTCAAGCAGTCCCGAGCTGAGGGGCAGCCGGTCGAGCTCGAGCATGCTGAACCAGCGCGCGTCGTCCGCGTCGTCGCCGGCCGCGAGCGTGCCGCCGGTCACCGTGGCCGCATAGTCCCTGATGACCAGAACCCGGCCGCCGGGCTGCGGCCGGTCGACGGCGCCCACCAGCGGCCCCGGGATCACCTCAAGCCCGGTCTCCTCGCGCACCTCGCGCACGAGGGCCTGCTGGTCGGTCTCGCCCGGCTCGATCCGGCCCCCGGGCAGCGACCAGCGCCCGGCCTCCGGCTCGTGGCCGCGCCTGATGAGCAGGATCCGCTCGCCGTCGGCGAGGATCGCACCGACGCACGGGATGCGCATCTCGGCCATGGGCCAAGTATCCACGCGCCACCACACCGGGGTGCTTGACGTGCGCCCTTATAGCGATCAACGTCGGTGTCCATGAAGACGGCTCCCACCTGCCCGCGTTGCGGGGGCCCCCTGACCGAGCCCGGCCCCTGGGCCAGCGGCTGGCACTGCGGGCTGCACGGCGAGGTGTATCCGCTGCGGTCGCCGTACACGCCGTCCGCCGAAGGGCTGCGCGGCCTGCTGCGCAATGTCATGGTCCCGGTCTGGGTACCGTGGCCGCTGCCGGCGGGCTGGCTGGTCACCGGCTTCGTCGGCGCTGGTGACGAGCGCACCGGGACCCGGGCCGGCGTGGTGGCCCTGTCCGGGCCCAACCCGGTCGGCGGCCCGGGCGAGATGCTGCTGATCTCCGAGGAGCCCGGCGTCGGCCTGGGCGCCCACCTGGCCGGGCTGCCCGGCCCGGACCCGGGGGAGGGCTTCGCCGCCGGACCGCCGCACGCCCTGGTCGGCTTCGGCCTGCACGAGTTCCCGCTGTGGCACGTGGACGCGCCGGGCCGGGCCGCGTTCGCCGGCGAGGTGCTGGGCAACTGGGTCTGGGTGGTGCTGTGGCCGGACACGGCGGGGGTCCTCCTCGTCGAGGCGCTGCCCCTGCGTGACCTGCGCGATCCCGGGCTGGACCTGGATCTGCCGTTCGGTGCCACCTCGCCCCGCCTGCCGGGGGCGGGCTCCTAGCCGGTGCTAGCCCGGGGAGCGACCCCCGGAACCCCCGTAAGGCTTAGGCCCCGTTCCTTCGTCACGGGGCTTAAGCCCCCTAGCATGAACGCTCGTGCGCATCGACCTGCACAGCCACAGCACGGCCTCGGACGGGACAGACCCGCCGGCCGAGGTGGTGCGTCGCGCCGGGGAGGCCCGCCTCGACATCCTCGCGCTCACCGACCATGACACGCTGGCCGGCCACGCCGCGGCGCGCCGCGCGCTGCCGCCGGGCCTGGCCCTGGTCACCGGGATGGAGCTGTCCTGCCGGCTGGACGGCCACAGCGTGCACATGCTCGGCTACGGCCTCGCGAAGGCGGCGGGCTCCGAGCTCGCCGCGGAATGTGCCGCGATCGTGGCCGCCCGGCGCAGCCGCGCCCGGCACATGGTGGACCGGCTGCGCGAACTGGGCGTCGGCATCACCTGGGCACAGGTCGAGGCGCTGGCGGACGGCGGGGTGGTCGGCCGTCCGCATGTCGCCAGGGCGATGGTGGCCGCCGGGACGATCTCCCGGCCGGAGCAGGCGTTCACGCCGGAGTGGATCGGCGCCGGGGGGCGGGCCTACGTGAGCAGGTATGCGCTGGACCCGGTGCGGGCGATCAGGCTCATCGCCGAGGCCGGCGGGGCCGCCGTGCTGGCACATCCCGGCGCGGTCGCCCGCGGCTGGCAGCTGCCGGACGAGGCGATCGCCGCTCTGGCCGGTGCCGGGCTGGCCGGCCTGGAGGTCTGGCATCCCGATCATGATCAAGCGCAGCGATCGCGCCTCGGGGCCCTGGCCACCCGGCTGGACCTGGTCCCCACCGGAGGCAGCGACGATCACGGCAGCCTGACCGGACACCGGCTCGGCAGCCAGACCTGCCCGCCAGTGTCGTACGAGCGGCTGGTAGCCCGCTACGGTCACCGCTGCGGGCCGCCCCGATGAGCAGGATTCCCGGATGAAGTTCTTCTGGCAGGTCTTCGTCACTTTGCTGGTGATCATGGACCCACCCGGCGTGGTACCGCCGTTCCTCGCGCTCACCAACGGCCTGCCGGCCCGGGTGCGGAACCGGCTCGCCTGGCAGGCAGCGGTGGTCGGGCTCGGCGTGATCGTGGGGTTCGCGGTGTTCGGCCAGTCGATCCTGGCCTACCTCGGCGTGGAGCTTCCCTCCCTGCAGGCCGCCGGCGGCCTGCTGTTGCTGCTCGTTGCGCTGCAGTTGCTGACCGGGAGCTACACCGAGCCCACCGAGGAGGAACGGATCCGGGTCAACGTGGCGTTCGTCCCGCTCGGTACGCCGCTGCTGGCGGGACCGGGGGCGATCGTCGCCACGATGGTGTTCGTGCAGCGCGCCGGCACGGTGGCGCAGTACACCGCGTTCGCGATCGCACTGGTGGCGGTCACCGTCCTGCTGTGGCTTACCATGCGGTTCTCCGGTGTGATTCACCGGCTGCTGCGGCCCAGCGGCGTGGAGTTGCTCACCCGGATCGCCGGCCTCCTGCTTTCGGCGATCGCCGTCCAGCTCATGGTCGGCGCGATCCGGGCCTTTATAAGCGGCGGATAACCAGAAAGGGCGTCCCGATGGATGCGCGAGTCGAACGAATTGAGACCGGCAAACCCGGCCGCAACGCCTGGGTGATCGGCGACGACGAAGAGGTGATCGTCATCGACCCGGGCGAGGACGCCGTCCCCGTGTTCGATGTGGTCGGCGACCGGGAGATCATCGCGGTGATCTGTACGCACGGCCACGCGGCCCACACCGGGGCGGCACCCGCGGTGGCCGAGCGGGACGAGGCCCCGATAGCGCTGCATCCCAAGGACCGGCTGCCCTGGGCCGAGGCGCATGGCGACACGCTGCCCGAGATCGAGATGGAGCAGGACGGCGCGTTCGAGGTGTCCGACGTCACGCTGGATGTGCTGCACACCCCCGGGCACACCCCCGGTTCTGTCAGCATCTACTGCGAAGATCTGGGTGTGGTGTTCACCGGGGATGCGCTGGCCGCCACCGGGCCGTGCCCGCACGAGGGCTCCTACCCCGACTTCGCCGGGCAGCTGTCGGCGATCGGGTCGGAGTTGCTCGCCCTGCCCGGTACCACCAGGGTGCTGCCGGGACACGGCGAGGAAATCACGATCGCGGCGGCGGAGAAGAGCTTCGACTCGTGGGTGACGGCGGGACCAGTGGATTCAAGTGCTGACGGAGACTGATCAGCCCGTCCTGCCCGGGATGCCGCGGCGGCTGTACCCGTGCACGCCGACCCGGCTGAATACCTGGCTGGACTGCCCGCGCCGGTACCGGATGACCTACCTGGACCGGCCCGCTCCGGCCAAGGGCCCGCCGTGGGCGCACAACAGCTTCGGCGCGAGCGTGCACAACGCGCTGGCGGGCTGGTGGCGGCTGCGCCGGCCGGAGCGCACCGTGGCGGCCGCGGGCGGCCTGCTGGAGGGCGGCTGGATCGAGGAGGGCTACGCGGGCCCGGGGCAGTCCACGGAGCAGCGCGCCAGGGCGCGTGGCATGGTCGAGCGCTACGTGGCCACGCTCGACCCGGGCGCCGAGCCGCTGGGCGTGGAGCGGACCGTGGGCGCCCACACCGCGCACATCGTGGTGAGCGGGCGGATCGACCGGCTCGACGCCCGGCGCGGGCCGGCCGGGGAGACCGAACTCGCCGTGGTGGATTACAAGACCGGCCGCCGGGCGCTGTCCGCCGACGATGCCCGCACCTCGCTGGCGCTCGCGCTGTACGCGCTGGCCGCGGCGCGCATCTTCCACGCGCCGTGCCGCCGGGTGGAACTGCACCATCTGCCCACCGGCGAGGTGCACGCCTGGGAACACCCGCCGGCGGCGCTGGACCGGCACGTACAGCGGGCAGAAGGGATCGCGGCCGAGTGCCGCGACGCCGACGAGCGGTTCCGTGCCGGGCTGCCCGCCGGCCAGGCCGGCGAGGTGTTCCCGCCGCGCCCGGGCCCCGGCTGTGGCTGGTGTGATTTCCGCGCGATGTGCCCGGAGGGGTCCGCGGCGGGGCCGGCGCACCGGCCCTGGGACGGGCTGGCCGACGCCGGATCCGCGGCGGGTTAGCCTGGGTTAGCCCTGGCACCGCTCAGACAGCACCGCTCACACAGCACCGCTCACACAGCACAGCACCGCTCAGACGGCACCGCTCAGACAGCACAGCACCGCTCAGACGGCACAGCACAGCTCAGACGGCACAGCTCACACAGCACAGCTCACACAGCACCGCTCACACAGCACCGCTCAGACAGCACCGCCCCGGGTGGCGCGCCATCCCGATGCCAGTGCCGCCGCCGCGCACCCGAGCAGGACGGCGAACAGGGTGAGCTGTAGCGGCCAGTACTGGCTCGCTGGGTGGTACGGCACCGGGACGCCGGTCCCGAAGCCGAGGATCCAGCTGCCCGGCGGCGCGGCGAAACGCGGCCCGGTCGTCGTACTGGCCGGTGACAGCGCCTGTACGAGCCATCGGGCGCCGGGCAGCAGGACGATGAATCCGGCGATGGCGGCGCCGATGGCGGGAAGCGTGCGCCGCAGCAGGGCGCCGAACGCCACGGCCAGGGCGAAGGCGAGCGCCGCCTCGCCCGCCAGGGCCAGATTGCCGGCCGCGAACCAGGACCAGCGTGAGGCGCCGGTGTCGCCCGCGGCAAGCTGGTGCTGCAGCCATGCGTTGACCGTCCCGGTGATCAGCCCGGCTACCGCCAGCCCGGCCGCGAGCACCGAGATCTTGGTGGTGTACCAGCGGCGCCGTGACACGGACTGGGTCCAGGCGGCCAGGTGGGTGCGCTGCTCGACCTCTCTGGCGACCAGCGGGGCGCCGAGGAGGGCGCCGATGACCGCGAACGCGGCGGGCAGGCCGTACTGGGACAGCAGGATCGCCGCGTTGTAGCGGGACGCGAAGGCGGCTTGCAGGCTGCCGGGATAACGGCCCTTGAGGGCCTGGCACGCCGCCGCGGACCGGACATGGAACACGCCGCTGTGCGCGGAGGGTGGCGGACAGCCCGCGGCTGCGAGCTGGTGGAGCCAGAGGTGGTAACCCGCCAGCCAGTGCGCCGCGCTGAGCCCGGAGGCGGCGACGAGCCCGCACAGCGCCGTGACGGTGATGATCGTCCACAGGGCCTGCCCGCGGTGCTGTCGCCAGATGAGGCAGGTCATGCCGGGACCTCCCCGGGGAGCCTGGCGGCATCGCCGTCCAGGTAGCCGAGCACCAGCTCGTCGAAGGCGGGTGCCCCGGCCTGCAGGCCGGGGCCGGGGACGCAGTGGTTGCCGCAGCGCACCAGCGCGATCGTCTGGCCGGCCATGCTGCGCTGGCTGATCACCTGCCAGCCGCCACCATCGGGCCAGCCGTCCGGCCCGCGGATGACCAGGTGCCGCTGGCGCAGTTCGTCGATATCGCCGGCGAGCCGCACCCGCCCCGCGCGCAGCACGATCAGGTAGTCGCAGATGCGTTCCAGCTCCGCTACGGCGTGGGAGGAGTACAGCACGGTCGCGCCCGCCTGGCTGCAGGCCTCGAACATCGAGCCAAGGAATTCCCGCCGGGCCAGTGGATCAAGGTTGGCCATCGGCTCGTCGAGCAGGAACAACTCCGGCTTCTTGGCCAGCACCAGGGTGAGCGCCACCTGAGCGCGCTCACCGCCGGACAAGGCGCCGATCCGCGCCCGGGGCCGGATGCCCAGCCCCCGGATCCGGTCCGCGGCCATGACCGTGTCGAACGCGCGGTTCATGCACCGGCCTATGTCCAGGACATCGGCGACCCGCAACCGCGGCCACAGCGGTGCGTCCTGAGCGACGAACCCGATCCGGTCCAGCCGCTGCGCCGGAGCGCCTCCAGCGGCCTGGACCGTTCCCGTGGTGACCGGAAGCAGGCCCGCGGCCATGCTCATCAGGGTGGTCTTGCCGGAACCGTTCGGGCCGACCAGGGCCACCACCCGTCCGGCCGGCACGTCCAGGTTGCAGTCGCGCAGACCCCAGAGACGGCGGCCGTAGCGGTGCCCGAGGCCGGCGCACCGCAGTGCCGCGCTCATGCGGCACCGTCCGCGGCGTGGCGGTCATCCTGCCCGGCCGGCTCGTCCAGGGCGACGTCCAGGAGCATCCGGATCTGCTCGGCGGACAGCCCGTCCCGCCTGGCCGTCTCCACCCAGCGGGCCAGCGAGCCCAGCAGTTTCGGTGCCACCAGCGGCGATGCCATCGACGGTGCCGCCGCCACGAACGTCCCGACGCCCTGCCGGCGCACGATGATCCCCTGGTGTTCCAGCTCACCGAAGGCCTTCACCACGGTGTTCGGGTTGACCGACAGCGAGTCCACGACCTCTTTCACGCTGGGTAGCTGATCGCCTGGCCGCAGCCGGCCCAGCATCACATCCCGGCGCACCTGCTGGACAAGCTGCCGGTAGATGGGGACACCTGACCCGGCATCAACACGGAACATGATCGCCTCCAGGCTGTCAGTCTATTACTAGACTAGTAGAGCGACAGTGCTGGCGCAACCGGGGCGCGGCAGGACGCAAAGTGGGGCGTGTCCAGCGGACACGCCCCTGAGCAGGCTGGCGGGCGCCTCAGGCGGACCCGGCATGCCCCTTGCCACGGCGGCGGCGCCGCCGTCGCGGGGTTCCGGTGTGACCCGCGGGATGACCCTGTGCATGGGGCGCCGGGTGATCCGTGGCGGTGCCCTCAGGCGCGATCGGCACGCCACCCCTGGTCCGCCGCCGGGGCCGGGAACTCCGCGTGCGGGTCCGTTCGGCTTCGTCGGACCGGTGGCCCGCCGCGGAGCGGTGCTTGCCGGTCTCGCCGAGGTCTTCCAGTTCCTCGGCCTCCAGGCCCTGGCGGCCGCTCGTGTTGGCGGCCAGCCGGCTGCTCGCGCCCGCCGGGATGCCCAGCTCGCTGAACAGGTGCTCCGAGGTGGAGTAGGTCTCGGGCGGCTCGGGATGACCGAGCCCGAGCGACTCGTTGATGAGCTTCCAGCGCTGCAGGTCGTTCCAGTCCACGAACGTGACGGCGACGCCGGACCGGCCCGCCCGGCCGGTGCGGCCGATCCGGTGCAGGTAGGCCTTGTCGTCCTCGGGGCACTCATAGTTGATGACATGGGTGACGTCTTCGACGTCCAGGCCGCGCGCCGCCACCTCGGTGGCGACCAGCACGTCCACCTTGCCGTGCCGGAACGCGCGCAGGGCCCGTTCCCGCTGCGCCTGGCCCAGGTCGCCGTGCACCGCCGCGGTGGCGAAGCCGCGCGTGGTCAGCGCGCCCGCGACCTGGTCGGCGGTGCGCTTGGTGCGGCAGAACACCATGGTCAGCCCGCGGCCGTCGGCCTGGAGCACCCGGACCAGCATCTCGATCTTGTCCATCTGGTGGGCGCGGAAGACGTGCTGCTCGGTCAGCGGCACGTGCTCGGGCTCGTCGTGCTGCTCGGCCCGGACGTGCATCGGTCGGTTCAGGTACCGCCGGGCGAGGGTGACCACGTCTCCGGGCATGGTGGCCGAGAAGAGCATGGTCTGCCGGCTCGCGGGGCGTCAGCTCAGGATCCGCTCCACGTCGGGCAGGAAGCCGAGGTCGAGCATCTTGTCGGCCTCGTCGAGCACCAGCGTGCCGACGCCGGACAGGCGCAGGTGGCCCTGGCGGACCAGGTCGAGCAGCCGCCCGGGAGTCCCCACCACCACGTCGACACCGGTGCGCAGCGCGTCGATCTGCGGCTCGTAGGCGCGCCCGCCGTAGACGGTGAGTACCTTCGCCCCGCTGGCCTTGCCGGTCGCCTCTACGTCGTAGGAGACCTGGATCGCCAGTTCCCGGGTGGGCACGACGACCAGGGCGCGGGTGCCGCCCGGGCTCACCGGCGGCTGGCCGTCGAGCCGCTGCAGCAGCGGGATGCCGAACGCCAGCGTCTTGCCCGTTCCGGTCCTGGCCTGGCCGATGAGGTCATGGCCGGCCAGCGCGATGGGCAGGGTCAGCGCCTGGATCGGGAAGGACGCGGTGATTCCCTGGGCGGCCAGGCTCTCGCAGATTGGCGCGGCGACGCCGAGGTCGGTAAACAGTGGGCCGGCGATGCTTTCCGCTTTCCCTGCGCCGGCGGTCAGGTCTTCGCCCTGTTCCTGGGCGGCAGGCATATATGTTGTCAGAGTTCCAGCTCTCCATATGGGCGCCGTGCGCCCGGTTACAGCCCCACCTGTGTCTAGACACAAGAACACAGCAGAACGCATCCTGCATTCCCGCGTGACCGCAGGACAGTGTAGCAACGGTTATAGGCTGCGCTGGTGACCGGCACGGAAGCGCCTGGGACGGGCGCCCTGACCGACCTGTTCGGCCTGCTCGCCTACGCAGAACTCGTCGCGTTCTTCAACCTGTCCGGCGACGCCGCGCTGGCCTCCTCCCTGGCGGACAAGGCGGCCCTCGGTGAGATGGCCGTCGCCGAGTTCGGTCATTTCCGGATCCTGCATGGCGAGCTCGACCAGGAGGGGGGTCGTGCCCGAGCAGGCCATGCAGCCGTTCGTGGCGCCGCTGGATGCGTTCCACTCCAGGACGGCGCCCGCGGACTGGCTGGAGAGCCTGGTCAAGGCGTACGTGGGGGACGGAATGGCGGCCGACTTCTACCGGGCGGTCGCGCAGCGACTGGAGCCGCAGGCGCGGGCGCTGGTCCTTGAGGTCCTCGCCAGCACCGGCCACGCCGACTTCGTGATCTCCCGGGTGCGCGCCGCCATCGAGGCCGATCCGCCCCTGGCCGGGCGGCTCGCGCTGTGGGCGCGGCGCCTGGTCGGCGAGGCGCTTGCCCAGGCGCACCGGGTGGTGGCGGAGCGGCCCTCGCTGGCCATCCTGGTGGCCGGCGCGGACGGCGAGGCCGCCGGGCAGGGCGACGTCGGGCGGATGTTCGCGCACATCACCGATGCCAACGACCAGCGCCTTGCGGCGCTGGGGCTGTAACGCCGTCGGCTCCGCGGCGGTCAGGGGTTCCCGCGACGGCGGGGATCACAGGTTCCCGAAGCCGATCCTGTGCTGCTCGGTGCCGTTGAGTTCTACATAGCCGATTTTCTCGGCCGGGATCAGGATCTTCCCGCCCTTGTCGTCGCGGACGACGAACATGCCGCCGTTGCTCAGTGCCGTCGACAGGGCACGCTCGACCTCGTCGGGGGAGGAGGAGGTTTCGAGCACCAGTTCCCTCGGGATGGACTGGATGCCTATCTTGACTTCCACGGTGATCCTTTCACTGGTCTGCGGCAACAGGGTCGCTGGCCCGCGGCCAGCCGCTGATCCCGCGCCAGGCCAGCCTGGCCATGAGTTGCTCCGCGGCATCCTTCGGGATCGCCCGATCGGTGCCCAGCCAGTAGGTCGCGCTGACCTGGGCCATTCCGACCAGGCCCATGCCCAGCAGATGCGCCTCCTCGTCGGCGATGCCGGCGTCCTCGGAGATGATCTCACTGATCATCTCCGCGCAGTCGCGGCTGGACTCGTCCAGCCTGGCTCGCACGGCAGGCTCGTTGCGCAGGTCTGACTCGAACACCAGGCGGAACGCCTGTCCGGTGCTCCCGACGAAGTCGAAGAAAGCGGTGAACGTGGCGGTGACCCGCTGCTTGTTGTCGGTCGTGGATTCCAGCGCGGCACGGACGGTTGCGGTGAGCGCCGCCACGCTCTCGTCCAGCAGCGCCAGGTAGAGGTCCAGCTTGCCGGGGAAGTGCTGGTACAGAACGGGCTTGCTTACCCCGGCCCGCTCGGCGATCTCGTCCATCGCGGCGGCGTGGTACCCCTGCGCCACGAATACCTCCTGCGCGGCAGCGAGCAGTTGCCTGCGCCGGGCGGGCTTGGGCAGCCGGTTTCCGGTCTGGCGGGTCTGGGGGGTCGTCGTCACCTGTGCCTCCAATGAGCCCGCCGCCTGCGCTTCGTCCTCACCGGTAGTCGTCTTCATCGAGTTCCACTTCCCGATACTGCTCCATCGCGTCAGCCTCGTTCACGTCAAGGGGAAGGTCCACGGCATCCGAGGGCAGCGGGGGCGGGAGATCCTCCGGTTCGCCGGTCGCCTCACGCCGCTGGTCCGCGAGATCGGGCGCTGGCTGTTCCAGATCGCTCTCGCTCATCGGTGATCCCCTTCGCGTGTCCGGCCGCTCTGCCGTTTATTCTCTCGCGTAACGCCGTATCACGATGCCTCGGGTGTTTCAACGTGACAGTCCGGGCCGTCGGCGAGCACAATCTGGCTAATCGGGGTACACAAGGATCATGCGCGCCATGTGGAGAGGCGAGATCTCGTTCGGTCTCGTCATGATTCCCATCCGGCTCTACGCCGCGACCGAGCATAGGGATGTCACGTTCCGCCAGGTCCACCGGGAGGACGGGGGGCGGATCCGGTTTCGCCGGGTTTGCTCGATTGACGGCGAAGAGGTCCCCTACGCCGATGTGGCCAAGGGGTACGAGCTGCCCAACGGTGAGATGGTCGTGCTGACCGACGAGGACATGGCCGAACTGCCGCTGCCCACCGCGCACGGCATCGAGGTGCTGCACTTCTCGCCCGGTCGACCAGGTCGACCCGATCATGTGGGAGCGCAGCTACTACACCGAGCCGGAGCCGCAACGGGGTGCGCGCCTACGCGCTGCTGCGGGACGCGCTGGAGCGGTCGGGCATGGTGGCGGTGGCGAAGGTGGCGCTGCGGCAGCGGGAGACGCTGGCCGCGGTGCGCGCCCGTGACGGGGTGCTCGTGCTGGTCACCCTGATGTGGCCGGACGAGGTCCGGGTGCCCGATTTCGAGTTCCTGGAGGAAGACGTCGAGGTGCGGTCCCAGGAACTCAAGATGGCCGCTTCCCTGATCGACTCGATGACCGTGGACTTCGACCCGTCCCAGTACTCCGACCAGTACCGGGAGGCGCTGGAGGAACTGGTCGAGGCCAAGGTCGAGGGGCATGAGGTGACCGCGCTGCCACCGCCGCCGGAGAAGCCGGTGACCAGCCTGGCGGACGCGCTGCGGGCCAGTCTGGCGCGGCGTGTCGGGCGAGGAAACCGGCCCGGGCGACCGGTGTCCGCCACGCGAGCCCAAGCGGGCGCCCCGGCGCAGCGCTTGACGCTGATCGCCGCTCCGCGGGTCATTCCCGCGCCAGCCGGGCACCGGCGTGCTGGAGCCCGGCTACGTAGCGGTCGCCGGCGGCCGCATCACCGAGGTCGGCGGCGGGCCCGCCGCCCGGTGCACCCGATATCTGGCTGGCCGACGGCGTGCTGGTCCCGGGCCTGGTGGACCTGCAGGTCAACGGCTACTACGGGGTGGATCTCGCCGACGGTGACCCCGACGGCTGGGCGCTCGTGGCACGGCGGCTGCCGGAAACCGGCACAACGGCGTTCCTGCCGACGTTCATCACCGCTCCGGTCACCGAGCTGGCCGCATCGTTGCGTTCTGCCGCAAAATGGCGGCGGAAGCGGTGACCGCGGGGGCGCGTGATCCTCGGCGTGCACCTGGAGGGGCCCTTCCTGTCCCCGGCCCGGGCGGGCGCGCACCGGCGGGACTGGATCGTGCCGCCGTCCCCGGAGGCGGTCAGCGGAACTGCTGGCGGCCGGGGGAGAACTGCTGCGGCTGGTCACGCTGGCGCCCGAGGCCGACGGCGCGCTGGCCGCGATCGCCGCGCTGATAGCGGCGGGGGTGCTGGTCAGCGTCGGGCCACAGCGACGCCACCGCCGCGCAGGTGGCCGCGGGCGCGGCCGCGGGCGCCCGGATGGTCACCCACCTGTTCAACGCGCAGCGCGGGCTGCACCACCGGGAACCCGGTGTGGTCGGCCAGGCGCTGACCGACCCGCGGCTGACCAGTGGGCTCATCGTGGACCTGAGCCACGTGTCGGCCGCCGTCTGCGCGATCGCGTTCGCGGCCGCCCCTGGCCGGATCTGCCTGGTCACCGACGCGGCCGCGTGCGCGGGCATGCCGCCGGGGCGCTACCTGCTCGGCGGTGAGCCGGTGGAACTGCCGGCCGGCGGCGGCGCGCCGGTGCGGCCCGGCGGGACGCTGGCCGGTTCCGCGCTGCGGATGGACCGGGCCGTGGGCAACGCCGTCGGCCTGGGACTGGGGCTGGCCGAGGCGGTGGCCGCGGCCAGCCGGATCCCGGCAGACCTCATCGGGCGGGCCGACCTCGGACGGCTGGCCGCCGGGGCCGCCGCGGACCTGGCCTGGCTCGGCGATGACCTGCGGACCAGGGCCACCTGGGTGAGCGGTGCACAGGTGTACGGCTCGCGGTAGGCAGCGCGCCCGCGGCTGCTGGGCAGCGCGCTGGCGGCTCTCCAGCGGGCAGCGCGGCTACGCCTCGCGGTAGACCTTGTGCTGCGCGGCCTGGGCGCGCGGGCGGAGCACCATCAGATCCACGTTGAAGTGCGCGGGGCGGGTGACCGCCCAGGTGATCGCGTCGGCGATGTCGTCGGCGGTCAGCGGCTCGCGGACGCCCTGGTACACCGCGGCGGCCTTGGCGGCGTCGCCGCGGAACCGGTTCACCGCGAACTCGTCCGTGCGGACCATGCCCGGCGCGATCTCGATCACCCGGACCGGCTGGCCGCACAGTTCCAGCCGGAGGGTTTCCGCCATCGCGTGCTCGGCGTGCTTGGCGGCCGAGTACCCGGCGCCGCCCTCGTAGTTGATGAACGCGGCGGTGGAGGTAAGCATCACGATCGCCCCGTTGCCGCTGCCGATCAGGCGGGGCAGTAGTGCCTTGGTCAGATGCAGCGAACCGAGCACGTTGACCTCGAACATGGCCCGCCAGTCGGCCGGGTCCGCAGCTGCCACGTACTCCATGCCGAACGCGCCGCCGGCGTTGTTGACCAGCACATCGCACCGCTCGAGGGACTGCGCGAACGCCGCGACGGCCGCCGTGTCGGTGACATCGAGCACCTCGGTCTGTGCCGAACCGCCCGCGGCCCGGGCGCGGGCGGCGGCCTCAGCCAGCCGGTCGGCCCGCCGGGCAGCCAGGACCACGTGGAACCCGGCGCCGGCCAGTTGTGCCGCGGTGGCCGCGCCGATGCCGCTGCTCGCGCCGGTGACGACCGCGACTGGCTGCATGATCCGCCTCCCGAGTGTTTTGAGCCACGCTATCGCCCGATGTGCCGTCCCAGGCGTGGCAGGCGTCGCAGCGGGTCGGTGCCCTGACTCGGTGAACGCTGTCCCGGCGGCCGGCGCGGTCCAGGTCATGACGCCCTGGGCTGGCCTGGGCCAGTCTCCAGCCCGGAGACCGCTTGACCTCATGGTGATGCCGGCACAACGGCGCGTGCATGACATCACAACGCACGTGGTCCGGGCGGCCCAAACCCTGCCCGGACGCGGGTTAGTTGATGTCGAACTCGTTGCCCTCGGGATCTTGCATGGCGACTCCGTAGTGGTCGAGCCCCTCTTCGCTCAGCCCGCGAACGTACGAGGCTCCGAGCCCGGCCAGGCGCTCGGCCTCGGCGTCGACTCGCTGGCGCCGCGTTTCGATCGGGAACGCACGGCCGCCGCTGACGGAGATATCCAGGTGCAACCGGTTCTTGACAGCCTTCAGTTCGGGTACTACCTGGAACCAGATGCGCGGGCCCTTGCCGTCGGGATCGATGATGCAGTCCTGGCCGATCCCCAGGTCAGCCTCGTCCACGCCCACGTCCCGCCAGTAGTCATCCCAGGTCGCGAAACCCTCTGGCGGTGGCTCGAAGTCGTATCCCAGGGCTGAGGCCCAGAAACGCGCGAGCGGTTCAGGATCTCGGCAGTCAATGACGATCTGGAAGTGGACAGCCATCAAGTGCTCCCTCGCGGTGCGGTCAGGGCTTGACAGTCTGCACGAGGCATCCGACATCAACGCGACGCAGCGGAGTTATCCGCCAGCGCGAGCAGACCCTGCTAACCACACGGCCCCTAGACCGGGTAGGGGTCACCGGCTGTCTGGTACGTGCGGCCGCTGGGCATCCGCCAGGTCATGACGCCGGGCTGGTCCTGGGTCAGGCGCCAGCCCGGCGCCTGCTTGGCCTCGTGATGCCTTCTGCACAGGGGCGCGAGATTGCACAGGCACGTTCTGCCTCCTCGGTGGAAAGCCACCGTGTGGTCGGCGTCGCAGCGCGTGGCCGGCCGTCGGCAACCGGGATAGGTGCAGGTGGCATGCCGGATCTCGATCAGATGGCGCAGCCCGGCGGAGGGCCGGTACGCGGCCGTCTCCGTGGCATGATCACAGTCGCCGCCCGCCAGGAGTGTAAGGCTGAAGATCCAGGTCCTGTCGGGTCCGCGGGCCTCGGGCCTGCTGGGCGCGCCAGTTCGCGGTCCGTCACGTGGGCTGTCCGCCGGTCGGTTGCGTGGGCTGCCTGCTGGCCGGTCACGTGGGCTGTCCGCCGGTCCGTTGCGTGGGCTGCCTGCTGGTCCGTCGCGGAGCCGGCTCGGTGTGCACCGGGTGCTCCGGCCGGCCACTCAGCGTGGCGCGGGTTCGGTGGCGGTGCGGCGCGGGCGCATCCGTGGGCGATGGGGCGGCCACGTGGGTCGGTGAGTGTCAGGCACCACTTGGTGCCCGACCGGGCCGACAGGACATCGGCGATGGCACGGGAATCTTCGGCGTCCAGTGGCCCGTACCCGGCGACGTTGCCGGGCGCATCGGACAGGCCGAGCCAGCTAGCCAGGGGCATCGTCAGGTTCACGGTCCCGGAGGCGAAGAACGCTGCGGAGGTGCCGGGCCGGCGGAGGTGCCAGGGGTGCCGGGCCGGCGGAGGTGCCAGGGGTGCCAGGGCCGGCCGAGGTGCCGGGAGTGCCAGGACCGGCGGAGGTGCCAGGGGTGCCGGGACCGGCGGAGGTGCCAGGGGTGCCGGGGCCGGCGGAGGTGCCAGGGGTGCCGGGGCCGGCGGAGGTGCCAGGGGTGCCGGGACCGGCGGAGGTGCCGGGGGTGCCGGGGCCGGCGGAGGTGCCGGGAGTGCCGGGGCCGGCGGAGGTGCCGGGAGTGCCGGGGCCGGCGAAGATTCCGGAGGGGCCAGGACGGCGAGAGGAACCGGGGTTGGCCGGAACGCCGAGACTGCCGAATGCGCTGGGCATAGTAGGCGGGCAGAATCCGGGCGACGTGGCGCTAGCCGGTGAATCAGCGACATGGCCGGGGAAGCCCCGGGGGGAGGCACTGGGGGACACGCCGGAGTCGGTGCCGGGCCCTATCGGGATCAGCGAGCCCACGGAGGTTCCGGCGAGCAGGGCCAGATAGACCTGGGCTCGCAACTGATCCAGTGTGCCGGGGGCACCGGCGCGCTTCAGTTGCTTGGCCAGCGCGCTGAGGTTCTGGTCGGCAGCCAGGACCGAGGCCGGGGGAAGGTCGCGCCCCGCCAGGGCCGCGGTACCGCCGTGTTCGTCCCATCGCTCGACCCGGGAATCCAGGAGCGCCCGTTCCTTCCGCTTGCGAGCCGCCCCCGGGTCCGCCGACAGCACCGCCCGGCGGGTGGCGGCGCGCAATTGTCCGGTTGTCTGGCCTGCGGCCGCGCCCATGATGGCCTCCTCCACCGCTGCCGCATGCACATCGTCAAGCCCGGTGACCTCATCGGCAATCACCATCGCGCGGGGCAGGTCGATGTCTCCGGCCGTGAGCGCCCGGCTGGTCAGGGGCAGGCGGCGCAGCGCGATGGCCAGGCTGAGCACTTGATCCGCGGCACGCCTGGTTAACGTCAGGGCAGCAGCGATCTCGTCGTCGGCGTGGCAGGCGGCACCGGTATCGCCCGCCTGTTCCTCGGTCCATCGACGGCGCCACAGATCCCCGGTGGCAGCCAGTTCTATCGCCGCGGACCAGGACGCTAGCCGCCTGGCGGCTCGCATCACCCCGATGAGCTCATCGTCGGTGAGCCGGCCTAACCCGATGGCCCTGGCGTCCGCCAAGAACCCGGCTAGACGTGGTCCCGGAAGCAGCTCGTCGGCTACGCCTCCAGCGGCGAACCAGCCACCGTCGCCGCGAGCCGGGCCCCATGGGCGAGCCTTCAGTGCGTCCCGGCTCCCTCCCTCGGCAGACCCGAGGCCACGGCGCTCCGCCTGCGGGTCCAGTGCCTCCGGGTCCAGTGCCTGCGGGTCCAGTGCCTGCGGGTCCAGTGCCTGCGGGTCCAGTGCCTGCGGGTCCAGTGCCTGCGGGTCCAGTGCCTGCGGGTCCAGTGCCTGCGGGTCCAGTGCCTGCGGGTCCAGTGCCTGCGGGTCCAGTGCCTGCGGGTCCAGTGCCTGCGGGTCCAGTGCCTGCGGGTCCGGCATTGCCGATTCCAGCGGCTCCCCTTCCGGGCCTTCGGGTTCCCAGTCGGTCAGATCCGCAAGATCCGCAAGATCCCAGTCCGCGGGCTCCGCCGAATCCCGGTCGGGCGCCTCGGCCCAGTCCCAATCTGGCAACCCCGTGGCCTGGTCATCGAAGATCCCGGCTCCCTGGGCGGGGAGGCGGTCAGGGGTCGTGACAGGAGCCGGCACCCGTCCTCACCTCCAGTTGCCTGTTTAAGCAGTTCATCAACCTCAAAACGATAATAATTTCGACCTCTGACATTTTCGGCCGCTGGTGGTGGCCTGCCGCTTGGGATCTCCGGTGTGCCACGAACCTGGGTGCGGCCCGCCTCCGTTAGGCCGGTGCGCCGTCCGCCGGGCCGGTGGGCCATCTGCCAGACCGGTGCGCCGTCCGCCGGGCCGGTGCGGCACCCTACCGGGCCGCCCCGACACCGCAGGCGGTAGTCATATTTGAGCACTCGTGTTTTAATGCCTGAGTGAACCCGACCCGGTTGTTCATCCTCGGCGCGCTGGCCAAGCACGGGCCCATGTATGGCCACCAGCTCCGCCGGGACGCCCGGCTCGACCGGACCGAGCTGTGGTCCGAGGTCCGGCCCGGATCGCTGTACGGCGCGCTGCACCGCCTGGCGGCAGAGGGGCTGATCGAGCCGCTGCGAACCGAGCAGGACGGCCAGCTTCCCGCGCGGACCGTCTACGGCATCACCGAGGAGGGGCATCGCGAACTGCGGGTGCTGCGGGCCGAGGCCCTGCAGGAGGTCAGGCTGCAGCCGGACCCCGTCGATCTCGCGCTGGCCATGAGCAGCGACCTCGATCCGGACATCCTGCGCGGCTACCTCGACGACCGGGTGCGGGCGCTGTCGGCACGGGCGGCCCAGTTCGACCATCAGCGGGACCGGCTGTGGCCGGGCCAGACGGTGGCCGACGACCTCGTCGTCGAGCACGCGCGGCGGCGCATCCAGGCGGAACTGGACTGGCATCAGCTGGTCCTCGACCAGATCGGCAAGCTGGCGGCGGACAGCGGGCAGGCGGGCCAGGGCCGGGCATGACGGTCCGCCCGCTGCGTTATCTCGGCGATCCGGTGCTGCGCACGCCGTGCGATCGGGTCGTGCGCTTCGACGATGCCCTGGCCAGACTCGTCGCCGATCTCCTGGACACCGTGGCCGAACCCGGCCGGGCCGGGCTCGCGGCCAACCAGATCGGCTCCGGCCTGGCGGTCTTCAGCTACAACGTGGACGGCGAACTGGGCTACGTGATCAACCCGGAGGTCGCCGAACTGCGCGACAGCCAGGACGGGCCGGAAGCCTGCCTGTCCGTCCCGGACATCTCCGCCGACCGGCCGCGCGCCGCCTACGCGGTGGTGACGGGTGTCGATCTCCGCCAGGAGCCGGTCGTCGTCACCGGAACCGGCGAACTGGCCCGCTGTCTGCAGCACGAAACCGACCACCTGGCCGGCAAGCTCTACATCGACGACCTCACCGGCCCGGAGCGCCGCCGCGTCCTGCGGTACCTCAACGCCCCGGCCTAGCGCACGCGGGGCGCCCGGCCCGCTCACCTGGCCTCGCCGTCGGGTCACCTCTGGTCGCCTACCCTCGAAGATGTGCCTGATACGCCTCGCGTGACGAACGCGATGAACGCAATGAACGTGACGAATGAGACCGCACCTGGAGACAGATCCGCCCGGCCCGTTCCGCGGCGTGATCATCGACTGGGGCGGCGTGATGACCACGCCGATCCGCGACATGGTCGCGGTCTGGCTGGACAAAGAGAATATCGATCACGAGCACTACGCGGCGGTGATGCGGCCGTGGGTGGTCGACGCGTACGACCAGACCGGCGACACCAACCCGATCCACGCGCTGGAACGCGGGGAGTGCACGATCGAGGAGTTCGAGCAGTTGCTCGCCTCGCGCATCGTGCGCCGCGACGGCGGCCGGTGGTGGCCGAAGGGCTGCTGGCCCGGATGTTCGCCGGGTCGACGCTATGCCGCGCCCGATGCACGCCGCGTTGCTGGCGGTCCGCGCGGCCGGCCTGCGCACCGGGCTGCTGTCCAACTCGTGGGGCATGTCCGACTACCCGCGCGACCTGTTCCCCAGCCTGTTCGACGCGGTGGTGATCTCGGGCGAGGTCGGCATGCGCAAGCCGGAGGAGCGGATCTTCCGGCACGCGGCCGGCCTGCTCGGCCTGGACCCGGCGGAGTGCGTGTTCGTCGACGACATCGAGGTCAACGTGACGGCCGCCGAGGCAATCGGGATGACCGCCGTCCTGCACACCGACCCGACGAGACGCTGCCCGCGCTCAGCGAAATCCTCGGCCTTCCGCTGACCGGCTGACCGCTGCTCCGGCGCGCTCTACTCTGGGCGTTCGTGGGCGACTATCCGGCTGCGTCGAGCCCCGGGCGTGCGGCGAACATGCGCGCCATCCGCCGCACGAACACCAAGCCGGAACTGGCTCTGCGCAGCGCCCTGCACTAGGCAGGGATACCGGTTCCGCAAGGACTATCGGCTCGATCTGGACGCCGGAGCCCGGGTCCGCCCCGACATCGCGTTCACCGCCCGGCGGGTGGCGGTGTTCGTGGACGGGTGCTTCTGGCATGCCTGCCCCGAGCACGGGCGCAACCCTGAGGTCAACGAGTGGTACTGGGCGCCGAAGCTGCGCCGCACGGTGGAGCGCGACCGGGCCGCCGACGCGGCGCTGGCGGCGGCGGGCTGGCGGGTCGTCCGGATCTGGGAACACGTGCCGCTGGCCGACGCGATCGCGGCCGTGACTGCCGTGCTCGCCCGCGAGCCGCCGTCCGGCTAGCTGTGCGCCGCGGCGAACGGCGCTGCACCGGTCGGCTGGAAGTCCGTGCCACGGGGGCCCGCGGTGGCAGACTCGGATCACCGGGAGCGGCATCGCCGGGGTGTTCCGCATCCGGCTTCTTGAACGTTCATGCGCGTCTACATGCCCGCGACGCTGCCAGGACTGGCCGGCCTGCTGCGTAAGGCGGAGATTGGCCCTGCGCCGCTTGCGCGCGTTCGCGGTCACCCCTGCGCTGCGGGAGTCGTACGCCAGCGGTGACCTGGAAGAACTCGAGTACGTCGCGATGACGCAGGCCGCCCGCGCCTCGCTCCGGCTGCTTGCGGCCGACCCGGATGCGCCGCGGCGCCGGGTCGTGCTCGCCGCCGACGTGCCCGACGAGCACCTCGGGTTCAACGGCGGCTTCTCCGAGCCCACGGTGGTCGAGGTCGCCGCGCCGGTGCCGCTGGCCCGGGTGGTGGCCGGCCACGTCGACGACCTGCTGGCGGTGGCCGACATCGCCAAGGCCGTGGCCGCGCTGCCCGCCGCGGACTCCGGCGACGACGATGCCCGTTTCGTGGTCGACGGCGCAGAGGGCCACGAACTGCTCTGGTACGCGACCCAGGAACTGCCGTACCTGGCCGACTGAGCCGGCCAGGTACGTTACGAAACCCGTGCAGACCGGCCCTGCCCACGCTAGTTGGGTTAACCTAACATAGGTTAGATTAACTCCGTGTACTTTGACATACTGATGCTGCGGGTGCTCGCGGACGGCGAGCGCCACGGGTATGAGATCAAGAAGCAGGTCGAACGCATCCTGGGCGGGCGGTCGATCAACAACAACGTGCTCTACCCGGCGCTGCGGCGGTTCGAGGAGCAGGGCGCGATCCAGCGGGTGGCCGCCCAGGCCGACCCCGGGCGACCGCCGCGTAACGTCTACCGGCTCACCGACACCGGTCATGACCTGCTCCAGGCGATGATCAGGGACGCCGACCCCGCACTGCTCGCCGACGACAACGAGTTCCAGACGCGGGTCGCGTTCTTCGCCGACCTCGACACCGGGGACCGGCTGCGGATCCTCGGGACCCGGCGGCAGATCGTCGAGGGGCACCTCGCCCACATGGCCGGGCTTCGCCCGGACGCGGCGGTGTACCCGTGGGGGCTGCGGGTGATGGACTTCTCCTGCGAGCGGTTCCGGCAGGAGCTGAGCTGGCTGGACGCGCTGGAGGTGGCCGCCGGGGAAGGTCCATGACGCACCGGCCGCCCGCCGTGCTTCGGCTGTGCTTCCTCGCCGGGCCGATGCTGTCGATGATCGACTCATCGGTGGTGAACGTCGCGGTGCCGGTGATCGTGAGCGGGCTGCACACCACGCTGGGCACGGCCGCCTGGGCGGTGAGCGGCTACCTGCTCGGCCTCGCCTGCGGGCTGGCCGTGACCCCGTGGCTGGCCCGCCGGTACGGCACCTTGCCGGCCTACGGCGCCGCGCTGCTCGCCTTCACCCTGGCCTCGGCCGCGTGTGCCCTGGTGCCCGGCGTCGGCCTGCTCATCGCCGCCCGGGTGGTGCAGGGCCTGGCCGGGGCGCCGATGGTGCCGCTGGCGATGAGCCTGATCCTCGACCCGGCGCGCGCCGGGGACCGGACCCGGGGCATGCCCGCCAGCGCAGGCGTGGTCCTGTTCGCCGCCCCGGCCCTCGGCCCCGCGGTCGGCGGGCTGCTCATCAGCGCCTTCGGCTGGCGCAGCGTGTTCCTGATCAACCTGCCCATCGGGCTGCTCGCCCTGGCGGGCGTGCGGGCGGCGCGGCGGGTCATGCCCATGGGAAGCCATGACCGCGCCGCCCGGCTTGACGTTCCGGGCGTGCTGCTGCTCGCGGCCGGCCTCGGCCTGGCCACCTACGGCGCGAGCAAGGGCCCGGCGCTCGGCTGGCTGTCCGCCGGCGCGGCCCCGGCCTGGGTCGGCGGCCTCGCGCTGGTCGGGGCCTATGTAGTGCGCGAGCGCAGGCCGGCCACCGGGCGGCGTCCCCCGGCACCGGTCAATCTGAGCCTGCTCCGCTCCCCGGCCCGGACCCTCACGCTGGCGCTGGCCTGCATCGCCAGCGTGGTCCTGTTCGCCGTGCTGTTCCTCGCCCCGGTGTTCCTGCAGCAGATCCAGCATCACAGCACCACTGTCACCGGCCTGGTGCTGCTGCCCCAGGGGGTGGTCATGGGCCTGGCGAGCTGGCTGGGCAGCGTGCTGATCGAGCGCGGCAAGGCGCGCCCGGCGATCATCACCGCCAGCGTGTCCGGGGGCCTCGCCCTGCTGGCCGCCAGCACCCTGGGCCTGCTGCTGCTCACCGCGGCCACCCCGCTGTGGGTCACCACCGCCCTGCTCTGCGGGCGCGGGGTGGCCCTGGGACTCACCGTCCAGCCGCTGGTCATGGCCCTGCTGGACGGCCTGGGCAGCGCGGCGATGCCCGACGCCAACACGCTGTTCAACATGGCCGAGCGGCTGTCCGGCTCGTTCGGCATCGCGCTGCTCGCCACCTTGTACGCCAGCCGGGCCGCGGCGACCGGATCCCCGGTCCGCGCACTGCACGACTGCGCCCTCGTGCTCACCGTGGCCGCGGCGGTGGGCGCCCTGGCCGCCGCGTGCAACCATGGAGTGTCCGCCAATGATGCCGGGTACGCGCAGGGAGGCCGTCATGGACGCCGTCACCACAGTGCCGCCGCCGAGCAACGAGCCGATCAGGCAGTACCCACCGGGAAGCGCTGACCGCACGGCCCTGGAAGGCAAGCTCAAGGAGCTCACCGGGGAGCGGGCCGAGCTGACCATGACCATCGGCGGCCGCCAGCGGTTCGGCGGCGGGCAGCCCATCGACGTCGTCGCGCCGCACAACTACCGGCACGTGCTCGGCACCATGCACAATGCGACCGAACAGGACGTGGCCGACGCGATCGCCGCGGCCGCCGCGGCGGCGCCGGGCTGGCGCGCGATGTCCTTCGACGACCGGGCCGCGATCCTGCTCAAGGCCGCCGACCTGCTCAGCGGCCCGTGGCGGGCGACGATCAACGCGGCCACGATCGCGGGCCAGTCCAAGTCGGTGTACCAGGCGGAGATCGACGCCGCCTGCGAGCTGATCGACTTCTGGCGGTTCAACGTGCATTTCGCCCGGCGGCTGCTGGCGGAGCAGCCGCTGTCCTCCCCGGGCACCTGGAACCGGATGGAGTACCGGCCGCTGGAGGGCTTCGTCCTGGCGATCACGCCGTTCAACTTCACCTCGATCGCGGCCAACCTGCCGACCGCGCCCGCCCTGCTCGGCAACGTGGTGATCTGGAAGCCGTCGCCGACGCAGCAGCTTTCCGCGCACGCCACCATGCGCCTGCTGGAGGCGGCCGGGCTGCCGCCCGGGGTGATCAACCTGGTCACCGGGGACGGCCAGGCGGTGTCCACGGTGGCGCTGCCGCACCGCGACCTCGGCGGCATCCACTTCACCGGGTCCACCGCGACGTTCCAGCACCTGTGGCGGACGGTCGGCGAGAACATCGCCGGCTACCGCGGCTACCCGCGCCTGGTCGGCGAGACCGGCGGCAAGGACTTCGTCGTGGCGCACCCCTCCGCCGACCCGGCGGTGCTGGCCACGGCGCTGATCCGCGGCGCGTTCGAGTACCAGGGGCAGAAGTGCTCCGCGGCCTCGCGGGCCTACCTGCCGCGCTCGCTCTGGGACGGCATGCGGGACGACTTCCTGGCCCAGGTGGAATCGCTGACGATGGGCGATGTCGCCGCGGACCTGTCGCTGTTCATGGGTGCGGTCATCGACGAGCGCGCGTTCGCCAAGCACACCGCGGCACTGGACCGGGCCAGGGGCCGGGCCGCGGTACGCGTCCTCACCGGCGGCGCGGACGACGCCGAGGGCTACTTCGTCCAGCCCACGGTGCTGGAGTGCAGCGACCCCGGGGACGAGGTGTTCACCACCGAGTACTTCGGCCCGATCCTCGCCGTGCACGTCTACGACGACGCCCGGTACCCCGACGTGCTCACCCAGGCCGCCGACGTGGCGCCCTACGCGCTGACCGGCTCGGTCGTCGCCAGGGACCGGGCGGCCATCGCGACGGCGACCGAGGTGATGCGGTTCGCGGCGGGCAACTTCTACATCAACGACAAGCCGACCGGGGCGGTCGTCGGGCAGCAGCCCTTCGGCGGCGCCCGGGCCAGCGGCACCAACGACAAGGCCGGCTCGATCCTCAACCTGACCCGCTGGGTGAACGCCCGGACGATCAAGGAGACGTTCGTGCCGCCCACCGACTACCGCTACCCGCACATGGGCTGACCGAGGCTCACCTGACCACGTAGTACCCGGTCATGTGGAAGAACGACCCGCCCTGCTTGGCGTTGGCGGCGGCGGGCCCGATCTCGATGGTGTGCCGTCCCGGCCGCGCGCCACCGCCAGGCGAACAGCACCGAATCCGGGAGCGACCTGCCCGAACTCGACTTGTTCTGCCAGATCCCGGTCTGGTCGAACGTCTGGGCCCCGTCGATGAACACCTGCGCGTGACCGTCGGAGCAGCACTGCTCCCCGATCGTGCCGACGATGGCCACGGCACGGCCGGTGAAGCTGAACGCGACCGGGCGAGCCCGACAGGGCCAGGTCGTCGCGCACGAACGAGGCGCCGGACCAGAACCCCGGGTCGGCGGGCCTGCCCCGCGGGTCGAGCGCCGCCGCCACCTGGGCGAGCGCCAGGCCGCCGCTGCCCTGCCAGGCCGTCACCGGCGCCGCGGGCGGCGGCCCGTCGAAGAACCTGCCGTAGGTACCGGTCTGCGTGTTCCGGGAGCCCGCCGCCGCGCTGGCGGAGGCGAGCAGCCAGCGCCGGGCGAACGCCTGGCCCTGCGCCGCCAGGCCGTACATCGCCTCGATGAGCGGCTCGGTGACGTCGTTCTCGGCCTGCAGGTCGGCGTACACGCCGGTGCCGTCGCCCAGGTGACGCCGCCACGTCCCGCGCGGTGGCGATGCGCCTCGCTGAGGTAGGACCGCTGCCCGGTGACCTGCGCCAGGGTCGTAGCCGTTCCAGATCATGGCCGTTCACCGAGCCGAAGTACTGCGCGGGCACCTGGGTGCAGGAGGTCCCGTTGTCGAACACGTAGACGGTGTACAGCGGGATGCCGCGGACTCAGGAAGTACTGCCGGACCGCCTGGTAGCGCACCTCGGCCTGGGTCAGGTAGCTGCGCTGGTGGGTGATCTGGTAGAGCAGCAGCGGCGGCCTTGATGTAGTTGGACGTCGGTCTCCAGCGTCTTGAGCTGGGTGCTGCCGCCGCCGGAGCTGCTGGTACAGGATTCCGGGGCAGGCGCCGAGCGCGAAAGCTGGCCGTGGAGCCGGCCACGTAGCCGAAGAACGCCTCCGCCTTGCGCAGCGCCGCCGGGGCTGTGGGTGACCTGGTACTCGCGCGCGGCGGCGATCGAGTCCCACAGCGGGACGTCGCTCCCCCCGCTGTGCGCGCTGGGAGAGGTGGCGGTCAGCGCGTTCATGATGGGCGCCACCGCCGGGTCGCCGGTGAGCAGCCAGTGCAGGTACAGCACGTAGGTGAGCGAGTCGGCGCCCCAGTCGCGGTTGCCGGCGGAGCACCGCAGCGGCACGCACAGGTTCCACTGGCCCGCGCCGTTGTAGTACTCGCCCTCCAGGGTCGCCAGCGCGCGGCGGGCCAGCGCGGCGTACGTGCCGGGGTGCCGTGCGGCGGCGCTCAGTACCACGGCGGCGGATCGTCCGGGTGTGGGCGCACCGCCCTGGCCGGGCACCGGCACGGCGGAGCCGGGCGCGCCCGGGCTGCCCGGGAAGCCGTTGATCACGGGCAGCTGCGTCGTTCCGCAGCCGCACAGCACCAGCGCGACGAACGCGGCGGCGGGCGCCCACCGGCCCGGCCGGCGGGATTTCAGGCGCAGCCGTGCCCGCACCCGGCGGCTAGCGGCCACGGCCCCCCCAAGGGTCTGATTCCGGGCAGATGCGCCCAAAGCTAATACTGGCCCGGGAGGCCAGGTCTCAGTCAACCCCGCGCGTGGGTCCGCGGCTGCGACTAACCCGGGGGGCGACCCCGGGACCCCCGCTGGCCTGCGGCCCCGTTCCTTCGTCACCGGGCCTTGGCCGGTACTAACCCGGGGGGCGACCCCCGGAACCCCCGCTGGCCTGCGGCCCGGTTCCTTCGTCACCGGGCCTTGGCCCGTACTAGCCTGGCACCGCTATGAGCGCGCAGCCCCGGGCACCGGAGGACCGCTATTACCGGCTTGTCCTGTGGAACATCGGTTTGACGCTGCTTGACGAGGCACGGGTGAACCGGGCGGCTTACGCCGAGGCGTTCCGCGCGGTGACCGGCCGGCCGCTGATCCAGGTGCCGCAGACGGCCGGGCGGACCGACTCGGAAACCTTCTTCGAGGCGCTCGCGGTGAACGCGGCCGGCCCGCAGCCGGGCGACCCGGCGGGCGAGGAACTGCTCGGCCGGTTCGTCGGCGAGCTGGCCACCGCGTTCCGCGCCCGCCGGGACCTGCTCACCACGCAGGGCCTGCTCATGCCGGGCGCCCTCGAAGCGGTCACCGGGGTGTGGCGGCTGCCCGGCCTGGTGCAGACCGTCCTCACCGGGTCCATCCGGCCCAACGCCATCGAGGTGCTGCGCGCGTTCGGCCTGGACCGGTACCTGGACACCGAGATCGGCGGGTACGGGTCCGAGGTGTATCCGAAGGGCGCCATGCTGCTGAACGCGCGCGGCCGGGCCGCGGAGAAGTACCACGCGGACTTCTCCGAGCACACCACCGTGTACATCGCCGATTCGATCAGGGACGTGGAGGCCGCCCGGATCGGGGGAGCGCGGGCGATCGGCGTCGCCAGCGGGCGGTCGTCCGCCGGGGAACTGCGCGACGCGGGCGCCGAGGTGGTGCTGGACGACCTGGCCGACACGGCGGCGGTGGTGGCGGCGGTGGACCGGCTCACCGTGCCGGTCCGCTCGTGATCCTGTCCCCATGACTGGCGAGCCTGCCGCTCCGGCAGAACCGGTTCCGCTGCGGACGATCGCGGGCCAGTGGACCCGCCTGGGCTGCATCGGGTTCGGCGGCCCGCCCGCGCACATCGCGCTGCTGCGCAAGCTCGTCGTCGACGACCGGGCCTGGCTGGACGCGCGCGAGTTCGAGGACGGCGTCGCGGTGGTCAACCTGCTGCCCGGCCCGGCTTCCACGCAGCTCACCATCTACTGCGCCTGGCGGCTGCGCGGCGCGGCGGGCGCCCTGCTGGGCGGCGCCTGCTTCATCCTGCCCGGCCTGGTGGTGATCCTCGGCCTGTCCACGGTGTTCCTGGCCGCGCACCCGCCGGGCTGGGTGGCCGGGGCCGCCCTGGGCGCGGGCTCGGCCGTGCCCGTGGTGGCCGTGGCGGCCGCGCTGGGCCTGGCCCCGCCGAGCTGGCGCCGCGCCGGGACGACGGCCGCCCGGGCCAGGTGGGTCGGCTACCTGCTGGCCGGGGGCGCCGCCGCCGCCCTGGTCGGGCCGTGGCTGGTGGCCGTCCTGCTCGGCTGCGGGCTGATCGAGGCGGCCATCAGGTACCGGCCGTCACCGTCCGCTCCGCCGGCCGGCGCGTTCCTGCTGGCGCCGCTGGCCGCGGGAACCGCCGGGCTGCCGGCGGCCTCCTCTCACTGGCCTGGCTGGCGTTCAAGGTCGGCGCGCTGTCCTTCGGCGGCGGCTTCGTGATCATCCCGCTGATGCAGCACGACGCCGTGCACACCTACCACTGGATGACCGCGGGGCAGTTCCTCACCGCGGTCGCGCTCGGCCAGGTCACCCCGGGGCCCGTGGTGCAGACCGTGGCGGTGGTCGGGTACGCGGCGGCCGGGATCGGCGGCGGGCTGCTCGCCTCGCTGGTCGCGTTCACCCCGTCGTTCTGCTTCGTCCTCGGCGCGGGCCGGTACTTCGACCGGCTCCGGCACAGCTCCGCGGTGCAGGCCTTCCTCACCGGGGCGGGCCCGGCCGCGATCGGGGCGATCGCCGGCGCGGCCATCCCGCTCGCGGCGTCCCTGGTGCACCTGTGGCAGGCCGGGGTGCTGGTGCTCGCGGCCGGCTGGCTGGTCGGGCTGCGCCGCGGGGTGGTGCCCGCCATCACCGGGGCGGCGGCGCTGGGCGTCCTGGTCTACCTGGCCGGAGGGCCGGTCGGTGAGCACACGGGGCGCCGTGTTGCAAGGATGCGGTGCACTGGCCCCGGCGCAGGGCGGCCTGCCGGGGCCGGCATGCAAGTTAACCGGGGGGCCGTGTTGCGAGGAGCAGGCCACAGGACCGATGCTGGGGCCTATGCCGTCCGACAACGAGGTCAGGCCGGGCACCCTGGGGCGCGACTACGGCGACGTGCTGTGGCAGCCGGGCCCGGAAGTGCTGGAGCGGGCCCGGATCACTGCCTACCGCCGCTGGCTCGGCGCCGAGCGGGGGATCGCCCTCGAGGCGGCACCGGGCCCGACCGCCTACCCGGAACTGCATCGACTGGTCGGTCACCGAGCCCGGCGCGTTCTGGGACTCGCTGTGGGACTACTTCGGGGTGCTCGGCGAGCGCGGCGACGGCCCCGTGCTCACCGGCGGCCAGATGCCGGACGTCACCTGGTTCCCCGGCGCCACCCTCAACTACGCGCGGAACGCCCTGCGGACGGCCCGGACCGATCCCGCCAGGATGGCCGTGATCGCCCGGGACGAGGACGGCAGCCAGACCACCCTCACCTACGGCGAGCTGGCCGCCGAGGTGGCCCGGGTCGGGGCCGGGCTCCAGGCGCTCGGCGTGACCACGGGGCGACCGGGTCGCCGCGTACCTGCCCAACATTCCCGCGGCGCTGATCGGGCTGCTCGCCACGGCCAGCCTCGGCGCGATCTGGTCGTCCTGCTCGCCGGACTTCGGCCCGGCCAGCGTGATCGACAGGTTCGCGCAGATCACCCCGAAGGTGCTGTTCGCCGTCCAGCGGTACCGCTACGGCGGCAAGGAGTTCGACCGCGCCGTGGCGGTGGCCGAGATCGCCGCGGCCCTGCCCGGCCTGGCCGCGGTCATCGTGGTGGACGGCCAGGGCGAGGACCTACCGGGCCGGCGCCGCGGACGCTGGCCTTTGCCAGGCTGCCCGGCGATCGCGGCCCGGAACTGGAGTTCGAGGCAGTTCCGTTCGGCCATCCGTTGTGGGTTCTTGTACTCCTCCGGTACCACCGGGCTGCCCAAGGCGATCGTGCACAGCCACGGCGGGATCGTCCTGGAGCATCTCAAGACGCTGTGCTTGCACCAGGACCTCGGCGCCGGCGACGTGTTCTTCTGGTACACGACCACCGGCTGGATGATGTGGAACTACCTGGCCGGCGGCCTGCTCGCCGGGCTGACCGATCGTGGCCTACGACGGCAGCGCCACCTACCCGGACACCGGCGCGCTGTGGCGGATGGCCGCGGAGACCGGCGTCACCTACTTCGGCACCGGCGCCCCGTACCTGCTGGCCTGCGCCAAGGCGGGGCTGTCCCCGGGCCGGGAGCACGACCTGTCGCGCTGCGCGGCATCGGCTCCACCGGCTCCCCGCTGCCGCCGGAGGGGTTCCGCTGGGTCTACCAGCACGTGGGCAGCGACCTGCTGCTCGGCTCGTTCTCCGGCGGCACCGACGTGTGCACGGGCTTCGTCGGCCCCTGCCCGCTGCTGCCGGTCCGGTCCGGGCGTGATCGCCGGGCGCCTGCCTGGGCGCGAAGGTCGAGGCCTACAACGCGGCCGGCCGGCCGGTCGTCGGCGAGGTGGGGGAACTGGTGATCACCGCGCCGATGCCGTCCATGCCGGTCGGGTTCTGGAACGACCCGGACGGCGAGCGGTACCGGGCGAGCTACTTCGCCACCTATCCGGGTGTGTGGCGGCACGGCGACTGGATCACCATGCTGCCCGACGGCGGCTGCGTGATCTACGGCCGGTCGGACGCCACCTTGAACCGGGGCGGCGTGCGCATGGGCACCAGCGAGTTCTACCGGGTGGTGGAGCAGCTGCCCGAGGTGGCCGACAGCCTCGTGGTGGACACCGGGCAGCTCGGCACCGACGGGCGGCTGATCCTGTACCTGGTGCTCTCGCCGGGGGCCGCGCTCGACGACGAGCTGATCGCGCCGGATCAAGGCGGCGCTCCGGTCGGCGCTGTCCCCCCGGCACGTGCCCGACGAGATCCACCAGGTGCCGGGCATCCCGCGGACTCTGTCGGGCAAGAAGCTGGAGGTCCCGGTGCGCAAGATCCTGCTCGGCACCCCGGTGGCCGACGCGGCCGACCCCGACGCCCTCGCCAACCCGGAGGTGCTGGCGTGGTTCGGCAGGTGACCTCCCCGGCGCGGCAGGCGCCGGGCGCAGCTTCGGCGAGGAGGGCGGGCGGCTCACCTACGGCGGCTACCTGCGGCTGCCGGAACTGCTGGCGCTGCAGGTGCCCGAGGCCGACCCGCCGGCGCACGACGAGCTGCTGTTCATCACCGTGCACCAGGTGTACGAGCTGTGGTTCGGCCAGGTGCTCTTCGAGCTCGAGGCGGCCAGGACGCGATGCTGGCCGGGGAGACCTGGCGGGCCAGGCACCTGCTGCGCCGGGTGCACGCCATCGAGCGGCTGCTGGTCACCCAGGTGGACATCCTGGAGACGATGACGCCGCAGGACTTTCTTGAGTTCCGCGAGGGGCTCGCGCCGGCCAGCGGATTCCAGTCGGCGCAGTACCGTGAGCTGGAGTTTCTGTCCGGGCTCAAGGACCGCGCCTTCCTCGCCAGGTTCCGCGCGCTGACCGAGCACCGAGCGCGACCGCCTGTTGCGCCGCCTTGCCGAGCCCTCGCTCTGGGATGCTTACCTGTCCCTGCTTGCCGCCCGCGGCCTGGCCGTGGGCGGCGACGAGGAGGTCCTCGCGTCGCTGCGCGCGGTGGCCGGGGACCGGACTACCTACGACGACCTGTGGCAGCTCGGGGACGACCTGCTCACCCACGACGAGCTGGCCGGGCTCTGGCGGGCCAGGCACGTGCAGATGGTGGAACGGCAGATCGGGACGAAATCGGGTACCGGGGGCTCGACCGGGGCACCGTACCTGCGAAAGAGGGTGCCGCTGCACTACTACCCGCTGCTCTGGGAGCTGCGGGATCACCTGTAGCGGGCGGTGAGCGGATTGGGGAGCGAGATGCCGGGAACACGGACATGGCCAGACTGGCTGGACGAGGGCCGCCAGCCTGCTCGACAGGCGGCGGGCCGGCGGAGCCGGGCGGACACGCGGGCGTCGGCGACATGCGCCACTTCCTGGACGCCTACTACCGGCAGATGCCCGTCGAGGAACTCGTCGCGGCCGGCCCGGCCCGGCTGGCCGGGGTGGCCACCGAGCACGCCCGGCTGGCCGCCAGCCGCCCGCAGGGCCGCGCCCTGGTGCAGGTGAGCGCCGGGGGCATGTGCTCGGCGCTGGAGGAGTCGCGCGGCGCCGGTCGACATCGTCACCGACGACATGCCGTTCCTCGTCGACTCGATCACGATGGAGCTCACCCGGCACGGGCTGGACAGCTTCCACATCATCCACCCGCAGCTGCTGGTCCGCCGGGACGTCACCGGCACGCTGTGGGAGGTGGTCGGCCCGCTGCGCGAGGCCCGCCACGGCCACGACGAGATCGCCGAGTCGTGGACGCACATCGAGATCGACACCTCCTCGGGCGTCTCCCTCGCCGAGCTGGAAAAGGACCTGCAGCGGGTCCTGCTCGACGTCCGGGTCGTCGGTGGAGGACTACCCGAAGATGGCCGAGGCGGCGGTGCGGCTCGCCGACCGGCTGGAGACCGAGGGCCCCCAGCCGCCCGCCGAGACCCAGGCGCTGCTGCGCTGGCTCGCCGACAACCACTTCACGTTCCTCGGCTACCGCGAGTACGACCTGGTGGAGGGGGAGCAGGGCATGGCGCTGGTGCCGGTCCCCGGCACCGGCCTCGGCATCCTGCGGCACGACAAGCGCGGGTCGGCCTCGTTCGCGGCGCTCCCGCCCGAGGTGCGGGCCCGGGCCAAGGACCCGCAGCGGCTCATCCTCACCAAGGCCAACTCGCGCTCCACCGTGCACCGGCGCAGCTACCTCGACTACATCGCGATCAAGCGGGTCAACGACTCCGGCGAGGTGGTCGGCGAGTACCGCTTCCTCGGCCTGTACACCCACGAGGCCTACCACGAGAGCATCGCCCGGATCCCGGTGCTGCGCCGCAAGCTGGCCGAGGTGCTGGAGCGCAGCCGGCGCGACACCGGACAGCCACGACGGCAAGGACCTGACCGAGATCCTGGAGGCCTACCCGCGCGAGGAGCTGTTCCAGATCTCGGTGGACGAACTGATCCCCGATCGCGCTCGGGGTGCTGCACCTGCGCTCCCACCCGCGGACCCGGCTGTTCCTGCGCAAGGACGTCTACGGCCGGTTCATGTCCTGCGTGGTGTACCTGCCCAGGGACCGGTACACCACCGGCGGTCCGGCTGCGCACCCAGGAGATCCTGCGCGAGGCGCTGGACGGGGAGACCGTCGAGTACAGCGCCACGGTCGGCGAGTCCCCGCTGGCCCGGCTGCTGGTGGTGGTGCGGGCCAAGCCGGGCACCGCGCTGCGCCGACGTGGACACCGCCGACCTGGAGGCCAAGATCGTCGCCGCGGCGCGGTCGTGGGACGAGGACCTCGCCGCCGAGGCCACGCGCAAGCTGGGCGACGCCCCGGCGCGCGCGCTGCTCGCCCCGTTCGCGGGCGCCATCCCGCAGACCTACAAGACCGACGTGCCCGCCCCGTACGCGGTGAACGACCTGATCCGGATGCAGAGCCTGCTGGCCTCCGGCGAGACCAGCGCGTTCGACCTGTGGGAGGCCGAAGGGTACGTCGGCGGCCAGCCCACGGCCGGCGACAGGCACGGCGTGTGGCGGCTCACCATCTACCGGGTGGGCACGCCCATCACGCTCACCGACGTGCTGCCGCGGTTGCAGCACATGGGCGTGGACGTGGTCGACGAGCACCCCTACGAGTTCGCCGGGCCGCTGGCGCAGCCGTTCTGGATCTATGACTTCGGGCTGCGCCGCACCGGCGTCGGCGCGGCCGGGAACGAGCCGGTCACCGGCGCGTTCCGCCGCGGTCGCCCCGGGGGCGATGGCGCCGTCCGGGCCGGTCAAGGCGCTGTTCGAGGACGCGCTGAACGCGCTGTGGCAGGGCCGGATCGAAGACGACGGCTTCAACGCCCTGGTCCTCGACGCCCACCTGACCTGGCGCCAGGTCGTGGTGCTGCGCGCCTACGCCAAGTACCTGCGCCAGGCGGGCATCACCTTCAGCCAGCGCTACATCGAGCGGGTGCTCGCCTTCAACGTGCCGGTGACCCGGCTGCTCGTCCGGCTCTTCGAGTCCCGGTTCGACCCGGCGCGCACCATGGGCGCGGCCGAGCGGGGCGAGGCCATCGTGGAGGAGATCCGCGGCCTGCTCGACGAGGTGGAGATCCTCGACCACGACCGCATCCTGCGCAGCTACCTCGGGCTGATCCTGGCCACGCAGCGCACGAATTATTTTCGCGATACGCCCTCCCCGGTGCCCCTGGCAGCCATCGGCGAGACGCCGTACCTGATACTCAAGCTGGACGCCGCCGCGGTGCCGGAACTCCCGGACCCACGGCCCCGTTTCGAGGTGTTCGTGTACTCGCCGCGGCTGGAGGCCGTGCACCTGCGGTTCGCTCCGGTGGCCCGCGGCGGGCTGCGCTGGTCCGACCGGCGGGAGGACTTCCGCACCGAGATCCTGGGCCTGGCCAAGGCCCAGGAGGTGAAGAACTCGGTCATCGTCCCGGCCGGGCGCCAAGGGCGGCTTCGTCTGCAAGCACCTGCCGGACCCGTCCGACCGCGAGGCCTACCAGGCCGAGGTGCTCGCCTGCTACAAGACGTTCATCGCCGCCATGCTGGACATCACCGACAACCTGCACGGCGCCAAGGTCGTGCCGCCGCCGGGCGTGGTCCGGCACGACGGTGACGACACCTACCTGGTCGTGGCCGCCGACAAGGGCACCGCCACCTTCTCCGACACGGCCAACGAGATCTCCCAGGCGTACGGCTACTGGCTCGGGGACGCGTTCGCCTCCGGCGGGTCCGAGGGCTACGACCACAAGAAGATGGCGATCACCGCCCGCGGCGCCTGGGAGTCGGTCAAGTTCCACTTCGCCACGCTCGGCGTGGACACGCAGACCATCCGAGTTCACCGTGGCCGGCATCGGGGACATGTCCGGGGACGTGTTCGGCAACGGCATGCTGCTGTCCGAGCACATCCTGCTGGTGGCCGCGTTCGACCACCGGCACATCTTCCTCGACCCGGCCCCGGACGCCGCGGTGAGCTTCGCCGAGCGGCAGCGGCTGTTCGCGCTGCCCCGCTCGTCGTGGGCGGACTACGACGGCGCGCTGATCTCGGCGGGCGGCGGGGTGTGGCCCCGCACGGCCAAGTCGGTCCCGGTGTCCCCGCAGGCCAGCCGGGCGCTCGGGCTCGGCGCGGCGGTCCACGCGATGCCACCGGACCAGCTCATCTCGGCGATACTGGCGGCCCCGGTGGACCTGCTCTGGAACGGGGGCATCGGCACCTACGTCAAGGCCAGCAACCAGACCCACGCCGACGCCGGGGACCGGGCCAACGACGCCGTCCGCATCGACGCCGCCCAGTTGCGCGCCAAGGTGGTCGCCGAGGGCGGCAACCTGGGCCTGACCCAGGCCGCGAGGATCGAGTTCGCGCTGGCGGGCGGCCTGGTCAACACCGACTTCATCGACAACTCGGCCGGCGTGGACACCTCCGACCACGAGGTCAACATCAAGATCCTGCTCCAGGCCAAGGTGGACCGCGGCGAGCTGACGGCCGCCGCCCGCGGCGAGCTGCTGCACGCGATGACCGACGAGGTCGCCACGCTGGTGCTGCGGCAGAACTACGACCAGAACCGGGCGCTGGCCGCCGCGGGAGCCCAGGCGGCGCAGATGCTGCATGTGCATTCCCGCTACCTGCGCCGGCTGGAACGGGAGCACCGCATCGGCCGGCGGCTCGACTCTCTGCCGGGGGACAAGGAGATCGCCGAGCGGCGGTCCGCGGGGCTGGGGCTGACCGTGCCGGAGTTCGCCGTCCTGCTGGCCCAGGCGAAGATCTCCGCGGTCCAGCAGGTGCTGGACTCCGCCGTCCCCGACGACAAGTTCCTGCGGTCGGTGCTGACGTCCTACTTCCCCGAGCCGCTACAGGCCGCCTACGCCGCCGAGATGGACGACCACCCGCTGCGCCGGGAGATCGTGACCACGATCGTCGTCAACGACATGGTGAACACCGGCGGGACCACGTTCCTGTTCCGGATGAACGAGGAGACCGGGGCGTCGGTCCCCGACATCAGCAGGGCCTGGCTGGTCGCGCGCGAGGTCTACGGCATGCAGGCGCTTCTGGGCACAGGTGGAAGGGCTGGACGGCCAGGTGAGCGTGGCGACCCAGATCTCCCTGCTGCTGGAGGGCCGCAAGCTCACCGAGCGGGCGGTCCGCTGGCTGCTGGCCAACCGGCGGCCGCCATTCGACATCCAGGCCACCATCGGCTTCTTCGCCGACGGCGTGCAGGCGGTTGGCGCGATCCTGCCCAGCCTGCTGACCGGGCGGGACCTGGCCACGTTCACCGAGCGCCAGGAGGCGGCCATCGCCCGGGAGGTGCCCGGGGAACTGGCCGGGCAGGTGGCCGCGATGGTGCCGGCCTACTCGGCGTTCGACATCGTGGACGTGGCCGCGGACACCAGCAGCGAGGTGACCGAGACCGCGGCCATCTACTTCAACCTCGGCGGCCGCCTGCAGATCGCCCGGCTCAGGGACCTGATCGTCGCGCTGCCCAGGGACGACCGCTGGAACACGATGGCGCGCGGCGCCCTGCGGGATGACCTGTACGCCGCGCACGCCGCGCTCGTCTGCGACGTGCTGAAGGCCACCGGCCCGGGCACCCCGGACGAGCGGCTGGCCGAGTGGGCGGAGCGGAACGAGGACGCCGTGCGGCGGACCACGCAGACCCTGACCGAGATCTGGGAGACCGAGCGATCCACGCTCGCGACGTTGTCGGTGGCGGTCCGGGCCGTCCGCAGCCTCGTTGCGTCCGGTGCGCCGCCGGTGCATTCTTGAGGCGTGCGGATGTACAGGTTACCGATCGTCCGGCAAGCTCCGCGTCCTCGCGTAGGCTTTCCGCCATGACAGGTACCGACCCGGCAACCGAGCTCTCGGAACTGTCGTCCAAGCTCAGCAACGTGGAAGCCGTCCTGAACCCGGGCGCGATGGAGCGCGAGGCGGACAAGCTCAAGGAACAGTTTGCCGACCCCGGCCTGTGGGGCGACCAGGAACGGGCCCAGGCGATCACCAGGCGGCTCTCCTACCTGGAGGGTGAGCTGGGCCGGGCTCACCCAGCTGCACCAGCGCCTGGACGACACCCGGGTGATGTTCGAGCTGGCCGACGGCGAGAACGACGAGCCCACGCGCCAGGAAGCGGCCCGCGACCTGGCCGCGCTGCGCAAAGAGATCGACCAGCTCGAGATCCGCACCCTGCTGTCCGGTGAGTACGACGCCAGGGACGCGCTGATCTCGATCAATGCGCAGGCCGGGGGTGCCGACGCCGCGGACTTCGCGCAGAACCTGCAGCGCATGTACCTGCGCTGGGCCGAGCGCCACGGGTACCCGACCGAGATCTACTACACCTCCTACGCGGAAGAGGCCGGGATCAAGTCCACCACGTTCGTGGTCAAGGCCCCCTACGCCTACGGGACCCTGCGCGGCGAGCACGGCACGCACCGCATGGTCCGCATCTCCAAGTACGACAACCAGGGCCGCCGGCAGACCTCGTTCGCGGGCGTGGACGTGATCCCGGTGGTCGAGCAGGATGACGCGATCGACATCCCCGAGGACGAGATCCGGGTCGATGTCTACCGGTCCAGCGGGCCCGGCGGGCAGGGCGTGAACACGACCGACTCGGCGGTGCGGCTCACCCACCTGCCGACCGGGATCGTCGTCTCCTGCCAGAACGAGCGCAGCCAGATGCAGAACAAGGCCACGGCCATGGCGGTGCTCAAGGCCAAGCTGCTGGAGCGCAAGCGCGAGGAGCAGGAAGCCAAGATGGCCAACCTGCGCGGCGAGACCACCAGCAGCTGGGGCACCCAGATCCGGAACTACGTCCTGCACCCGTACCAGAACGTCAAGGACGTCAGGACCGGCCTGGAGACGGGCAACACCGGGGGCGTACTCGACGGCGACATCGACGACTTCATCGAGGCGGAGATCCGCTGGCTGCGCACGCACGGCGCGGACGGGCAGGACGGGTCCGGCGGGACCGCGGACAAGGCGGGCGTTTCTGGCACCTGACCGGTGCGCCGGGTCAGTGCGTCAGCCGCAGGATGAGCAGGGCCAGCACGAGGGCGATCAGCGCGACCACGGTCAGCGGCAGGGTGAGCCCCGGGCCGTGGTGATGCACGTGCGCGCGGGCCGCGGCGCAGGCCGGGCAGCGGGCTTCCACCACGGGGGATGCGCAGTTCGCGCAGATCAGGTCTTCGCAACTCATCGCGGTCCCCTTCGGCCGGTGGTGCTCGGCGGCGCTCAGGCCGAACAACCTCTTAGCCAGTGTTGCACGCCTCAACCTAGTTTCCCCCCTAGACTGTCCAGTGGCCAAACCGGGCAGGAGCCAGGGAAGGCCAGGTAGCAGCGGCCGGCCGGTTCCCAGGCCCGCATCGTCCTTATTTCTGCCGAGTACGTGTGATGGGCCTGTGATCCACTTCGACAACGTCACGAAGACGTACCCGAACCAGAGCCGACCGGCGCTGGAGAACGTCACCCTCGACGTCGAGAAGGGCGAGTTCGTCTTCCTGGTCGGCCCTTCCGGTTCGGGCAAGTCCACCTTTCTGCGGCTGATCCTGCGCGAGGAACGGCCTTCCGAGGGCCGGATCCACGTGGCCGGCAAGGACCTGGCCAGGCTCACCAACTGGAAGGTGCCCTACCTGCGCCGCCGCATCGGCTGCGTGTTCCAGGATTTCCGGCTGCTGCCGAACAAGAACGTGTACGGCAACGTCGCGTTCGCGCTCCAGGTGATCGGGAAGCCCCGCCGTTTCATCCGCAAGGTCGTCCCCGAGGTGATCGACCTGGTCGGCCTGGAGGGCAAGCACGAGCGGATGCCCGACGAACTGTCCGGCGGGGAGCAGCAGCGGGTCGCGGTGGCCCGGGCCTTCGTCAACCGCCCGATGATCCTGCTGGCGGACGAGCCCACGGGGAACATCGACCCGGCCACCTCCATCGGCATCATGAAGGTTCTCGACCGGATCAACCGGACCGGGACGACCGTGGTGATGGCCACGCACGACGCCGCCATCGTGGACTCCATGCGCAAGCGGGTCATCGAGCTGGAATACGGCAAGGTGGTCCGGGACCAGTCGCGCGGAGTGTACGGCCAGGCCTACTGACCGACTTACCGCGCGTAACTGACCGGACACACAAGGATCAGCAAGTATGCGAGCACAGTTCGTCCTGCAGGAGGTCTGGACCGGCCTTCGGCGCAACCTGACCATGACCATCGCGCTGGTCGTCGTGGTCGCCATCAGCCTGTCCCTGCTCGGCACCGGGCTGCTGTTCGTGAAGCAGGTGGACGACACCCGCACCTACTGGCAGGGCAAGGTGCAGCTTTCGATCTACCTGTGCACCACGACGAGCGTCAGCCCGCAGTGCCGCCAGAACGGTCCCGCCACCCAGGCGGAGAAGACCCAGATCGCCTCCGACCTGCGCCAGCTGCCCCAGGTGCAGCACGTCTACTACGAGTCGCAGGCGCAGGCGTTCCTGCACTTCAAGCAGGACTTCTCCCGCGACCCGCAGTTCACCAGCCTGGTCACCAAGTCGGAGATTCCCGACTCGTTCCAGGTCAAGCTCGTCAACACCGAGACGGACTACAGCATCGTGGCCGGCACCGTCCAGGGCCGGCCGGGCGTGGACCAGGTGGTCGACGACTGCGTCGATCCTGTCGAAGTTCTACGCGCTCCTGGACGGAGCCAGGAACGCGGTCGTGATCATCGCGATCATCCTGATCATCGCGGCGGTGCTGCTGGTGGCCAACACGATCCGGCTGTCCGCCTTCAACCGGCGCCGGGAGACCTCGATCATGCGCCTGGTCGGCGCCTCGAACTTCTACGTGCAGCTCCCGTTCCTGGTGGAGGGCATCCTCGCCGGGCTGGTCGGCTGGCTGATCGCGGCGGGGCTGCTGGTCGCGGTCAAGATTCTGGGACTGGACTCGCTGCAGCAGTACTTCCCCTACAACGTGGAGCTGTCCGCGGCGGACCTCGTCGAGGTCATCGTGCTGGCCATGGTGATGGGGGTGCTCCTGTGCGGGGCCACCTCCTTCCTCACGCTGCGGCGCTATCTGCGGGCGTGAAAGCGCGCCGGCGTCTCGCCGCGGCGACAGCCGGCGCCAAGGAGCGCACGGTGATTGCCCGCAACCGCCGGGCGAGGCACGATTACCACATCGAGGATGTCGTGGAGGCGGGGCTCGTCCTGACCGGCACCGAGGTGAAGTCGCTGCGGGCGGGCCGGGCATCCCTCACCGACGGGTTCGCGCAGATCTCTGACGGGGAGATGTGGCTCCACGGCGTGCACATTCCCGAGTACGCCCAGGGCACGTGGACCAACCATGAGCCCAGGCGGCCCCGTAAGCTGCTGCTGCACAGGAAGGAAATCGACAAGCTCGCGAGCAAGATCGCCGAGCGTGGGCTCACCGTTGTGCCGCTCTCGCTGTACTTCTCGGGCGGGAGGGTGAAAGTCGAACTGGCGCTGGCCCGCGGCAAGCGGACTTACGATAAACGTCAGGACCTGGCCCAGCGCGACGCTGCCAGGGAGGTCCAGCGTGCTCACCGGCGGCGAGGATAACGAGAGAGTCGGTCATGGCGTCCACGCGTAGGCGCGGAGCGCACGCTGCGGCTGCGCCAGACACCGCGAGCCCTCCGGCGACGCGGGTCAGCGGCCTCCGCGCCCGGCTGTCGCCCGTGCGGGTGGTCGTCGCCGTGCTGGTGCTGGGCTTCGGCACCATGGTGCTCACCGGCGGCCTGTGGTCCTCGCCGTCGGCCGAGCCGACCGTCCAGCAGTTCCTGCTGGACTGGCAGCAGCATTCCTACGCGGCCGCCGCGGCCCTGACCACGGGAAACGCGTCCACGGTGACCACCGGCCTGGCCAACGCCTACAGCGGGCTCGACGCGGCCGCGTTCTACCTGAACATGGGCACGATCAGGCAGTCGGGCGGCACCGCGACGGCCCATTTCACCGCGTCGGTGGACCTGGGCCAGGACGGGGCACCGTGGATGTACACCGGGAACTTGACGCTGCGGCGGGTGGGCCCCTCCTGGAAGGTCGTCTGGAGCCCGAGCGTGATCAACCCCGGCCTGAGCCGGGGGCTGCGCCTGGCGGTCATCTCCACCACCCCGGGCCGGATGCCGATCCTCGACGCCGAGGGCAAGCCGCTACAGGTCCCGTCGACCGCATACGTGGTCGGCGTCCATCCGGACCGGCTGAAGAACCCGAAGGCGACCGCCGTCGCTCTCGGCCAGGTCACCGGCCTCGATTCGACCGAGGTGCTCGGCTGGATCCGCGCGGCGCCGCGCGGCCGGTTCCTCGAACTGGTGACCTACCAGCCCTGCGGAGTATCACCGGCTGGCGCACCGGCTGGACAAGGTCCCTGGCCCCCTGATCGCCAACAAGCGGCGGGTGCTGCTGTTCAGCAGCATCGCCAGGGCCGTGGTCGGGTCGGTGGGGGCCGAGTCCTCCAAGGCCCTGCGTAACGCCGGCATCGCCTACCGTCCCGGTGCCACCGTCGGGCTGTCCGGCCTGCAGTCGCGCTACCAGTCCTACCTGGTGGGGACCCCGACGACCGAGGTGGTCGCCGCGAAGGCCAACGGGGACCCGGTGCGGGTGCTGAAGAAGTGGACGGGCCGTCCCCCGCCCCCGTGAGCACCACGATCGAGGCCAGCGTCCAGCAGGCGGCCTCGACCGCCGTGGCCGCCGCGCCGGGCAGGGCGGCGATCGTCGCGCTGCAGGCATCCACCGGGCGCATCCTGGCCGTCGCCGACCGCAACGTGCCGGGGCTGCCCGCGATCGACCCGCTGGCCGGGCATTACCCGCCGGGGGTGGCCTTCACGATCGTCTCCACAGCGGCGCTGCTGGCCAAGGGCGTGACCTTGACCGCCCCGGCGCCCTGCAACCCTGGCAACACGGTGGGCGGGCATAACTTCCGCAACGTGCCGGCCAGGGCCAGGCCGGGCATGAACGCCACGCTCGCGGGGGACTTCGCGCAATCTTGTGCCACCGCATTCGTCGGCCTGTCGCAGCGGCTGAACCCGGCGGAACTCGGCAAGGCGGCCGCCGGGTTCGGCTTCGGCCGAACGTGGCAGTTGCCGCTGGCCGCGTTCTCCGGAACGGTCGGGTCCGCCGACGGTGTCGCCCAGCTTGCCGCCGCCAGCATCGGCCAGGGAAACGTCAAGGTGAGCCCGCTCACGATGGCGGACGTGGCCGCGCAGGTGGCCACCGGCACCTGGCACGAGCCGTCGCTGGTGACCCGCCCGCCGGACGCGCAGGAGTCCCGGCAGACCCCGGTCACCGCGACCACGCTGGCCAGCCTCCGCAACCTCATGCGCGACGCCGTGCATTCTGGCGCGGCGCGCGGCGCGGACGTCCGCGGGCTCCCGGTTTACGGCCAGGTCGGGACCGCGTTGCAGGCCGGCGGGCGGCACCAGCAGTGGGCGACCTGGTTCGTCGGCTACCGCGGCGACATCGCCTTCGCCGTGCTGGAGCTCAGCGGGTCACCCCGGGTGTCGGCCACGCCGTTGGCGAGCAGTTTCCTGCGCGCGGCCCCGCCTCGCTGAAGCCCCGTTTCGGCCCGCCGTTCTCGTAGCTCTCCGGGCGCCACAGAAAGTCACCAAGATTTTTCACTCCGAGCAACCATTCGCTTACCAAGCGGCGTCTTATTAAATGACTGGGTGCCGCTTGGGGGGTTGCGGCCCAGTCGTCGTGATGAGAACCGGGCCTCATCTCGGGGGAGGCCCGGGCGTTGACCGGCCCCGACCCTGCCGGTCAGCCCCCGTGGGTGCGTTTCGGCCACCGCCAGCGCCCACGGGGGCATTCTCTTTGCCCGGTGTCCCGGTGTCCCGGGGGAATCCAAGTTGGCCGCCACGTGTTGAGCCTGTAGCGTGAACAGCTAGTGAAGGCTGGAGCTCACCGCGGTTTGGACTGTGCTCCAGGGCTCACCAGACAACTCAACATGGGGGTGACAGGCTTCGACTTCGGTAGTTGATCCAGGAGAAGCGGGCCGAGGACGGCGGACATAACCTCGTAAAACCTGTGACCGCAACTTACAAGTGCCAATGTTAAGCGCACTCACCTCGCCCTCGCGGCCTAACACCGCGAGTTAGAGGTTGTCAGCCCGGGAGCGCCTCCGGCCCGGTGTCTGGCATCAGTAAGGAGGATCCACCGCTCAACCCGGTCGCGGGGATGAGCGGGACACCTAACAGCGACTGAGCCCGGCGGCGGCGCGCCTGCGAGACCGCCGGGGCCGAGAAAACCACAGCAGGCTGCGCCCGGAGAAGTCCTGGTGATGTACTGAAGGACGCGGGTTCGATTCCCGCCACCTCCAAGAGTGCTCAGGGGAGATCGTGAGCATTGTTGGAGGTGTCAGTGTACTCCCGCGTACCGCGCAAGGATCTCGTGCGCCCAGGCAACCGCATCGGATGCACGGATCCCCGCGGGCTGCGGACGTGTCCAGAGTTCAAGGTTCTCCGGGCGGTTGTCGTCCTTCACACCGTTGCGGTGATGGACCGACTCCTCGGGCAGCAGGTAGCGATCGAGTAACCCCTCCATCACAAGGATGTGCTCGAAGACGTACTGGCTCTTCCCTGCTCTGGGATGATCGGGCGCCCACATCATGACATAGCCCGCCTTATGGCGGGTGCGGCCGCCTTTCCAGCGGCCGTTCGAGGAACCAGCCACGGTGCGGCAACTGGCGCATGTGGTCGGCTTTCCTTGCTTTGGCTCGCCGCACGAGCACAAGTCCCTTGACCGGCACGCCGGGCAGCGAAGATGCCTGCTGGACGGCTCGTACTCTCTGCCGCACTCAATGCAGGTACGCATGGGCACACAACCAGTCTATCGAATATGTTTTCGTTACAGCTATCTTAGCTGGTAGTTATGACCATTTCCGGTTTCCAGGGAAGCGGGAGCCGTGGCCTATCCAGTGACCGGCTCTTCGCTGGCAGGCTCCGCGGCGGCCAGGTCCCCGGCGGCCGCTTCCGTGGCGGTGGGCTCCCCGGCCGCTGCTTCCGCCGTGCCCGGCTTCGTCGCGGCCACTGCCGCATGCCGGCGGCCACGGGAGACCGCGACGCCGGCCAGGCACAGCACCCCGCCCAGGTAGGCCAGCGGCTGCGGGGTCTGGCCGAGGAGCGCCCACGACATCAGCACGACGATCGCGGGCACGATGTAGGTGGTCGCGCCCATCTTGCCCGCGGTGGTCCGGGTCAGCGCGTAGGCCCAGGTGGTGAATGCCACCGCCGTGGGGATCACGCCCAGGTACACCACCAGGAGCGTCGCGGTCACCGGGGCGCCGGCGGCCTGGCTGACGAACTGGCCGGCGAACGGCAGGGTGGCCACGGTCCCGATGAAACAGCCGAAGGTGGTGACCTGCAACGCCGACGCGTGCCGCAGTGCGGGCTTCTGGCCGACCACGGCGAAGGCGTAGGACACGGCCGCGAGCAGGCACAAGCCCACACCGAGCAGCGAAGCGCCGCCGCCGCCGGACTCCGACAGCCCGACCACCACGGCCCCGGCGAACGACACGGCCAGCCCGGCCACCAGGCGGCGCGGGAAGCCCTCCCGCAGCAGCCATCCGCCCAGCACCGCGATGACGACCGGGCCGATGTTGACCACCATCGCGGCGGTGCCCGCGTCCACGTGCCGCTCGCCCCAGTTCAGCGCGACCATGTAGACCCCGAACCAGAGCAGCCCGGTGCCGGCGATGCCGGGCCAGGCGGCGCGCGGCGGCCAGCCCCCGCCGCGGGCCAGCCAGACGGCCCCGAGCACCAGGGAGCCGGCCAGCAGCCGGCCCAGGGCCAGCGCGCCCGGGTCGAAATACCGGCCCGCGTCCCTGATCGCCACGAACGCCGACGCCCAGGCCAGGACCGTCACCGACGCCGCGGCGAGTGCCCGCCGGTCCAGCCCGCCTGCCGTCGGCGCCCCCGCCGCCGGCCTACCGTTGCCTTCATGGCTCACGGGCACCGACCCTAGGCCCGGGATTGTTCATCGACGAACGAAATATCGGTGCAGGTGTCGAAGCTGAGTGCCATGCTTCGATTCAACCCGGGCCAACGCGCCGATACTGGCGGCAATCGGACCTGTATGCCGGGTGCGCTCCGGCCTGCCTGGGAGCACGCTGTGCGCGGTGCTCCGCCGTTGCCGGGACCGTGCCGCCAGTGCCACGGTGACCAGGCAGCCCAGCCCACCGGCCAGCAGGTAGACCTGCCGGGGAGCCAGCACCGCCGCCAGGGCACCGCCGGCCGCGAGCGAGACCACCGAGGCCCCGTTGAGCACGGCGGCCAGCGCCGCCGCCACCCGGCCCCGCATCCGTTCCTCGGTGCGCGTCATCACCAGGGTGGCCACGCACACGTTGACCATCCCGTTCCCGGCCCCGACGACCAGGCCCAGCGGGATGAGCACGAGCACCGCCGGCGCGGCGCCGAAGCCCAGCAAGGCCAGCGACATCAGGGCCGCGCCGCCGACCACCGCCCGGGCGCGCCCCGCGTCGGTGCGGATCCGCCCGCACGCCAGCACGCCGCCCGCCAGGCCGATCATCATGACCGCCTCCAGCCCGCCGTACCACGCGGCGCTGGCGTGCAGCGTCTCCCGTATCAGGAAGACTCCGACCACGTTGACCATCATGCCGAGCAGCACGAACGCGGCCAGGCCCACGATCAGCGGGGAGAGCAGCGGATCGCGGCGCAGCGCCGCCCAGCCCCCGCCCCGTTCTGGCCCGGCGGCGCCGCGCTCCCGGGCGCCGCCCCGCCGGGTCCGCACGGCCAGGGCGGCGGCGGTCATCAGGCCGAACGTGGCTGCGTCCAGGGCCAGCGGCAGCCCGGTGCCGAACGCGCCGGCCAGGATCCCGGCCATCGCCGGGGCGAGGATCGTGCTGAGCGTGAACGCGGTCTGCTGGAGGGCCGTCGCCGCGGCCGATGTGCTGCTCCCCGGCCACCCGCGGGGTGAGCGCCAGCCAGGTCGCCTGGGAGAACGCCGCACCGGTGCCGAGCAGCGCGACCAGGACGATCATCGCCGCCACCTGGTGCACGAAGATCAGTGGCACGCAGCAGCAGGCCTGTGCCGCCGTGGCGGTGACCAGTACCCGGCGCGAGTCGGCCGAGTCGGCCACCCGCCCCGCCAGGCCCGCTACCGCGATCGAGGGCACCAGGCCGGCCGCGAGCAGCAGGGCGACCAGATAGGGGCGCCCGCCCGCCGCCTGCACGCGCAGCGTCAGCGCCACGAGCGCCATCTCGTCGCCGAACCGGGACGCGCAGCGGCCAGCGAGGGAGACGAGGAAGTCGCGGTTGCGGGCCAGCGGCCGATAATCGTTAAGCATATATTAAATAGTAGATGCTTAACATCTCCGCGTCCAGCGATAGGATTCCGTCATGCCGAACGAGCAGGACGGCAAGATCGTCTTGACGGACCCGCGAGCCATCCGCGCGCTCGCGCACCCGGCGCGGCTGGCCATCATCGAGGCGCTGCTGCCCGGCGGCGAACTCACCGCGACCGAGTGCGCGTCGCTGACCGGCCTGTCCCCGAGCGCGACCAGCTACCACCTGAAGGCCCTGGCGCGCTGGGGCATCGTGGAGCACGGCCAGGCCCGCGCGGACGGCAGGGACCGTCCCTGGAAGGCCCGGGGCCGCGCCATCGAGGTCCGCTCCGACGCGTCACCGCACACCGCGCTGGCCGAGGCCACGGTGCTGGAGGCGTTCCTCGACCGCAACCGTGCCCTGGCCACCCAGTTCCTCGAGCACCAGGCCAGCGAGCCTGCCGAGTGGTGGGATCTCATGGAACTGGCCAACGTCGACTACTGGCTGACCGCGGCGGAACTCGCTGAAACATCAGCGGCGCTACGACGGGTCCTCGAACCCTACAAGCAACGCCGGGCTGACTCGCGGCCGGACAACAGCCGGCGGGTGCGGATATCCCGGCTCATCGTGCCGCACGTCGAGTGATCATGGTGCCCGGGGCGGGGCCAGGCCCGCCAAGCGGCACTATGAACCGGAACCGGGGCCAAGGCCAGCCAGCCGGCACTGAAGGGAGGAGTCGGGCCCAAGGCCCGCCAGGCGGCACTATGAACCGGAACCGGGGCCAAGGCCAGCCAGCCGGCACTGCGGGCGGGCCAGCAGGTCCAGCTTGGTGCGGTGCGCGAACGCGCTGCGGCACAGGGCCCGCGCGGCGCTGCCGCACTGGTGCAGCACCGCGCCGCCGGTGCTGCTGGGCGCCACGATGTTGACGCACCCGTGGCTGGACCGCCCGTAACTGCCCTGGCTCGTGGCCGCCCAGGCGCCGGCGCCTGCCGCGAGGACGATCAGCAGCCCGGCCACGACGGCGAACACCCGCTTCTGGCGGGGCGTGAGCGACTCCCCGCGCGGGTTGGGCTGACGGCCCCTCATGCCGGTCAAGCATAGGGAGCGGCGCGGCCCGGGTTAGGTGCCCCAGGCGGCTCAGGACAGCGCGATTCCAGGACAGGGCGGTTCAGGACAGGGCGGTTCAGGACAGGGCTGCTCAGGACAGCGCGGCCAGGGCCGTGTACACGGCGAGCCCGGCCAGCAGCACCGCGGTCGCGAGCCGGATGACGAACCCGTCGACGACTCTGCCCAGCCACCGGCCGCTGGTAACGGCGATCGCGGAGACCGACCACAGAGCCAGCGTCGCGCCGATCGCGACCTGCAGCGGCGCGTGGTAATGGGCGGCCAGGTTGGCGGTCAGCAACTGGGTCAGGTCGCCCCATTCGGCAACGAAGATGACCGCGAAGGCCGTGATCACGGTCCGGTGCGGGCGCGACGGCGGCGGCACCGGCGGCGGGTCCGGGTGGTCCCTGCGGCGCCGCTCCCTGATGGCCTCGGCGAGCGCGAGCCCGGCACCGGCCAGGAAGATCACCGCCACCACGGCATCCACGGTCCGCGGCGAGAGCAGGTGGAACACGACGGTCCCGAGGGTGGTGGCGATCGCCACGTGCACGGCGAAGGCCGCCGCGGAGCCGAGCCACACCGCGCCGGGCCGCCCGCGGGTGGACATCACCAGCGAGGCGAGCATTGTTTTATCGGGCAGTTCTCCGACGAAGATGACTGCGAAAACCGTGCCGATGATGGCCAGGTTCACGTCGGCGGGCTCGGGGCACCCGGCGCCTCGCCCGGCCCGGGCGGGCCGAGCCAGCGCCCCAGCCAGTCGAGTTCCTCGGTGAGCACGTGCATGACCGATTCCCTGGCGAGATAGCCGTGTCCCTCGTGCGGCAGCATCACCAGCCGCGCGGTGCCGCCGTTGCCGCGGATCGCCTGGAACAGGCGTTCCGACTGGATCGGGAAGGTGCCCGAGTTGCCGTCCTGCTCACCGTGGATCAGCAGCAGTGGCGCCGTGATCCGGTCCGCGAACCGGAACGGCGAGACCTGGTCGTAGACCGCGGGGGCCTCCCAGTAGCTGCGCCGTTCGGTCTGGAACCCGAACGGCGTCAGGGTGCGGTTGTAGGCGCCGCTGCGGGCGATTCCGGCCGCGAACGCCGTGGTGTGCGCCAGCAGGTTCGCCGTCATGAACCCCCCGTAGCTGTGCCCGCCCACGGCGACCCTGGCCGGGTCGATGATCCCGGCCTCGTCAAGTGCCCGGATGTGCGCCTGGGCGGCGCCGCTGATCTGCTCCAGGTAAGTGTCGTTCATCGTTTCCGGGTCACCGATCACCGGCATGGTGGCGTCCGCCAGCACCGCGTAGCCGGCCAGGGTGAACACCACCGGGCCGAGCGCGGTGACCCGGGTGAACTCGAAGCTGTCGGCCCTGATCTGGCCCGCGGTGTCCGCGCTGCCGAAGTCGTAGGGGTAGGCCCAGACCACCAGCGGCAGCCTGCCGTCCACGGCGGGGTCGTGCCCCGGCGGCAGGTACAGCATCCCGGACAGCGTCACCCCGTCGCCCCGGTCATGCGTGAACAGCCGCTTGGTGACCCGGGTGAGCTGCGGGTGCGGGTCGGGCCAGTGGGTCAGCGGCTTGGCCCCGGTGCCACCGAGGCCGGCCAGCACCAGGTTCGGCGGCTCGGCCGGGCTCTCATGCCAGAGCACCACCTCGTCGCGGCCGGCCGCGGTGAAGCCGAGCACGTGCTCGAAGGCGCCCGGCGGGCTCTCGTGCAGCCGGGTGGCCGTGCCCGTGGCGAGGTCGAACAGGTCGAGGAACGGCCGCCGGCCCTCCGGGGTGGCGCCTTCGCCGCGCAGGTAGATAGCCGTCCCTTCGGCCAGCACGGTCTGCGAGCCGTCGGGGTGGGTCACCCGTACCGGCGAGCCGGGGTCGCCGTAGGCGTCGTCCACCGACCTGTCGAACACCGGCCGGGACTCCCGCGCCGCGTCCAGGTCACACCACCAGGTGGTCAGCCAGCGGCGGTCGCGGTCGTGCTCGACCATCAGTACCTGGCCCGGCGTGTCGAGGTCGTACCAGCCGAGGCAGCGGTGCCGCACGTCGAATGCCTGCCGTGGCGTGCCGTCGAAGGGCGCGGCGAGCCGGAACACCCGGTCCCGGAACTCGGCCGGGGCCACCGGATCCCCGCCGTCCAGCGCTTCCACCCAGGCCAGGGTCGCCGGAGCGCGCTCCTCCCAGCCGACGAGGCGGGGACCGAGTGGCACGCCCTGGCGGGGCACCTCATCGCTGACCGGCTGCTCCGCGAGCACGGCAGACAGCCGGCCGCCGGCGTCCCAGACCTCGGTGCTGCGGGTGAACCAGACCCATGGCACCCGGAACGAGAACGGCCGCCGCAGCCGCTGCACCAGCAGGTGCGCCCCGTCCGGGGAGTCCTGCAGGGTGTAGTAGAGCCCGGGCGGGCCAAGCTCGGTGCGCGCCCCGCTGGCCGGGTCCACCCGGCACGGGATCGAGGTGGCCAGCGCCTCGAAGCGGTCCTCGTCGGTGCGGGTCCGCAGCAGGTCCTGATAGGTCGCCAGCTGCGACCGCTTCCCGGCGGTCTCCTCCAGCCGCGGCTCGGCGGCCGGTTCCGGCAGCGCCGGGCTGCCGGGCGGGCAGGCCAGCACCAGCAGCGACCGTCCGTCGCGGGACCAGCGCACCGTCCCGCCGCCCGAGGCCGGATCCCCGCCGAGCACGTCGCATACCGAAAGCCCGGGCAACTCGGCGGCCGCGCCGGACTCCGCGTCCGCGACCCACAGCCTGACCCCGTCGGTGCCGTCCACGGTGAACGCGAACCGCCGTCCGTCGGCCGCCCACACCGGGAACCCGACCTGCGCGCCCTCGGGCAGGCCGGGAAACTCCTCCCGCCCGTCGGCGATCCGCAGCACCGACAGCCTGCCCGCCCGGCGCAGCCGTCGCCTGGCCCGCAGTTGCGGGTCGATCCGGAGCCCGGCCAGGGCCAGGTAGGGACGGGCCAGCATGGCGATGTCCGGATGGGCCGTGTAGTGGACGAAGGCGAGGTAGCTGCCACCGGGGGCCATCGAGATCGCCGGCGGCGGCGGCGCGTCGATCACCGGCATGAGATCAGCGGGGGGCGTTGCGTACGGCACGGGGGTCCTTTTGACGACGTCAATCGATAGTGACGCAGCGGTCAGAATAGCGTCAGTGGCTGGGGATCCGTGGCTGCCGGGGGCACGCGCCCGCCGCGAAGCCCCCGCGGATGGCCGGCGCCAGCGTGCGGCACCTCCGCCTGGACAGGCCGCCGCCCGCCGCTTAGGCTTGACTGTATGATCAGTCAAACCGTGTGCCCCCCTGCCCCGCTTGACCCTGCCGCCGTGGCGCAGTCGCTGCGGCCGTTCGGCGAAAGCCGGATGCTGCCCAGGGCCGCGTACGTCGATCAGGCGGTGTTCGACTGGGAGAAGCAGCACATGTTTGGCGGCGGCTGGGTCTATGTCGGCCGCAGCGATCAGGTGGCCAGCCCGGGTGACATGCGCGCCGAGCCGCTGGGCACGGGCGGTGTCCTGCTGTCCCGCGCCGAGGACGGCGTGCTCCACGCGTTCGCGAACACCTGCCGTCACCGGGGCCACGAACTGCTGCCGTGCGGGGCGTCCGCCCAGCACAAGGTGATCATCTGCCCGTACCACGCCTGGACCTACGGGCTGAACGGCGACCTGCGGGCGGCGGCGGGCTTCAAGAACCGCCCCGGCTTCGTGACCGCCGAGTGGGGGCTGCACGAGCTGCCGGTCACCGAGTGGCACGGCCTGGTGTTCGTGGACGAGTCGGGCAGCGCCGTCCCGCTCGCGGACTGCCTGGGCGCCTTGGAGGAACACGTCGCGCCGTACGAGATGGAGCGGCTGGTGGTGGCCGGGCAGCACGACTACGACTCGACAGCCAACTGGAAAATCCTCACCGAGAACTACCACGAGTGCTACCACTGCCCGTCGATCCACCCGCAGCTGTGCAAGGTGAGCCCGCCCAAGAGCGGGGAGAACTATTCGGCTCCGGGGATCTGGGTCGGCGGCTGGATGGACCTGCGCGACGGCATGGCGACCATGTCCCTGGACGGGACCAGTTCCGGGGCCCCGTTGCGCGGCCTGGACGCGACCGGCCTGCGGACGGTCATCTACGTCGGCATCTTCCCCAACCTGCTGCTCAGCCTGCACCCCGACTACGTGATGATTCACAAGATCATCCCGGTGGCGCCCAACCGGACCAAGATCGAGTGCACCTGGGCCTTCGCCCCGGAGTCGCTGGCCCAGCCCGGGTTCGACCCGGGGTACGCGATCGAGTTCTGGGACATCACCAACCGGCAGGACTGGCATGCGTGCGAGTCGGTGCAGCGCGGGCTCAGCTCCCCGCACGCGGTGCCCGGCCCGCTGTCACCCGACGAGGACGCGGTCTACCAGTTCGTCACCATGGTGGCCCGCGGCTACCAGGGTGAGCGCGCCTGGACCCAGGGCGTTCCCGAACTGGCCCGCTGACCCTGGCGTTGCAGCCCGGGCAGGGCGTGATCGCGATACCCAGCGGCTCGTTGCCCACGCGGATCACCTGGCCGGCCGTGCCGGTGCGGGTATTGATCCGGACCACGATGCCCGGCATGTGCGGCGTGATCGCGAGGGCGGCCACATAGGCGGCCGACCCGTCGGGGGTGATCGCGATGCCGGTGGCCCCGGTGCGGCCGCCGAGGATGACCGGCGTGCCGGGCGTGCCGGACGGGAGGCTGACGGGCGTCACGATGCCAGTGAGGATCGGGCCCCGCCCGGTGAACGCCGCGACGTAAGCGGTCGTTCCGTCCGGGCTGATCGTGACGAGGTCGCTGAACTCCCCCGCATTGATGGCCGTGCCCACGGCCCCGGTGGCGGTGTCGATCGGCATCAAGGAGCCGGTGCGGTTGCCGTTCACGACGTAAGCGGTCCTGCCGTCCGGCGTGATCGCGATCTGGCAGGGCATGCCGCCGACCCTGATCGGCCGGCCGGCCGTGCCCGTGGCGATGCTGATCGGGGTCACGGTGCCGGAGAACTCGTTCACGACGTAGGCGGTCCTGCCGTCCGGTGTGATCGCGATGTCGACGGGATTCCGCCCCTACCCTGACCGCCTTGCCCGGCGTACCGGTGGCGATGTCGATCGGGGTCACCGTGCCCCGGCCGTCGAACGTAGGGGCACTGGCGACGTAGGCGGTCCTGCCGTCCGGCGTGATCGCAATGTAGTCGGGGTCGGCCGCCACCGGGATCGGCGGGCCGGGCTTGCCGGTAGCGGTGTCGATCGGGGTCACCGTGCCGGGGCCGGCGTTGGCGGCGAGGACGGTCCTTCCGTCCGGCGTGATCGCGACGAACTCCGAGTCCGCGCCCACCTTGATCGCCTTGCCGGGGACATCGGTGAGGGTGTCGATCGGGGTCACCAGGCCCTGGTTCTGGCTGGCCACGTAGGCGGTCGTGCCGTCCGGGGTCACCGCGATCTGAGCGGGGCCGCCGTGCACGGTGATCGCCGGGCCGTGGGCCCCGGTCACGGTGTCGATGGGAGTGACAGTGTCCGACCCGGCGTTGGCGACGTAGGCGGTAGCCGCGGGAAGGCCCACCCGGGAGGCGGGCACGGTGCCCATCATCGCGGCCGGGCGCTCCGCCGCGGGTGCTGTGCCCATCATCGCGGCCGCGTGCTCCGCCGCGGGCACGGTGCCTATCATCGCGGCCGGGCGCTCCGCCGCGGGTGCTGTGCCCGTCGTCGCGGCCGCGTGCTCCGCCGCGGCTCGGCTGCCCGTGGCGGCCGCGCTCCCGGTCGCGCCCAGCGTCCCCAGCGCGGCCAGCGCCCCCAGCCCGGCCACCGCAGCGCCCCTGCTCCGCATCATGCGTTTTTGCATGATGAAGATCATCTATTTACGGCTCGGCGGTTGCAACGCCCCACGCCGCAGGGGCTAAGGCCGCGGGCTCAGGCCAAAGGCCGCAGGCTCAGGCCAGAGGCACCGGGCTCAGGCCAGGGACACCGGGCCGCGCTTGACCATCTGGCCGGCGATGATCGCCCGCTGGACCTCGCTGGTGCCCTCCCAGATCCGCTCGACCCGCAGCTCACGGTAGAACCGCTCGGCCACGTTCTCCCGCATGTAACCGCGGCCGCCGAACACCTGGACCGCCCGGTCGGCGACCCGGCCGGCCATCTCCGAGCAGTACAGCTTCGCCATCGAGCACTGCGCGTGCGAGACCTTCACGTCGGCGCCGCGCGTCGATGCCCCGGGCGGTCTCGTAGAGCAGCGCGCGGGCCGCGAACAGCTCGGTCAGGCTGTCCGCGAGCATCGCCGCCGACCAGGCCGTACTCGCTGATCGGCCGGCCGCCGGCGCTGCCGCTCGCGGGCGAACGCGGTCATCTCCTCGGTCAGCCGCCCGGCGGCGCCCAGGCAGCGGGCCGCCACCATCAGCCGCTCGAAGCGGAACCACTCGTAGGCGAAGGCCATGCCGTCGCCCTCCGCGCCGATCAGGTTGGCGGCGGGAACGCGCACGTCGGTGAACGCGACGATCGGGTGGTGGTGGCTGATCGTGTGCGTGTAGGCCGGCGTGCGCACCACGCGGACACCGGGGCTGGGCAGGTCCACCAGGAACATCGCGTGCTCGCCGTGGTGCGCGCCGCCGTCGAGCTTGGCCTGGAAGAAGGCGAAGTCGGCGGTGTTGTACGAGGTGACGTGCCACTTGACGCCGTTCAGCAGGTAGCCGTCGCCGTCCCGGCGGGCGGTCGCCTCGATCGCCGCGACGTCCGAGCCCGCGCCCTCCTCGGTGATCGCGTAGCACTCCTCCCGCTCGCCCCGGATGGCCGGGCGCACATAGCGCTCCATCTGGTCCGCGGTGGCCACCGCCGGCAGCCAGGACGGGGGAGTGGCGGCCACCCAGCCGAGCGCGTTGGTGACCCGGCCGGCCTGCTCCTGCACCAGCACCTGCTGCAGCGCGGTGCAGCCGCCGCCGCCCAGTTCGGCGGGCATGTTGGGCGCACAGGCCCATCTCCCTGGCGCGCGCGGCGTGCCTTGGTCACCTCGGCGGGCAGTTCCCCGCCGGCCAGCTCGGCGTGACCTCGAACGGGATCAGCTCGTCGGCGAACGCCGCGGCCCGCTTCTGGATGTCAAGGTCGGACTCGCTCAGCCCGTACATGCGATCGTTCCTCCGGTTCTGTCTGCTCGTCGGTTGACTGAATGTTCAGTTTATGCCAGCATCGTGCTCGTGCCAATGCCCTCGCCTGGTCTCCCGGACACCGCGGACGCCGTCGTGGTCGGCGGCGGGACGATCGGCGCGTGGTGCGCGTACTTCCTGCGCGAAGGCGGGCCTGCGACCGGGTCGTGCTCGTCGAAAAGGGCGTGCTCGGCCAGGGCGCGAGCAGCCGCGCCGCGGGCGTGGTCCGGCTACAGGGCGGTACGCCCGCAGGCCGTCCGCCTCGGCATCTGGTCCCGCCGGTTCTACCTGGGCCAGCGGCGGAGACTCGGCACCGACTCCGGGTTCGTCAGCCAGGGCTACCTGCTGCCGTGCTTCACCGCGGCGGAGGTCGCGGCCGCCCGCGACCGGGCGGCCATGCAGGCGGCGCTCGGCGTGCCCGTGGTCTGGCTGGAGCCGGACGAGGTGGACGCGGTCAACCCGGCGCTGGCCCCCGGCCAGACCCTCGGCGGGACGTTCTGCGCCGACGACGGGTTCATCAGCCCGCCGCGCAACGTGGCCGCCTACACCGTGGCGCTGCTCAGCAGCGGCGTGCGGGTGGCCGAGCAGGTCGACTTCCGCGGCCTGCTGCGCGACGGCGACCGGGTGACCGGGGTGCAGCACCAGCGACGGGCAGGTGCACGCGCCGCTGGTCGTGCTCACCGGCGGGCCGAAGCTGGCCGAGGTGGGCGCCCTGGCCGGGATCCGCATCCCGGCCGGCGGGGTGCGGCACCAGGTCGCGGTGACCGAGCAGCACCCGGACCTGCATCCCGCCCGGGTGCCCATGGTGTTCGACCTGAGCGCCGGGCTGTACTGGCGGCCCGAGGAGGGCGGCCTGCTGTTCGGGATGAGCAACCCCGACGAGCCGCCGGGCGAGAACCGCAGCGTGGACCACGACTACCTGGCCACGATGCGGGCCAGGCTGGCGGCCCTGGTGCCGGTCACCGCGGGCCTGGGCCTGCGCCGCGTCTGGGCCGCCACCATCGACTACACGCCGGACCACCTGCCGATCATCGGCCCGGCACCCGGCCGGGACGGCCCGCTGGCCGGGGTCACCGTGGCCAGCGCGGGCGGCGCGGGCATGATGTGGGGCCCCGCGGTGGCCCGGGCCGCCGCCGACGTCGACCCTGACCGGCTCCAGCGACGTGGTGGACACCACCGAACTCGGCCTGGACCGCTTCGACGCCAGCGGCCACAGCAAGCTCGCCGCCGACCCGGTCGCCCTGCCGTTCCCCGAGATGGCGCCCGGCCAGGCGCCCGGCAAGCTCACCGTCACCTGACCGGTCCCGCACGTCCCTGGCCAGTCTGCACCGCACCGAGAGGAATACCGCGACCATGACACGAGACCCTGCCCGGCACGCCGTTCCTGGCCGCCGCCGCGCTCGCCGGTGACCTGGAGGACTGGGGACCGCTGGCCGAGGCCACCGGGGAGCCGATGCAGACCTCGGGCACGACGTTGTGGTCCGACGGCGACCAGGAGGTCGGCGTCTGGGAGTGCACCCCGGGCCCGTCGTACTGGACCCTGGAGACGCACGAGACGATCTACATCCTGTCGGGCCGGATGACGGTCACCCCGGACGGCGGCGCAGCCGCAGGACATCGGCACCGGCGACTGCGCGGTCTTCCCCCGCGGCTGGCGCGGCACCTGGCAGATCCACGAGACGATCCGCAAGCTCTACGTCTTTTCTGACTGACCCTTCCGGTTAAGGCTCTCCGGGCGGCGCCGAGGTTACATCCGGCGGGGGCCGTCATGGGCATGTGACGATGTGATCGACCGGATGACCGCCCTGGCGGCGGAACTTCGCCGGGCGCGCGACGCCCGGCTGGCCTTCCACGGCACCTACCTGCGCACCACCGAGGCGGTGGCGCAGGCGCTGCGGGACGGTGCCTTCGCCGACGCCGGAGTGGGTCGACCGGTGGGACGTCGCGTTCGCCCGGCTGTACCTGGACGCCCTGGACGCCGGCCAGCGCGGCGAGCCGGTGCCCGAGCCGTGGGCGGTGGCCTTCGCTGCCGCGGCCGGCCCGGCCGGGCCTGCCGGCGGTGCGCCACGTGCTGCTCGGCATGAACGCCCACATCAACTACGACCTGCCCCAGGCGCTGCTCGCGGTGATCAGCGACGCGGAGTTCGGCGACCCGCGGTGCGCGCCCGCCGGGAGGCCGACCATCGCAGGATCGACGAGGTGCTCGCGGTGCGGGTGCGCGCCGAGGACGCCGAACTGCAGCGGCTCGAGCCCGGCCAGGACCTGGCAGGACCGCGTGCTGCAGCCGCTGAACCGGATGGCCACGCGGCGGTTCCTGCGCGAGTCCCGCGCCAAGGTGTGGGCCAACGCCGTGGAGCTGTCCAAGGCCCGCGCGGCCGGCCCGGACAGCTACGCGCGCCGCCTGGCCGAGCTGGAGGAGCTGTGCGGCCGCCGGGTGGCCGACCTGGTGCGGCCCGGCCCGGTGCTGCTCCGGCTGGCGGTCGGCGGCTTCGGGGTCCGGCTGGCCGGCCGGAGGCCGCCGGGCAGCCGCGCCGGCGGGCCGTCCAGCTCCGGCGCCCGGTGCTGCCGGGCGCGCTGCCGCCGGCCAGAGCGGCGTCACCGTACGGCACGTGACCCGCGGTCGTTCGACCCGCGTCAGGTCGGCCAGACTGGAGACCGCCCTGTGGGTCACCTACTACCGGCGGCAGTGGGCCCGGTTTCTGGTCTGTCCTCGCTGCGTGTGGTGCCGGAGCACGTTCGGCATGGACTGGCTGCGCACCTGCCACGGGGCCTGGCTGGTGCTGCGGGCCAACCAGCTGTGGGCACCCAGCCCGGGGGACCCGGACGGCGCCCGTCGCTGCATGAGCCGGTTCTACGCGCTGCTGCTGCTCACCCACGGCGCACCCGCCGACCCCGCCCACGCGGCCAGGCTGGAGGTGGACTGGTGGGCGGTCCACCGGGCGCACCAGTACGACGCGGGCAGTGACGACGGGCCGCTGGTCACCGCGCTGGCCAGGCTGTACGCCTACGTGTACGACACCGATGAACAGGCGGTGCCGCCCGGCCGCCGAGCACCGCGCCCGGGCGATGGACATCTCCGACCGCTGGGTCGCCGAAGGACTGCGATCCGGGCAGCCCGCTGCTCGCCGCGGAACGCGCCGAACTGGTCCGCTGCTACGCCGCGCTGCTGGCCGCCGTGCACCGCTGACCCGGCCCGCCGGTTCGTGATCATGGCACTTTGGCTGCTCCAGGTTGGCGTGCCAAATCCGAAGGATGATCTTGGTCGGTGAGCAGGGCGGTCAGGTCAGGGGTCTCGCTGTCGGCGATGATCGCGGCCAGGGCGGCGGGGGTCGAGGGGGTGATGGTGGCCCAGAGGGTGATCTGGTTGCCGGCCTTGTTGTAGAGGGCCTGGATGTCGAAGGCGTCGAATCAGCTTCTGCTTGAGCCGGTCCGGGGCGCGCGCCAGGATGTCGCCGAGCATGGGTACCCGGTCCAGCAGGGACGGGTCTCCGCCGGTCGGTCCTGGGCGGCCTGGCGGGCCAGGGCGGCCAGGGTGCGGCTGATGTCCTCGCGTTCGGCTTCGAGTTCGGTGAACCGCTTGAGGTGGCGGGTGCGCATGGCGGTGACGGCGGGTGAGTTGGGGTCCATTCCGGCGAGGGCCTGGACTTCGCGGACGTGGGCGTCTTCGGTGGCGTCGATCTGCTTGAGCCGCTTGCGCAGCCGGGCGGTTGCTTTCTCGCGGCGGGCGGCGTCTTCGGCTGCCCCGGCGGGCAGTTGTCCGGCCAGGAGGGTGGCGCGGTCGGGGCCGAAGATCCGGGCGGCGAAGAACTGGCGGATCTGCTCGGTGAGCACGTCTTCGCGGACCGACACGGTCGCCGGGTGGTCCGGGGCCTGGGCGGGGTGGCGGGGGTTGCGGGGGTCGTGGGGGCACAGGTAGTAGACGTGGTCCACGTCCGGGCGCGCTGGTGTAGTAGCGGGTGGAGGCGCGGGTGATGCCGTACATGCGGCGGCGGCAGGGGCGGCAGCGGACCCGGCCGCGCAGCAGGTAGGTCCGCTGGGCGCGCGGGTGCGGGCTGGGGCCGTCCCCGTCGCGGCTGGTGCCGTGCTCGGCTCCGGCGCCTTGGGCGGCGTCCCAGATGGCGCGGGTGACGATGGCCTGGGTGGGTCGGCGTGGGGCTCCAGAGCCACTGGTCTGGGGGGACGGGCTGGCCGCGTCGGCCGGCGTGGGTGCGGCGGCGGCCGAACACCATGTGCCCGGTGTACTTGGGGTTGGCCAGGATCGAGTACACGCCCGAGGCGGTCCACCCTCTGGCTTCGTCCGGCGGCGGGTAGGCGCCTGGTGGTCGGCGTTCAGCCGGGCGGTGATCTCGGGGATGCCGAGCTTGTCCACGGTGCGCCAGGTGAAGATCTGCGCCACGACCGGGGCGCGGTCCGGGTCGGGGATCAGGCGGGTCTTGGTGCGGCCTTGGGCGGCCTTGACCGGCACCGGGTGCGGGATCCGCTCGGCCTGGTAGCCGTACGGCGGGGTGCCGATGTTCCACCCGTCCAGGGCGTGCTCGCGCAGCCCTTTCCAGGCTTTCTCCTTGAGCTGGAACCGGTACCACTCCGCGACGCCCTGCTTGACCCGGCGGACCAGGATGTTGGTGGCGTTCATGCCGTCCATGTCCATCGGCTCGTCGGCGGCCAGCAGCGGGATCCCGGCGTCGGCCAGTTGCCGTTCCAGCTTGAGCGCGTTGAAGGTGTCCCGGCCGGAGCGCTCGATGTCCTCACAGATCACCGCCGCGAACCTCGGGTTCGGCCCGGCCGCTTCGGCGAGCAGATCGGCGATCCCCCCATCGCGCGGGATCCCGACATCGAACCGTTCGTGCGCGGTGCCGTGGCCGCGCTGCTCCAGGTCCATGCCGCCCGATTCGATGTCCCAGAACCAGGCGGCGATGAACGACCCGGGCGGCGCCTTCTCCTGCGCCGAGCGGGCCTGCCGCCGCATCGACGACACCGGGTCCTGCACGATCGCGGTGCTGGTGCGGCCGAGGAACGCCAGCGGTAACGGCGTGGCGGTGACTGCCTGCTGGCCTGCTGGTTGCGCGGTCATGCCTGGTGCCTCCCTATCGTGCCGCCCGGTTCGCCCCCGCCTCCGATTATACGCGAATTGACTCTATTCTGGAATGGCTGCGGCACCATTCACAGCGTATATTTTGCCTGTGATCGTGAATTGCCAGCAAGGCATCCATCTACCGCTGGCCTGCGGTAACGCCGATACACAAGCTTTTCTTTGGCGCTTTCCGGAGGGGTGCCGAAACGGCGTGCGGGGGGGGGCGTGCCGGTCAGGGTAGAGGGGCGGTGATGTTTGGCCGGTGTCCTGACCCTGTTGGCTTATTTGGGTTCAGGTGGCGGTGGTGAGGTCGAGTCGCTGGAGGTGGGTGGTCCTGGTCCGGTCTAATGGTTTGCCGGTCCACCAGGCGTCGAGCCGGATCAGGTTGATCGCCGCGGCGGCGGCGTTGTGCTCGAGGCGGGTTTTGGGCAGTCCGAGGTAGCGTGCGGTGCGGATGCCGGTGACGTGGGTGGCCTGGCGGATGGTGCCTTCTACTCCGGCGCGGATGCTGTAGCGGGCTTTCCAGTGGCTGGTGGCCTGCCCGGCGCGGGCGGCGGCGATGGCCTCGTGGACCTCGCGGGGGCGCAGGGACAGCTGGCGGCCGCTGCGCGATGAGCTGGTGCACAGGTCCTTGGCCGGGCACGGCTGGCAGCGCGCGGCGGCGAACCTGACCACGATCGCTGCGGTTCCCCGCTGGCTGCACGGGTTCCAGTTGGTACTGGTGGCGCCCTGGGGGCAGGTGGCCTGCTGGTGTTCCCAGTCGATGGTGAATGCATCGGTGGCGTATCCACCGGTCCGGGCCTGGGGTGAGACGTTGGCGAGCAGCGGGCCGAGCAGGGTGATGCCCCGTGCCCGCGCGCCGAGCAGCAGATCCGCGGAGGTGTAGCCGGCATCCACGGCGTGCTCGCCGGGCAGCAGTCCCGCAGTGTCGAGCATGTCGTGGACCGGCGCCGTCATCGCCGCGTCGGGGACGCTGGCGCAGGTGGTGGCGGCGCCGGTGATCAGGTTCGGCGCCGGCGGACAGCCGGTGACCGGGTCGTCCTCGGCTGCCTCGCTGCAGGTCTCGGTGAGATGGATCTTGTAACCGAGCCAGCTCTTGCCGTGCTTTTCCGAGTACCGGGCATCGAGATCGTAGGGGGAAACTATCCGCGCTCTGCCCGGCGGGAGGCCATGCTTGCTGGCCTCCCGCCGGACCACCTGCTCCCCGTGCTCGTCGATGACGCGGTAGTACTGCTGCACCCAGATCACCCGCAGCACCTCGACAGCGGGCAGCTCGGCCAGCCAGGCCGGCACGCCCGGCGCACGCACCTGCTCCAGCAGGTGGTAGCCATCCTTGCCGTACTGCACCGCCAGCGCCTTGCGCCCGGACGCGCTGGCGGGCAGGCGGATGTCAGCGATCCGCTGCCCGTAGACCTGCTGCCAGGAGGCGTCGATGACGCCGGCCAGCCAGCCCGGCGCGGCGGCCGCCAGGGCCTCCAGCGCCGCCCGCACCGCCTCCCCGGTCATCTCCAGCTGGTTCAGCCCGCGGATCCGCGCCAGCACGTGGGTGGAGTCAGTTCGCTGCCGCCCCCCAGCCTTCACCAGGCCCAGCCCTTTCAGCCGGGCCAGCAGCACATCCAGCAGCCGCAGCTCCAGGCCCCCCGCCACCAGCCGGGCCCGGAACTCGCTCAGCACCGAGAAATCAAAACCCTCATCCTCCAAGGCCAGGCCCAGGCAGTACTTCCAGTCCAGCCGGCCCCGCACCGCGTCCGCGGCCTGCCGGTCGGTCAGGTTCTCGGTGAACTGCAGCACCGTCACCATCGCCAGCTGCGCCGGGGAGATCCCCGGCCTGCCACGCGGCCCGTAGGCCGCAGCGAACGCCTCATCGTCGTACCAGCTGCCCAGCTCATCCCGGGCCCGGATTGCCAGCGTCCCCTTCCGGAACGCTTTCCTGGCGACCCGGGCGGTCTCAGCCGGAACCTCCGGCCACGGCTTCGGCTGCATCGACATGACGCGCTCAATTCTGCGGCACCAGAGGGAAGGAGGAACGCCGCAGGAAAGATCATGAGCAACGCCCAGGCCAGAACCCAGGAAGCCGCCGGCGCGTCGCCCAATAAGCCAACAGGGTCTGTCCTGCGGCGTGGCGGGGGGCGGGGCCGGCTACGCTCGCCGGGCGCGGCGGGCAGGCTCCTGCTGCCGGTGAAAGTCCGCCGGTCGGCCTCGCAGGGTCCCGCCGCGCCGGAGGTGGCTAAAGATCACCGTCCCGGCACGCGGCATGCGGGCCGAGTGGTTCCGCTCGCTGGCCGGGGCACCGTGGCGGGGCAGCCTGTGGCCGGCTGCGGTCGGGTCCGCCTTACCGGCCGTTGGTGAGCGTGCGGAGGATGTCGAGCTTGCTGACCAGCACGGCCAGGTCTTGGCGGAACTCCTCGCGCCAGCCGGCGTCCACGATCGGGGCCGCGTGCAGGGCGGTGGTGGCGCTGTCGAGGGCGTCTTCGGCGCGGCCGAGGTAGTACCGGACGCGGCGGGGGGGTTGCATGGGAGGCGGGTCATCGACCATGAGTGAACACTCTACTAGATACTGACAGACAGCGAACTTACCAAAGAGTGCGAAGACTGTTACCTTCCATGGTGGCCGGGGATCATTGACGACATGCCACCCCGGCCGGCGATGCCACCCAGCGAACGGCTGGCCGCCGATCTTCGGCAGCAGATCGAACGCGGGGAACTCCAGCCGGGTGACCAGCTGCCCACGGTGGCGGCGCTGGCCGAGCGCTATCAGGTCTCGACCGCCACCGTGGCCAAGGCCCTGCGGGCGCTGCGCGAGGAAGGGCTGATCGTCACCCGCCACGGCTGGGGGACGCACGTAGCCGAACGGCCCTAGGCACCCGGGCGCGTGCGCTCGCGGCCTGCGACCCGGGTACCCGCGGGACACGATCGCCGGCGCCGGTCACACCAGACGACGGCGGGATTCCACCTCACATGGCGGCGTGCCCCCGCCACGGCACGTAGTGCCCGTTCCCGTTGTCCTGCCTGCCTGCCTGCGCCAGCCACCACTGCCGGAGCCGTTCCCGACCACTCTCTCGGGGTCCCCTTGGGGTGGGAGAGTGGTCGGGAACGGCGGAGGCAGACCCCCGCAGGGGGTCTTCGCAGGCAGGCGAGACAACGGACCTCTGGACGGTCCGCACAGTGGCCGCACGGAACGTTCCGTGAGTGTGCGCGAGTTGTGCGGACGGTGTGCCGATGGGGGTGATCTCCCCCGGGTTCGATTCTGGTGGTAACTGTCCGTCTATGACATTATGACTTTGAGTAGCTGGCCAACCACGGAGGGTGGCGGCAGTGGAGGATCTGGCTGATCCCCGGTTCGCCGGCCTGCTGGAAGCGGCGCCGGATGCGATGGTGTGCGTCGATGAGGACGGCCGGATCGCGTTGGTGAACGCGCAGACGGAGCGGCTGTTCGGGTACGGCCGGGACGAGCTGGTCGGCCAGCCGGTGGAGATGCTCGTCCCGGACGCGGTGCGGGACGCCCATCCCGGGCACCGGGCGGGGTACGTCGCCGACCCCGCGCCCCGGCCGATGGGCGCCGATATGCAATTGGCCGGGCGCCGCCGCGACGGCAGCACCTTCCCCGCCGAGATCTCCCTGTCGGCCATCGACACCGACCAGGGGATCCTGGTCTCGGCGGCGGTCCGGGACGTGACCGACCGGCAACGGGCTGAGGCCCGGTTCGCGGGCCTGCTGGAAGCGGCGCCGGATGCGATGGTGTGCGTCGATGAGGACGGCCGGATCGCGTTGGTGAACGCGCAGACGGAGCGGCTGTTCGGGTACGGCCGGGACGAGCTGGTCGGCCAGCCGGTGGAGATGCTCGTCCCGGACGCGGTGCGGGACGCCCATCCCGGGCACCGGGCGGGGTACGTCGCCGACCCCGCGCCCCGGCCGATGGGCGCCGATATGCAATTGGCCGGGCGCCGCCGCGACGGCAGCACCTTCCCCGCCGAGATCTCCCTGTCGGCCATCGACACCGACCAGGGGATCCTGGTCTCGGCGGCGGTCCGGGACGTGACCGACCGGCAACGGGCTGAGGCCCGGTTCGCGGGCCTGCTGGAAGCGGCGCCGGATGCGATGGTGTGCGTCGATGAGGACGGCCGGATCGCGTTGGTGAACGCGCAGACGGAGCGGCTGTTCGGGTACGGCCGGGACGAGCTGGTCGGCCAGCCGGTGGAGATGCTCGTCCCGGACGCGGTGCGGGACGCCCATCCCGGCCGCCGGGCGGGGTACGTCGCCGACCCCGCGCCCCGGCCGATGGGGGCGGGGATGGAACTGGCCGGGCGCCGCCGCGACGGCAGCACCTTCCCCGCCGAGATCTCCCTGTCGGCCATCGACACCGACCAGGGGATCCTGGTCTCGGCGGCGGTCCGGGACGTGACCGACCGGCGGCTGGCGGCGGAGACGGCTGCGCAGCTGGCGTCGATCATCCAGTCCTCGCATGACGCGGTGATCGGCAAGACCCTCGATCAAGTGATCACCAGCTGGAACCCGGGCGCCGAGCGGCTGTACGGATACACGGCGCAGGAGATGACCGGCCGCCACATCGAGGTGCTCATCCCGGAGAAAGACCGTACGCGGGAAGCGCAGGTGCTGGCCGCTGTCGCACGCGGCGAGCGGGTGGAGCAGTACCAGACCCGGCGGGCACGCAAGGACGGGACGATGGTCGAGGTGTCACTGACCGCTGTCTCCCATCGCCGATCGGACCGGGGCGATCGTGGGGGTGGCGACCGTGGCCCGGGACGTGACCGAGCGGCAGCGCGCTGACGCCAGGTTCCGCGGGCTGATGGAGGCGGCCCCGGACGCGATGGTGTGCGTGGACGCCGACGGCCGGATCGCGCTGGTCAACGCGCAGGCCGAGCGGCTGTTCGGCTACGGCAGGGACGAGCTGATCGGCCAGCCGGTGGAGATCCTGGTCCCTGACCAGGTACGCGACCTGCATCCCGGCCACCGGGCCGGGTATGTCGCCGATCCGCGGCCACGGCCGATGGGCGCTGATATGCAGTTGGCCGGGCGCCGCCGGGATGGCACCACCTTCCCGGCGGAGGTCTCCCTGGCCGCCATCGACACCGAGGAGGGACTCCTGGTCACGGCCGTGGTGCGGGATGTGACCGAGCGGCTGGAGATCGCCGCCGAGCGGGAGCGGCTGCGCACTCAGGCCGAGCGGGACAAGCTGGAGCGGCAGCTCCACCAGTCGCAGCGGCTGGAGAGCCTGGGCCAGCTCGCTGGCGGGGTGGCTCACGATTTCAACAACCTGCTCGGCGTCATCTCCAACTACGCCGCCTTCGTCGGCGAGGAAGTCGCCAGAGAACTGCCGGACGAGCGCTGGCGGGCCGTCCGCGACGACATCGAGCAGGTCCAGCAGGCCGCCGAGCGGGCCGCGGGCCTGACCCACCAGCTCTTGGCGTTCGCCCGCCAGGAGGTGATCCAGCCGCGGGTGCTGAACCTCAACGACGTGGTCGAAAGCGTCGAGCAGCTGCTGCTCCGCACCCTGGGCGAGCACGTCGAGCTGATCACCGACCTGGCCGACGACCTGGGCCCGGTGCTGGCCGATCCCCGGCCAGATCGAGCAGGTCCTGGTCAACCTGGCGGTCAACGCCCGCGACGCGATGCCGGGCGGCGGGAAACTGACCATCCAGACCACCAGCGCCGAGTCGGCGAGCCCGCCGCCACCGGCAGGTCGGCCTGGCCCCCGGGCCGTACGTGATGCTCAAGGTGAGCGACACCGGCGGCGGGATGCCCAAGCACGTCCTGGACCGGGTCTTCGAGCCGTTCTTCACCACCAAGCCCAAGGGCGAGGGAACGGGCCTGGGGCTGGCCACGGTCTACGGGATCGTCACCCAGGCCGGCGGGAATGTGCGGATCTACTCCGAACCCGGCATGGGCACCACCCTGACGGTCTATCCTGCCCGTGACCGGGCCGCCAGCACTGCACCAGCCGCGGCGCACGCCGCGCCCCAGGCGGGCAGCGGCCAGATCGTCCTGGTCGTCGAGGACGAGCCCGCGTGCGCGAGGTGACCCGCCGCATCCTGGCTGACAACGGCTACCAGGTGACGGCGTCGAAGGCGGCCGCAGGCGCTGGCCGCCCTCACCCACCGGCTCGATCACATCGACGCTGCTGCTCACCGACGTCGTCATGCCGCAGATGCAAGGAAAAGAACTCGCCGCCAAGATCCTCGCCCTCCACCCGGGCACGCGGGTGGTGTTCATGTCCGGCTACACCCAGGGCCTGCTCAGCGCCCAGGGCGTGCTCGAACCCGGCATCCACCTGATCGAGAAACCGTTCTCCGAAAGCAGCCTGCTCACCAAGCTGCACGAGGTCCTGAGCACGCATAACCTGACCACGCCGCAGCCCATTGCTCGCCCCTCCGGTTCCACTTCTCCGGCGGGTATGCCGCCCACTGGCGGACCTTTTCGTTGGTCGTGTTGGTCGCGGTGGGTGCCGTTGGCAGGGACTGGTGCAGCGCTGACGCCGGGGTGTGCGGGCGGGCCGCTAACGGGGCTGGCGCGTTCCGCGGGCCGGGGGCTGTGCCAAGTCGGTGAGCATCCCGCACACCCCGGCGGCGCTGTTGCTTGTGCTCCTCCTTCTTGTCGCTAGCATTTGCAGGACCGGTGAGCCTGAGGGCCTGTCACAAGTCAGCGGTCCATTCGATGACGAGGCGGGAGAGGAGCACTGGCCGGCTGGGTCGGGGGATTTGTTCTGCCACCCCCCAGGTGCTGTGGTCCCGTGATCATCGAGGGAGACCGGCCGCACCCGCGTGACGGCTGTGACCGCAGCGGCCGCTGCGGCCGGCGGA
>CAVRXW010000022.1:0-166892 GCA_963725125.1 uncultured Actinomycetes bacterium
GGCCGCCCTCAGCCCACAGGCTGATCCCGCATCGTCCGGCCGGCCGTCCAGTCAGCCCACAGAGTGATGCCGGCAGCGCGTAAATCACTCCACAGAGCGATTCGGCGGCCTCTATATACTCAGTATAGTACCGAGCATGATCACCATCTGTAGCGCCGCATGAGCGTCCGGCATGCGCTGCTGGCGCTGCTGAGCGAGGGCCCGAAGTACGGCCTCCAGCTCCGCGAGGAGTTCGAGGCGAGGACCGGCGAGGTGTGGCCGCTGAACGTCGGCCAGGTGTACACCACGCTGCAGCGCCTGGAGCGGGACGGGCTGGTGGAGTCCGACGACGCCGCCGAGGCCGGCCCGCAGAAGGGTTTCCGGATCACGTCCGGCGGCGCGGCGGAACTGGCCGAGTGGCTGCGCACGCCGCCGGACCTGAGCTTCACCGCCCCGGGATGAGCTGGTGATGAAGGTGCTGGTGGCGCTGCGGGTCCCCGGCGTGGACGTGCACGAGGTGATCCAGGTGCACCGGCGCTACCTGGTGGAACTGATGCAGCAGTGGACCCGGCTGAAGGAGGACGAGGCCGAGTACGACCTCAGCCTGGCACTGGTGGTCGACGCGGAACTGTTCCGGCTGGACTCGGTCATCAGGTGGCTGGACGCCGCCGACGGCCGGCTCAAGCGGGCTGCGGCCGACGCGGAAACCGCCGCCGGCCTGGCTGAGGCTGATCCCCGGCCCGTTCCCATGCCACTGCCAGCCCGCCGGCGCCGGGCGGGAGCAGGCAGATGAGAACCCCAGGACCACAACGTTCGGGCAAGCAATCTCCGGCTGGCCCGCCGCTGGCACCTGCTGGCTGGCGCGCCACCGATACGACGGGGCCAGGAGGCCATTGACATGAGCATGCTGGAACTGCAGGGCGTGACGAAGGTCTACGGACAGGGCGACACGGCGGTGAACGCCCTGAGCGGCATAAACCTGACGGTGGAGCCCGGCGCGATGGTGGCGGTGATGGGCCCGAGCGGGTCCGGCAAGTCGACGCTGCTGACGATCGCCGGCAGCCTGGAGGAGCCGACGGAGGGCGAGGTGCTGATCGACGGCGCCCCGCTGTCGCGGATGTCGCGCAACGCCAAGGCCAGGCTGCGGCGCCGCTCGGTCGGGTACGTGTTCCAGGACTTCAACCTGCTGCCCGGGCTGACCGCGGTGGAGAACGTCTCGCTGCCGCTGGAACTCGACGGGGTGCCCGGGCGGCGCGCCCGCGCCGCCGGGAAGCGTGTCCTCGACGACCTCGGACTGTCGGAGCGGGCGGACCGGTTCCCCGACCAGCTTTCCGGTGGCGAGCGCCAGCGGGTGGCCATCGCCCGCGCGGTGGTCGGCGACCGCCGCCTGCTGCTCGCCGACGAGCCGTCCGGCGCGCTGGACTCGGTCAACGGCGAGGCCGTGATGCGCATGGTGCACGAGGCGTGCAAGCGCGGCGTCGCCGCCGTCGTGGTGACCCACGACGCGCAACTGGCCTCGTGGGCCGACCGCGTGGTGTTCCTGCGCGACGGCCACATCGTGGACCAGACCGCCCCCCAGGCCGGCCCGGAGTCGCTGCTCACCACCCCGGGGCAACCGCAATGAGCACAGCATTGCGCGAACGCCCGGCCGCCCCGGCTCCCTCGGCCGGCACCGGTAACGGGGGCGTGCCGGCCCGCCGCGCGGTGACCCGCTGGGCGTGGCGCCTGTTCCGCCGTGAGTGGCGGCAGCAACTGCTGGTCCTGGGGCTCATCACGGTCGCGGTGGCCGCGACGATCATCGGCGCGGCGGTGGCCACGAACAACCCGCCGCCGGCCAATGCCGGATACGGGACGGCAAACAACCAGGCCGTGTTCCAGGCCCCCGACCCGCACCTGGCTAGCCAGATCGCGTTGCTGCAGCAGCACTACGGCCGCACCGACGTCATCGAGAACCAGACCTTCGGCGTCCCCGGCTCGATCAGCACCTACCAGGTGCGCGCCCAGAACCCGCACGGCCCGTACGGCCAGCCGATGCTCTCCCTGGTCTCCGGGCACTTCCCGGCCGGGGCGGGCCAGGTGGCCGTGACCAGCGGGGTGGCGTCCGACTTCGGCCTGCATGTCGGCAGCGTGTGGCACCAGGACGGCACCGCGCGGACCGTGGTCGGCATCGTGCAGAACCCGCAGAGCCTGCTGGACGAGTTCGCCCTCGTGGTGCCCGGCCAGGTCAGCAACCCGACGCAGGTCACCGTGCTGTTCGACGGGCACGGCCGGCCTCCCGCCGCGCTCGCCCCGTACATCACGGCCGCCGGATCGCAGGTAGCGAGCAACGTGGTCAACCCCGAGTCGATCTCCGTGGCCGGCCTGGTGGTCGGGATGCTGCTCATCGCCCTGGTCGCGGTCGGCGGCTTCACCGTGCTGGCGCAGCGCCGGCTGCGCTCGCTCGGCATGCTCGCCTCGATGGGCGCCACGGACCGGAACGTCCGCCTCGTGGTCATGGCCAACGGTGCCGTCGTCGGCATCGTCGGCGCCATCCTCGGCCTGGTGGCCGGGCTGGCCGGCTGGCTGGCCTACCGGCCCGAGCTGGAGCAGACCTCGCACCACCTGATCGGCATGTTCGCCCTGCCGTGGGGAGTCATCGCGCTGGCCCTGGTGCTGGCCGTGCTGGCCGCGTTCTTCGCCGCGTCGCGGCCGGCCCGGGCCATCACCAGGGTGCCCATCGTGACCGCCCTGGCCGGGCGGCCCGCCCCGCCCCGGCAGGTGCACCGCTCGGCCGTGCCCGGCCTGGTGCTGCTGGTGATCGCGTTCGTTCTCTTCGGCTGGTCGGGCGCCAGCGGCAACGGCAACAGCGGCCTGCCGAAGCTGGCACTCGGGCTGATCGTGCTCATCGTGTCGGTGATCCTGCTGGCACCGTTCTGCCTGTCCGTGCTCGCCAGGCTGGGCAGCCGGTCGCCGATCTCGATGCGGCTGGCCCTTCGTGACCTGTCCCGGTACCGGGCCCGCTCCGGCTCGGCGCTCGCCGCGATCAGCATCGGCATCCTGATCGCCGTGATCATCTCGGTGGTCTCGGCGGCCCGGTTCGCGAACGTGCTCGACTACGCCGGGCCGAACCTGGCCTCGAACCAGCTCATCGTCTACACGGCCGGCGGCGGCTGCGAAGGCCCGTGCGGCCAGGGCACGACAGCCAGCCAGATACGGTCGCTGTCGGCCAAGGCACATGCCATCGCCACCGACCTTGGGTCGCGGGATGCGGTCGAACTGGAGTCGACGGACGCCAACCTGAACCACGCGGCGAGCGGGCGCAGCTGGTCCGGGCCGCTGTACCTGGGCACTCCGCAACTGCTGCATGCCTTCGGGATCACTGCCAGCCAGTACAGCCCCACGGCGGACATCCTCAGCATGCGCCCCGGGCTGTCCGGCCTCTCGAAGATGCAACTGCTCTACAGCCCCCCGGCGAAGGCGTCCCAGAAGACGATCACCCCCGGCTCCGGCGGCCCGCCGCCCCAGCAGGGACCCAACGGCCCGACCACGTTCCCCTGCCCGAAGAACGCGTGCCTGGCCAACCCGTCCATTGATCAGGTCAGCGCGCTGCCGTCGGGCACGTCGGCGCCCAACACGGTGATCACCGAGCACGCCTTCCGCGCGCTGCACCTGCAGACCGGCCCGAACTATGTCGCGGGCTGGCTTATCCAGACGCCGAACCCACTGACCAGCGCGCAGATCCACAACGCCAGGCTCGCGGCCGCGGCCGCGAACATGACCGTGGAGACGCGCAACAGCATCCCCACCTCGGCGACGATCGTCGACTGGGCCACCGTGTTCGGCATCGCCCTGGCGCTGGCCATCCTCGCCATGAGCGTCGGCCTGATCCGCAGCGAAGCCGCCAGCGACCTGCGCACCCTGGCCGCCACCGGGGCGAGCGGCACAACCCGCCGCAACCTCACCGCCACCACGGCCGGTGCGCTGGGCTTCACCGGCGCGGTGCTCGGCATCGTGGGCGGTTACGTCGGCACCGCGGGCTGGTTCCGCACCAACTCGCTCAACGGCGGCCTGTCCGCCATCTTCACCACCGTCCCGGTCACCAACCTGCTCATCCTCCTGATCGGCATGCCCCTGGTCGCGGCCGTCGGCGGCTGGATTTTCGCCGGCCGCCAGCCCCGCAACCTGGGCCACCAGCCACTCGAATAGCAGCGCCTGTCCGACGCCTGGCCGCGGGTCCCACACGGGGCTGGCGGCCAGGCGCCGCTTTGCGCCGGTGCCGCATCCGGCCCTGCCGCCGTCGGCTATTCATCTGTATAGTCTGCTATACGCATGTCCAGCAAACTGTTCACTCGTACAGCAGCAGGTGAGACGTGGCAACAAGCACGGCGGGGGAACGGCCCGCCGAGGACCTGACCGCCCGGGCGCGGATCCGGGATGCGGCGCTGCGCCTGTTCGCCGAGCGCGGCCTGGACGGGACCACCATCCGGGACATCGCGAAGGCGGCCGGGGTATCCGGCGGCCTGGTCCGGCACCACTTCGGGTCCAAGGACGACCTGCGCAAGGCCTGCGACTCCTATGCGCTGGACCAGATGATGCGGATCAAGGAGCAGGCCGTGCTGGAGGGGCAGCTCGGCAATCCCGCCTTCATGTCCGCCGCCCATCCCACCGTGCTGCTGACCCTCCGCTACCTGGCCCGCTCGCTGGTGGACGGCTCGCCTGCGGCCGAGGCCATGTACGACGAGATGGTGGAACTGTGCGAAGCCTGGCTCGCGCAGCACAACCCGGGCCAGATGGCGGATCCGCACGGCTACTCGGCGGTGCTGGTCGCGATGCAGTCCGGGCTGCTCATGATGCACGGCCAGCTGTCCCGCTGGCTCGGCGCGGACATCTTCACGGCCGAGGGCCATCTGCGGCTGTCGGCCGCGATGATCGACTTCTATTCGCAGCCACTGCTCAGCCCGGAACTCGCCGAACAGGCCCGGGCGGCGGTGCGGCACCTGCAGGCACGGCAACCGGAAACGGAACGCCAGCCAGAGGAGAAGGCACGCCAGATGACAGGACCAGAGCGGTGAAGGCGATCCAGGCCGAGGGCCTGACCAAGCGCTACGGCGAGACGCTGGCGCTCGATTCCCTGGACCTGTCGATCGAGCCCGGCGAGGTGTACGGCTACCTGGGGCCGAACGGGGCCGGAAAGACGACCACGATCCGCTGCCTGCTCGGCCTGCACCGGCCCACCCGTGGCCGGGCGGAGCTGTTCGGCGTGGACGCGTGGGCCGACCCGGTGACGGCGCACCGCCGGGCGGCCTACGTCGCCGGGGAGCCGTTCCTGTGGCCGGCCATGACGGGCGCGCAGACCCTGGAGTTCCTCGCCCGGCTGCACGGCAGTATCGACCGCGGCTACCGGGATGAGCTGGTGCGGCGGTTCGACCTGGACACCGGCAAGAAGGTGCGGGCGCTGTCGAAGGGCAACAGGCAGAAGGTGCAGCTCATCGCCGCGCTGGCCACCCGGGCGGACCTGCTGGTAATGGACGAACCGACCAGCGGGCTGGATCCCCTCATGGAGATGGTGTTCCGCGACTGCGTGACCGCGGCCAGGGAACGCGGCCAGGCCATCTTCCTTTCGTCGCACATCCTCAGCGAGGTCGAGGCGGTCTGCGACCGGGTCGGCATCCTCAAGGAAGGCAAGCTGGTGGACCAGGGGACACTGGCGGACCTGCGGCACCTGAGCACGCAGACCATGGAGGTCACGTTCGCCGGGCAGGCGCCGCAGTTCCCGCCGCTGCCCGGGGTGCAGGTGCAGCCGGCCGGCCCGAACGCGCTGCGGTTCGAGATCACCGGCAGCGTCGGGCCGGTCGTCACGGCCCTGGCCGGGCATCCGGTCACGGCGCTGGTCAGCCGGGAGCCCTCCCTGGAGGAGATCTTCCTGCACCACTACGACGGCCATGCCGGCCGTTAGCGAGGCGCCGGCCCGAGCCGGCGGCGCCAGGAAACCCGGGCGGGCCGGGGGCCGGCGGGTGCCCTCGTCCAGCGGGCGATCCGGGACGGCCGGGTGCTGACGGTCGTCTTCACCTACCTGTTCCTGGTGTACTCGTTCATCCAGCCGGTCGGCTACCGGCGGGTGTACACCACGGCCGCGAGCAGGGCGGCGTTCGCCCGCAGCTTCGGCACCAACCCCGGGCTGCGCCTGCTCTACGGCGAGCCGCACCACGTGGCCACGGTCAGCGGCTACACCGCGTGGCGGGTCGGCGGGGTGCTGGCCATCGCCGCGGCGGTGTTCGGCCTGCTGGCGTCGGTGCGGGCGCTGCGCGGCGAGGAGGACGCGGGCCGACTGGAACTGACCCTGGCCGGGATCGTCAGCCGCCGCACGGCCTACCTGTCCGCGATGGCCGCGATCGGGGCGGCCACGGTGATCCTGTGGGCCGCGGAGTTCGCCGGGTTCGCGTTCGGCGGCCTGCCCGTGGCCGGATCGGCCTACCTTGCCCTGGCCACCGTCCTGGTCGTTCCCGTGATCGCCGGGGTCGGCGCGGTGGCGAGCCAGCTTGCCCCGGCGCGTCGTTCTGCACTGGAAATCGGCGGCGGCGCCGTCGCGCTGTTCTTTCTGCTACGGGTGATCGCGGACACGGTGGCCGGGGCCGGCTGGCTGCGCTGGGCGACGCCGCTCGGCTGGGCCGAGGAGATGCGCCCGTTCGCCGGCCCGCAGCCGGTGGTGCTGCTGCTGCCCGTGGCGGCCAGCGCGCTGCTGCTGCTGGCCGCGGTGCGGCTCGGCGCGGCCAGGGACCTCGGCAGCGGCCTGCTCCCGGAGCGGCGCGGCGGGTCCGGCCTGCGGCTGCTCTCCTCCCCGGCGGCACAGGCGCTGCGCGGCCAGCGCGACAGCCTGATCGTGTGGGCGGTCAGCTTCGCGGTGTTCGCGTTCATCCTCGGCGTGGTCTCCAGCAGCGTGTCCTCGTCCGGGATCCCCGCGGGCGCGTCCCGGGAGATCGCCAAGCTCGGCACCGGCTCGATCACCACGCCGTCCGGGTACCTGGCGTTCGTCTTCCTCCTCTACGTGCTGGGCGTCAGCCTGTTCTGCTGCGCCCAGGTCGGGGCCGCCCGGCGCGAGGAGGCCGGCCAGCAACTGGAAACGCTGCTCGCGCTGCCGGTCGGCCGCACCGGCTGGCTCACCGGGCGGCTGGTGCTCGCGGCCGTCGCCGCCGCGGTGATCTCACTGCTGGCCGGCCTGCTCACCTGGGCCGGGGTCGCGGCGGGCGGGGCCAGCGTCGCGGTGGGCCAGATGCTGGAGGCCGGCGCGAACTGCGTGCCCGCGGCCCTGCTGTACCTGGGCGTCGCCGCGCTGGCATACGCGGTCGTGCCACGGGCCAGCGCGGCGGCCGGGTACGGGTTCGTCGTGCTGACGTTCCTGTGGCAGGCGGTCGGCGCGCTGCTCGGCGCACCGTCCTGGCTGGTCGGGCTGACGCCGTTCGCGCACATCGGCCTGGTTCCGGTGGAGCCGTTCCGCGGCGCCGCGGCCGTGGTCATGATCGGGATCGGGGTGGCCGCCGCGGCCGCCGGCCTGGCCGTGTTCCGCCGCCGTGACCTGCTCGCCGGCTGAGCCGGTTTCTTGCTTCGTGATCATGGCGGTTTGGCTCCGGCGACCAAAACGCCATGATCATCAACACCGTGCGACGGGCGCGGGTCAGGCCACGGTCTCGGCGTCGGCGGTGACGATGGAGTCGAGCAGGCCGGGGAAGCGCCGGTCCAGGTCGTCCTTGCGCAGGGACATGTAGCCGCGGGCGCCCTGGATCCGCTTGGTGACGATCCCCGCCTCGCGCAGGATGCGCAGGTGATGGGAGAAGGTCGGCTTGGTCATCGGCAGCCCGGCTTCCTCGATGACCTGGGCGCACCAGGACTCGCCGTGCGCGGCAACGAACCGCACGGCAGCCAGCCGGTGCGGGTCGGCGAGCGCGGCGAGCACGCGCGGCAGCTGGATGTCCTCCGCCGCCGGCTCGACCCCATCGTCCATCACAGTGCCGAGCATACGCCCAGAGTTGCGAGTAGTTCGACGGTTGTTGTACTGTTCGATGGTCATCGAACTTCGATACCCATCGAACTACTAGGAGTGCTCGTGCGGAATGCGCAGTCAAGGCTGGCAACGCCCCAGCCGGCGCCGTCCAGCCCGGATCCGCGCCGCTGGCTCATGCTGCCGGTCGTGCTGATGGCGATGTTCATGGCCGGCTTCGACATCTGGGCGGTGAACGTGGCGGCCCCGTCGCTGCAGCGCGACCTGCACGTGAGCGACGCCGCGCTGCAGCTGATCGTCGGCGGCTACGCGTTCATGTACGCCAGCGGCATGGTGACCGGCGGCCGGCTGGGCGACCTGTTCGGCTACCGGCGGATGTTCATGATCGGCGTGGTCAGCCTTCGCCGCCGCGTCGCTGCTGTGCGGGCTGGCCCAGTCCCCCGGCGAGCTGGTCGCCGCACGGCTGGTGCAGGGGCTGACCGGGGCCGTCATGGTGCCGCAGGTGCTGGCGCTGATCACGGCGACGTTCCCGGTGCAGCGAGCGCAGCCGCGCGCTGGCCTGGTTCGGCGTGACCATGGGCGCCGGCTTCGTGTCCGGGCAGATCCTCGGCGGCGGGCTGATCGAGGCGAACATCTTCGGGCTCGGCTGGCGGGCGATCTTCCTGGTGAACGTGCCGGTCGGCGTGCTGGCCCTGATCGCCGCGGCCCGGGTGGTGCCGCACGCCTGGGCCAGCGCCGGCCCCGGCTGGACCCGCTCGGCGCGCTCGGCGTCTCGGCCAGCATCGCCCTGGCGCTGGTGCCGCTGACGCTCGGCCGTGACCAGGGCTGGCCGCCCTGGACCTGGGTCTCGCTGGCCGCCGCCCTGCCGGTGCTCGGGCTGACCCTGCTCTGGGAACGGCGCCTGGCCCGCCGGAACGGTGCAGCCGCTGCTCGACCTGCCGCTGTTCCGCGACCGGACGTTCTCGGCCGGCCTCGTGGTGAACTTCGGCCTGGTGTTCTTCTTCGGCAGCTTCATGTTCGTGCTCACCCTGCTGCTCCAGGTCGGGCTCGGCCAGCCGCCGCTGCGCGCCGGGATCGAGGCACTGCCGCTGGCCGCCACGTTCACGGTGATGTCGATCCTCGAGCCCGCGGTTCTCGGCACGGCTGGGGCCCCGGGCCATCACGCTGGGCGCGGGCATCACCACCGTCGGCACGGTCGCGCTGGCCCTCACCGGCGCGCACTACGGCGCGCACCTGACCGGCTGGGATCTGGCCCCGGCGACCGTGCTCATCGGGCTGGGCCAGGGGATCTCGCTGCCGTTGCTGATCGGCGCGGTGCTCACCCACGTCCGGCCGGAGCGGGCCGGCGCGGCGGCCGGAATCCTCACCACCACCCAGCAGTTCGGCGCCGCCAGCGGTATCGCCGTCATCGGCGCGATCTTCTACGGTGTCCTCGGGGCCGATCCATCCAGGGGCACGTTCGTCTCCGGGATGGTGGTGGCCATGACGGTGAACGCCGCCCTGGTCGCCATCGCGACGGCGGTCACCCTGCTGCTGCCGCGGCGGGCGCCCGCGCGCCACGCGCCCGGCCGGGCCGGGGCCGCTGCGGCGCGGGAGCAGGTGACGGCCACCGAGGCCGCGGAGGTCGCCGGCTGAGCCTCCGGCATCACCCGCCACGCGGGGTGCCGCGCCTGCCCCGGGAGCCCTAGGATCCCGGGGCAGGCGCCATCGCAGGGGGTCCTGGGCCACGGGTCACAATTACGCAACCTGGGTTGTGTAATTGTGACTTGCCCGCATAACCTCGATTTCGCTGCTTTAGGTTATCGAGAGGAACCATGCGGTGACAGACCAGGATGTGCCAGCGCGGCGCGGCCGGCCCCGCGACGCCGGCGTGGACGAGCGGGTCCTGACCGTCACCTGGGATCTCCTGCTCGCCGGGGGCTATGCCGGGCTTAACATCGACGAGGTGGCCGAGCGAGCCGCGGTGGCCAAGACGACGCTGTACCGGCGCTGGCCGACCAAGGATCACCTGATCATCGCGGTGGTCACCCGGACGATCCCGCCGGTGCCGGTGCCCGATACCGGTGACCTCCGCCACGACCTCACCGAGTTCGCCGTCTCCCTGACCGCGGTCCTGAACCAGTACCGCACGGCGGGCCGCAACGACGGCGTGTCGGCCGGCCTGGCGGGCGAGCTTGTCGCCGCGGCGGCCCGCCATCCCGACATCGGCGACCTGGTCCGCGCGCTGCACGCGCGGCGGCACGCCATGGCGCTGGCCCGGCTGCGGCGCGCCAGCGAGCGGGAGGGCCTGCCCCCCGGCATAGACCACGCCCTCGTGGTCGACCAGATATCCGGCCCGATCTACTACCGGGTGCTGATCACCGGGCAGACCGCCGACAGGGACTACGCCGAGCGCCTCGTCCGGGCCGTGCTCGCCGGCGTCCGCACCGTGGACGCGCGGGCCGGGTAGCGGACGGCGTCACCTGTCGCGGTGCGCTAGATGCTCGCCGGGCGCACCCGGCACCCAGTCCAGCTTCTTCTCGAAGTGCACCGTGGTCCCGGCGCGGCCGTTGCCGGTCAGCCGCAGGTTGTCGGTGACCGCGTCGATGATCTTCAGGCCGCGGCCGTGCTCGGCGGTGAGCGGCACTGGTTCGCTCAGCGGGGCGGCCGGGACCGCGCCGTCGCCGTCGTTCACCACCTCGATCACGCACCGGCCGTCCTGGGCCTTCGCCATCACCTCGTACTCCTCGCCCGCTCCGGCATGCAGGACCACGTTGGCGCAGGCTTCACTGAGGGCGAGGGCAATGTCGGTCCGGGTGTCGGCGGTCACGCCGAGGGTCTCCAGGCAGCTGTCGAGAACCTGGCGGCTGATCGGCACGCTCGCCGCATCGCGCGGCATGAACAGCACCACCTTGAACTCCACGTCCTCCACCTCCCGGCCGGGCACTGCCTTCCGGCGCCCCGCACTAGCCACTTCCCAGCACAGTAGATCCCTAACTCACCGGCTCAGCCGAAGCGCACGGCGCGGCGCGCTTGCGGCCATGCCAGCGCCGGGGACAGGCCGCCGCGATCGCGGGCAAATGTGCTGACAACGCCGGGTAGCATCCCCTCTCGTGACTGAGGCTGGAGTGGTGCGCAGGTTCAACGTCCGGATCCCGCTGCGCGAGGGCATCACGCTGTCGGCGGACCTGGTCCTGCCCAAGGTGCTGCCCGCACCCGTCGTGGTGGTGCGCACCCCGTACGGCAAAGCCGGGAAGCGGCAGTCGCAGCGCGGCGACCAGTTCGCCAAGGCCGGGTACGCGTGCATGCATGCCGATGTGCGCGGTCGCGGCGACTCCGAGGGCGTCTTCCAGCCGTATCGCAACGACGGCCCGGACGGGGCCGAGGTCATCGCCTGGGCGGCGGCGCAGGACTGGTGCACCGGCGATGTCGCCACGCTCGGCGGCAGCTACGGTGGCCGGATCCAGTGGCTGACCGCGCTGGAACGGCCGCCGGCGCTGCGGGCGATGGTGTGCCTGGTGACGCCCAGCGACCCGTTCGTGGAGTGGCCGACCGGGCTGCCCACGCCGATGCACATTCACTGGTTCCGGATGACCGACGGCCGGATGCCGCAGTTCACCGAGGATGTGGACTGGATGGAGGTGTACCGGCACCGGCCGCTGCTGACCATGGACGAGGCGGCCGGGTTCGCGTCACCGCAATGGCGCGAGGAGTTGCGGCACCGCACCCTGGACGAGTGGTGGGAACCGGTCCGCTACCAGCACCGGATCGGCGAGGTCGACGTGCCGGTGCTGCACATCTCCGGCTGGTACGACGACGAGCAGATCGGTACCCCGGCCAACTTCGCCGCGATGGTCGCCGCGGGCCGCTCCGGCCAGCGGCTGCTGATGGGCCCGTGGGGGCATGCGGTGAATACCACGCGGATGCTCGGCGAGGTGGACTTCGGCCCGGACGCGCTGATCGACCTGGACGCCTGCACGCCTGGCCTTCCTGGACGAGCACGTGAAGGGCATCACGCAGGATCCGGCACCCGCGCCGGTGCGGATCTTCGTGATGGGCGCCAACGAATGGCGCGAGGAACAGCAGTGGCCACCGCCCGGGGCGCCGTCCACGGTCTTCCATTTCTCCAGCGGCGGGCAGGCCAACAGCCGGTTCGGCGACGGCCGGCTGGTTCCCGCGGCGGTGACCACCGAGGAGCCCCCGGACGAGTGGGCGCACGACCCCGACCGGCCGGTCCCGTTCATCACCGGCGAGGGCAGCGGGCAGATCGGCGGGCCGGACGACTACCTCGGCATCGAAGGCCGCGGTGACGTGCTGGTGTTCACCAGCGACCCGCTGGCCGGAGCCGCTCGAGGTCATCGGGCCGGTCAAGGTCATCGCGCACGTCGCCACCTCGGCCGCGGACACCGACATCACGGCCAAGCTGCTGGACGTGCACCCCGGGGGCTTCGCCCAGCGGCTCTGCGACGGCATCGTCCGGCTGCGCTACCGGGACGGGTTCGAGGCCGAGTCGCCGGTCACTCCCGGCGAGATGTACGAGGTGCGAGATCGCGATGTGGGACACCTGCGTGCGGCTGCCCGCCGGGCACCGGCTGCGCGTCGAGATCGCCTCGTCGGCGTTCCCGAAGTACGACGTCAACCTGGGTACCGGCGGGGACATGATCACCGAGACCGAAGGAGCCGTCGCCACCAACCGGCTGTGGCACACGCCGTCCCGCCCGTCCCGGCTGATCCTGAACTGACGCCCGCGCCGCGGCGGCCAGCGCGCGGGCACGAGCAGCGGGACGCGGCCGGCGAGGGAGGCCGCGGCTATTCCGGGCCGGGGTGCCCGGGCTGGACGAGGCCCGCCTCGTAGGCGGCGACGACGGCCTGCACCCGGTCGCGGCAGCCGAGCTTGGCCAGGATGCCGCCGACGTGGGTCTTGATGGTGGCCTCGCCGAGGAACAGCTTCCCGGCGATCTCCCGGTTGGACAGGCCGCGGGCAATCTGGATCAGCACCTCGGTCTCCCGCGGGGACAGGTCGGGCAGCGCGGGCCGGGCGCCCGCGGGCGGCCGGCGCGCGAACTCGGCGATCAGCCGCCGGGTGACCGACGGGGCCAGCAGCGCATCGCCGTGTGCGACCGTGGCGATGCCGGAGATCAGCGAGTCCGGCGGCGAGTCCTTGAGCAGGAACCCGCTGGCCCCCGCCCGAAGCGCCTCGAAGACGTACTCGTCCAGGTCGTAGGTGGTGAGGATGAGCACCTGCACCGCCGTGGATCGCAGTCAGTCTGCGGGTCGCCTCGAGCCCGTCCATGCGCGGCATCCGGATGTCCATCAGCACGACATCGGGCGCCAGCCTCGTGGCCAGGGTGACCGCCTGGCCGCCGTCCGCGGCCTCACCGACCACGGCAATCCCGTCCTCGGCGTCGAGCAGCTTGCGGAAACCCGCCCGGACAAGTTCCTGATCGTCGGCGATGAGCACCCGGATGGTCACGGCAGCACCCGCTCGCCGGCCTCGAACGGCAGCATCGCCCGGACCTGGTACCCGCCCCGGTCGCAGCCGCCCGGCCTGCACCGTCCCCCCGTAGACCGCCACCCGTTCGCGCATCCCGACGAGGCCGAGGCCGCCGCTGCCCGGGCCCGGGGCCGCGGTGCCGTCGTCGGTCACGTCGATCTCGACACAGCGGCCGCGGCTGCGCAGCAGCACCTCCACCGTGCCGCGCCTGGGCGTGCTTGAGCACGTTGGTCAGGGATTCCTGGACGATGCGGTACGCCGACAGGTCCACGCCACGGGGGATGCCGGCCAGGTCTCCGTCGGTGCGCACGCCACCTCGACCCCGGCCTCGCGGACCTCGGCCACCAGGTCGCCGAGGCCGTCCAGGCCCGGGCTGCGGGGCGAGCGACGCCTCGCCGTCGCCCTTGCGCAGCAGGCCCGAGCAGCCGGCGCAGCTCGGTCATGGCCTGCCGCCCGCTCTGCTCGATCGAGTCGAGCGCCTCCGCGGTGGACCGCTGCCCGGCCGGCAGCACCCGGCGCTCGGCCGCGGCCTGCACCACGATGACGCTCAGGCTGTGCGCGATGACATCGTGCAGTTCCCGGGCGATCCGGGCCCGCTCGGTCGCCACGGCCCGGGCCGCCCGGGCCTCCTGATCGCGTTCCAGCCGCTCGGCGCGGTCCTGCTGGCCCGAGGCCTGCCGCCGGTGCGCGTGCACGATGCGCCCCATGACGAACGCCAGACTGAACAACAGCACCGCCGGGAACACGTTGCCGATGCCCTGGCCGGCCAGGCCGCCGATGATCTCGCCGGTGATGACCGGAACGCCGGACACCACCGCGCCGATCCAGAGCGGCCGGCCGTCGGCGCGGCTGGCCAGGGCGAACAGGGCCACGATGATCGCCAGGCCCGGCTCGAACGGCGGCTGGTCCGCCCAGTTGAACATGGTCAGGATCCAGGCCCCCGTGGCCGCGGTGACCACGATGGCGACCGTGGCGGGCGCCCGGAACCGCCAGCACAGCGGCACCGTGACCAGCAGCAGGAACGCCGCGTGCACGGCCACCGGCCCGGGGAACGTGACCGTTGCCCCCCTCCGAGGACAGGCTCCCGTGCTGTGCCAGGTCGACCGCACCAAGCGCCACGATGGCCAGCGGTACCAGCCACCACGAAACGGCTGACCATAGCCGCAAAGCGCGGTCCATGGCTGCAAGATACGCCGCCGCCGCCGATCCGGCTTCCCCCCGATCGGCGGAGCCACGGGCGGCGGCGATCCCCCGGCGGGCGGAGCCGCGCCGCCGACGTTCCGCCCGAGCGGCGGGCCGGCGAACCGACCACAGGCCGAAGCGGTGCCGCAGGCCCGGTGCGTAGCGTCCCGGATCAGACCGCGGCGCCGATCCGAGCACGCGGCACGACCAGGGAGCAGACATGTTCAGCAAAGGCATGCGGATCGCCGCCGGAGTGCTCGCCGCCGCGGGTACCGGTGTGGCGATCACGGCAGCGGCCGCGCCGGTCAGCCCGGCCGGCCAGACCATCAGCTACACCGAGGCCGACGATCAGCGACCACAACTTCAATCTCGGCTCCGGCCACGGCGTCGCCGTCGGCTTCGTCGAGCTGGTCGCGAACAAGCTGATGCGGGGCGGCACGCAGATCGGCTACGACGGGGAGAATTACACCGTCACCCGGCTGGGCGGTGGCACCGCCGACGAGCTGTGCACCGTGGTCGCTGTCCTCGCCGCCGGCCAGATCGACCTGGCCGGGCTGGTCACCTCCACGCCGCAGGGACCGGGTACCTTCCAGGTCGCGGTCACCGGCGGCACCGGCAGCTATGCCAGGCGCCGGCGGCTACGCCACCGTGGTTTCCGGGCAGCGGCCGCGGGTCACCATCCACCTCACCGGGTGACGTGCCCTCAGTCCGCGATCTTCGCTGTTCGTGATCATGACTTACGGGGGGCTCCAGCACCCCCTAAGTCATGATCACGAATATGTCCCGCTGCGGTCAGTCCGTCAGGAAGACCGCCGTGTCCCTGAGCCCGTCGACGGTGGCCGGGGGCAGGTCGAGCAGCACCCCGAGGTCCTCGACCGAGGAGAACCCGCCGGCCTGCTCGCGCTGGCGGACGATGCGGCCGGCCAGGTCGTTGCCGATGCCGGGCAGCCTGGTCAAGGCGTCCGCCGGGCAGTGGTTGACGTCGACCAGGCCGTAGTCGTCCGCGCCGGGGATGTCCGGCCGGCCGACGCCGGCCTCGCGGGCCAGCGCGGGCTTGCTGGCCAGCAGGTGGCGGCCCGCGGCGCGGCGCTCGATCCGGGTCTCGGCGGCCTCCAGCGCCGGGTCCGCGCTGCCCTGGATCCGGCGGACCGCGTCATTGCTGATCACCAGGGCGTGGATGCCGCCGCCGATCCAGGCCGCCAGCGCCAGCGCCGCCGCCACGCCCATCGCGGTGCTGCTCGGATGATCCGGGGCGTCCAGCACCAGCCACCCGGCGATCGCGGCGAGGTACACGGCGGCCCAGGCCAGCCACCGGGGCCGCCGGGCCCGGATGCCGATGTACAGGAACGCCGCCCAGGTGGTGAAGCCCAGCGGGATGGTGAGCAGAAGCCAGGCCTTGCCGTGGAACCTGGGGGTCTGCGCGCGGGCCGGGGAGGCATCCTGAAACTTCGTCATTCGGCCAGGGTACGAGCCGGGCGCAGGGGCGGGCTGGAGAAGTCCCGCAGCAACTGGTCCAGCAGGGTCACCTGGCGATCGGGCGGCACCCGGGCCGGGTACAGCACCGCCTCCACGCTCAGCCCGTCGATCAGCGCGACCAGCCGGTGGGTGGCCTCCTCGATGTCCGTGCCGGCGGCCAGTTCGCCGAGTTGCTGCGCCGCGAGCAGCAGCGTGCGCAGCCGGGACCAGAGCCTCTCGAACTCGGCGTTCTGCAGCGCGGCCAGTTCCGGGCTGCCCAGCGACCGGCCCCAGAAGCTGACCTCGATCTCGGCCTCGAGCAGCCGCTGTGGGTCCAGCGGCAGCGCCTCCAGCATCACCACGCGCAGCGCCGCGAGCCCTGCCAGGCCGGCCGCGCTGCGGTCCATCCGCTCGCCCACCCGGCGGTGCGACAGCACCAGTGCCGAGCCGAGGATGTCCTGCTTATCGCTGAAGTAGTGGGCGAGCACACCGGCCGAGTAGCCGGCCTCCCTGGCGATCTTCCTGACGGTGGTGCCGGCCAGCCCGTGCCGGGCGATGACCCGCCAGGTAGCCGCGAGCACCTCGTCCCGGCGCGCGTCGGCGTCCACAACCTTGGGCATCGGCAAGCTCCAGAAGCGCTCGTCTCCGCTGAGGAGACAGTACACCGCACGTGGCGCACTCTTGAATTATTTCGGACGTCCGTCTAACATCCCGGCTAACCGTGGCACGAGCCCCGGAGGCCAGGCATGACACTGCCGACCGCGTCCCCGCTGGTGGTCTGCCTCGGCGCGCACATCCTCGACATCCTCGGCCGCCCGGTCACCGCGATCCCGCCCGGCCAGGGCAGCGTGCTGCTGGAGGAGATCCGGCTGACCGCGGCCGGGACCGCCGCGGGCACGGCGGTGGACCTGGCCAAGCTCGGCGCCCGGGTGGTCTCGATGGGCGCGATCGGCGACGACGACCTCGGCCGCCTGCTGGTGTCGCTGCTGGACGCCCACGGCGTGGACACCAGCCGCCTGGCCCGTATCCCCGGCTCGCAGACCTCCGCCACCATGCTGCCGATCAGGCCGAACGGGGAGCGCCCGGCGCTGCACGTGCCCGGAGCGACCCCGTACCTGCGGCCGGGCGACGTGGACCTGGGCGTGATCGCGGCGGCCGACGTGCTGCACGTGGGCGGCCCGGACGTGCTCGGCCGGTTCGCCGGCGAACCCCTCGTGGCCGTGCTGGCCGCGGCCAGGGCCGGCGGCACGCTGGTGACCATGGACCTGCTCCGGCCCGGTGCCCCGGAGGTCCTGGACCGGCTGGCCCCGCTGCTGGGTCTCGTCGACTGGTTCCTGCCGAACTCCGACCAGCTGCTGGCGATCTCGGCGGCCGCGGACCTGGACGGCGCGGTCAAGACGGTCCTGGACGCGGGCGCCGGGGCGGTGGCGGTGACCCTGGGGGCGGACGGCAGCCGGATCGTCGCCGGCGGCACCGACGCGCACATACCGGCCCTGCCGGTCGGCGTGGTCGACACCACCGGGTGCGGCGACGCCTACTCGGCCGGGTTCATCACCGGCCTGTGCCGCGGCTGGGATCCGCTGGCGGCCGGGCGGCTCGGCACCGCGGCGGCCGCGCTCGTGGCGCAGGGCCTCGGCTCCGACGCCACGCTCACCAGCTTTGCTCAGGCGGCAGATCTCCTCGCGCCCCCGGTTCCGGCTGGCGCCAGTGCCAGCCCGGGGGGGCACGCCGCCTCCCCGGGGGCAAGCCCCCGGACGCCACGGCCCGGAGCCCCCCGGTGGCCGGCCGAGGTCACAAGCTCAGACGGCAAAACGAAAGGCCCGCGATGACTGCTACCGACGCGCATGCCCGTACCACCGACGCGGCCCTGCGGGCCAGGGCGGCCGCGGTCATCCCCGGCGGCATGTACGGGCACCAGAGCGCGGCCGGGCTGCCGACCGCATACCCGCAGTTCATGGCGCGCGGCGCCGGGGCGCGGGTGTGGGACGTGGACGGCCGCGAGTACGTGGACCTGATGTGCAGCTACGGGCCGGTCGTGCTGGGGCACCAGCATCCGAAGGTGGAGGCCGCCGCGGAGGCGCAGCGGCGCGAGGCCGACTGCCAGAACGCGCCGTCGCCGCGGATGGTGGAACTCGCCGAGGCGCTGACCGCTACCGTGGCGCACGCGGACTGGGCCATGTTCGCCAAGAACGGCACCGACGCGACCACGCTGGCCCTGACGATCGCCCGCGCGGCCACCGGGCGCCGCAAGATCCTCGCCGCCCGGGGGTCGTACCACGGCTCCGCGCCCTGGTGCACGCCCCGGCCCGGCGGCGTGACCGCGGCGGACCGCGCGAACATGGGTTACTTCACCTACAACGACCTGGCCAGCGCGCAGCAGGCGGCGGACGCGGTGGCCGGTGACCTGGCGGGCGTGATCGTCACCCCGTTCCGCCACGACATCGGGCAGGACCAGGAACTCGCCGACCCGCAGTTCGCCAGGGGCCTGCGCGCACTGTGCGACCGGACCGGGGCCGCGCTCATCCTCGACGACGTCCGCTGCGGGTTCCGGCTGCACCTGGGCAGCAGCTGGGAACCGCTCGGGGTGGCGCCGGACCTGAGCGCGTGGAGCAAGGCGATCGCCAACGGCTACGCGCTCGCCGCGGTCCTCGGCAGCGACGCGTTCCGTACCGGGGCCACCGAGGTTTTCGCCACCGGCTCGTTCTGGTTCTCGGCCGTGTCCATGGCAGCCGGGCTGGCCACCCTGTCGGCGCTGGCCGACGAGGATGCGGTGGCCACCATGGCCGGCCGCGGCCAGGCGCTGCGGGATGGCCTGGCGGAGCAGGCGGCGCGGTACGAACTGGCCATCCGGCAGACCGGGCCGGCGCAGATGCCGTTCCTGACGTTCGCGGGCGACCGTGACTTCGCGCTGGCGAACACGTTCGCCGCGGAGGCGGCCCGGCGCGGGGCGTTCCTGCACCCGCGGCACAACTGGTTCGTCTCGGCGGCCACCACCCCCGCCGACCTGGACCTGGTGCTGGACGCGACCGGCCACGCGTTCGCCGCGGTGCGCAGGCAGATCGACGCGGGCTTATCGACATAGGCGGCCGGCGGCCCCCGCCGCCCGCCGTAAGGCACAAGGTGGCCGGCGGCGGTCCGGCCAGAAGGGTTGGGACCGTGGAAGACATCGCAGGCGCCGGAGGTCAGGTCACGACGGCCCCGGCGGCGGGCGGCGACGAGGCCGTGCTCAACCGGTTCGGCTACGCCCAGGAGCTGCGGCGCAAGCTGCGCTTCTTCTCCGTGTTCGCGGTGGGGTTCTCGATCATCTCGATCACCACCGGGATCTTCCTCAACTACGGGTTCGGGCTCACCTACTGGGGGCCCGCGATGATCTGGCTATGGCCGATCGCCGTGGTGGGGCAGGTGCTCGTCGCGCTGGTCGTGGCGGAACTGTCCACCCGGATCCCGCTGGCCGGCGTACGCCTACCAGTGGAGCTCCCGGCTGGTGAACCCCTCCTACGGCTGGTTCGTCGGCTTCGCCGGCCTGATGTACATGACGGTCGGCGGCGGCGCCATCATCCTGCTCGTCGCCGCCCCGCTGCTGATCAGCGAGTTCGGGGTGACGGCCACCCCGCACCTCACGCTGGCCGTGGCGATCATCATCATGATCCTGCCCATGGTGATCAACATCATCAGCGTGCAGGTCGCGGCCAGGGTCAACAACGTCGCGGTGTTCACCGAGATCATCGGCACGGTCGTGTTCGGCGTACTGCTGATGATCCTGTGGGGCGTGGGCACCAAGCCCGGCAGCGGCGCGAGCATCCTGTTCAGCACCACGTCGGTGCAGCACAACGCGATCTGGTACTCGATCGCGCTGGCCGCGCTGGTGGGGATCTACACGCTGGTCGGCTTCGAACTGGCCGCCGACCTGTCCGAGGAGGCGATCAACGCCGGCCACAACGTGCCCCGGGCGGTGATCTGGGCCGTGGTCGGGTCCGGCGTGCTCGGCATGATCGCGCTGATCGGTTTCACCATCGCGATCCCCAGCATCAAGGCCGTGGAGCAGCCCGGGCTGCCGCTGCTCACGATCGGCAGCTACTGGCTCGGCTCGGGGCTCACCAAGGTGTTCATCGCGTTCGTGGTGTTCTCGATGTTCGCCATCGTCGTGGTCGGCGCGGCGGCGCAGGCGCGGCTGGTCTACTCGCTGGCCAGGGACAACATGCTGCCGTGGTCGGCGTGGTTCCGTAAGGTCAACCCCCGCACCCAGACGCCGATCGCCGCGCTGGTCGTCTTCGGCATCCTCGACATCGCGTTCATGATCTACGGGTACCTGCAGGCCAACGCGTTCGGCACGCTGGTCGCCGCCACCGCGATCATCCCGTACATCATCTACTTCCTGATCACGGTGGCCTACGCGCGCAAGCGTGCCGTGCTGGAGCGCGTGCCGGGCCAGTTCCACCTGGGCCGCTGGGCCAAGCCGGTGATCGGGCTCGTGCTGTTCTGGACCGCCCTGGTGATACTGATCCTGGCGCTGCCGGCGCCGTTCCACGGCTCGGACAAGGTCATCGTCGGCGGCGCCGTACTCGCGGCGCTGTGGTACTTCCTGGCACTGCGGCGCAGGCTCAAGAACGGCACGGCCGGCCCCACGTCGATCGAGCGTGTGGTCAGCGGCGGGGAGCCGGATGCCTGAGTCCCCTCCTGGGCAGGCCGGCCACGGGCCCCCCGGGCCTGCGGGCCAGCCGGCCACGGGGAGCGTAACGCATGACTATGACCTGCACGAGCGGGCCGCGTTCATCCGTGCCGAGACGGTGCGGCTCATCGACATCGCCAAGACCGGCCACTACACCAGCGTGTTCTCCGCCGCCGAGATCCTCGCGGCGCTGTACTACCGGGTGATGCGGATCCGGCGCGGGGAGCCGGACTGGCCGGAGCGGGACCGCCTGGTGCTCAGCAAGGGCCACGTGGCGGTGGGCGTCTACCCGGTGCTGGCCGACCTCGGGTTCTTCGACCCGGCGCTGCTCGATAGCTATACCCGGCTGGGCAACCCGCTCGGCGACCACCCGGACATGCGGCACGTGCCCGGCGCCGACTTCAGCTCGGGGTCGCTGGGCCACGGGCTGTCGGTCGCGCTCGGCATGGCGCTCGCCGCGCGGGTGACCGGGCTGCCGCAGGTACGGGTGTACGCGCTGCTCGGCGACGGCGAGTGCAACGAGGGGCAGATCTGGGAGGCGGCGATGGCCGCCAGCCACCACCGGGCCGGCAACCTGTTCGGCGTGCTCGACCGGAACCAGATGTCGCTGGACGGGCCGACCGAGGAGGTGATGGGGATCGAGCCGCTCGCGGACAAGTGGCGCGCGTTCGGCTGGGAGGTACGCGAGGTGGACGGGCACGACCCGGACGCGGTGGCCGCGGTGCTTCTCGATCCGGAGTTCGCCGCAGTGCACCGGCCGCACCTGCTCCTCTGCCATACGGTCAAGGGCAAGGGTGTGTCGTTCATGGAGGGCGGCCGGGAATGGCACCTGGGCTACCTGGCGCCCGCCGACCGCGAGCGGGTGCTCGCGGAACTGGCGAAGGCGGCGGAGCGGTGACCGCGGCGGGCCTGGACCCGGCGTCGTGGAACCTGCTCACCTCGGCGTCGATCACGCACAGCTTCGTGGCCGGCACCACGCTGTCCGAGCTGGCCGACGGCGACCCCCGGATCGTGGTGCTCGGGGCCGACCTGAAGTACTCCAACCGCACCTCGGACTTTGCCGACCGGCACCCGGGCCGGTTCTTCAACCTCGGCATCGCCGAGCAGAACATGATGAGCGTGGCGGCCGGGATGGCGTCGTTCGGGCTCATCCCCTACGTGGGCACGTTCGCGTCGTACGCGGGGCTGCTCTGCGCCGAGCAGATCCGCACCGACCTGGCTTACACCGGCATGCGGGTGCGGGTACTCGCCCACCACGCGGGCATCTCGCTGGGCTACTACGGCACCTCGCACCACGCGACCGAGGACGTGGCGATCCTCCGGTCGATCGCGGGCGTGACCGTGGTGGCCCCATGCGACGCCCGCAGCCTGGACGCCGCGCTGCGCCAGACGGTGGCGGTGCCCGGGCCGGTGTACCTGCGGCTGGGCCGCGGCCGGGATCCGGACGTGTACCAGCCGGGCACGATCGGCGCCTGGCGGCTGGGCCGGGCGCACTGGCTGTCCGAGGGCGCGGACCTGGCGGTGCTCGCCTACGGCACGACCGTGGCGCCCGCGCTGGCGGCGGCCCGCGCCGCGGCCCCGGACGGCATCACGGTGGCCGTCGCGGACGTGCACACGCTCAAGCCGCTGGACCACGAGGCGATCGAGCGCGCCGCCGGGGCGGCGCACGGCATCCTGGTGGCCGAGGAACACAACACGATCGGCGGGCTCGCCACCGCCGTCGCCGACGTCCTGGTCACCCGGGGAATCCACGCCCCGCTGCACCGGATCGGCATCCCGGACGAGTACGCGCTGGTGGGACCGCCGACACACCTGTACCGGCATTACGGGCTGGACGCGCCGGGGATCCTGGCGCGGATCCGCGAACTGACGGCGAGCCGGGACTGACCGGATTACGGCGACGGGCCTCCGGGCTACCGGGCCTCCGGGCTACCGGGCCTCCGGGCTACCGGGCCTCCGGGCTACCGGGCCTCCGGGCTACCGGGCCTCCGGGCTACCGGGCCTCCGGGCTACCGGGCCTCCGGGCTACCGGGCCTCCGGGCTACCGGGCCTCCGGGCTACCGGGCCTCCGGGCTACCGGGCCTCCGGGCTACCGGGCCTCCGGGCTACCGGGCCTCCGGGCTACCGGGCTACCGGGCCTTGCGGTGCTGGTCGCCGTCGAGCAGCCAGTCCGCCTGGTTCATGACTTCCCGCTCGGCCCGCTTGCGGGCGTCGGCGAAATAGCGCGCCGGGTCCCTGACCATCCGTTCCGGACGGTCGTCGTGGTCTTCGATGGTGATGTGCACCGCCACTTCGGCCTTCCCCACGATCTCAGTCTCAGCCCGCGCCCGCGAGGGCACAATGGCCGGCCGGTCTGCTTCCCGTGCCCTGCTCTCAGGCTAGCGCGACGGCGAGCAGCCCGCCCAGCAGCCGGATGAGCGGCACGTCGGTCCGCCTGACCCCATCCGCCGTTAAGGCGTCGATCATCAGCATGCCGAAGGCGTTCTGCCCGGCCGCCACCGGGACCGCGGCGAAGGACCGGTAGGTCTGCGGCGCCGTGATGCGCCAGCCGGGCGGCGCACTGGTGGCCAGGTCGGGGCAGAACAGATGCTGGTTGTGCCGGATCATGCCGAAGACCAGGTCCCCCTCGGTCGTTCCCTCGGTGATCGGTTCCAGCGGGTCGTCCACCCGGCCGCTGTACTGGGACGGGACCAGCACCCTCGGGGTGCCCGGCGCGAACCGGAACAGGCAGGCCCGCACCCGCCCGGAGCCGGCCAGGTGGGCCGCCGAGTCCAGCACCATCGGAATCGCCGCCTCGGCCAGCGCCTCCCGTTCGTGCCTGCCCGCGGTGGCAATCCGGCCAAGCTGGCGGGCGATCGGGTCCAGCGCGTCGTTCATGGTGACCCGCATCGCGACTGCCGCGTCCACCGCGGCCCGCTGGGCCCGGGCCCGCAGCCGCTCCTTGCGGATCTGCTCGTAGGCGGGCACCCCGGCGGCGGTGACGCTCGCGAGCACGGCACCCAGCGTCCACCAGCCGCGATCCACTGTGGCGGCGCCCGCCTGCATGCCGAACCAGGTCGCCAGGGCAACCCCGGCCAAGCTGATGACCGTGGTGAGGTAAACCCTCGCGCCGGGCGGAATACGCATGCGGAGCAGGGTAAGGCACCATCGGGGGCGCTCGCGGGCTGCGCTCGGATCCTGTTTGGCCGCCAGCGCGATACATGAGAGAGATGCCGGGCTGATGCCAGATGAGACGGATGCCCGGGTTGGCGCCGGGCGGTCCCCGTATTCCCTGTTTATCCGCCCGGTAATATAGCCGCCTGGACGAGGGGGCACGAGTTGACGCGATACGAGGAACGCTACCGGCTGACCGGCCAGGCGACCGCCGGGCTGGTCGCGAGCGTACTCCTCATCGTCATCGGCTTCCTGTGGCACCTGCCGGTGATCTTCCTCCCGCTCGGCCTCATCCTCGCGGTGCTCGCCGCCCGGGGCGCGGGCGTGATCGACCGGGTCCGCCGGACGACGGCGTTCCGCGCCGACCAGGCGGGCATCACGCTGGGCACCGTGCCGGACAAGCTGACCGTGCGGCGCGGCTCGCGGCTGTTCATCCCGTGGGCGGATGTCGAGCGGATCGTCCTCTACCGGAGGCGACCGGCTGGGATGCAGTGCATCGGGGTCCAGCGGCGGGCCACGGCCGAGCCGCTGCGGTGGGGGAACGAGCAGGCACCCGGCTGCCCCGTGCCGCGGGTCCCGGCCTGGGCGACCCGGACGATCAGGGGCTGGCGGCTGGACCGCGACCGGCTCGCCGCGGTCCTCGCGGTCGTCGCGCCCGGTGTGTCCATCTTCGACACCAGCACCGACGCGCTCCCGGCCGACGAGCAGGACGACGAGCAGGACCGGGGAAACAGCGCCCCCGAATCGGGCCCCGCGGCATAGTCCCCGGCACGCCCTGCCCGGGGACGGCCGGGCGCCCCCGGGCGGTGCCGCCGCGGCCCTTCAGCCAGTCGTAGTAATAGGACGCAGCCCGGGAGGCTGGCGTGATCATGGCGATTTGGCTGCTCCGCCGACACCGCACCCGTGGTCACGGACGATTCCCCGTTCCATATGCGCGGGAAATCGTCCGTGATCAAGGAAGCCAGGGAGCGCGAGGCAGTTCGGACTTGGCGCGCCATGCCCCGGCGACCAAACACCATGATCACCAGCGTGACTGGTGGCGGGAGGGGCGGGAGGGGCGGGGGAGCGGCCGGCTTAGTGGTCGCGCCCGTAAGTTCGTCGGGGGTGGGGTTCATGCTGCCAGGGTGTGGGGCTGGGTCTTTTCGTGGGTGTCGATGCGGTCGAGCAGGTCGCCGAGGTCGGTGCGGGTGAATTTCCAGCTGAATGGCCTGGCGATGGCGTTGTAGTGGGTCTCGAACGCGGCGAGCCGGTGGCGGATCTGGGCGAGGCCGGTGAAGTCGTTGGGTGTGAGGACTTTGCGCTGGACGACGGAGAAGTAGATTTCCGCCTGGTCCAGCCAGGAGGCATGCACCGGCAGGTGGATCAGGCGGGCGTTCGGCCAGGCCGTGGTCATTCGTTTGATGGAGGCGGCGCCGCGGTGGGAGGAGCCGTTGTCCACGATCCAAAACACCCGGTCCGCGGTGGCGTAGGGCTCGGTGGTCATTACCTGGGCGACCAGGCGGGAGAACGGCGCGATCCCGGTGGTGGCCTCGCATCGTCCGGTCACCTGGCCCCGGTGGACGTCCCAGGCGGCCAGGTAGGCCAGCGCCCCGCCGCGCTTGTAGTCGTGTTCGACCCGCATCGCGCGGGCTTTGCCCGGTGGCAGGGCAGGGTGGCAGCGGCAGCGGGCCTGGATTGAGGTCTTCTCATCTGCGCAGATGACGAAGTCGCCTGCGCCCAGTGGCTCGCCGTCCCAGACCCCGGCATACAGGTCCAGGACGCGGGCGGCCTTGACCGCGAAGCCGGGGTCCCGGACCGAGATCCACGAGCGGTGCTGCCACGGTTTGAGCGCGTCACCGGCCAGCCACCGGCGCACCGTGGACGCCGAGGCGGCCACCTGGCACCGTGTGGCCAGCTCACGGGCCAGTTCCGGGCAACTCCACCGCGACAGCGGCGCCCCGGTCTCGGCTGGCAGCGCGCACGCCAGCGCCACGGCCTCGGCCCGGTCCGCGGCGGTGAACACTGGCGGGCGCCCACTTCGGGGGGCGTCCTTCAGCCCGGCCAGCCGGTCGCCGGCGAACCGGCGGCGCCACTTGCGGACCGTGTCCGTGCATACCCCCGTCTCCAGGGCGATCGCGGTGTTGTTCTTGCCGGCGGCCGCTGCGCGCACGATCTGGGCCCGCAGCCGGTCCCGGTACTCGCTGCGCACCGACCGGGCGCGAGCAGCTAACACGGCCTCTTCCTTACTGGACAGGACAATCAGGTACGGGCTCGGCACAGGCATCTGATCTTTGTGCCGCATCCGCGCCCCGGACCGCGGCACGACACGCCGTGACCGCCGGCGCCATCGGGGAGGATGGCTGTCGTGGCCAAGTACCCGGACTCCACGAAGGCGTCTCTGGAACAGCGCCTGCGCGCCAGAGCCCGGGAACGCTGGCCCCAGATCGCCAGCCTGCACATCCGCCACCGCGGGGCCTTCAGCTACATCGACGCAACCCTCACCGACGCCACCGCGCTCAAACTGTGCCGGCTGCGCTACGTCGGCTCCGCCCACCAATGGCAGTTCGCGATCTACCGCGCCAGCCACGACGACTACGACGAATCGATCTTCCCCACCGGCCTCCCCATCGGCACCTGCCAGCAAGCCCTCGACACCGCCTGCGGCCTCTACCTCAACGACCCCACCGCCTGGACCTGACACCCGACGAACTTACGGGCGCGACCACTTCACCGGCGATGGCCGCCCGGGCTTCCTCGACGGAGCGCAGGATCCGGTGTGCGCCGCTGGCCGTGGCCAGATCACCGGCTTCGGTGAGGATGGCCAGCGCGTCGTCCCGGCGCTCCTGGGCCGCGGCGATGTAAGCCAGGCCGATCAGGTTCGCGGCCACCCCCGGCATCAGGCCCAGTTCCCGGCGCAGCCCGGTGGACTCCTCCAGTTGCTGCCTGGCCTCGTCAAGCCGCCCGGCGGCGTGTGCCTCGATGCCCAGATGCCGCAACGCCTCCGACATCGTCAGCCGGTTGCCGGCCTGAGCGGCAAGTTCCAGCGAGCGGTGCAGGGCGGGGACCGCGGCGTCGTTGTCCCGCCGGACCACCTGATGGAAGCAGCCAACCCAGAACAGCGCCTCGGCCTCGCCGCCCGCATCGCCGAGCACCCGGTAGAGCCGCGCCGCGCGCTCGAACAGCGGCAGTTCGCCTGGATCCTCGCGGGCCTGGCCGGGGTCGCCGTCGCGCTGGTGCAGGAACCGGGTGTGCAACAGCCGGCCACGGGCCAGGGCGAGGTCCGCCTCCACACCGTCCAGGTCGCGGCCCGCCTCGGCCAGCGCGGCGGTGTCGCCCTCGAAGACGGCGCGCTCGTACAGCCGCCGGGCGTTCTCGATTCGCTCATCCATTCCGGTGCCCGCTTCCCCTGTCGCTCCTCCGGTGCCCGCTTCCCCTGTCGCTCCTCCGGTGCCCGCTTCCCCTGTCGCGCACGGCCCGCGACCTTACCAGCCCGGGAACGGCTCGCCGGGTCCGTGGCGGATCAGTGGTGGTTCCGTGGCCAGCACTGATGGCACGCCGCGCCGGGCGGCGCAGGCTGCTGAGCAGCACCACAAATTCCACCAGGAAGGACATCTGCGATGAACATCACCCGCCCCATGGTGAGGGGCTGATCAGATGACCAGCCGCCGTTGGCTCGGCGCGGCCGTCGCCGCGGCCGTCGCGGCGTCCGTGATCTCAGCGGGCGCCAGCGCACTGGCCGCTTCTTCGGCCACGCACAGCAACTACCGGGGACCGGCCAGGCCGGCGCACGCCGCCCACGCCGTGATCACGCACCAGACCAACTACCGGGGACCCGCCCGGGCGCCCGCACGAGCGACCGCCGTGCACGGCTCGAACCTGCCCGCCGCACTCACCCACCACCAGCCACGCGCCCAGAGGGGACCCAAGTAGATGAAGCTCATGACCCGCGGCCGGGCCAGCACCCTGGCCACGCTCGCCGCCGGTGCCGCCATCGGGTTCTTCGCCATCGGCACCACCGCCGCCTCCGCCGCCTCGCCCGCCGCCGCAACCGTCACCCAGCACTACTCGCTCGCCGCATCGGCGTTCACACCGGACGGGCTGCACAACACCGCCGATGACTACTTCAACGAGTGGGACCCGACGACGCTGTCCAACACCGACACCGGCCGGTGCTTCGACGCCGGCCTGTCGCTGCCGCCCAAAGCCCTGCTGAAGTCGATCACCGTCTACTTCACCGAGGGCACCACGGCGATGTACTTCGAGATCAACGAGCAGGCCCTGGCCGCCCACACCTCTTCCGAACTCATCACCTTCGACACCCCCACCACCACCTCGACTCCGGTATACACGTCGATGACCGAGACGTTCCCGGCGAACACCATGGTCAACATGGCGCAGAACGCCTACTCGTCCGGTGTCTGCCCGAATGGCGACACCACGTTCTCCGGCTTCACCATCACCTACACCGTGCCCGCCTGACCGGCCCGGCCGGCCCGGCCGCGGCATCGCGGCCCCGCTATCCGCGATGCCGGCCGGGGGCCCGCAGGCGCAGACGCCGGCGCCGGCACGGGATCCCGGCGCGGGCCGGGATCCCGCGGGCCCGGGTCAGCGCTTGCAGAAGGCGACCTGGTCGTACAGCGGCAGCGGCTCTGTGTCCCCGGTGGTGAGCAGCACCTGCGTCTCCAGCGTGACGATGTAGGCGCAGCTGGGCATGTCGGAGACGGTGAAACCGTTGGGGGTAGCCGTGCCCGCGATCTGGCCAGGCGTCGCCGGCGGCAGGTTGAAGGTCCAGTTCGCGCCGCCCCCCTTCATGCCGACATCGACCGGGCCCAGGTTCGGGTGTGCCGCGGTGACCAGCACGGTCAGCGAGTTGGTGATCCCGCCGCACGGGCTGCCGATCAGTTCCTTGACGTTCACGCTCGTGACGTCGTACTGGCCGCTCACCTGGGAGGGCACCCAGCTGCCGCCCTTGTTGACGTTGTCGTAGAGGGTGTTGTCGATGGCCAGGGTGTGGCACTCGCCGCCGTCGGTCTCGGTCAGCGGCAGGCCCGCCTGGCGGACCCGCAGCCGGATGCCGAACTGCTGGTCCGCAGCCAGGTCGGCGAGGGGCAGCGCGGTCCCGGCCATGATCGCGCCGACGTCGACCGCGCCCCACGCGGCGATCGCCGTCGTGTTCAGCACGATCATGTTGAGGTTCGGGGTGAACAGGCCGGTGGACAGGTCGCCCTCCTGCGGCATGGGGATCCAGCCGTCCGCGGCCGGGGTGACGGCGATCTCGGTAGCCGAGTTGGTCCCGTTCACCACGACCGCGCTGACCTCAAGGTTCGCGCCCACCAGTTGTTCCGAGATGCCGATCAGCGTGGGCAGGATCTGGCCCGGCGGGACCGGGGTCCAGGGCCCTGGGGTCATCGCGTTGGGCTGGGTCCGGATCTCGAAGCGGTACTCCAGCGGCTGGCCGCCCAGCGTGGTGCCGATCGGGCCGCTGAGCCGCAGCCCGCTGTAGAAGGCACGGTCGTCGGCGAGGGTCCGGCCCGTGCCGCCCGGGCCGCTGGCCACGTCGGTCACGTAGTCGAGGGCACCGATGTACCGGAAGTCCGGGATGGGCTCGGTCCGCGGTGGTGCCTGCGGAACGCACAGTTCGGCGCAGAAACAGGGGCCGACGTTCTGGCGTCCCGGGGTGCGCCCGGTGCTGGGCGGCTCGCTGAGCAGGACCACGCCACCGGGGCCTTCGATCCGGAAGTAGAGGTCCGGCCCGGGCACCAGCTCGATGTTGATCAGCGGGGAGAACGGCGTCTGGGAGAACTCCGCCACGGTGTACCAGATCTGGAACTTGCCGCCGGGGCCGGTCACCGCCGAGCCGAGCGCGTCGTCCTGGAGCCAGTCGCGGTCGAACGCGTAGACCGTGGCCCCGTCGACCACCTCGCCGGTGCCGCACACGGTCACCTGGCCGCAGATGACCCACAGGCCCAGCCGGCCCAGCGTCGCGCAGGTCAGCCGCGGCGGCATCGCGTAGTCGAACGCGGCGACCTCGGTAGCGGCCGCGGCACCATGCGCGGCGACGGCACCGGCCGCGTCGGCGGCACCGGCCGCGTCGGCGCGGCGCCACGCGGGCTGCAGCGTGGTCAGTGCTACCTGTACCGGGTGCGGCGGCACGTGGCCGCTCAGCGTGCCGCAGTACAGGTCGATGTCCACGGCGTCGCCGCCGTAGGAGCCGCCCAGCTCGACCGAGTAGCTGCCATCGGCCCCGATGGCCGCCTCGCCCAGCAGCGCCCCGTGCGCCGCCGCCAGCGCGGCCTGATCCGCGGCCTCGGCGTGGTGGAAGAGGCGGAACGTGTGCCGCGGGTCCGCGGCGGCCCTGGCCGTCACGCCCTGGCCCGGCAGCGTGGCGTACACGCGCACCGTCGCGCCGTCGAGCGAGATGGGACAGTCCGCACAGGCAGACGCACTCAGCACGCCCCGAAGGGTGAACGACATGGCAGATTCCCCCGAATCTTTCGTGCGGGCAGCAGAGTGCCGACCGTCACGGTTACAGAGCAATCCGGCCGCACTTAGATACAAGGAGTGATCAACCCTGGTCAGCGGGGGGTGATGGCGGTGAGGCACTCCCGCAGCGCCGTCTCCTCGTCGCATTCCCGCAGCACGTGGCTCTTGTTGACCATGTCGAAGTAGGTCAGCCTGGTGATCTGCTCCAGGGAGTCCAGCAGCGGCCGCCGCCATCCCGAGTTCGACCGCCACACCAGCGTCTGCGGGTTACCCGAGCCCACGATCGTGCGATAGTCCAGCGCCAGGTGGAAGTCGTGCACGGCGAACACCACCTTGAACGTGTCCCCGTGCCAGGCCACACTGCCGTCGGGGCCGGCCGCCGCGCGGAAGGCGAAGGCCTGCTCGGGGTCCCGCAGCGTGGAGTACACGTCCCCGGGAACCGTGTCGTCCAGAAGGATCACCGTGCCCGGGTGCGAGTGCAGGATGCTGTTGCACAGGTCCCGGTACACCTGCTCGAACGTGTGCAGGCCGTCGATGAAGATCAGGTCGTAGGTCTTCGCCGCGGGCAGCCCGGAGAAGAACTCGTCGGAAGTCATCTCGGCGAAGCTCGTGACCTCGTCCTCGTGGTCGGAGACGGGGAACGGGAAGGCGGGGTCCACCGCCGTCCGCTCCGCGACCTGCACCCTGGCGAAGGTCCCGCCGGTGTGGACGCCGATCTCAAGATAGGAGTGCGCGCCCAGGGCGGCCGCCAGCCGGTTGAGCCGTTTCGAGGTGAACTCGTACTGGATGACCCACGGGTCCGGCTCCCCCGCCTGGTCGGTCATTGGCCACGCTCCCTCGGTTGGACCGCGGCACCAGGCTAGCCCGGGGGGACACGGAACCGCATGGCCCGCGGCCGGGCGGCCGGCTGCGGCTCAGTAACCGTCACGCACCCCTTGCCGATCGTCGCGGTGGCCGCTAGCATGGTTCAACTAACTGATTAGTGGAAGCGTGGTTATGATTGAGTTCCAGCTCGACGCCGCGTCCGGTGTCGCCACCTATCTGCAGCTGGTCCAGCAGGTTCATCAGGCCCTGCAGCTTGGCTTGCTCGAACCGGGCGACCAGTTGCCGACGGCTCAGCAGGTTGTCGCCAAGCTGGCGATCAACCCGAACACAGTGCTGAAGGCCTACCGGGATCTTGAGCGCGAGGGCCTGGTACGAGCCCGCCCGGGTCAGGGGACCTTCATTACCCGGTCACTGCCGCGCACCGACCCTGCCGCGCAGACCCGGTTTCTCGGTTCGATGACCGACTGGCTGCGCTCGGCGCGTGCCGCGGGGCTTGGCCCCGATGAGATCGAGGCGATCTACCGCACAGCATTCCGCAACTGTTTCGCGGAGGGGGTGGCATGAGCTTCGTCATAGAGGCCAATGGCCTCGGCAAGCAGTACGGCCGCCGCTGGGCACTGCACGACTGCACCCTGGCGATTCCGGAAGGAAGGGTTGTGGGGCTCGTCGGGCCAAACGGCGCGGGCAAGACCACCCTGCTGCATCTGGCTGTCGGGCTGCTGGCGCCGACGTCGGGCTCAATCAGAGTTCTCGGCGCGAGTCCCGCTGATGGCCCGGCGCAGCTCGGCCGGGTCGGCTTCGTCGCCCAGGACACGCCCGTCTATGCGCGGCTTTCCGTCGCGCAGCATCTGCGCATGGGCGCGTGGCTGAACCCGGGCTGGGACACGGAGACAGCCGAAAACAGGATCGAGCAGCTCGGTCTTGACCCCCGCCAGCGGGCCGGGACGCTTTCCGGCGGCCAGCGTGCCCAGCTCGCCCTCACCCTGGCGATCGCGAAAAGGCCGGAGTGCCTCATCCTCGATGAGCCGGTTGCGAGCCTCGACCCGGTCGCGCGGCGTGACTTCCTGCGCAGCCTGATGGAAATCGTCGCCGCGCGGGGGATCAGCGTCGTGCTGTCCTCCCACCTGGTCGCGGACCTGGAGCGGGTCTGTGACTACCTCGTCGTACTGGTCGCGTCCAAGGTGCGGGTCGCCGGAGAGGTCAGCGAACTGCTCTCATCACACCACCGGCTTTCCGGGGCCCGCCGGGACGCGGGCAGCCTGCCAGCCAATCAGGAGGTCATCGAGGAAAGCCATACCGGCAAGCAGAGCACATTCCTGGTCCGCACCAGCGACCCGGTTCACGACCCGGCCTGGACAGTCCGGCCGGTGACGCTCGATGACCTGGTCATCGCCTACATGAGCCGCCCGGCCACCCCCGAGCGCACCCACCGGCTGCGCCTGGAGGTCACGTCATGATCCGGTTCACCTGGCTCCAATTCCGCGTGCAGGCGGGGGTGGCCCTGGCCGCCCTTTGCGCCGTCGCGGTCGTGCTGGTGGTCACCGGGCCGCACCTGGCCAGCATGTACGCCGCCAGCGGGATCACCGGCTGCCACGCCGGCACCTGCGCGACCGCGGCCAGCGACTTCCTCAGCCGGCTCGACGCCACCAGCCCTTACATGTTCGTGTACGTGCTCGGCATCGGGCTCATCCTCGCCGCGCCCGTGATCACGGGCATCTTCTGGGGCGCCCCGCTGATCGCCCGCGAGTTTGAGACCGGGACGTACCGGCTGGCCTGGACCCAGGGCATCACCCGCACCCGGTGGCTCGCGGTCAAGCTCGCCGTCACCGGCCTGGCCGCCATGGCCGTCACCGAGGCACTCAGCCTCATGCAGGCCTGGTGGGCGGATCCCATCGGCAGGGCCATCGGCCACGGCGGCACCACCTCCTCGATACTCTTCACGGGCCCGTTCGGCCTGGCACTCTTCGCCACTCACGGCATCGCGCCGCTCGGCTACGCGGCGTTCGCCTTCGCCCTCGGAACCGCGACTGGCGCCCTCATCCGCCGTGCCGTGCCCGCCATGGCCATCACCCTGGCCATCTTCGCCGCCGTCCAGATCGCCATCCCGCTGGCGGTCCGCCCGCACCTCATCCCGCCCACCCGGACAGTCGTGAGCGGCCCGTCGTTCTTCCAGGCCGCGGCGATGAGCGTCGGAACACTGACCGCCAGCACCGTGCCCGGCCAGCCCGGAGCATGGATCGTCTCCAGCGGAGCCATCAACGCATCAGGGCAGCCGGTCAGCACGATTCCCGGCGCCTGCCTGCCGGGCTCGCTGGTAAAGGGAAAGGCCGCCACCCCCAACCTGGGCGCCTGCATGGCCAGCCGGGGCATCCGGGAAGCCATCACCTACCAGCCCGCCAGCCGCTACTGGCCCCTCCAGTGGCTCGAAACCGGGATCTTCCTGGGCCTCGCCCTGGTCCTGACCGGGTGCTGCTTCTGGCGGCTCGGCCGACGACGTACCTGACCTGCCTGGCGACAGTCAAAGCGTCGTCACGCCCGCACGTCCCACCCACCACAAAAATAGCCGTCTAGTAGGCCATGACCACCGTCATGGCCCGCATCCTGACCAGGCCCGGCTGAGGTCCAGAAACAGTCACTAACCGACCTGGGCGCCCGGTTGCCGGTTTCCCGGCTGCCGGCCTCCCGGCTGCTAGCTTCGGAACTGTGCCCGAGCCAACCGCCACCCGCCCGTATATGCCCGGCTACGGAACCCTGCCGGCCGATCAGGGGACCGGGCTGCTGCCGTGGTCCTGGGCGGTGCAACGGCTGGCCGGCTCGCACGACTTCTGGCTGGCCACGGTGACCCCGCAAGGCGCGCCGCACCTGATGCCGGTCTGGACGGTGTGGCTCTCCGGCCGGCTGTGGTTCTCCAGCGCGAACGGCTCCCGCAAGGCGCGCAACCTGACCGCCGATGCCCGCTGCACCCTGGCCACCGGCAACCCGCAGGAGCCGGTGGTGGCGCACGGCGTTGCCGAGCGGATCACCAGCCCGGCGGCACTGGCGGCCATGCTGGCGGCGGAGAACGCCAAGTACCAGACCAGCTACGGCCCGGAGATGGTGGATCCCGCGCTGAACAGCGTCTACGCGCTGCGCCTCGACTGGGTGTTCGCCCTGGATGCCAGCGATTTCGCGGGATCCCCGACCCGGTTCACCTTCGGCCCGGCCGCCGCGGACGGCCCGGCCGCCGCGGACTGACGGGCCCGGTCGGCCGGCCACCAGTAGGGGGCGCTGGACACGTCGCTGGCGTACCCGGACCGGGCGGGCTCGTCCAGCGGTTCCGGCGCCGGGATCCGGCGCCGTTCCTGGAGCCGGCCCAGGGCCAGCAGCTGCTCGATGGGCTGCGGCTGCGGGGCGGGCTGGGCGTGGCGGCGCCGCGCGCGGGCGACCGAGAAGCAGACGACGGCGAGCGGGACGACGACGAACCTGGCGGCCTCGAAGATGCCGTGGGCCCGGCTGTAGATGCCGAAGCCGAGCGCGGTCGGCACGAAGACGCCGTACCCGATGGTGCTGACCACCGATGAGGCCCCGGCCCGGACGGTGGAGGGCATGGCGTCGTGCAGGTAGCGGGTCAGCGCGATGTTCAGGACGGTGACCCCGAAGATCGTGGCGACCTGGGCGCCGACCACCACGCCGGGAACCCGGGCGAACAGGCCGAAGGCGATCACCAGCGTGCCGCACGCGACCAGCAGCACCGTGCGGCCGCCCCGCAGCCAGGTCGCCAGCGCGCCGCCGCTCCAGGCGCCGCAGTACATCAGCGCGCAGCACGGGCCGTAGCAGATCACCGGCAGCGCCAGCCCGAGGTACCACAGCTGGTAGAACTCGATGAGCAGGCGCATGACCACGCAGTTGGCCACCAGGCCGGCCACGATCCAGCCGACATTGCCGCTGGTCGTGCCGCGCACTACCCGGCCCAGATGCGCCGCCAGGTGCAGCCTCGGCGCCGTGCGGTGCAAGCTGGCCTCACCGAACCGGTGCAGCGTGACGAACGCGCAGCAGGTGATGGGGATCGTCAGGAAGTACTCGGCCCGCAAGCTGGCGTAGCGGGCGATGACGGTGCTGACCAGCGCGCTGGTGATGAACGCGGTGGCCTCGAACATCTGCACCCGGCCGTAGCAGTGCTCAAAGGCCCCGCCGGTGCCGGTTTCCTCGAGCACCACGTCGTAGACGGCCGAATCGTAGGTCCCCGCGTAGGCGGCGTAGAACAGGCCCCAGACCGAGATCCCGGTGGCGTACGCGGCCAGGCCATGACTGACGCCACACACCACCGAACTGCCGATCAGCGCGCAGGTGGCGATGTAGAGCACGCCCTTGCGGCTCCACCGGTCGGCGAGCAGGCCCAGCGGGATGTTGGCCACCATCATGACCACGATGTACACCAGCGTCGCGATCGTGATCAGGTAATCGTTCAGGCCCACCGACCGCATGAACAGCTTCTCGATCGAATACCACAGCACGAAACTGTGGATGAAGCCGGTCGCATACAGCGGCCGGAGCCGTTTGCTGACCGACTCGGCCACCGGCGTGTTCTTGACGAAGACCACGGCAAAAGCCTGCGCCGGCCGGGTTGCACTGATCTTGACGCGGACCTTGCACCGCAGGTCAGACGCGCGGAAACGGACAGCCAAGAAAGCCGCGGAGGGTCCGCTGAGGCAGGCCGCGCAGCGCCCGCGAGGCGGGGCAGGCTAAGCGGCGCCCAGCGCGGAATTCATGGTTTCTATGCGTATCCGTGCCGACTCCGCCTCGGGCACGCCGAGGCGCTCGAAGATGTCCAGCGCCTGCCGGAAGACAATCCGCGCGGCATCGGGGCGCCGGGTGCTGAGCGTCGTTTCCGCGATCCCTTCGAGAATTTTGGCCTCCTCGTAGGGGTCGCCAATCTCTCGGGCCAGCCTGAGCACGGCGTGGTACTGGTCGAGTGCCTCGGTGTAGCGACCGGATGCCCGGTACACGTCGGCGATCCCGCGGAGCGCGATGACCTGCTGGGACTGGTTCCCGATCTCCTCGGCGATCAGCCTGGCCTGCTCATGGTGGATCAGGGCGTCGTCGTAACACTCCGCCTTGCGGTAGACGGCGCCGGTGTCATTGAGTACGTCGGCTTCGTTCGGGAGGTCGCCGATGTCGCGGAAAATGCCCAGGGCCCGGCGGTAGGCGGCGAGCGCCTCCTCGTAGCTGCCCTTGTAGTCGTAGACGCCGCCGATGTTGAGGTACAGGATCGCCTCGCTCTGCGGCACGCCGGTCTCGGCGAATATCTTCAGCGACCTCTGGTAGGCGTCGAGCGCGTCCCGGTGATGGCCGGACAGCAGTTTCATCCGGCCGAAGTTGTTGAGCGTCCCCGCCTCGCCCCGCCGGTCGCCGACCTCACGGTAGAGCGCCAGCGCCTCGGCCAGGTGATCCGTCGCATCCGGGTGCCGGCCCAGATGCCAGCAGGTGATGCCGGCGTGGCTCAGGGTATCGGCCACGCCATGCTGGTCCCCGGCGTCGCGGTAGGCGATCCGCGCCTCGTGGAAGTAGGCGAGCGCCTCGCGGTACCGGCTGGTGCGCAGGTGGGCCACGCCCATCTGGTCAAGAGCGTGGGCCTCGCCGCGCCGGTCGCCCTGCTCCCGGTAGATCGCCGCGGCGTCCTCGGCCAGCGGCAGCATCGCCTCGTGCCGGCCGGTCTGCTGGCTCACCTCGCTGAGTTCCAGCGCCGCCAGCGCGATCCTGCCGGGGTCGGAGATGTCGCGGGCGGCCTGCAGGGCCAGGGTGTGCGCCGCGATCGCCTCGTCCCAGTGCGCCTTGATCTGCACGAAACCGGCTACGGCATGGACGAGGTCCGCGCACTTGCGCTTCCACTCGTGCCGGGCGGCGTACTGCGCGGCCTGCAGCACGTTGCCCCACTCAGCCTCCAGCCAGGCCGCCGCGTCTTCCTTCGTGGCCAGCGCCGGGACCGCGCCCGGCGGGCGGGTGACCGATACCGGCATCCGCCGCCGGAACGGGTAAAGCTCCCGGTCGGCCTCGTCGGTGGCGTGCAGGTAGTAGTCCAGCAGCCGGCCGATCGCAAGCCGCCGCTCGGATGATGGGTCGTCACGCTCGGCGCACGTGGCCGCGTACCCGCGGATGAGGTCGTGGAACACGAACTGCCCGCCGGGGGCGGGGGACAGCAGGTGATGGTCCAGCAGCGCCCCGAGGGCTTCCTCCGCCTCGGCGAGGGTGCGGCCGCCCAGGGCCGCCGCGGCATGCAGGCTGATCTGCGCGGCGGGGCACAGTCCCAGCCGGCGGAAGAACTCCTGGTGGCCGGGTTCCAGGGCACGGTAGGACAGCTCGAAGGCGGGCACCCAGTCCAGGGCCGCCACGCCGGTGCCGGCCAGCCGGGCGGGCGGGTGGGACAGTTCCGCCACCAGGTCGCCCAGCCGGTGCGGGTAGTCCCGGGCCAGCCGGCCCGCGGTGAGCTGGATGGCCAGCGGCAGCCGTCCGCACAGGTCCACGACCGCGGCCAGCTCGGCGTCATCATGCGCAGTGCGGCCGCCCGCAACCCGCCGGAACAGCGTGATCGCATCGCCGACCGGCAGCACGTCCAGGGTCAGCGCCTGGGCATCCTCAAGGCCGGGCATCCGGTACCGGCTGGTGACCAGGATCAGCGACCGGCCATCCGGCGGCGGCAGTAGCGGGGCGACCTGGTCCAGCACGGCGGCGTCGTCCAGGACCACCACGGCGCGGCGCCGGCCAAGCTGTGCCCGCCACAGCGCGGCCCGCTCGCCCACCGTTTCGGGTATGCGGGCGGCCGGGCCGGTGAGCAGCTGCAGCAGGCGGCGCAGCGCCTCGGCGGCGTCGAGCGAGGGGCGCCCGGGGTCGTGGCTGTGGAAGTTCAGGTAGAGCACACCGTCCGGATACTGCCCGGCGATGCTGCGGGCGGCGCGGATCGCCAGTGCGGTCTTGCCGACGCCGGGCATGCCCACGATCAGGCTGACCCGGGGGGCATCGCCCTGCTCCCCGACGATCCGGCCCAGTTCCTCGTCCCGCCCGACGAACTCGGCGGTCTCGGGTGGCAGGGTGTCCGGCCGCAGCACCCGGGCGGGCAGCGTGTCCGGCCGCGGCACCCGGGCCGGCCGCGGATCGGCAGGCCGCACGGCAAGCCCGGGATCGCGGCGCAGGATCCGCTGGTGCAGGTCGGACAGTGCCGCCCCGGGCTCGGTGCCCTGTTCCTCGACCAGGCGGCTGCGGGTCTCCCGGTAGAGGCTCAGCGCGTCACCGGGCCTGCCGCTTCGGTACAGGGCGGTCATCTGGTGCGCGATGAACGTCTCGTCCAGCGGATACTGGGCCAGCAGATGGTGCAGTTCACCGACCAGGTCGGCGTGCCGTCCGAGCGCCAGCTCACACTCGACGCGCTCCAGGATGGCCGCCCGGCGCTCCTCTTCGAGGCTGTCGCGCATCCGCGTCACCCAGTCGCCATCGATGCCCGCCAGGGCGGGGCCGCGCCACAGCCCGTCCGCCTCACGCAGCAGGCTCGCCGCCTGGTCGTGGTCACCGGCTGCCAGCACCACATCCGCCTGCCGCCGCAGCCGGCGGAACTGATGCAGGTCCACCGCTTCGAGATCGACGTCGAGCACGTAACCGCGGGCGCGCCCGGCAAGCCGGACGTCGTCACCGCCGGCCTGGCGAAGCGAGGCCCGGAGCCGGGCCAGATAGGCGGACAGGCTCTCCCTGGCTTTGGCCGGCGGCCGGGTATCCCACAACCGGTCGATGAGCGTCTCGGCGGGGACTATCGTCCGCGGCGTCAGCAGGAGGATGGCAAGGACGCAGCGTTCTCTGGCCGGGCCCAGGTCCCGCTGCCGGCCGGCCGACCACATCTCGATCGGCCCGAGAACCCTAAATTCCATGATCGCCTTGTCTTCCATGCCCGCAGGGCAAACTCACGGCTGGTCAGAATGGGATGCACGGAACCATTCAGTCGATTTTAATACCCGCTATGGCCTTCTCACACCCTGCGGGAAGGCCGGTTAGCGCAGAAAAAGAAATGCTCTCCCCCTGGTCAGAATTGGTGCAGCGCAATTTGCATGGACCCTTTCACAGAAAGCACGTGCAGCCGACGATTAAACACCCGTGGTGACCTATTCCGTGGCTCCTGAGACTGCAGCGATGCTGAGTGGACAAGGATTAGATCTGGTGCTCTACAGGCTGATGTTACGCATGTGACAACGCTGACCCTGTCTGAGCAACTTGCACGGGCATGTGCGGAAAAACTTGCCGGCAATTGGCCCGAATGCCCCATACCGGCACCGGCGCAGGAGTAACTTCTCCGTCCTAGAGGACCCGATGTCCATGTCGTCAATGAGGGGACCCTCACCCATGGAGACTCGTACTTCGTTATGGAACGGCACTCCTTCTAGCGGCCCGGAGAGCGGCGCGCACCGCAGGTTATCGGCGCACCGCAGACCCCCGAGGTCGGCCCGCGCCCGGCTGGTGCTCGGCATCCTCGCCCTGGCCCTCGCACTGGGCAGCGCAGGCGGGGCAGCGGCAGCAGCGATGGGACACGCCAGCGCCCATTCCCACGGCAAGGTTGCCCTCAGCAACCACTGGATCTACTAACCCGATCGGCACACCGGACGGTGCCGCCCTGGCGCCGTCCGGGTGCTGGTCACGCCTGCTGGGACATCTTGCGCCAGGCGGCCGCGGCCGCGGGATCGGAGTCGATGAGCACGGCCAGGCGCCGGGCGTCGATGACGAGCACGCGGGAGTGCGTCGCCAGCTGGACGGTCAGCCCGGACAGGGGCAGCGGCCGCCCGTTGGCGTCCACCAGGCCGACGAACGCTCCCGCGCCCAGTTCGCGTAGCCGGTTGCCCGCCGCCTCGACGGTGGCGGTGCCCTCGATCAGCACGAAGCACTGCCGGCCGGGGCGGCCCTCGTCCGCGAGCCTGATGCCGGCCGGCAGCACGGCCTCGTCGCCGGCCGGTTCGAGCAGCGCCCACGAGGAGGGTTCCGGCATCGGCCCGGTCGGCCCAGCGTTCATAGTGCCGTTCTGCAGGATGGGCGTTACAAAAAGCTGACAACGCCCTGGTCCGCTGACACGGCGTAGTCCTGTATCGGCGCTTTGTTCCACCGTGGCCGCCGTTGACCCGCTTACGATGGGCCAGTCCAGCCTGCTCAGGTAAGGCAGTGGCGCGCTGTGGAGTTCCGCATACTCGGCCCGGTCGAGGCCGAAGACAACGGGCTGACAGCTGGATCTTGGCGGGTTGCGCGAACGGACGCTGCTGGCCAGGCTCCTGCTCTCGGCGAACCAGGTCGTGTCCGCGGACCGGCTCGCCGACGACCTGTGGTCGGGGAGCCCGCCCCCGCACAGCATGGCCACGCTGCGGGTCTACATCTCCAGGCTGCGCCGGGTCGCTGGGCGCGCAGGCCGGCCTGCTGGTCACCCAGGCGCCGGGTTACCGGCTCAACGTCGCCGCACGGCGCAGCTGGATGCCGCCCGGTTCGAGCGCCTGGTCCAGGCGGCGGAAGCGGACCTGGCCGCGGGCCGGCCGGAGGCCGCCGCGGTGACCCTGCGGGCGGCGCTGGACCTGTGGCGCGGCCCGGCCCTGTCGGACGTGGCCGACCTGGCCTTCGCGCAGGCCGACGCCGGGCCGCCTGGAGGAGGCCCGGCTGGCCGCGCTGGAGAACCGCGTCGACGCCGACCTGGCCTGCGGCAGGCACGCCAGCCTGGTCGCCGAGCTGGACGGCCTGGCCGCGGCCCACCCGCTGCGCGAACGCCTCACCGGGCAGCGGATCCTGGCCCTGTACCGGTGCGGCCGCCAGGCGGAGGCACTGAGCGCGTACGCGGAGCTGCGGGGCAGGCTCGCCGAGGAACTCGGCATCGACCCGAGCCCGGACCTGCAGCGCCTGCACGAGCGGATCCTGCGCCAGGATCCCGGGCTCGACTGGCATCCGCGCGGCCGGCAGGCCGGGGACGCCGCCGACGGACGGCCGCGGCGCGCCCGTGGCCGAGGCCGCCGCGGCAGCCACTGGCGCAGACGGCCGGACGAACCCGGCAGCCGGCGGCGCCGCCCGCCGGGCGCCGCGCCACCGCCCGCGCTGCCCACCGAGACCACCTCGTTCGTCGGCCGCGAGGCGGAACTGGACACGATCGAGGAACTGCTCCGGCTGTCCCGGCTGGTCACGCTGACCGGGCCCGGCGGTTCCGGGAAGAGCCGCCTTGCCCTGCGGGCCGGCACCCAGGCATCCGGACGGTACGGCGGCGGGGTGTGGCTGGTCCAGCTGGCCCCGATCAGGCAGCCGGACCTGGTGGTGCCCACCGTCGCGCAGGCCCTGTCGGCCCGCGAGGAACCAGGCCAGACCTTGCTGGGCAGCATCGTCGCGCCGGCTGCGCGACACCGAGGCCCTGCTGATCGTGGACAACTGCGAGCATGTCATCGAGGCCGCCGCCGACACGATCGCGGCGCTGCTGCGGAGCTGCCCGCGGCTGCGGATCCTGGCCACCAGCCAGACCAGGCTGGACGTGCCGGGGGAGGCAAGCTGGCCGGTCCCCCCGCTGACCGTGCCGGAGCCGGAGATGCGCAGACCCGCAGGCCGCGGCCGAGGCGGAGTCGGTCCGGCTGTTCTGCGACCGCGCCGCGCTGGCCCGGCCCGGCTTCACCCTGACCGGCGGCGAACGTCGGCCGCGGTCGAGCGACATCTGCCGCCAGCTCGACGGCATCCCACTGGCCATCGAACTCGCGGCGGCACGGGTCAGCGCGCTGACCGTGGCGCAGCTGTCCGCCCGGCTCGGCAACAGGTTCCGGCTGCTGACCGGCGGCAGCCGGGCCGGGCTGCCGCGGCACCGGACCCTGGAGGCGGCCATCGAGTGGAGCCACGACCTGCTCAGCGAGACCGAGCAGGTGTGCTTCCGCCGGATGGCGGTGTTCGCCGGCGGGTGCACGATCGACGCGGTCGAGGCGGTCTGCCCGGACGACGGCACTGCCGCTCGATGTGGTGTTCGAGACCGTCACCGCGCTGATCGACCGGTCGCTGCTGACCACCGAGGAGCGGTCCGGCAGCATGCGCTACGGCATGCTCGAATCGATCCACCAGTACGCGCTGGCACGGCTGGCGGCCGCGGGGGAGGCCACGGCACTGCGCCGCCGCCATCTGGCCTGGCTGCTCGGCTTCGCCGGGCAGGCCGACCTGGCCGGGCCGGACCAGGCCGCCTGGCTGGACCTGCTGGAAGCCGAGCGGGACAACTTCCGGGCGGGCCTGGAATGGAGCCTCACGCCGCCGGACCGCAACCCGCAGCGCGGACCCGGCGCTGGCGCTGCGGCTGACCGGCGCGCTGGCCCCGTTCTGGCTGGTGCGCGGCCCGATCGCGGTCGGCCGCAGCGCGCTCGACGCGGCGCTGACCGCCGCGGGCCCCGGCGCGGACACGCGGCTGCGTGCCGTCGCGCTGGACGGGGCGGGCCAGCTCGCGTCGGTGCAGGCGGACCACGACGCGCAGCGGCGCTACCAGCAGGAGAGCCTGGCGATCTGGCGCGAGCTGGGCGACGACGTCCGGGTCGCCAGCACCCTGTCCGATCTGGGCGCGGCGGCGCACTTCCGCGGCGAGTACCCGCTGGCCGCAGGCCCTGTACGCCGAGGCGCTCGAACTCGCCGAGCGCACCGGGGACGCCCAGCAGACCGGCCAGGCGCTGAGCGGCCTCGGCCGGCTGGCCCTGCACCAGGGGGACCTGGACCAGGCCACCGGCGTACTACACGCGAGAGCATGGCCAGGTTCACCGAGATCGGCGACCTGCGCCGGGCCACGCTCATCCTGGGCAACCTGGGGGTCGTGGCGATCAACTCCGGTGACCTTGCCCTGGCCGAGCAGCGGCTCACCGAGCACCTGGACAACGCCAGGCGGCTGGGCGACCACAAGCTGACCTCCGGCGCGCTGACCAACCTCGGCCTGGTCGCCTACCAGGCCGGGGACCTGGACCGCGCGGCCGGGCTGCACCAGCAGGCGCTGGCAGCTGAGCGAGCAACTGGGCGACCGGCGGCTGGATGGTCGTGGCACTGGGCAACCTGGGCCTGGTCGCCGCGCGGCGCAGGAACTACGCCGCCGCCGCGCAGTTCCACCTGCGCAGCCTGGAGGTGGCCGAGGCGGTCGGTGAGCGCCGCTCGGTCGCGGAGATGCTGGAGGAACTCGCCGCGGTGGAGTCGGCCGCGGGCAACGCCGGGCGCGCCGCCACCCTGTTCGGCGCGTCCCAGGCGATCCGGCAGGACATCGGCGCGCCTGTCCTCGGGCCTGACCAGGCCAGGCTGAACGGGGCCAGGGACGCGGCGGCGGCGGCCCTCGGCGAGGAAGCGTTCGCGGCCGCACACCAGGCCGGCCTGCGGATGTCCGCCGAGGAGGCGGTGGCGCTGGCCAAGGACGGGTCCTGGCCGCCGACGACCCCGGCCAAGCCGGCCCGGCCGGCCTGACCCTCGCCAAGCCACTCGGCCTGCCTGACCTCCGCCAAGCCGATTACCGAGCAGTAACAAGGGCAGTAACGACTTCGCAACGCCTTTGCAACCGCCCCGCCCGACGATCGGCTCATCTCAGCAGGCGGTGCCCAGCCCCCAGGGCACCATACCCAAGGACCGGGAGACCCCATGTCGCACTCACGCGCGGTCCGCCGCGGCGTCGCCGTGGCAGGCACACTGGGCGTGCTGGTCACGCTCGGCGCGGCTGCCGCACCGGCGGTGGCTGCCGCGGCTGCCACCTCCAGTTGGGCACAGACCGCCACGCTGGCCACGTCGATCAAGGGCGCCACGCTGACCGGCAACGCCGCGGCATCCGCTCCGGTACGGCTTGCCGTTATGCTGCAGCCCCGCAGAACGCCGCGGCGGAGCAGGCGGCGCTGCGCGCCATGTACCAGCCGGGCAGCGCCACCTTCCATCAGTTCCTCACCCCCGCGCAGTGGGAGGCCGCCTACGCGCCGACCGCCGCCCAGGTCAGCGCGGTGACCAGCTACCTGAGCAGCAACGGCTTCACCGGCCTGACCGCAGCGGGCGACCGGATGCTGATCTCCGCGACCGGCACCGTCGGTGACGCGGAGAAAGCGTTCAACACGACCATCGGCAACTTCGCGATGCCGAACGGGGGCACGTTCCGCGCGAACGTCGGTGCCGCCCAGGTGCCGTCCTCGCTCGGCGGGATCGTGCAGGCGGTGGCCGGGCTGTCCAACTGGCGGCTGCCGGCGCCGCAGCCGGTCCTGATGACCCACAGCGCGGCCACCAAGGCGGCGGCCCGCAAGGCGGTGGCCAGGGCCGCGGCCGGGAACGGCACGTCGGCGGGGAACCCGGTCATCCCGAACGAGATCCCGCCGGAGGACTTCCAGAACACCTACGACGCCGCGGGCACCCCGACCGGAGCCAAGACCGCGGTCGCGCTGTTCACCGAGGGCAACGTCACCGGGGCGATCACCGACCTGCGCACCGCGGAGGCCGCGTTCAAACTGCCCCAGGTGCCGGTGTCCATCGTCAAGGTCGGCCCGCAGAGCACCGACACCTCCGGCGCGGACGAGTGGGACCTCGACACCCAGTCATCCAGCGCGATGGCGACCACGCTCAAGCACATCTACCTCTACAACGTGGGCGCGTTGAACGACACCAACATCGACACCGCGGTCGCCGCGTTCGTCTCCCAGGACAAGGCCGTCGCCATGTCGGCCAGCGTCGGCGGCTGCGACATCGGCCCGTACCTCGACGGCTCGATGATCGGCACCGACAACGTGCTCACCGAGGGCGCCATGCAGGGCCAGACCTTCTTCGCGTCCTCCGGTGACAACGGCGACGGCTGTGCCTTCGTCGCGGCCACCGGCGTGCCCAGCTCGTTCCCCGGCACGAACTGGCCGGCGTCGGGCATGTACACCACCGGGGTCGGCGGCACCAGCCTGATCTCCGACGCCAGCGGCAACCGGGTCCAGGAGATCGGCTGGGTCGGCAGCGGCGGCGGTGACAGCGAGACCGAGGTCCCGGGCTTCTGGACGCAGGACAGCGACCCGTTCTACAGCCAGGGCGCGGTCATGGGCGGCCGGGCGGTGCCCGACATCGCCATGGACGCGGACCCGAACGTGGCCACCGCGGCGGAGATCTACGTCAACGGCACCCCGACCGGGGTGGGCGGCACCAGCCTGTCCTCGCCGCTGGCACTGGGCTCCTGGGCCCGGCTGCAGTCCGGGCACGCCAACAAGCTCGGCATGGCCGCGATCGACTTCTACGCCCTCTACGACAAGGTGAACCCCTCGCTCGGTGACACCAGCCCGGTGCCCGGCTTCACCGACATCGTCGGCGGCAACAACGGCGGCTACACCGCCACCCCTGGCTACGACGAGGTCACCGGCATCGGCGTCCTCGACATCGCCGCCCTGAACCAGGTGATCGCGGGCTCCTGATCACCGTTCATCCCCGCGGCCGGAGCGGGTTCGCCCCGAGAGGGGGAGGCTCCGGCCGCGGGCTGCCTGGGTTGGGGACGTCCCGGGCAGCCGCCGCGCCGGGCCACGTGGCCCGGCGCGGCGGTCACGCCGTGGCCGCGGGCCCGTCCTGCGGCATGGTGTGCGGATACTTGAGCCCGGTCCCGGTGTTCAGCACGACCACCTGGTCCGCCCCGGACAGCCAGCCGGATTCGCGCAGCAGGCGCACCGCCGTGACGCAGGCCGCCCCCTCCGGGCAGATGAAGCTGCCCTCCAGGTGCGCGACCACCCGCTGGTCGGCCAGCAGCGCCGCGTCGTCCACGGCGACGGCGGTCCCCCCGGTGGCGTACAGGGCGTCGAGCACCAGAAAGTCGCCGAGGGCCTTGGGCACGGTGATGCCGAAGGCGACGGTCTTCGGATCCGGCCACGGCTCGCTCTCGGCCGCGCCGGCGGCGAAGGCGGCCACGATCGGGGCGCACCCGGTGGACTGGACCGCGACCAGGCGCGGCAGCGGCTGCCGCCCGGTCCAGCCAAGCTCGCGCAGTTCCAGCAGCGCCTTGTAGATGCCGATGATCCCGACGCCGCCGCCGGTGGGGTACACGATCACGTCGGGCAGCCGCCAGCCGAGCTGCTCGGCGATCTCGAAGCCCATGGTCTTCTTGCCCTCGATGCGGTAGGGCTCCTTGAGCGTGGACACGTCCTGGAACCCGGCGCCGGGCCGGCACCTCCGCCGCGACCAGCCGGGCCGCGTCCGCGATGCTCCCGGCCGCCACCCGCAGCTCGGCGCCGACGGCCAGGCACTCGGCGCGGTGCACCGGGGGCGCGTCGGCGGCCATGACGACAAGGCAGGGCAGCCCCGCCCGGGCGGCGTAGGCCGCCCACGCGGCCCCGGCGTTGCCGTTGGTGGCCATGGCCACCCCAGCGACGCCAAGCTCGGCGGCCCGGGACACGCCGACGCTGGCACCACGGGCCTTGAAGGACCCGGTGGGGATCAGGCTCTCGTCCTTCATCAGCAGCCGGGGCACCCCCAGCGCGCTGCCCAGCCGTGGCATGGCCAGCAGCGGCGTCATGCCCTCGCCCAGGCTCACCGCGCGGCCGGCGCCGGTGACCGGCAGCAGTTCGTGATAGCGCCACAGATCGGCCGGGCGGCGGCCGATCTGCGCGGGATCCGTCAGCGCGGCGGCCAGGCTGAGGTCGTACCGCGCGAGCAGCGGCGAGCCGCACTCGCACAGCCCCTGCACCGCGGCGGCGTCGTGGCTGGCGCCGCACCTCGCGCAGTCCAGGTGGGTCAGGGCCGAGTAGGGGCGCACCACGCGTTCCTCCTGCGCTGCGGCGGGCGGGCCTGGTCAGGCCTTGCGGGCCACGCCGCCGTAGGCGGACACGCCGTCGGGGGGCACGATATCCCCGGGCTCCGGCCGCCAGGTGTGCACGTAGGCGCGGCCCGGTGGCACCAGGTCCAGGCCGTCGAAGAACCGGGCGACCTGTCCGCCGGGGCCGGGGTGGTGAGCCAACCGTCCGCCCGGTGCTCAGCCACGCTGCGCCGCTTCTGGTTCACCCCAGTTCACAAGGGCATCCTGCCACGCCCGGACGGATGACCCGGCCCGGAGCGGATTGGTCCGGAATGGTCCGGCTGCGTCCTTGCCACGGCCGCCGCCAACGACAGGCCCCGGACGGCCGGGTGCCGTCCGGGGCCCGGTTGGGGCATCGCCCGCCTGCCTCGTGGCTGGGGGACCGCAGGGGCAGGCAGGCGACGTATCGGGGGTTATCCGTTGGCGCCGCAGACCGGCCAGGCACCGATGCCCTGCCCGGCGAGCACCCGCTGCGCCACAGCGATCTGCTGCGACTCAGAGGCACCGGCGGCGCTTGAGGAGTACTGGCCGCCGCCGTAGGCGTCCCAGGTCCCCTGGGAGAACTGGAGCCCGCCGGAGAAGCCGTTGCCGGTGTTGGTGCTCCAGTTGCCGCCGGACTCGCAGGCGGCGATCGCCGACCAGTTCATACCTCCGGACGTGGCCGGGTACGAGCTGGCGGCGACCGGCAGGCTCGACGGCGTCTGCGACTGCATGGCAGCCGGCGCGAGCGACGGGCCGGCGGCGGCCATCGCGGCCCGCCGCACCCACGCCTTGTGCGGGTGCCAGGTGCTCAGGCGCAGCTTCTGGCCCGCGACGATCGCGTCCGGGTTTCCTATCTGGTGACGGTTGGTCCACCACAGGGCGGGCCAGTCGGCCCGGCTGCCGTACTCCTGACGGGCGATGTCCGAGAGGGTGTCGCCCGGCCGGACCGTGTAGTGGCCCGGCACCTGGTGTGCCGGTGCCGCATGCAGCGAAATTGTGACCCCCAGCAGGGTCTTCGCCAGTCCGGCAGCTGGAATACTGAACATGTCGGGGTTCCTCCTAAGGTTGATCCGACACACAAGGTCCCGGCCGCGTGCTGCAACACCTGGCCGGGACCGTTATTAGCTAGCGGGCAATGCTCGCGAACGCCACCTCCCGTCCCCGCAGGGCGGGGGTGCCACGGAACATCACTGGACTCTCCTGTTGGGCTCGTCCTCTGCTAGCCATCGAGGAGAGAATAAGCGGCGAACGCAAATCGTGCAGATTCAGGCACGCCGGAAACGGCACCCAATTGGTCTCAAGCCGTTACTGGTGTGACTGGAGTGAACTCCTGTGCCTGGTGAGGCTCCGGCGAGGCGGTTTATTCCGGTTTTAAACTGGCTAGCAGTGTGGCGAACGACATACCGGCCAGGCGCTGGATTCCCGGATCCGGGCCTTCGCCGGGTGCCGGGAGGGAAGGTCATGACCTGGCAAGACTTGCTGGCACACTGCCTGGCCAAGCCCGGGGCGTGGCGGGACGAGCCCTGGGAAGGCGACGTGGTGGTCAAGGTCGGCCCCAAGATCTTCGCGTTCCTGGGCGCCGGGCCCGCTGGCGCGGTCGGCCTGAAATGCGGCCCGACCAGGGAAGTGGCCGACGAATGGCTGTTGCGCTATCCGCAGGACGCGACGGTTATGGCCTACATTGGCCGGTCCGGCTGGAACAGCCTCCGGATCGGCGGTGCGATCCCCGACGACGAGCTACTGGAAGCCGTCGACGCCTCCTACCAGGCCGTGCTGGCCAAGCTGCCCAGGAAGGACCGCCCGGCCGGGCCCTGACCGGCCCTGGTCACCCGCTGGCGGCCCGGCGGCGGGGCACTTCCGCCGCACCCGCACCGGCGGGCCCCCGGGGCGCGCTCAGCCGGCCGTACTGCCGGGTGCCAGGACGAAGTCGCTGGCCAGCGACCACCAGCGGCCGGTGTGGCCGGTCAGCCCGGGCGGCCGCCCGGGGTCACCGGCCGGCCGGGGGGTGAGTTCCCGCAGCAGGGACGGCTTCACCGCGAACACCGCGTCGCTGTCGATGTGCTCGCTGTCGGCGTCGAAGATATGCGTCGTCACCGGCCGGTGCCCGGCCGCCCGCACGATCACGTGAATGTGCGCCGGCCGCCAGGGATGCCGGCCGGTCGCCGCCAGCATGTGGCCGACCGGCCCGTCATGGGGAATCGGGTACGGGGTGGGCCGCACCGTGAGGAACCCGTAGCTGCCGTCGTCGCCGGTGACGAACCGGCCGCGCAGGTGATCCTCCGGCGCGTCGGCGTCCTGGACGGCATACAGCTCGTTGTCACCGTTCTGCCAGACGTCGAGTTCGGCCCCGGCCAGCGGCCGGCCGTCCAGCGAGCGGACGGTGCCATGTACCCACAGCGGCTCGCCCGCCGGCATCTCGTCGAGGCGTTCGCCATAGCGGCGCAGCGGCGCTCCCGGCACGTAGAACGGCCCCTGCACCGTCGACTCGGTCGCGCCGCCGGTCCCCGGGCCGCGGTTCGCCAGGGCATCCACGAGCATCGACACCCCGAGCGCATCGGACCACAGGATCCACTCCTGGCGCTTGGCGGTGGTGATATGCCCGGTGTCCGTCAGCACCCCGATCGCCGCCCGCCACTCCTGCTCGGTCAGCCCGACGTCCTTGACGAACGCGTGCAGATGCGCGGTGAGCGAGCGCATGACGGTGCGCAGGCGCTCGTCCGGGCACCCGTCGAAGCTGCCGAGAACGGCCGTGGTGATGTCATCCGGGGTAGTTCGCTCGCTCATAGCCTGGCCTGCCGCTGTGGGGGACTGGGTCCGGGGAGGTCCCGTGGGTCGTCTCAGTATTCATGCCCGGCCCACCGGTCATTGACGGGGACGCCCGGCCGGGCGAAGCTTGCCAGGTACGGCTGAAGCCTGATTTTCCGGCATATATATGCTGATGGGCTGCTGCCCCGCCGGCCGGCGCGGGGCCACGGCAGCCGAGGGGGGGCGTGAGCCCATGCCGCGTACGTTCCGAATGCAACTGGGCCTGCTGGCGGCGGGCGCTCTGGCAGCTGCCGCCGTCCCGGCGGGAGCCGCGGCCGCGGCCGCCCGCCCATCCGCCCCGGTGCGCTCCGCCGCGGTCATCCCGCTGCCCCCGCCGCCGGACCCGGACGGCAGGCGCGGGACCAGGCCCGACCCGGTGCCCGTGGTGAAGCGCACCCGCGCGGCGCCGCAGGCCGGTTCCCCCTGGCAGCCGCTGGCGCACCATCCGCCGTTCAACCCCGGCGCGATGATCCAGCTCACCGACGGGACGGTGCTGGTACAGAACCAGGGCCCGAACAACACCGGCACGAACAAGTGGTGGAAGCTGACGCCCAGCGCGACGGGCAGCTACGTCAACGGCACCTGGAGCCAGGTCGCCGCGCTGCCGTCCAGCTACGCCCCGCTGTACTTCGCCTCGGCGCTGCTGCCCGACGGCCGGGTCATCATCGAGGGCGGCGAGTACAACCATGGCAGCCTGGTGTGGACCAACAAGGGGGCCATCTACGACCCGGTCGCCAACACCTGGACGATGGTGGCCCATCCGGTCGGGAGCGAGTGGGTCCGTATCGGTGACGCGCCCAGCACCGTGCTGGCCAGCGGCAAGTTCATGGTCGGGGCGTCCGGGTTCTCCGGCACCACCGCCGAGGCCATCCTGAACGCACAGAACCTGACCTGGCACGCGACCGGCAGCGGCAAGGCCGACGGCAACGGCGAGGAGGGCTGGTCCCTGCTGCCCAACGGGGACGTGCTCACCGTGGACACCAATGACACCCCGAACACCGAGATCTACGCACCGTCCACCGGCTCCTGGACCAGCGCGGGGAGCACCCCGGTCGCGCTCATCGACGGCGACGGCGAGGTCGGCCCGCAGTTGCTGCAGCCGGACGGCTCGGTCTTCGCCACCGGCGCGACCGGGGCGAACGCCGTGTACAGCACCGCCACGGGCACCTGGTCGGCCTGCCCGAGCTTCCCGGTGATCGGCGGGGCCCAGTACGACGTCGCCGACGGGCCCGCCGCGGTGCTGCCCGACGGCGACGTGCTCGTCGCCGCCAGCCCCGGCGACTACACGCCGCCCACGCACGTGTTCGACTACAACGGCAGCACGCTGACCGAGGTGCCGGACCCGCCGAACACCGCGAACATGGCCTCCAACGACGCGTTCATGATGGTCCTGCCGACCGGCCAGGTGCTGTTCAACGACCGGATCGGCGACATCGAGGCGTACAACGCGACGGGCTCGCCGCAGCCGGGCTGGCTGCCAGCGATCACCACCGTGCCGGCGAGCCTGACCGCGGGCAGCAGCTACACCCTGACGGGAAAGCAGCTCAACGGGCTCACCCAGGGGGCGGCCTACGGCGACGACTACCAGGACGCCACGAACTATCCCCTGGTGCGGATCACCAACACCGCGTCGGGAACGGTCACCTACGCACGCACCTCCGGCATGACCAAGATGTCGGTGGCGCGGGGCGTCAGTTCCTCGGTGACGTTCGCCCTGCCGGCGGGCACCCCGGCCGGCCCGGGCACGCTGGCGGTGGTCGCCAACGGCCTCGCCTCGGCCCCGGTGAGCGTGACGGTCTCGGGATAACGGCTGGCGCCCGCTACCGCTACCTGCGGGCCTTCCATTTCCGGAAGAGCAGCCTGAAGAGCCTGTTGAGCAGGTAGAACATCGCGATCACCTTCTTAGCGCGGAAGCGTGCCGCGGAATCTGGTCCGGCCATAGACGGCGCCGGGGCGGGGTATCAGGCGGCGGTGACCTCGGCTCCCGCCACCCGGGCACGGGCCGTGACGGCGCGCGCCCTGGCGGCCAGGAGCCCGGTCCGGCCGAGCAGCATCGCGATGGAAAAGAAGATCAGGCTATCGGTCAGCCCACCAACGCTGATCTTGTTCGTGAACATCCAGGTGCCCAGTTGCTGGCTGAAGACGTAGGAGGCGCCGTAGGTGAAGTAGATCCTGGCCGCCACCACGACGACCCAGACCACGGCGTATGGCCAGCCGGCCCAGGAGACCGCCATGCGGGCCTCGCCGTCGTAGCTGACGCGCATGAACGCCGCGGCGACGGCCCCGATCGCCAGGCCCACCACCAGGCCGGCGACCTCAAGAAGCAGGCCACGGCCGGACGTCGCGGCTCCCTTGAAGAAGAACGGGATGATGACGGCCGCGCCGATGACGGGCCGCAGCAGCCGTATCGGCGTGACCTTACGGCGGCCAAGGTCGCTGACCAGGACCAACGCCAGGATGACCAGGTTGAGTATCCAGACGCTCGCGCTCATTCGGGCTCCTTAACATGGTGCACCGGCCCTGGTGCGCATATGCCTGGCACGGCCGGAAGGGGCACCCGCCCCGGCGGGCCCCCGGCCAAGTCATACCGCCAGTCTTGCCCGCGGCGACGGTCCCCCGCTAGTGCCCCGGGCACCAGACGGCGCATGTTGTTTGCCCAACGGGACAGGTGCGGTGTGCGCGCCCGGCAGCCGCGCTGGCCGGCGGCCCCCCGGGGCAAGCGGGATGGCCTCGCGCTAGCGGTGCCCCCGCCGGTACCCGGAGGCGATCCGCACCAGGGTGCTCACCAGCCAGACCACCAGGACGATCCGGAAGAGCCCGAACAGCACCCAGCCGCCGCCGGAGGTCAGCAGCACCAGCAGCGCGATCAGCGCGAACGGCAGCACCGGCGGGCGGTGGCGGTACCGCCACGGCGGCAGGCCGCCCCGGGGCGGGCGGGCCGCGGTGCGCGGCGGCACCGCGGCGGGCCCGGGCAGGTCGGTGGTGAGGGCGCGCAGGTCGCCGAAGGTCTTCGAGCCCAGCGCCGCGGAGACCCGCTCGTCCAGTTCGTCCTGGGTCAGCCGCCCCTCGGCGTAGTGGTCGCGCAGCCGCGCGGTGACCGCCTCCCGCTCGGCGTCGGAGGCGCGCATTCGATCATCCATGACTCATCCCTTGCCCTTGCTCTTCCCCGTCTTGCTGGCCGGCGAGGATCTGGTACATCGTCCGCCGGGCCTGTTCCAGCAGGGCCTCGGCCTCGTGGACCTGCTCTGGCGTGCCTTCGCGGGCCATCTGCACGATGGCGCCGCCCAGCCGTGCGGCCTGGACGAAAAGGCCGGGCACCTCCCCGGGCTCCTGCGTCATCGATTCCCAGGCCGGGCGGGCCGCGTCCGGGTGGTCTTCGATGTAGCGCCGCCCCGCGCCGGTGAGCTGGAACGTGCGCCGGCCGCCGGATTCCTCGGCCTCGATCAGCCCCTCATCGGCAAGCTGGGACAGGGCCGGGTAGACCGCTCCGGGACTGGGCCGCCAGGCGCCACCGCTGCGCTCCTCGATCTCCGACATGATCTGGTATCCGTTGCGCGGGCCCTCCAGCAGCAGGGCCAGGATCGCGGCCCGGACGTCGCCGCGCCCGGCCTTCGGCCCGCGGGACGGGCCCTGTTCCCCGGGCCAGAACCCGGCCCATGGGCCGCCGAAGCCGCCACGCCACTCCCACGGGCCCTTCGGCCCCCGGTCCCATGGCCCGCCGCGCGGGCGGTGGCGATGCCCGGCCGCCATCTGCCGGGCGGCGCCGCGGGCCTGGGCGAGCAGTGCGTGGAAGGGACGGCAGAGCCCGGTATCGAACTCCCCGGCCGTGGCCTGTGCTGCAGGCATTTCATGCTCCCTTGACGACCACTCGCGACACGATCACGATATATCGATAGTAGCGCCCTGGCAAAACATAACGCGACCGGGCCCGGGTTCCGGTGGCGGCAGGACCGCATTCGCGACGCCGGCCAGCCGGGCCGCGGTCAGCCGCGCGCTTCCGGCGTGACGAACCCCAGCTCGTAGGCGAGGACGACGGCCTGCACCCGGTCACGCAGGCCGAGCTTCGTCAGGATCCGGCTGACGTGCGTCTTGACGGTGTTTTCCTCCACCACCAGCTCCTGGGCGATCTCGGCGTTGGACAGCCCGCGGGCCACCAGGCGGAGCACCTCAAGCTCCCGGGGCGTGAGCTCGCTCAGCTCGCCCGGCACCCCGGCAGGCCGCGCGGCCAGCGCGAACCTGGAGATGAGGCGGCGGGTGATGACCGGGTCGATGAGCGCGTCACCGGCGGCCAGGCTGCGGACCGCGGTGACCAGCTGGTCGGCCGGCGCGTCCTTGAGCAGGAAACCGCTGGCCCCGGCGCGCAGCGCCTCGTACACATACTCGTCGGCATCGAAGGTGGTGAGGATGAGCACCCGGGTGCGGGAGCCGGGTGCCAGGATCTGCCTGGCCGCATGCAGGCCGTCCATCACCGGCATCCGGATGTCGAGCAGGGCCACCGCCGGGGCGTGCCGGCGTGCCAGGTCCACGGCTTCCCGGCCATCGCCGGCCTCGGCCACCACACTGATGCCCTGCTCGGCTTCGAGGATCACCCGGAAGCCGCGGCGGACCATCTGCTGGTCGTCCGCGATCAGGACGGTGATCGGCCGCCGTGAGGTGCCGTCGGCATTCGCCATGGCACTAACAGGCTCGGCCATCGGCTAGCTCCCCGCACTGTTCAGGTTGGCGTCCACCGTAGTCCCCACGGGTGACCGCCGGCCACAAAGGTCACCCGCACGCAGGGCGACCACGGGTCCCCGGGTTCCTAGTGTTCACCGCGCCTGCCATTCCGAGAAGGGGAGTCATCATGATCAAGAAGGTCCAGCGGCTCGCCGCCGCCGCGGGAGTCGCCGCGGCTGCGGCAGTGGTCGCCGTTGCCGGCACCGGGGCCGGCGTGGCCAGTGCCCGGGTGCTGGGTTCGTCGGGGATTCAGCCGGGCCTGAGCCCGGTGGTGTGGAACGGGGCGGACCTGGTAACCGCGGCGGTGGGGGCCAACGGCACGCTGTATGCCTACGAGCAGGTCCCGGGCGCGTCCACGTGGCAGCGGCAGACCATCGAGACCCAGGCCGGCAACGGCGGGGCAGCGCTGGGGACCCCGTCGGTGACGGCGACCGCGACCTCGGTGCAGGTGGTCTCCGAAGACTCCGACGGGAAAATCTGGTTCTACCAGCAGGCCGACGGCCAGCGCACGTGGCCGGCGCCGCAACTGGTCGCCCAGGTCAGCGTGGGGCAGGTGGTACTGGCCCAGCAGCCGAAGATCGCCTGGACCGGAGTCGACGGGCACACCGGCACCAACTCGGTGATCACCATCGCCAACGCGGCCGGGGACGTGCTGTTCTGGTACCAGTCCGGCGCCGGGTGGGGCCAGGAAACCGTAGCCGCCCCCACGCAGGGCGTCGGCTGGGGTGCCCCGGACCTGACCGCCACCAATACCGGGGTGGTCATCGCCGCCGTCGGCAGCAACGGGGCGTTCTACTCCTGGTTCGAGCCCTACGGCGGCCCCACCTGGGAATCCGACGGCACGCTGGGCGCCAGCGCCCGGCAGTTCTGGGGTCCCCCAGCTCTCACCTGGGACGGCGTCAACGTCACCGCGGCCGCCGCCTTCACCGATGGCTCGGGCATCACGCTGCGGTTCATGTGGAAGGCCAACAGCGCCCAGTTCTGGTCGCAGGAAACCCTGCCCGGCGTCACCGACGCCCAGTTCCTGTCCTCCGACCCCGCGATCACCTGGACCGGCGGCAACCTGCTGGTCGCCGCCGTCCAGCAACTCACCTCCGATAAGCAGCGGCTGGACTTCTGGTGGCAAGACACCACCTTCACCACCTTCAACCGCGAAACCGTCGCCGCCGCCAGCTACCCGGACGCCTTCGGCCCGCCCGCCCTCACCTACGATCCCGCGTCTCCCGGCGAAGCCGTGATCACCGCCCCGTTCACCACCAACGCCTTCCACACGACCACCGCCCTGGACGACTGGACCGAGCCCACCGGCGGCACCATCTGGACCAGGCACCAAATCAACGCACCCTGAACAGCCAGCATCAAGAGCGGGGCGCGGGCCCACAGCCCGCGCCCCGCTGTCGTGTCCTGCCCACCGCCCCTATCCGCCAACCGGTACCGCCGCAGGGTGGCCGGTGGGTTGCCTGCGCACGGAGTTCTGTCCGTGCGCAGGTAAGCCGCTGGCCGCCCACCCGCCCCGCCGGATCTCCGTGCCGTAGTCCTCAAGCATTACCAGCGGACTGGGAAGGTCGCTCGCACGCAGGACGACCGCAGAGCAGTGCGTCCCTAGTGTTCCCAGCATCGACAAAGAACGGGCCTGACCTGGCCCGACAGAACATTCCGGAGGTTGCCATGACACCGTTGGCCGGCTTCGTCGCCGCCCTCATCGCCGGCTGGATCATCCGTGATCCGCGCCGGGCCGCCATCACCGCCACCGTTCCCTTCCTGATCGTGATGATCGTGCAGACCCTGGGCCTCGACGCCGGGTACGGCGTCAGCCCGCCCAGCACGGTGTACCCCATCAACGGAACATCCCTCGGCTACTACCTCGTCCAGGCGATCCTGCTCGCACTCACGCTCGGCATCGCCATCGAGCTTGCCGCGGTGCGGCGGGCCAGGAGGCCAGCCGGCGACCGCGCCGGAGCCGGCCGCCGCACGGCGCTGGCCGCGGCCGTGCTGGCCGTGCTGACCGCGGTGACCTGGGCCGTCTGGGTGCTGATCGAGGCTCCGGTGGCGCACCACTCCAGCTCAGGCGCGCCGCCCCCGCAGGGCCTGATCGGAATCGGGCTGTTGATCGTGAGCCTGGCCGTGCTGAGCGTGCTGACGATCCGGGACCGGCGGGCGGCCAAGCGGGTGAGCCCCGCCACCGGCGCCGGCGCGGTGATGGCCGGCGAGCGGAGTTAGCCCGCGCGGTTGATCAAGCCTGCCGCGCACCCGACAATGAGTCTGCAACCTGGGGAGACGCACGCCATGCTCACTGCCAGAAACCTACGGGCCCCGCTGCGCTGGACCGTCGCGGGCCTGAGCGTGGTGGACATCGCGGTCGCGGTCATTCTCAGCGCAGCCTTGGCCGCCGGGATCGTCGGTGCGCTGCCCTTCAGCCACGATCACGGCGGCGTCGCGGCCGCGGCCGGTGCGGTCCTGATGACGGCGCCGCTCGCCTGGCGCCGTCGGGCACCACTGGCCACGGCCGCCGTCCTGGCCGCTGCTGCCCTGCTCAACGGGCTGATCTTCGGCCCGATGATCCGCTGCGGCGCCGCCCTGCCCGCGGTGTACATGGTGGCCTTCACCATCGGCACGATCAGGCACCGGGCCAGGTCGGCCGCCGGGCTGGCGCTCTGCGCCGGCGCGGTGGTCGCCGAAGGCCTCTACGATCCGCAGATCGAGGTCCAGGGGCTGTCCTTCGTGCTGGCCCTGCTGGTCGCGTTCTTCGCGGCCGGCCGCCTGGTCGGCGCCAGGACAAGGACGGCCGAGGCGCTGCGGCAGCGCTCGGCGGAACTGCGCGCCCAGCGGGAGCAGACGGCACGCCTGGCGGTCCTCGCCGACCGGGCCAAGATGAGCGCGGATCTCGAAAGTGCCCTGCACACGCAGATCGGGGGCATCGCCGCCGCCGCGGCCGCAGGGCTCGGCGCGCTCACGGAGGATGACGGGCCTGCCGCGTCCGTCGGCGACGGCGACGCCGCGGCCCGGCAGGCCCTGGCCGCGATCGAGCACGACGGCCGGGCCGTGCTCGGGCACCTCAGGGAACTCCTCGGTTCCCTGCACGAGCGCGCGCCCAGCGAGCCGCAGCCCACCCTGGCCAGCATGTCCGGGCTGCTCGCCCGGGCGACCAGCGCTGACGCCCGGCTCACCGTGGAAGGGAATCCGCGCACCCTGCCGGCCGGGCTGGAGCTGTCCGGTTACCGGATCGTGGAGCATCTCCTGCAGGCCCTCGCGGACACGCCGGGCGCGGCCGTCGACGTGCGCCTCCACTTCAGCCCGGATGCCCTGGAGCTGCACGTCTCCGGGCCGCCCGCACCCAGTGCCGACGTGCGGGCCGTGCTGGCGGCCGCGCGCGAACGCGCCCGCCTGCACGGCGGCACCGTCCATAGCCGGGTGGCCGGCGGAGTCTGTTATGCCACCGCCAGGCTTCCCCTCGTCAGCTCTCATGCCTGACCTCGGCGGCCTGCTGAAACGGCTGCTCACCTCGTGGCGCGGCGATGTGCTGCTGGCCGTGCTCCTGGGGGCCTGGGCAATTGGCTACCTGAGCCTGGCGGCTGCGCGCGGGAATGGGCAGTGGGCGGCGTTGCTCTTCCTGCTGCCCTTTGCCGCCACGGTCGCCGTCCGGCGCCGGTGGCCGGTGGCCGCCGCCGGGGTGGCCTGCGCGCTGCTGCTCGCCGGCTGGCCGCTGGGGGTAGCCGCCGTGCTCAACGGCGTGGGCACCCCGTTGCTGAGCGTGCCGTTCCTGCTCAGCTACAGCCTGGGGGCCGAAACCGGTGCCGCCACCGGGCTGGCCGGGACCGTGCTGCTGGCGGCCTGCGTGCAGCTCGCGGGCGGCGGCTTCAGCCCGGTCGCCGAAATGATCACCTTCGGCCCCTGGCTGGCAGGGCGGGTCGTGCTCTCCCGCCGCCGTCTGGCCGAGCAACTCCAGGCCCGCAACGATGAGCTGCGCGCCGAGCAGGAGGTGTTCGCCGAGGAGTCCGTCCGCTACGAACGGGCGCGGATCGCCCGGGACCTGCACGACGTCGTCGCGCACTGTCTCAGCGTGATGGTCGTGCAGGCCAGCGCCGGCCAGCGGATGACCGACTCCGGCGAGGTCGCGGAGGCGCTCGAATCGGTCGCGACAGCGGCCGCGCAGGCCCAGACGGAGATCGGCAGGCTGGTCGAGTTGCTGGCCGGTGAGATTCCGTCCGGTGCGTCCCCCCGGCTGGCCATGATCGGCGAACTGGTGGGCCGGGCCAGCGCCACCGGCCTGACCGTGAACTGCCGTTTCCAGGGTGACTGCGACCACCTCGACGACGCCGCGTCCGAGACCGCCTACCGGGTCGTCCAGGAAGCCCTCACCAACGCGTTCAAGCACGCCCCCGGCGCGCCGGTGGACATCACGATCCATGGCGACGGAGCCGGCGTGACCGTGGACATAGTCAACGCGGCTCCCCGCGAGAGCCCGGCCGGGCTGGCCCGGTCCGGCGGCGGCTATGGCCTGGCCGGCATGCGCGAGCGGGTCGACGCCTGCGGCGGGAGCCTGACCTCAGGCCCCACCACCGCCGGTGGCTGGCAGGTGTCGGCGGCGCTGCCGGCGAACCTGTCCCGCAGCCCAGTGAGCCGGTGGCCGGCCAGTGACCGTGGCTAGGCGGTGGCTGCGGCTGGGCCGTCACACGGCCGGGCGTGACCGCGGCCGGGGCGTGACCGCGGCCGGGGCGTAACCGCGGCCGGGGGAGGGGTGACCCCGGCCGGGCGCGCCTGGCCGCCGCACGCAACGCCGGACGTTCCCGGCAACTGGCGTTATCCTGCCCGTGCCGGGTCCTCGGCGGGCCCGGTTACCCGGGCCGCCCGCCTGGGCCGCGCACCCTGCGAGGAGGGCCCAATGCCCGGGAATTCGTCGTACCGCGTGGTCATCGTCGGCGCCGGGTTCGGCGGGATCGGCATGGGCATCGTGCTCCGGCGGGCGGGCATCGAGGACTTCCTGATCGTCGACAAGGGCGACGAGCCCGGGGGAACCTGGCGGGACAACACCTATCCCGGTGCCGCCTGCGACGTGCCCGCGCACCTGTACTCGTTCTCGTTCCAGCCGGGGCGCTGGAGCAGCCGCTTCCCCCCGCAGCGGGAGATCCTGGCCTACCTGCGCGCCCTGGCCGAGGAGAACGGCCTCGGCCCGCATCTGCGCCTCGGGACCGGCGTCACCGCGTGCCAGTTCGACGAGGGCCGGGCCCGCTGGAACCTGAACCTGGGCGACGGCGACACCATCCAGGCGAGCGCGGTGATCTCCGCGGTCGGGCAGCTCAACCGGCCCGCCCTGCCCGACATCGCGGGCCGCGCGGACTTCACCGGCCCCTCCTGGCACTCCGCGCGCTGGGACCACGGCGTCGACCTGGACGGCAAGCAGGTGGCCGTCGTGGGCACCGGGGCCAGCGCCATCCAGTTCGTGCCGGAGGTCGCCAAGGCCGCCGCCCGCGTGGACGTCTACCAGCGCACCCCGCCCTACGTGCTGCCCAAGACCGACCGGCGTTACGGCGAGGGTGAGCTGGCCCTCTACGACAGGTTCCCGGTGGTGCGCAAGGCCGACCGGCTGCGCATCTTCCTGCACGGTGAACTGCTCACCAGCGGGTTCGTCCTGTCGCCCAAGCTGCTCGCGGCGCCGATGCAGCTGTGGCGCCGCCAGCTCAGCACGCAGATCACCGACCCGGGGCTGCGCGCCAAGTGCGTCCCCGGCTATGTGATGGGCTGTAAGCGGGTGCTGTTCTCCAACGACTGGTATCCGGCGCTGGCCCGCCCGAACGTCGATCTTGTCACCGACCCGATCGAGCGCATCGTCGCCGACGGCGTGCGCACGGCCGACGGCACCATCCGCCACGCGGACGTGATCGTCTACGGCACCGGGTTCAGCACCCTCGACTTCCTGGCGCCCATGGAAGTGACCGGCCTGCGCGGGCGCCGCCTGGCGGAGGCGTGGCACGACGGCGCGGAGGCCTACCTCGGCATCAGCGTCGCGGGCTTCCCGAACTTCTTCATGCTCTACGGGCCCAACACCAACCTCGGCGGCAACTCGATCCTCTACATGCTCGAAGGCCAGATCGGCTACGTGGCGGCGGCACTGCGGGCCCTGGAGTCGGAGGGCCTCGGCTGGATCGACGTGCGCCCGGAGGTGCAGCAGGCGTTCAACGCCTGGGTGACCACATCCAGCCGCACCTCGGTGTGGGAGAGCGGGTGCCGCAGCTGGTACACCACGGCCTCGGGCCGCAACACCAACAACTGGCCCGACCACACCTTCCTGTACCGGCACCGGGTCCGCCGGTTCGACCTGGCCAGGTACCGGGCCATGCCGAGATCCCCGGCCCCCGCCACGCCCGGCGCGGTCCGCGGATGACCGCCGCGCCCGGCCGCGCCGGACGGACGGCCGCGTCCCGCGCGAGCCGCCTGCGCCTGCCACCGGCCCTGGTGCGCCGCGGGATACGGCAACTCGGCCGCCGCGTCCTCGATCCCGGCCTGGCCTGGGAGGCGCAACGCCGGCGCTTCGACCAGATCATGCGCACCGCGCCAGTGCCGCGGGGCACCAGCGTCACCGCCAGCATGCTGCACGGGGTGCCCGCCGAAGTGGTAACGGCCGGAACGGCACGGCCAGCGCGCACCGTGGTGCACTTCCACGGTGGCGGCTACTGCCTGGGCTCGGCCCGGATGATGCGGACCTGGGCCGCGCACCTGAGCGCGCAGGCAGCGTGCCGGGTTGTGGTGCCCGAATACCGGCTGGCACCTGCGCATGCTCATCCCGCCGCCCTTGACGACGCCCATGCCGTGCTGGACGCGCTGCTCAGCGAGACCGATCCGGCCTCGATAGTGGTCTCCGGCGACTCGGCCGGCGGCGGACTCGCGCTGTCGCTGGTGCTCGCGTTGCGCGATGCGGGCGCGAAGGTTCCGGCCGGCTGCATCCTCATGTCGCCGTGGCTCGACCTCACCCGGGACCGCTGGGCCCTGCCGGAGCTTGTGCGCCGGGACCTGCTGCTCAACCCGCCCTGGCTGGCGGCCTGCGCCGCCGCGTACGCTGACCCGTCGAAGTGGGCGGACCCGGCGGTCTCCCCGCTGCATGCCACGCACGCAGGCCTGCCCGCGCTGCTCATCCAGGCGGCCGCCGACGATCTGCTCGCGCCCGATGCCGAGGCTCTGGCCGCCAGCGCCGCAGCGGCCGGCACCGACGTCACCTATACCAGGTGGCCGCGCATGTGGCACGACTTCGCCCTGCTCCCCGGCTTGGTCGCCGCCGCCGACAGCGCCGTCCACCAGGCAGCCTGGTTCGTAACGACGGTGACATCGGCCTGACCGCACCCGCCTGAATCGGAGGTGCCGGGCCACCCGCCCCTTGACGAATCAGATGAACGTTCTTTTAATTCTGTCTATGGGCCGGATTGCGGGTGTCACCGCGGCCGAGACACGGCAGCGCCTGCTGCGCGCGGCGGCCGACGTGTTCGCCGAGCGCGGCTACGACGGGACGCGTGTGGCCGATATCGCCGCGGCCGCGGGCGTCAGCAATGGCGCGCTGTACGCGCACTTCGGCTCCAAGGCGGAACTGCTGGTGGATGCGCTGCGCACGCACGGGCGGCGGCTGCTCGCCGACGTGTTCGCCGCCGACCCGGACCGGTCGATCACGGACCTGCTGCTGGTCATCGGCCGGTGGCTGCCCCGCCGCCGGGGCGCACCCGGCTACCTCATCGTTGAGGGACTGGTCGCGGCCCGCCGCGACGAGGAGGTCGCCCGGCCGATGCGCGACTACGTCGGCGAGCGCGCCGACTGGATCGCGGAACTTGTCCGTGCCGCCCAGACCGGCGGCGAACTTGACCCGGCGCTGTCACCGAATGCGCTCGCCCACTTCTGCCTGCTGCTCGCCATGGGCAGCGCGCTGGTGACGCCGGATCTTCATGCGGTCGGTGACGAGGAGTGGGGTGCGCTGCTCACCCGCCTGATGTCCGCCCTCTCGCCCGGCGGCGGGCCGGCGCGGAGCAGCGCGCAACAGAGGGGAGCAACGCGGTGAAGGTGTATATCGATCCCGGGCGCTGCCAGGGACATGGCCGCTGTTACGACCTCGCTCCGGGCCTGTTCGGCGAGGACGACGAGGGCTACGGGATGGTCCTCGGCGACGGCACCGTGCCACCGGGCCAGGAGCACGATGCCCGCCTGGCCGAGCTGAACTGCCCGGAGCACGCGATCGACATCGAGGAGGCCTGACATGGCCGCCGACGACCGGTTCACCGAGGATTTCCGGGAGACGCGCGAGGACGAGGTGCTCGGCACCATCGCCGAGATCGTCACCGGCCCGGTCGCGGACTGGGCGACCGACTTCTCCCACGTCGAGCCCGAGTGGGCCGCCGACCCCTACCCGATCCAGGACGACCTGCGGCAGCGCTGCCCGATCGCGCACACCGACCGGTTCGGCGGCGCCTGGCTGCCGACGCGCTACGAGGACGTCGCGGCGATCGCCTACGACACCGAGCGCTTCTCCTCCCGGTCGATCATCCTGAGCAACTTCCGGCCGCCCCGCGAGCTGGCGCCGATCGGCGGCTCGCCGCCGATCTCCTCCGACCCGCCGTTCCACCACGACGCCCGCAAACTGCTGCTGCCCGCGCTTCACCAAGGCCGCGGTGCAACGGCAGGAGCAGGCCACGCGGGCGTTCTGCCACTCGCTCATCGACGGCTTCGCGGACCAGGACGTCGTCGACGCCGCCCGCGACTACGCCCAGCACATCCCGATGCGGGTCATCACCGACATGCTCGGCTTCCCGCCCGAGGACGGGCCGCAGTTCGCCGTGTTCGTCGCGGACCTGCTCGAAGGCATCAACCTGCCGCCGGACGAGCGCATCGAGCGGGTCTCCCGGCTGTTCGACTACCTGCTCGTGCAGGTACACGACCACATCGACAACCCGCGCGACGACCTCACGAGCTACCTGCTCAACGCGGAGTTGTACGGCCAGAAGCTGGGCCCGGATCACGTCGTCGGCACGATGGCCCTGCTGCTCATCGCCGGCATCGACACGACCTGGAGCGCGATCGGCGCCTCGCTGTGGCACCTGGCGAGGATGCCTGCGGACCGTGAGCGGCTCGTCGCCGAACCCGCGCTGCTGCCGACCGCGATGGAGGAGTTCCTCCGCGCCTACGCGCCGGTCACCATGGCGCGGCTGGTCAGGGAGGACATGCACTGGCATGGCGTGGACATGAAGGCCGACGACTGGATCCTGCTGTCGTTCCCGGCCGCCAACCGCGACCCGGCCCAGTTCGACCGGGCCGGCGAGGTCGTGATCGACCGTGCGGTCAACCGGCACGCCGCGTTCGGCCTCGGCATCCACCGCTGCGTCGGCTCGCACCTGGCGCGGATGGAACTCCGGGTCGCCCTCGAGGTCTGGCTGGAGCGGATCGGTGCCTTCACCCTCGCCGACCCGGCAGCGGTGACCTGGTCGGCCGGCCAGATCCGCGGGCCGCGTGCGCTCCCGCTCCGGATCCGCTGACCTCAGGACCGGGATCACCGTGAGTTCTCGTCCTTGCCACGGGGCAGGTGCCGCGGCCCTTGCCCCCGGTACGCCCCGTCCGCCCGGCTTGGCTCATTCGCGGCCGCGGCCCTGCCTGCCCGCCAGCCGATCGCAACGCAGGCAAGGATGCGCTCGAAGGGGACGCCGGCCGTTCGCTCACCGCGCGGACCTCGGCCTCCGGTCCGGCGAACAGGCACAGCAGCACCTCGTCCTGGGGCATCAGCAGCGAGCCGAGGAACGAGACCTGGCTGCCCGGCGGGCCCGCTAGCGCCCGCCTGACGCGGCGCCCCAGTGCCTCGGCGGTCGCGCGGGACAGGCCGGGCAGCAGGCACTCCGCCACGTGCCACTGTGGCTCGGGCCTGGTCACCGGGCCTGCACCGCGCCCACACCGGCGGCAGCGGCCCTGGGCCGCACCCGGTCGCCGCACCCACCCAGCACTGACATGGTCAGAAATTAGGCTCAGCGGCCGTGCCGCCGCGTCGGGGGAAACCCTACGTTTCGCGCGCGCTTGGCGGGCCCGTGCACGGCCGCGTCCGGGCCGCGGCGCCGGCCGAAGGCGGCCCCCGGGGCCCGCCAGCCAATGGCGGCACCGCCCCGCGCGCCTCGCAGCCATCAATGGCCGCCTCAGGCCACATGCGGGTTTCTTTCGGAAATTGTCCAGGTGATGTGCAGTTCTTATCCAGCGGACGGTCAGCTTGACAGGGTGATATGGCTCTTGGCTCCCCCCGGGGATGGAGCCCCGGCCAAGCCGGGGGGAGCCCTGAGCGCACCCCGCCGGCCAGACCTACACTGAGCCGGCGGGGTGTCACCACAAGGGGGCCTGCCACAGCAGACCGGCCGCCCGCGGGCCCGGCAGGATCGGGTCCGCGTCATCACCCGCCGCGGGGGGACCCGGGATGCGCCGCGCCGGCGCCGCCGGCCCGCCCGCGCCGGGCCAGGTCAGGCAGGGCAGCGTCACTGCGGCAGGCCGGACGGCCCGCGCGCCGCCTGCGAGCGGAATCACCCGCTGCTGGGTGACGACATCGGCCGGCGGCTCTCCCAGGGTTAGAGGTAAAGCGAACCTCGCGATTCCGGCATGGGAGGCCACCATGATGCCGCCATCAACCACCCCAAGCGTCGGCGAGGCCAGACGTCACGAAGAGGGCCACGGCTACGGCCTGGTCATGTTCGCGTCGATCCTGCTGGTCGTCGTCGGCTGCTTCAACGTGATCTACGGCATCGCCGCGATCGCCAACTCGCACGTCTTCACGGCCCACGCGCACTATGTGTTCGCGAACCAGCGCGCCTGGGGCTGGATCACCCTGATCATCGGCATCCTGCTGTTGCTGGCCGCGGCCGGGGTGCTCGCGGGCAACCAGGCAGCCCGCTGGTTCGCGGTGATCGTGATCGGGCTCAACGCCATCAACCAGATGTTCTTCATCCCCGCTTACCCGTTCTGGTCCCTGACCATCATCGCCATGGACGTGGTCGCCCTGTACGGGCTGTGCACCTACGGCAGCCGGGCCAACCTCGAAGCCTGACCGCGCATGCCCGGTGCGGGCGCCGGGGACCGGCCTGGTCCCCGGCGCCGCGCCCGGCTGACGCCGGGATCAGGTGAGGTCGCTCGATCCGGGGCCCAGCGTGCCCTGTCCGGCGCCGCCCGGCCGCCCTGCGCCGTTCCGTAACCTAATGGCGCTAATGGCTTGACAGGCGACCTGAACCGTTCTTGATTCAGGACATGGAGAACAATGACGTTTCGGGCTCAAAAGGCCCAAGCCGCCGCGCGTTCCTGTCCGCCTCCGCCATCGCCGCGTCGCCGCGCCGATCGTCTCGCAGGTTGTCCCAGCCAGCGCCGCGACTATCGGCAAGCCCAAGCCCATCCCCCATAGGCGCGAACCCGACGAGGATCTGGTCGCCCTGCTCCGGGAGATCGACCCGAACCGCATCGAGGCCACCATCCAGACTCTGGTCGGGTTCGGCACCAGGCACACCGCGTCGAGCCAGACCGACCCGGTGCGCGGCATCGGCGCGGCCACCGCGTGGGTGACCCAGCAGATGCAGGCCATCGCCGCCACCTCGAACGGCAACATGACCGTGCAGCAGCAGACGTTCGTGCAGCCGGTCTCCAGCAACATCCCCGTGCCAACCACGATCACCAACGTGATCGCCACGTTGCAGGGGACCGCATCCCCGGAGCGGTTCTACGTGGTCACCGGGCACCTGGACTCCCGGGTGACCAACATACTGGACTTCACCAGCGACGCACCGGGGGCCGACGACGATGGCTCCGGTGTCGCGTGCGTCCTCGAACTCGCCCGGGTGTTCGCCACGCACCAGTTCCCCGGCACCATCATTTTCGCCACCGTCGACGGGGAGGAGGAGGGGCTCTACGGCTCGACCTTCATGGCGCAGCAGATGGCAGCGGCCGGCAACGACGTCCAGGGCATGTTCAGCAACGACATCATCGGCACCGGCAATGCCCACGACGGCACCCCGCCCGACCCGTTCACCGTGCGGATGTTCCTTGAGGGCATCCCGACCAACGCGACCTCGGAGGACATCTCCCTCATGCAGTCGGTCGGTGGTGAGAACGACGGGAAGGCCCGCCAGCTTGGCCGGTTCGTCAACGAGGTGGCGCCGTTCGGGCTGACCGGTATGAACATCGAGCTGATCTGGCGGCGGGACCGGTACCTGCGCGGCAGCGACCACGTTTCGTTCCAGGGCCAGGGCTACGCCGCGGCCAGGTTCACCGAGCCGCGGGAGAACTTCGACCACGAGCACCAGAACACCCAGGTGGTCAACGGCGTGCAACTGGGCGACCTGATCCAGTACGTGGACTTCAACTACGTCGCCGGTGTGACCAGGGTGAACGCGGCCGCGCTGTGGGCGCTGGCCTCCTCGCCGAGCACGCCCCAGAACGCGCAGATCCACGTCTCGCCGCCGGTCAACTTCGCCGGCACCAACCTCACCCCGCTCACCTGGGACGCCAACCCCGAGTCCAATCTGATCGGCTACGAGGTGGTGGTGCGGCAGACCACGGACCCGGACTGGACCCAGGCAATCCCGGTCGGCAACGTCACCTCGGTCACGCTCAACATCGCCAAGGACAACGTGCAGTTCGGTGTGCGTGCCGTGGACCAGAACTTCAACCGCAGCCCGGTCGCCTTCCCGCAGACGGTGACCACGTAAGGAGGCTCAGGCGCGGGAAGTTCCCTGCGGGCAACTCCGCCCCGCCCAGGCAACGAGAGCGCTGGGGATCCGTCGTGGATCTCCCAGCGCTCTCGCGCAGGCCGGCCGGGCAGTGCGCCGCGTCAGGCCGGCCGCGCCTGCAGCAGGTCGAAGTCCCGTTCCGCGTACAGCCGGTGCTGCCATTCCTCGCTGAGGATGGCCTGCAGGCAGCGGCGTACCGGGAAGCTTTCCGGCGCGGGGTAGCCCGGCTCGGTGACCGCCACGGTCCGGCCCTCCAGCGCGGCGTCGGTGAGGCCCGCGAGTACCCGGCGCACGGTGGCCATCCGGTCCGCGCGCAGCGCGAGCACCTGGTCCAGGGACGGCCGGGCGCCGCGGTCGCGCGGGACGGCGGGCTCGGCGGGCATCTCGTCATGCGGAAGGTCCAGCGGATCCCAGGGCGACGGATCTCCCAGGATCGCGCGCTTCACCCAGGCGTCGGTGGCGAAGACGAGATGGCGGAGTGTCTCGATGAAGGACCACTCCTCGTCGACCCGCTCGTGCAGCAGGTCCGGGTCCATCCCGCGGGCCCGCTCGACGGTCCGCTGCCACAGCCGCTCCAGGATGTCCCAGGCTTCGCGGAACCCGCCGGCGTCCGCGGGCCTCATCCTGGCCCGGTCCGGGTAGCGCCGGTCGAGTTCCGCCTCCACCAGCGGCCCCACATCCACGTCGTTGACCCGCAGGTTGCTGATGTCGCCGGTGATGTCCACATCCACCAGGGCGGCGTCGCGGATCCGGGCCCCGGTCAGGTCCACCAGGCGGAAGCGCGCCCCGGTGAGGTCCACGTCGTGGAAGGAAGCGCCGGTCAGGTCCACATCCTCGAACCGGGAACCGGCCAGATTCTCATCTGTGAAATCGGTCACCACACCAGCCTTCCAGGAAACCCGTGCAACCGCCCGCGCTGCGGCGCGGCGGCATAGCGTCTGCATGTGGTGCGCTATCGGGTGCTGATCTCCGGCCAGGTCCAGGGCGTCAACTTCCGCGCCGCCTGCCAGCGGATGGCCTGGCAGCGTGGCGTGACCGGGTGGGTGCGCAACCTTGACGACGGCCGGGTCGAAGCCGTCTTCGAGGGCCCGGCCACGGCCGTGCAGCCCCTGCTGGACTGGGCCCAGCACGGCCCGCGCCTGGCCATGGTGGCAGGCGTCACCGTGCAGGCCGAGCAGCCGGAGGGCCTCGGCGCCTTCGTGATCAGGTAGCCCGCCCGGCCGAAGGCCCGGCGGGACAGGGCATGCAGCGCCGGCCGGGACCTTCGGCCCGGGCCTTCTGCCCGGTGCCGCCGCGGCGCCGGGCCTTTCTTACCCGGGCCGTATTACTCCGCGATCGGCGATTCAGCGGCCGAACAGACCGGGGCGAACATCTCCCGCAAGACGGGCTGAATTCCTCTGGGGACGGACCCCAATTTTTTGCACAGTAGTCATGTACTTAAAAACAAAACGAAGCATTCCTAAGGGGTAGTCATGTCCGCCACCGCAACCGCAAGCCCGGTCAAGAAGATCATCGCCAAGCTCAGCGTCATCGCAGTCGCCACGCTCGCCGTCGGCGCCGTCGCTGTCGCCCTCGGCACGGCAGCCGCCTCGGCCAGCACGACCACCAACTGGATCATGACCGGCTGGAACATTCACCAGCTGTACCAGCTTTCCCCGGCCACCGCGAATCACTTCTTCAACACGTCCGGTTCATATGCGACCGGGCCCAGCACCAGCACTTCCCCGGTGAGTGACGGATTCACCACCTCCGGCGTTCTTGTGTACACCTCCTACGCGCAATTCGCTTCCGACATTGCCAATCACGCCATCGCACCGTCCTACCAGTGGGTCATGTATGACTCGGAGTACTGGTCGGCGACCCCGGTCAACGAGCAGCAGAACCCGGCACTGTACATGCAAGAGTTCGGCCAGCTTGCGCACGCCAACGGCCTCAAGGTCATCGAGGCCCCGGGCCGCGACCTGGGCCTGGTGCCCGGCTCGGCTTGCCCCGAGACGCCCGGTGAGAGCCTCGACCACTGGTACCTGCGCTGCAACATCCCGGCTGCGGCCGCGGCCTCCGCCGACGTCGTCGTCGTCCAGGACCAGGTGAACACCACCAACCCGGCCGAGTTCGACAACCTCTACAGCTCCTCCGAGAGCCAGGCGCAGGGCGCCAACCCGCAGGTAGCCGTGGACGCCGAGCTTTCCACCAGCTACGGCACGGCCGCCCAGATGGCCACCGCCGCCAAGTCCGCCCCCATCCAGGGCATCTACGTCAACACCACCACGCCGGAGATCGGCAAGACCAGGGCGTTCCTCCACGCCATGCAGGTCGCCGGTTACTGACCCGATCGGCGCAGGCCCGGCATCCCCCACGGGATGCCGGGCCTGCCGCTGTTCCCACCGGCCCGCGGGTCAGCGCGGCAGGCCCATGGCGTAGACCAGGCTGCGCCCGCTGACGTTGTCGTCCGAGGCCATGAACACCTTGCCCCCGGCGACGACCAGAAGTCCCGGTTGGCGGACTTGGGGGGCCGCCGCCAACCGGGACTCGACAGGGTGAGCTAGCGGTGCCGGCCGCCGAGGGACCGGCGCGGTGCGCCGAAGGCGCCGAACCGGAGATCCTGCTGCAGGGCGAAGAAGGCGGGTTTCGGGTTGAGGTTCACGTCGTAGAGCGCGGCGTATCCCTCACCGGTGAAGGCGCCGGGAACCCAGGAGTCCGCGTCACCGAAGCCCCACACGGTGAACGAGATGCACTGGGGGGTCTCCAGGCAGGCGCCGAGCATCTGCGCGAACTCGAACGGCTGCGCGAACAGGGCGAGGTTGTCGGTGGGCACCTGGTCGGTGGGGTTGTTGACGAACGTCCGCACGTCGGCCTCGGTGATGGCCACCTTGAGGCCGAGGGTCGCGTAGCGCTGCAGGTCCTGCGTCATCTGCTGCGGGGAGAACCCGAACTGGGTGTCGAGGTGGCCCTGGTCGCCGACACCGTCGATGGGCACGCCCTGGTCCAGCATCTGCTGCAGCCAGGCGTACACCGCGTCGCTCTTGGCGTTGGTGCCGTCCTCGCCGGCGATGTTGTAGTCGTTGTAGAACAGCAGGGCGAACGGGTCCGCCTCGCGGGCCCACTTGAAGGCCTGGGGGATCACTCCCGCGCCGAGGTTGGCGACCCAGAAGTCGTTCGGGTTGATGCCGGACGGGTCGGCGTCCAGGAAGAACTCGTTCGCGACGTCCCACTGCCAGATCCGGCCCCGGTAGCGGCCCACCTCGGTGAAGATGTGCTGCTCCAGCAGATCCATGAGCTGGGTGCTGCTGATGGTGCCGTTCGCGACGCCCGTGGTGAGCCAGTCGGGCAACTGGTTGTGCCATAGCAGCGTGTGCCCGCGTACCAATTGCCCGTTCTGCTCCGCGAAGCTGACCAGGGTGTCGGCGTCCGACCAGTCAAACTGCCCCTGGACCGGCTCGACCACCCCCCACTTCATGGCGTTGCCGGGGGTAACGGCGGAGAACTGTTCCGCGAGAATCGCGGTGTAGGCGGGGGTGTCCAGGTCGAACGGGATGACGGCCGTGCCGATGTGCAGGCCGATCGGCACGGCCAGGTCGCGCAGGCTGCCCGGTGAGCCGAAGTCAGGCCGGCGAGCGGCTTTCCGCGTTCGCCCGGGAGCGGCCACCGCTGCGCTGGCGACGCCGGGCATCGCGACCGCCAGCCCGGCGGCGCCACCCATCGTGAGGAAACTGCGACGTTTCATGGGATTGCCTCCTTGAGCGCGAAGGAGCCATTCCACGATCGAAAGTTTTCGATATCGTGGACATCCGGATGAGGCCAACGTAGGCAGGTCATTATGGCTTGTCAACGGCCTTGGAGTCAGATACGAGCGGCGGCCGGCGAGCTTCCGGGACTTCTCGCAGGTAGCAAGTACTCCGCCATTGATTTCCGAAACTTTTCGGCAGCGCCGCCCCGCCCAGGGCCTCAGGCCGCGAGGTGCGCCGTCGATTCCCGGACGATCAGCTCGGTGGCGAGTTCCACCCGCTGGCTGCGCAGCGGTATGCCCTCGATCAGGCTGCCCAGCATCTCGGCGGCCACCCGGCCCATGTCGGCCAGCGGCTGCCGGACGGTCGTCAGTGGCGGCGAGACCCAGCGCGCGGCGGGCAGGTCGTCGAAGCCCACGACGGACAGGTCCTGCGGAATCCGCAGCCCCCGCTGGCGGGCCGCCTCATACACCCCGAGCGCCTGCTGATCGCTGCCGGCGAATATCGCGGTCGGCGGCTCGGCGAGATCCAGCAGCTCACCGCCACTGCGGAAGCCGCCCTCGTGCTGGAAGTCCCCGTGCCGCACCAGCCGCTGATCGAACCGGGCGCCGAGCCGGTCGAGTGCCGACCGGTAGCCGTCGATCCGCGCCCGGCTGCACAGGTACCCGGGCGGGCCGGTGATCGCCCCGATGCGGCGGTGGCCCAGGCTCAGCAGGTGATCGGTCGCGGCCAGGCCGCCCGCCCAGTTCGTGGCGCCCACGCTCGGCAGATCGGGTGCGGGCAGGTTGACCGGGTCGACCACCACCAGCGGGATGCCCTCGTCGCGGACCTGGCGCAGCTGCGGCATGGTCAGCTCCGAGGTCACCAGGATCACCCCGTCGGTGTCATGGCTCGCCAGCGCGCTGGTCCAGCTGGCCGGCCGGGCGCTGCCGTGCCGCACCGCCGAGACCGTCGCGCCCATGGTGTGTGCGGCGCACCAGTCCTCCACCCCGCGCAGGATCTCCACCGCCCACGGGCTGTCCAGCCCGTTGAAGATGAGGTCGATCAGCCCGGCCCGGCGCCCGCGCCGCAGGCCCGGGCGCTGGTAGTTGCGCTCGCCCAGCAGTCGTTCCACCAGGGCCCGGGTGTCCGGTGCGACGTCCGGGCGCCCGTTGACGACCTTGGACACCGTCGGCAGCGAGACCCCCGCCTCGGCGGCGATGGCCGCCAGGGTCGGCCGGGGCCTGCGGTTCCCACGCCCGACGGGCCCGGTCTTCGCCGGCTCAGTGCTCGACACGTTCGTTACCGCCCCTCAGCATGCCGCGCCCGGTGCCTGAACCCCGGGCCTGGCAAGGGAGCACTGCGTCTCCTCCGCCCGGGATGCGAGAGCGGCTCAGCGCCTCCAGTATCCCGAAAACTATCGATCTGAGTACTGGCGCTCCGTGCCGCCGCTGCGCCTCCGGCGCCGGCTATGACCGCGTTCCGGCCTTCCGGGCAGGTCAGGGGGCTAAGCGCGCCGCGGCAGAGCTGGCCGAGGACGCCGCCATGTAATGGCCCAGCACACCATCGGCCAGGCCGCGGAACGGCTGGGTGTCACCAGGAGCGCTGTTGGGCATGCGTTCCGGCAGGCCCGGGCCGTGGCCGGGCGTAAGCACGGCTCCCAGCGAGCCAGGTTCGCGGCGGACCGCGACGCAGCACGGGCACCGGAAATCGAGGCTGCGTCCTTGTACATGGGCTGATGCGTGCTCATACTCCCTGGATACCCACGCTCCCGCCCGGCTCTCCCCCCGGGAACGCCGGGACGCGTTTCGTCACCCGCCCCCTGTCCAGCGCCCCCCCGGGTGTGTCAGCGTCCGCAGACGAATCGTTCGCGGACACTCCCCGGGCGGGAGAGTTCCGCAGGAGCACGGTGTAACGCATGTCGTGTCCGCGGCTGCGTCACGCTGTCGGGGGTTACCGCTACGGTCACCAAATCGACAAGGTCTCGGGCAAGCTGGCCCGCCGACCTGAGCTGGACCGGGCTCTGCTGGTCGCCCGGGACAGTGACCAGCTTATGGTGACCAAGCTCGACCGGCTCGACCGGTCGCTCGAGCACCTCATCAACCTGTCCAAGGGCCTCCAGGAGCGTGGCGTCGACCTGGTGGTGCTTGATCAGGGCATCGACACCTCCACCGCCGTGGGGCGGATGTTCTTCCAAATCCCCGGGGCGATCGCCGAGTTCGAGCACGCGCTGATGTCGGAACGGACCATGGACGGGCTGGCCGCCGCCCGGGCACGGGGTCGTACCGGTGGGCAGAAACCTAAGCTCACTCCGCGCAGATCCGGGCTGTCCAGCAGGCGGCCGCCACTCCCGCCCAGCGCCTGGCCATCGCCCTGGCAGCCGTGCACGCCGCCCGCAACCTTCTTAGCAGCCCAGCCGAACAGGCTCTGTCCCACGCCGCCCGGAATAGGCATGAAGGCACGCCGAGCACGAGAGCCGGCGCGGACGATGACCGTTACGGAAGGTGAGCACCCGGCGAAGGCAGCGGCCGGACGCGCCCTGCCGAATAGGGCGCTAAGGCTTCTGCCTTCTGAATTGAGGTAGACCCGCGCAGAGTGGGTTGCTCTGCATGCGCATTCGCCGGGGCGTTGGGCGGGGGATAAACCTTGCCGAGGGTGGCAACCGAACGGGACGCTGCGCGCCTCTAGTAGGTGTGAAGCATGTGGTGAGGCATGGCGGTCGGCGGTGAGCCGCAGCCGGGACGCCGAATACACCGAGTACGCCGCCGCCAGGCTGCCGTCGCTGCGGGAGTTGGCTGCGGTGCTGTGCGGTGACTGGCAGCGCGCGGATGACCTCGTGCAGGCCACGCTGACCGCGCTGTATGTGCACTGGGGCCAGGTCCGGGCGGGCGCCCATCCCGACGCTTATGCCCGGGCCGTGCTGGTCCGCGAGTTCCTCCATGAGCGGCGCTCGGCCTGGGTGAGGCGGGTGAGCCTGAGCGGCCGGGTGGCCGACTCGCCGGCCGCCGCGGTCGACCACGATGCCGTGCTTGACCTGCGGGCGGCGGTCGCGGCGCTGCCGGCCCGGCAGCGCGCGACGCTGGTGTTGCGCTTTTACTGCGACCTGAACGTCGATCAGGCCGCGGAGATCCTCGGCTGCTCACCGGGGACGGTGAAGAGCCAGACGGCCAAGGCCCTGGCCGCGGTGCGCCGCGCGCTCGGGCCCGCGCCTGCCGCCGGTTCCGGCGGCCAGCCCGCCGCGGCGGCGGAGCACCAGATCTACCCAGGAGGCCCGCAATGATTGAGTCCCAGATCCGTGCGCTGTTCGCCGAGATAGCCGACGGCGGGCCGGCCCCCTCGCGGGTGGATATCCAGTTCGCCCGGCGCCGGGGCCGGGCGCGTCTACGCTGGCGCCGGGCCTGCGTGGCCGGCACCTCGGTGCTGGCCACGGCCGCAGTCGTGGCCCTGGCCGTGGGGGCGGGCCCGGTCCGGCTAGGTCCCGGCCCGCCCGCCAACGGGCCGACGGCGCCGCGCCAGTTCAACCCGCTGGTCCCCTACCTGTCGTTCGGCTGGCTGCCCGCGGGTAACCGGCTGGTGGCGGGCGACGCGCGGCCGGAGGTGGTGGCACTGGTCGCGGGGCGCAAACTATATGCCCTGTCCAATTGGGACCTCAGCGTCTACGCGGCCGGCCAGTGCTACCTCACCGGCCCGGCCGGGGAGCTGACATGCTCGACCCCGGCCTTGGAGGACCTCACCGCACGGATCACCGGGCGTGCGCCGGCCGGTGCGGGGCCACCGCGCATTCTGGGCGCGGCCCGTATCTGGTCTGGCAATACGCCCGCGACGGCTGGGCGTGGCTGATGCTCCCAACTGCGAATGCCAGCCCGAAGCTGAGCGCGGCCGAACGCGAGGCGTACAAACGCGAGGCGGTCAAGATCGCCGGCCACGTCCGCTACGGCGCCGCCACGCCGCCGCTGGTGTTCCCGGCCCAGCTGACCGGCCTGCCAAGCCGGTGGCGGGTGGGCAGCGTGTACTACCAGCCGGACGGCGGGGTGCTGCGGGCCAGCCGGTTTGCGCTGACCACCGGTACCCCCGATCTGGGCGCCGACGGCGGCCTGGAATTCCAGACCAACCTTCCCTCCTTCACAACCATCGACCCTGCCACCTCGCACAGCAACTTCTGCCCAACGTCGGGCTCCGAGATCATCAACGGCTACCGGGTGGTCGTGACCCACCAGGACGGCGGTACCCCCGTCGTCGGCGGCAGCCCCGGCCCGCCCAGCCAGGGCCTGTGCGCTGCCAACGCCGACGGCCTGGCGCTAAACATCGGCCAACAAGGCGCACACCCCCCCATCAGCGTGGCCAGCCTATTCAGGGACCACCTGCGGCTGCTCGGCGCCAACCCGGCGAACTGGACCACGAAACCCATCGGGTGAGCAAAACCAGCGTCCCCGCGCGGGGACCGGGGGCGCCTGCGCACCTGCCACGCCTACATGCGGCGAGGTGCGGGCTCGCCTCATGCCCCCAAACTCCCAGTTAGCGCACAGATCGCATGTTCGGCGCGGTCCTGACGGCGCTCCGGCAGACAGGGAGTTGCGCATATCGGATATCGCGTGCCGCGCGACTCCGAGTTGTGACCGTCTGTCACATAACTGCAGCGCCTGGGCAAGCAAGTCCGGCAGATCCTGTCCCGGCCGGACAGGATCTCTGGACGGCGAGCGGTATAGCTTCAGAGCCCCTCAACCTCACCTGGATCCCAGGCCGCTGCCCAAGTTCGAGCACCATGATGCCCGCCACGAACACACGTTGATCGCGGCCACCAGGTTCCAGATGACCGCGATTTCCCCGCGCGGCACCTTCAGCCAGGCTGAACTCACGGGCGAACGAGTGATACAGCGGATTATCACCCGCTAAACGTGACCATCATGACTGCGGCCCCTGTCCCGGCAGGCTCACCGTGGCCCTTTGCTCACCCCCGCCGGCAGGTGAAGGCCACCGTGTTGCCGTCGTCGTTGGTGACGTAGATGACCCTGGTTCGCGGGTTGACCGCGGTATCGAAGGGCAGCCCGCCCGCGGGGGCGGTGGCCAGCACGTGGTTGGTCCGCCCGCTGATCACCAGCAGGAAGCCGCCTCGAACGCCCAGTGGTGATCCCACCGCGTAGATCTTGTTGATCCGCGGGTTCACTGCCACCCCACCCGGGATGATGCTCACGGGGATCCTGGCCACCACCGTGTTCGCCCGCCCGCTGATCACCAAGACCTTGTTGTGGTGGAGGCTGGCGGCGATGTTGTCGAAGGTGACGTAGATCTTGTTGGTCCGCGGGTTGACCGCGACCCCGGCCGGTGTGAAGCCCACGTGCACCGTGGCCACCACCTTGCTGGTCCGCCCGCTGATCACCTGCACCGCGTTGCTGGTTTGGCTGATGACGTAGATCTTGTTGGTCCGGGGGTTGACCGCGACCGCGGTCGGCGAGCTGATCACGGGGATGGCGGCGATGACCTTGTTCGTCCGCCCGCTGATCACCGACACCGTGGACTTGGAGCGGTGGAAGACCTGGTTGGTGTTGGCGACGTAGATCTTGTTGGTCCGCGGGTTGACCGCGACCCCGGACGGGCCGAAACTCACCGGCACCGTGGCCACCACCGTGTTGGTCGTGCCGTTGATCACCGCAACCGCGCCGGCGCCGGTGCTGGGGTTGGAGCGGAAGGTGACGTAGATCGTGTTGGTCCGGGGGTTCACCGCCACCCCGGTCGCGCTGTCGCCGACCGGCACCGTGGCCACCACCGTGTTGGTCGTGCCGTTGATCACCTCCACCTGGCCGGCGCCGGTGCTGGGGTTGATGCTGGAAACGTAGACCTTGCCGGTGCGCGGGTTCACCGCGGACACGCCCGGGATCCCGGCCGAGACATTGCCCGCGGGCCCCACGGGGATGGTGGCGACCGTGCTGCAACTGGTGGCAGCCCGGCCGGTGGCCCGCGCGGAAGACGCACCTAACGGCGCGGCCGTGCTGGTGGCTGCCGGTATGAGCCCGGCGATGAGTGCGGCGGCTACCGTCACACCACGCTGAACAGATCTCATGATGGCCACCTTCTCGCCCATAGCCGCTGGGCAGATGCCAACGGATGGCAAGCGGGGCACATCTTGTCTACGCTGAGCTGCCGCCCTTGCCAAGAGCCGAAACGGTCCAGGTTGCTTACGGCTGCGCCACACTCTGATCGCCGCATGGCCGGGGCCGTCGTTCAGGCCACGCCCCGACCAGCCCGCCAGTCGTGCACCGGCATCACCGCAGAACTCGACACACTCGAATACGACGTGTTACCAGTTCCGGAATTCAGGAGCCCGGGCCGGTCGACATCGCTCAGCGCGGCCCGGCCCGGCGGCACCAGGCGCCCGGTGGCGCGCAAGGAGCCCGCCGGTTTCGTGGCCGGCGGGCTCCTTGCGGTCGTCCGTTACTCCTCGCCCTCTTCGTCTTCCGTGCGTAGTTCGTCGAGCGTGCGGCCGCCGTCGGCCTTGCGCCACTGCGTCCAGCCATTGATCTGGGATCCAGTGATCGCGGCAGCTGCCTTCGACGGTGACCAGAAGACCCCGGTCTTCCCCCCGACTTCGAGGCCGCCGTCTGCGCGGACCGTCGCCGTTGCCGTGCGGTTCGCCCGGGGCTGGCTGAAGGTCAGCCGGTCACCGGCGGCCAGACGGCCGCTCGCCATGAGGCCGGCCAGCGGTCCGCGCGGGCAAACCTGGCTTGCCTGCTGACCGGTACAACCCGCCATGTGGCCATCGGCGCCGACGCCTGCCGGGTCGGCGGCTGGGACCCCCGTCATAGACAGGTTGTCGTCAAGCTACACCGACGTATGATTTACTACAGCCGTGAATGACTTCATACAGGGCGGCGAGCGGGAGCTTCAGCAGGCCGCCCTCGACAGGCTCACGCTGATCGGCGAAATAACCCGCTACCAGGCTGACGCGATCCGCTTCGCCGCTGAGGTGGGCATCCCCAAGCAGCGCATCCACGAGCTGACCGGGCGATCTCGCTCAGCCATCAACCAGACCCTGGCCCGCGAGGCGCAGCGCCCGCGGCCGCCGTGCGACTACTGCCTCCACGAGCATTTCCAGGCCGCCCGCCGCGGCGAGGAAGTCCCGCCACTGCGAGACGCCAGCGGATACCTGCTGTATCGCGTCGGCGACAGGCCAGAGATCGTGGCGCAGCGGCTGTGCGTGGAGCACATCAAGGAGGACTGGGAGAGCAGACTCCCCTCGTCGGCGCGACGGGTCGTGACGCCGCACATGCCCAACACGCCGGGCCACATCGTGTACTCGCTCGGCGGCCTGCGCGACGACAGAGAGATGTTCCGCAGCTACTTCGGCCGCGGCGACTTCCCCGAATGGCCACAGATCCGCGCGCTGCTCGACCCAGTGCCGCAATGACCCGGCAGACTGCCGCGCGTAGCCCGTTATCGTGGCGCCCGCGAGTCCGGTGCCGCACGTCCGGGACCTCGCCAGCCTGGTCATGCACGGGTTATCCCCGTGCTGGGAAGCACTAGAGGGCTGCGTCAGCCGGCCCGACGGGCAGGCGAACTACCTGGAATTCGCCTGGGCGGTGCCACCCAGGGCTGGCCCGGCGGCAAGCACAACCGCGGCGAACGTGGCCGCGCCAGCAGTCAATATCGGGCGAAACATCATGGAGTCCTCCCTTGCAAGCATGGCGGAGCGGCCGCCGTAGACGTTCACGGCTGCCGCAGCCGGGAAGTTCAGCAGCATGGCGCCAGGTGACGTGCGGAGCCGATCGCCGCGCGCATAATGCGTTGCCGCCGCCGCGCGCCCCGGCCAGGATGACGTCATGAGCGAGCGGTTCGTTGTCACGCGTACGGGATGCGACCTGGCCGGGGAACGCTGGCCGGGCGGCGCCCCGCTGCTGGTGCTGCTGCACGAGGGGGTTTCCGACCGGCGCGGCTGGCGCCAGGTGGCGCAGCGCCTGGCCCCACAGGTGACGGTGGCGGCCTATGACCGGCGTGGCTACGGGGAGTCCCCGGTGAGCACGGCTCCCTTCACGCACGCCGCCGACCTGCTGGCCATCCTCGACCGGGAGCAGGCCGGGCAGGCATGGCTGGCCGGCGCCTCGGCCGGCGGCGGCCTGGCACTGGACGCCGCCCTGCTGGCCCCGGACCGGGTCGCGGGCCTGGTGCTGATCGGCTCGGCGGTCAGCGGCGCGCCGGAACCCGCCGAACTGGACCCGGACAGCCAGCGCTTCGACGAGTTGCTGGACGCGGCGTACGCCACCGGGGACCAGACGGAGATCAACCGCCTGGAGACCTGGCTGTGGCTGGACGGGCCGTCCCAGCCGGAGGGCCGGGTCGGCGGCGAGGCCAGGGCACTGGCCCTCGACATGAACGCGATCATCCTGAGAAACGGGAACCGGGAGGACGACGGCGGCAGCGGTGTGGACGCGTGGCAGCGCCTGGATGAGGTCGGCGTCCCGGTGACGGTCGCCTGCGGGGAGTTCGACGTCCCGTTCATCGCCGCCCGCAGCCGCGACCTGGCCGGCCGGCTGCGTGGCGGCCGCTACCAGGAGCTGCCCGGCATGGCGCACCAGCCCTACCTGGAAGACCCCGGCCAGGTCGCCGACCTGCTACTCGGCGCCATGCGCACATGAGCACACGGCACATCAACCCTGCCCGATCCGGCGTTCAGGGGCGGCAGCAGGCGGGCTCCCGGGTTCACTGGCCCGCAGACCCGGTGACAGGCTTGACGCCGGCGGCGTGCCGCCGGGCCAGCGCTCGGTAGATCTCCGGGTTGTGCTCCACCCACTGCCTGGCCCCGCCGCTGATCTCCCGCACCACCCGGGCCGGGACCCCGGCGGCGACCATCCCGCCCGGGATGGTCATTCCCGGCGGCACGGTGGCGCCCGCCGCGACCAGCGCACGCGGCCCGACGACCGCGCCGTCGAGGACCGTGGCGCCGTTGCCCACCAGGGCCTCGGTGCCGATGACCGCGCCGTGCACCACGCACAGGTGGCCGATGGTCGCCCCCTCGCCCACCTCGGTCACCGGATCGGCACCGCCGTGCAGCACCGACCCGTCCTGCACGTTCGCGCCGCGCCGCACGATGATCGTGCCGAAGTCGGCGCGCAGCACGGCCCCGTACCAGACCGACGCCTCCGCTTCGACCCGCACGTCCCCGACCAGGGTGGCGGTGGGCGCGATCCACGCGCCGGGGCCGATCTCCGGCTCCCGGCCCTCAAACGAAAAAAACGGCATCCGCCCATGATGCACCGGGCGGCGCCAGCAGCCCGGGCCGCGGCCGCCGGAACCGCCGGCCGTGGCCCGCGGTACCTGGCGATCCGCAGCGGACGTTGCTACTTCCTGAAGGCGTCCTTCACCTTCTCGCCGGCCTGCTTCAGGTCACCCTTCGACTCCTCGGCCCGGCCTTCGGCCTCCAGGCCCGGGTCATCCGTGGCCTGGCCGGCGTTCTTCTTGATCTTGCCCTTGATCTCGGTCACCTTGTTAGCGGCCTTGTTCTCAGCAGCCATGATTGATTCCCTCCGTTCCCCGCCCGCTGCCCGGCGAGGCAGGCTTCAAACACCGGCGCCCGCAGTGGGATCCCATGGGCTCGCCTGGCGGCACCGCTGGCCGTCATCGATGCGTAACGTCTCTGGCATTACCGTTCTGCTGTGCTAGGTCTTGCCATGTGGACGATCCGGTAGTGGCGGCGTCCCGGCCGGCACCCCTGCTGCGCGGCAACAGGAACTGGCGCCTGCTGTGGGCCGGCCAGGCGATCTCGGCCGTGGGCGACATGGTCTTCTACGTCACCGCGCTGCTGTGGACCGCCACGGTCATCGCCAAGGGCGAGCCGTGGGCACCGGCGGCGGCAAGCGGCGCGCTGATCGCGGCGGCGGTACCGGCCGTCGTGGTCGGGCCCATCGCTGGCGTATTCGTCGACCGGTGGAACCGGCGCAGGATCATGCTCGTGTCCGACGCGGCCCGCTGCGTCCTGGTGGCCAGCCTGCTCGTGCTGCCCGCGCTGCGGCACGACCTGCCCGCCGGTGCGCAGCTGACGATCCTGTACGCGGTGATCGTGGCCTGCTCCAGCTTCGACCAGTTCTTCGTCCCGTCCCGGCTGGCGGTCATCGGCGCGATCGTGCCGACGGAACTGCAGCCCGCCGCCAGCGGCCAGCTTTCCGCGTCGGGCGCGATGGCCCAGGTCATCGGGCCGCCGCTGGCCGCTCCGCTGCTGTTCACCTTAGGCGTGCAGTGGGCGCTGATCCTGAACGCCGCTTCCTTCGCCGCCTCGTTCCTGTGCGTGCGGGCGATCAACGTGCCGCTGCCGGCCAGCGCCGATGCGGCCGCCGGCCGCAAGGGATACCTCGCCGAACTCCGTGACGGCCTGGTCTACTTCAGCCGCAGCAAGGTGCTCATCGCGCTCGGCATGGGACTGGCGGTCGCGCTCATCGGGAACGGTGCGGTCAACTCCCTGGCCGCCTTCTTCGTCCCGTACAACCTGCACGCCGGGGCGAGCTGGCTCGGCTTCGTCATCGGCGCCGTGGGCGTCGGTGCCGTGGCCGGGTCGATGCTCACCGGCCGTCTGAGCAGGCGGTTCGCCGCCGGCAACCTGTTCTGGATCTCGCTTATCGGCGCGGGCATCCTGCTGATCGGTTTCTCCAGGTCGACCGCCCTGGCGCCGGCCATCGCGTTCGCCCTTGCCCTCGGGCTCTTCGCGGGCGTGCTCAACTCGGTCAGCAACCCGATCATTCTCAGTGCCACGCCGCCGCAGTTCCTCGGCCGGGTCAGCTCTGTTCTCAGCCCGGTCCTGGAGCTGTCCTCGATGACCGGGATGATCGTGGCCGGAACCCTCGCCAGCACCGCGCTGGCCGGCTTCCACGCCACCGTCGCGGGAGTGCACCTCGGCCCCTACGACACGATCCTGAGCTGCGGCGGGCTGCTGTTCGTCGTGGGCGGCCTGGCCGCCATGACGCCGATGCGGGCCGCCAGCAGGCCCGGCGCGGCCGGTCATCCCGATGCCCCCGCACCGCAGCGGCCAGCCACGCAGAACCCGGCATAGCCGGCCGGGTCCAGCCCTGCCAGGCTGTAGTCATGGCACAAGACCCCGGCCACACCCTGGTGTTGCTCCGGCATGCCAAGTCGGCCTGGCCCGACATGGCGGATCACGACCGGCCGCTGGCCCCCCGTGGCATCCGGGCCGCGCCCGAGATGGGACGCTGGCTGCGCGACGCCGGGCTGGTGCCCGATCAGGTGCTGTGCTCGACCGCGCGGCGGGCCCGCGAGACCTGGCAGTTCGTGCAGGAAGGCCTGGCGGCCACGCCACCGGTCACGTTCGACGGCAGGATCTACGACGCCGGGGCTGCGAACCTGCTGGCCGTGATCCGCGAAGCGCCGGCCGCGGCGGGCACGCTGCTGGTCATCGGGCACAACCCAGGGATCGGTGACCTGGCCGTGCTGCTCGCGGCGCCCACCGGCGCCGGGCCCGGCGGCGCCGGTGCCGGCGACCGGGAGCGGATGCGGGCGAAGTTCCCCACGGCCGCGGTCGCGGTGCTGCGGTTCGCCGGAACCTGGCACGAGCTGGCCCGGGGCCAGGCCCGGCTCACCGCCTTCGTCACGCCCCGCGACCTGGGCGCGCGGCCGGCCGCAGGCTCCTAGCCCGGGCCGGCCCCGGACTCCGCTCCCGGGGCGGCGGTCAGGGCTGCTCGACCACCATCAGCGAGTGGCCGGTGGGGTCCCGCATCCAGAACATCGGCGGCACCGGGTCGCCCATCTTCGCCACCTCGGCGTCAACATCGACCCCGCGGGCCTTCAGCGCCGCATGGGTCGCGTCGATGTCGCTGGTGGTGATCGTGATCCCGGTCTCGGCCGGGGTGATCTCGGTTCCCGGCGGCGGATGCCCCCGCATGCCGCCATGAGCAGCCATAACGGCCGGTTCAGGAGCGAACGAGCCGGCCGATTGCCTCGGACGCTTCACGGACCTTGGCGGTTGCTGTGTCGCCACCTTCGGCGATGGCGCCGGCGACGCAGTGGCTGAGGTGTTCTTCCAGCAGTCCGAGTGCCACTGATTGCAGGGCCTTGGTGGCGGCGGCTACCTGGGTGAGGATATCGATGCAGTACTTGTCGTCCTCGACCATGCGTTGCAGGCCGCGGATCTGCCCTTCGATCCGGCGCAGCCGGATGAGGTAGTTGTCCTTGTTCTGGGCGTACCCGTGCATGTGGCTCTCCGGCCTCGGTGCGGCGCCATCCGCGCTGGGGTTTTCCACTGTAGCCACGGTCAGCCCGACGAGCCGAACTGGACCGGAACGTTCATGGCCTGTGTGGCTCGCCAGGCAGTGGTACCGGGCCCGAGTTGCCAGACGGTCAGCCTGGTGCGATGGACCGCCAGTGCGTCGAACCCGCCCGAGGGCCCGGAAGCCAGCGTGGCGGTGCCGGCGGGCAGGGCGGGCAGTGACCGCCATGTGGCCCCGGCGCCCGTGATGGTCTCGGCGCGGTTCCCGGTGAGGACGAGCGCGGCCGCGCCGCCGGGGCCGAAGGACGCTGAGGCCAGCCTGGCGCCATGGAGCGCGACCACGGGTGACAGCGCCCAGCGACCCGCGTCGCCGGTGGACCAGGCGGCGAGCAGGCTTGTCTCCGGGCCGGTACCGGTCTCCAGCAGCGCCGCGTCGCCGCTGGATGTCCGGGTCAGCCGGAGCACGGTGGTGTGCTGGTGAGCCAGCGTGGCCGGGAGCGCTGGCCCCGCGGCCTGCCAGGTGCCGTTCCTGGCGGCGAAGATGCCGGCGGTCCCGGGGCGGCTGCACCGGCCTGCCAGCAGCGGTGTCCCCGAGGGGGTGAACGCGCCCGCGGTCAGGGCGGTCAGGCCGCAGCGCCGCCCGGCCGGGGTCGCAGCCAGCGAGCGCTGGCTGGCGAGGGTGGTCCACCGGGTGTAGCCGGGGGCGGCGGCCTTGACGGTGCCGTTGGTGAGCAGGGCGAGCAGGCGCCCGGTCCCGGGTGCCGCGGCCAGGGCGTCGGGGACGTTGGCGAGGGCGGCGTCCAGCGGCCCGGCCGGTGACCATGCCTGGCCGCCGTTACGGGTGGTGGTCAGTGGCGTGTAGGTGAGGTACTGGCTGGGCCGGATCCCGGTGATCAGCGATTGGCCGCTCGCGTCGGCCGCGACCAGGCCGCCGTTGTCGGCCACCCCGGGCGGGGTGACCAGCTTCCACTCGGTGCTCCCGGCCGGGCGCACGAATAGCTGCCAGAAGTTGTTGTGGCGTGGCGGCCGAACCGCCCATGACCGTGATGGCCCAGGTTCCGGACGCGGTGCCGAGGGAGGTGGCCAGGAACGGCGCCCCGGCTGGTGGTGCCTCGGGCGCCGGGCCCGGCCCGGAACTCACCGTGGCGCCGCAGCCTGCGATGAGCGCCGCGGACGTCAGGGCCATCGCGATCAGGGCCGGGCGGGCTGCCGTTCATGAGTGCCCCAGCAGTTGCTGCGCGGCGTCGGTCAGCTCGGCGGCGAACGACGACTTGGTCGCCTGGGTGCCCGGGCCGGGATCGAATCCCAGTTCCTGGCGCAGGTGACCGGATTGGTCGATGACGAACGCGTAGTCCCCGTGACCGATCATGGACCCGGCAGGCAGGATCTCCGCCGGCGCCGCACCGTAGTGACGCCAGACCTGTTCGAGCTGGGCGCGGGTGCCGGTCAGGTAGAGCCAGTTCGGCACGGTGGCCAGGCCCTCCTGGCGGTCGAAGGCCTGGATGTAGCTCACCTGGGTGTAGAGCGGGTTGTAGTTGATCGCGACCAGCTCGACGTGCTGGGTGTCGGCGCCCAGCAGCTGGCCGGCGTCCCGGAACTCCTGCGCGATCAGCGGGCAGTCCGACCGAGCAGGTGTCGTCGAGGAATGTCAGCAGGACCACCTTGCCGCGCAGGCTCGCCAGCGTGACGGTCCGGCCGTGCTGGTCGGTGAGGCGGAACGCCGGAGCCGGGATGTTCAGCGGGGCGCTGGAACCGTTGATCGCCTCGGCCAGGATGGTGTCGGCGACCGGGTTGGCCTGCGCCGCGGCCATCGGCGCCGCGCCGAGGATGATCAGTCCGACCGCGGCCACCGACGCCACCGCCTGGAAGCTGGCCGAGGAGACCGATTGGCGCAGCGACGCGGGCCGCACCCGGTCCCGCCAGCTCACCCGCGCCCCGGCGGCGGCCGGCTCCGCCTCCGGCACGGCGGCCTGGGTCAGGGCCAGGTACCCGGCGACGGCCAGCAGCACGAACGGGATCATGCTGTTGGGGTCGGTGCCGAGCCCGCCGAAGAAGCCGAAGTCCTCGATGAGCACCCAGTCCGCCAGGCACAGCACCGTGAAGAAGATCAGCGCCGGGCGGACCAGCCGGGGCTGCCCGGTCACGAACGCTGCGCCGGTCACGGCGAGCGCGACCACGACGAACAGGTTGACCGCGAACCCGTGCGCGGCGGTGAAGGTGCCGAACGCATTCACCCAGGCCGACAGGACATGAGGCTGCGGGGTGGTGGCCATCGTCTGGACCATGCCGGCCAGCGTGCCCGGCTGGCCGTGCAGGCTGCCCTGCCAGAATCCCCGGCCGGGCCAGGCCTGCAGGACCGCCATGCCGATGAGGAACAGCCCCAGCCCGGCAAGGACCAGCCGTCCCAGCCGCGGCGTGCGCCATGCCCGCTCGGGCAGCGCGATCAGGGCGCCGGCGACGCAGTAGAGAAGCACCGCGCCCGGCGCGCCGAACAGCCAGGTCAGGCCCGGTGCGAAGATGCCACCGAAGGACTCACCGAACACCCAGACCACAAGCCCCCAGCCCACGCTGGCCAGCCCCGCGAGCCGGGACCAGGTGCCGTGTGAGGCAACGAGAAGCCAGATGCCGATCCCGGCCTGGATCCACACCGCTGACGCCCCGGCCTGCATCGGGTGATACGACCAGCTCGTCCCGGCCCAGTTCACCAGGTGCTGCACCCATCGCGGGGACGCCGCCGCGACGGGCTCAAGCACCTGCGAGGGCAGGCCCACCGCCATCTTGGGCTGGGCCTGCAAGATGCCGTCGAAGACCCATATCAGGCCAAAGCCGACCCGCAGCACCTGGCGCCAGGCGGGCTCGGCCGCCGCAGGTGCCGGCGTGCCGGGCGCCTGCGCCGCGGTGTTCCGCGCGAAGGGCTGCCAGGCCCGCACGCTGACCCAGGCCAGCCCGAGCAGCGTGAAGATCAGCAACGCGATGAGCCCCTGGTGGAGCAGTACCGCCTTGAACGCCGCGACCACGGTCGGGTCGTTGAGATTGACGCCGGAATTCATTCCAGGCATGACGCCGTATGCTCCTTTGTTCCGGTTCCGTCCCCGGGCTGCTCCTCGCGCACCACGGCGGGCCGCGGTCGTGTGCCCAGGCCAGCGGCGGGCATGCCGAACCGGCGCAGCCGCACGCTGTTGGCCACCACGAAGACCGACGACGCGGCCATCGCCGCCCCGGCGATCAGCGGGTTGAGGAACCCGGCCGCGGCCAGCGGGATCGCGGCGATGTTGTACCCGAACGCCCAGGCAAGGTTGCGCCGGATGGTGGCCAGCGTCGCGCGGGCGAGCCTGATCGCCTCGGGAACGGTGCCAAGATCGTCGCGGAGCAGGATCATGTCCGCGGCGCAGATGGCTACGTCGGTACCCGAGCCGATGGCCAGCCCCAGGTCAGCCGCGGCCAGCGCGGGGCCGTCGTTGACTCCGTCCCCGACCATGGCCACCGACCGCCCCTGCGCCTGCAGGCCGGTGATCACCGCCACCTTGTCGGCGGGCATTGCCCCGGCGATCACCTCGCCGATGCCGGCTTCGGCGGCCACCGCGTCGGCGGTGGCCTGGTTGTCGCCGGTCAGCAGGATGGTACGCAGGCCGAGGCCGCGCAGCGCCGCCACCGCCCCGGCGGCGGAGGGCTTGACCGTGTCGGCTACCGCGACGGCGCCGCGCGCCTGCCCGTCCCACCCGGCCAGCACCACGGTGCGGCCCGCCCGTTCCCACGCCGCGCACTGCGCGGCCAGCCCGGCCGGGATATCCATCCCGCGGTCCCGCAGCAGTTTTTCTCGCCCGACGATCACGTCGTGGCCATCCACCGCGCCGCGTGCGCCGAGCCCCGGCAAGGCCGTGAAGCCATCGGCGTGCGGCAGTGACCCGAGTTCGGCGCTGGCGGCGGCGCTGATCGCGGCGGCCACCGCATGCTCGGAGGCCTGCTCCACCGCCCCGGCATGCCGGAGCAGGCCGGGGCGGCTGATGCCCGCGGCCTGCGCCACGCCGGTCACCGCCATCACGCCCGTGGTGACCGTTCCGGTCTTGTCCAGCACCACGGTGTCCACCGAGCGGGACGACTCCAGGGCCTGGTACCCCTTGATGAAGATCCCCAGCTGCGCCCCCCGCCCGCTGGCCACCACCAGCGCGGCCGGGGTCGCCAGGCCGAGCGCGCACGGGCACGCGATGATCAGCACCGCCAGGGCGGCGCTGAACGCCTGCTGCCCGGTGCTGCCTGCGGCCAGCCAGCCCGCCAGGGTCGCCGCGGCCAGCACGAGGATGGCCGGGACGAACACCCCAGAGATCCGGTCGGCCAGCCGCTGGATCGCCGCCTTCTGGGCCTGGGCGTCCTCCACCAGGGCAACCAGGTGGGCGAGCTGGGTGTCGCTGCCGACCTTGGCCGCGCCGACGATCAGCCGGCCGCTCACCGCCACCGTCCCGGCGGTGACGCTGTCGCCTTCGGCCACGTCGACCGGCACCGACTCCCCGGTCATCATGCTGCGGTCCACCGCCGACTGGCCGAACAGCACCGTCCCGTCCGCCGCGATCGTTTCCCCGGGACGGACCACGAACCGGTCACCGGGCCGCAGCGCCGCCACCGGGACCCGCCGCTGCGTCCCGTCGTCGGCGAGTACGCAGGCGTCCTTGGCGCCCGCACCGGCAAGCTCGCGCATCGCATCGCCGGCGCTGCGCCGGGCCCGGGCCTCATACCACCGGCCGGCCAGCAGGAACGTCGTGACCGACGCCGCTACCTCCAGGTAGATGCCGCCACCGGAGGCGTGCAGCAACTCGTACATCGCGTTGTGCTGGACGGTGCCGCGGTCCAGGACGAACATCGCGTACACCGACCAGCCGCAGGCGGCGATGATGCCGAGGGACACCAGCGTGTCCATCGAGGACGAGCCGTGCCTGGCGTTCTTCAGCGCGGCGCGGTGGAACGGCCAGGCCGCCCATCCGGCGACCGGGACGGCCAGCGCTATCAGGACCCATTGCCAGCCGGGGAACCGGTACGCGGGGAACAGTGACAGCAGCACCGACAGATCGCTGAGCGGGACGAAAAACACCAGCGCGACGATGAGCCGCCGGCGCAGGTAGGCAACGCGTGCCGCGTCGGCGGTGCCGCCGCCCGCGCCGGCTGGCTCGTCCCCCGCGCCGGCCACTTCGGCGCCGTAACCGGCCCGCTCGATTTCCGCCACAAGCAGCTGCACCGGAACCGACAACGGCGCGGTCACGGTGGCCTTCTCGGTCGCGATGTTCACCGTGGCGGAGACATTCTCGATGGCGTTGAGCCTGCTCTGTACCTTGGCCGCGCACGCGGCGCACGTCATTCCCTGCACCAGGAGCTCAACGCGCATCAGCCCGGGCGATTCGCCGGGCCCAGGTGGCTGCCCGCTACTCACTGCCGCCGAGGACACGCCGCATCACATTCCGGCAATACCGCGAGTCAGGAATATAGGCACGGGGTGTCACCTCAGGTAGGGGACGGCTTGCGGGTCCTGCTGCTGTTAGCCAGGGCGAATGCAATATGGCGGGTCGCGCCGTACGGAGAATCTACACACCCCTGGACGGCCAGGCAACATAACAGGAAACCACGCCGTGCCGCGCACCCCAGCTAATACCCTATAGGGGTTCCTAAAGTACCCCGGTGGGGTTTCCTGGATACCCCCATATGGTTTCCTGTAACGACGTTGCTCGCTTTGCAGACTGGCTTGCCAGCCCACGGAATCGCATTTGAGCGGCCCCATTGCGCACCTGGCTGGACCCTATTAGTCTTTTGCCGTTATGCATAGCTGCAAGGTTCCAGCCGAGCTGCCAGGGCTGCGCGAGGGCATCCCACCGGGGGCGGCAGGCGCCCGTGCGGCCCCGCGGGGAGTTCAGCGGCGCCGGCTTGCGCGATCGGGAGCGCGCTGACATGGCTGGGCCCTCCTGGCTCGCGGCGGCGCTCGCAGCGGTCATGATCGCGACCGCGATCTACTGCGCGGGCCGCCTGGCTGCCGCACGCCTGTGGCGGCGCTTCACCGAGGTGGACGCCGATTCGCTGCATGTCGCCATGGGCGTTGCGATGGCCGGCATGCTGCTGCCGCGGCTGAGCCCGCTGCCCGTCACGGCGTGGCAGGCGGTCTTCGGGGCCTCGGCGGCATGGTTCGCTTACCGGGCAATCCGGAGCCGCCTTGGCCGGAACGCCGCGGGCAGCCGATGGCGGTGTTCCCATCCGGTGGCCCACCTGGTCGAAAGCGCGGCCATGGTCTACATGCTCGCGGTGCTGCCCGGCTCCTGGCCCGGCTGGCCAGGCCGCGCGATGGCGATGCCCGGCATGGACGGCGGCCCGGCGGCCGCTGGCGGGAGCTTCTCGGCGCTCGCCGTGATCCTGGCACTCTTCATGATCGGCTACGTACTGTGGACGGCCGACCAGCTCAGCGCGCTGGCGCGCGCCACGGCCGCGGCGACTTCAGGAGCGGTGCGGGATCAGTCCGGCATCCCGGCCGTTGCCGCTGGCCCGTTCGGTGGCGTGGGCATGCGGGATGCGACCGGTGCCGCCGGTGCCGTCCTGCCGGGGCTTGCTCGCCGGCCGGGCGGTCCCAGGCTCGCGCCCCGGCTCGCCGCGTGTTACAAGATCGCGATGGGCCTCACCATGGGTTACATGCTCATCCTCATGCTCTAGCCGGACCGGGCTGGGCAGCGGCCCGGCCCGGCTAGAGCCCACACCCTGCGGCCGGCTGGGTCCCGCCGGTCACAGCGATCTGGCTGCGGCCACTACCCCCGGCGAGGCGCAGACATTCCGTGGCTGGCCCTGGGTCAGCGTGCAGATCGCGGCGGTGATCATGTTGGCCGCGCCGTCGATGTCCTTGCCGACGGTGCTGCCCGGATCCCGCATCGCCGCCGCCACCTGCGCCCAGCTCAGGTTGGCCAGGGCCGAGGGGAGGTACTGGGCCTGCGGCACCAGGTACCGGTTGCCGACGTCGACGAACGGGACGGAGCCGCCCGCGTACCTCGCGAACAGCGCTGCCTGCTGCGGGGTGGGGTGCTGCAGGTAGGCGTGGCCGAACGGAGTCTTTGGATCCGTCCTCTCGCCGTACCACTCCACCGGGGCGAAGGCCAGGTACTTGCTGGCGTAGCGGGACTTGTAGAACGACAGGGTCGGCGTGCTGGGGTACACATCCGTCGGCGAGGAGTGGATGAAGTGCAGGCCCGACAGCGTGCCGAACCGGCTGACGGCCGCCGCGATCGCCCACCGCTCCGCCGCGCAGAACGGGCAGTACTCCCCGCCCATGTACAGCAGTTCCGGCTTTCCGCCGGCGGTGAGTTCCGGCTGCCCGGCCAGCGCCTTCAGGCCGGTCGCCGTGCCCGCGCCCACCGCGTTGAACGTTGCCGCGGGAATGCCGGTGATCTGGCGGGCAACCCCGGGATCGGCCACCGCCGATGCCGCGGTGGCCCGGGCAGGCGACTGGATCAGCTTGGCCACAATGAGCCCCGCTACCAGCGCCAGCACAACGGCCACGCTGCCTCCTGTGATCAGGATCCGCCGGCGGGTCTGCGCCCGCCGGGCCGCGGCCCGCTGCGCCTCGATCTTCGCCCTGGCGTTCTGCTCCCGCACCCGCACTGCCTTGCTCATCGCGACCGACCATCCTCCCGGTTGCCTGCCCGCACAGCATCATCTACTGTCTACGTACGTAGACAGTAGATGATGGTACGGGATGCTCAGGCCGCGCTACCGCACCGTGCCGTCACCGGCGGCCGCCGTTCCCCGCGCGGCCTGGACGCCATCTGCCTGTGGTGCACCAGCATCCACATCATCACGTTCCTGCTATTCGCCCGATTCGTCCCCGCCGCCACGGCGCGCCCGTTCGCCTGAAGGTGCGCACGCCGCTGCGCTGGGCATGGTGTCCAGGGGCGGGGCATGTCGAAACCGGGGCCGCGCGGTTCGTGGAGTCAGTGAGAGGGCGCCACCGGGCGCCCGGCGTCACACGGGAGGCGAAATGAAGTACCTGATACTTGGCGCGATCACCGAGGCGGGCCAGCAGCTACCTGGCCCCGGCCTGGAGGCGTGGATGGCCGAGATAGGGGCCTGGTACGAGAAATATGGCGCGGCCGGCGTGCTCGCCGATCCCGGGCACCAGCTTGACTTCCCGCACACGGCCAAGACCGCGCGGGCGGGCGGGGTGACCGACGGCCCGTACATCGAGGCCAAGGAGGTCCTCGCCGGCTACTCCCTGCTGGAAACCGCGACCATCGATGAGGCGGTGGAGATCGCGCGGACCTGGCCGGGCGTGGACCGTGGGTGGATCGTGATCGAGGTCCGGCCGGTCATGGCGCAGTGACGCCCCGGCGGTTACAGCGCGAGGCGGCGGGCGAGCAGCTCACGTTCGGCCGGGTTAGCGGCCAGCGCCAGCGCTCGCTCGTTCGCCGAGCTTGCCTCGCCGGGCCGGCCGAGCTCGGCCAGCAGTTCGGCCCGGACGGCGTGGAACAGCCGGTAGTCGCCGAGGTCGCCGGCCAGCGGCTCGACCTCGTCCAGCGCGGCCAGCGGGCCGGTCACGAACCGGGTGGCGACGGCACGGTTGAGCCGCACCACGGGTGACGGCGTGAACAGCAGCAGCCGGTCATACAGCGCCCTGATCTGGCGCCAGTCGGTGTCCGGGTAGCGCCGCGCCGCGGCGTGCACCGCCGCGATGGCGGCCTGGAGCTGGTAGGCGCCCGGGCGGTGCAGCGCCATCGCACGGGAGAGCAGCCGGGTCGCCTCGCCGATGAGCGCCCGGTCCCACCGGGCGCGGTCCTGGTCGGCCAGCCGGACCAGCCGCCCCCAGCCGTCGAACCGCGTCGCGGCACGGGACTCGTGCAGCAGCATCAGCGCCAGCAGCCCCAGTACCTCGGGCTCAGCCGGCATCAGCGTGTGCAGCAGCCGGTTCAGCGCCACCGCCTGGGCGGCGAGGTCGCGGCGGGCGGGAGTGCGCCCGGCACTGGCCAGGTAGCCCTCGTTGAACACGAGGTAGATGACGGCGAGCACCTCGTCGAGCCGGCTGCCGAGCTGGTCCGGGTCGGGGATGCGCACCGCCGTGCCGGTCTCCCGCAGCGCCCTGCGTGCCCGGGACAGCCGCTGTGCCAGCGCCGGCTCGCCGGCCAGGAAGGCGGCCGCGATCTCGGCCGTGGTCAGCCCGCACACCACGCGCAAGGTCAGCGCGATCTGGGTATCCCTGGACAAGGCCGGATGGCAGCAGGCAAAGATCAGGCCGAGCAGCTCATCCGCCTCGCCGCGGGAGCCCCAGGAATCCTGCTCGCCCGGTGCCCCCGGGCGGCCGTGCGGGCCCGCCGACGGCGGGCTGGCCGCGGCCAGCAGCGCCAGTTTCTCCTGCCCGGCGCGCTCCCGGCGCAGGCGGTCGAGCGCCTTACGCCAGGCGGTGGTCGCCAGCCACCCGCCCGGGTTCGGCGGCACCCCGCCCGCCTCCCCTGCCCCCTTCTTCCGCCAGTGCTCGACGGCTTCGATGAACGCGTCCTGCACGGCCTCTTCCGCCAGGGCGACGTCGCCGAGCCTGCCCGCCAGCGCGGCCCGGATCCGGGTGCCCTCCCGGCGGTAGGCACCTTCCAGCTCTGCGGCTTCGTCCATGCCAGGCCCCGGTTGCCCTACCGCGGCGGCGCGACCGCGACCGCCTCGATCTCTGCGGGCAGGCGGAACAGCCATAGCACCGGAGTGTGCCATGCCGCCCGGCCGCCGGGCCCGCCGCGGCCGCACCAGTCCTGGCCGGCCCGGCTTCGCGGCTCTCTTCAGGCGGGGTAGGGCAGGAAGCAGATCCCGGCGTGGCCGCCGGCGCCGCCGCAGGTGTCGGTGCCGTCCAGGTTGTCGCTGGCGATCCACAGCCCGGCGCGGGTGATCAGCATCTGGTCGGCGCCTATCCCGCGGCCGCGGGAGTACAGCCCGGTGCCGCCGGAACCGGTGAGCAGGCGCCCGCCGGTGCGGCCGGGCGCATAGCCGCCCATCCCGGGTGAGGGGATGGCACCGGGCCCGGCGGCGTTGCAGCCGCGCGGGTTGTCGCCCCACCGTTCGTGGCCGCCGGCATAGACGGCGCCGTAGTCGGCGGCGACCGAGGACAGCGAGTCGCAGCCCGTGTAGTTGACCCATTCGTGCGCCAGCCCGCCGGTCCGGGTGGCCGGGAACGCCGCGACCGCGTCGCACAGCCCGGTCAGCGGGAAGGTGTTGTGCCAGCCCTCCGGGTGGAAGCCGGTGGTGGCCACGTACACCGTCGAACCGTCCGGGGACCAGGCGGCCGTCTTGACGTAGAAGGGGTGGTCGGCCGCGCAGAACCGGCTGAACTCCCGTGAGTACCAGTCGCTGACGTTGCCGTGGCTGCCCAGGTTGAGCATGAAGATCTGCTGCCGGGCATCCCCGGCCACCCGGGTGAAGGTGCCCTCGGCCAGCACGTGTGCGCCGCCTGGGGACAGTTGCTGGTTGTAGACGGCGGTCCGGTTCGGGTCCGCCCCGGGGAACGAGTAGTGGCCGGAGACGCGCAGGTTCAGGTAGCCGTCGTCCCTGCCGGTGGACAGGCTCAGGCTCACGTAATAGCGCCGCCTCGACCCGTTGATCGCGGTGAACTTGCCGCCCACGAGCAGGTGCCCGTTCGGCGTCCGCAGGACCGTGTCCACGGCGGCGTTGGCGTGGTGTGCCCAGCCCGGCACCAGGGCGGCGCGCGAGGTGCTGATGCTGGCGATGTCGGCGGCGCCGGCCCCGGCCACCTTCGTGAAGCTCCCGCCGATGTAGGCGCGGGAGCAATCGGACGCCAGCGCGATCGAGTTCACCGTGCCGTTCACGCCCGGCGCCCAGGAGGTGATCCGGTACGGCGCGGTCGCGCTGAAGCTGAAGACGTTGTCCCGCTGGTAGGTCACGCCGCCCTGGCTGATCCGGGTGAAGCTGCCCACCGCGTACATGGTCCCGCCACACTGCACCAGCTGCCGGACCTGCTCGGCCGTGCCAGCAGGCGCCAGCGCCGGGGTGCCGGCCGCGGCAACGGGGGAGACCCGGGCCGGCCCGGCCGCCGCCGCACCCGGCGGGGCACCTGCCATGCTTACCGCCAGCGCGCACATCACCGCGGCCGGTGCGCCTCGTGCCAGCCAGCGTCCCGTTGCCCCCACCGTACCTCCATGTGTGCTGAACGTAACTAAGCGTAACACTTTACCGGACAACGGGCTCATATATGACATGAATCAGACAGCCTAACTGGCGATAGGGCCACGTAGAGTTACGGAGCGGCCGGGGGAGCTAGGCGGTGCTTCCGGCGGATAACGCCTCGCGGGCGGGCGACACCAGGTCGAGCGAGACCACCGATGTCTCCAGCGTGACCCGGTCCACGGTGAGCACGCTGGCATTGGGCAGCACGGTCCAGCCGGGCTGGGGCCAGCCGGAGCTTGCCGCGACCACCGCGTCCCCGGTGGCCCGGTAGGCAAGGTGGAAGTACCCGGCGATCTCCTCGGGCGTGCTGCCGAGGCCGCGCTTGCGCAGTTCCACGGCCGGGATGCGGGCCGGGTCGTGCCAGGCGATCACGTACATCCTCGACGGCGCCAGCAGCACGGCGTTAAGGCTGTTCACCGCGTAGCTCGCGGCGATGCCGGCAACCGTGTCCGCGACCGCCGCGATCATGTCGCCGCGCCGCTGCGCCAGCCGCCACATGATGTGCAGCAGGTAGCGCTCGCTGTCGGTCGTGCCGGCGAGCCGCCGTTCCCAGTCGGCCGGCAGCATCTCGCCGAGGCGGTCCTGCGGGTGGATGGCGCCGTTGTGGGCGAACGCGTAGGGCCCGTAACGGAACGGGTGGGAGTTGTCGTAGCCGATGCCCAGGCCCGGTGTGGCCCAGCGCAGGTGCACCAGGCTGAGGTCGCCCAGCGCCTGGTTGGCCAGCCGGTGGTAATCCGGCTCCTCCGCCGCCCGGCGCGGGGACTTGCTGATATGCGGCCCGCCGGTGTCGTACCAGGCCATGCCCCAGCCGTCGCAGTGATAGGCGGACAGCGCGGTGAAGGCACTGAGCCCTTCCCCGGTGAGCAGGCCCGCCGCCGATGCGCTGCGGCGGGCACAGTAACCAAGCAACCGGCACATGAGGCGGCCCTAGAGGTACTTTCCCATGCCGCCCGCCACGTCGATCGACGCGCCCGTGATGTAGCTTGCGCGGTCGCTGGCCAGGAAGGCGACCAGGCCGGCCACCTCGTCGGGGCGCCCGAACCGGCCGAGCGGGACCTCCGCGGCGGCAAGCTGGCCGAAGAACTCCCCGGCGGGCATGTCCGGTGCGCGGCGCCGGTGGATGTTCTCCCACTGCGGCGTCGTGACGAAACCGATGTTCACGCTGTTCAGCAGGATTCCCTCGCGGCCCAGTTCCATGGACAGGGCCTTGGCGAGGTTGAGGCAGGCGGCCCGGTTCACCGACGAGGCGAGAAAGGCCGGGTCCGGGTAGCGCCCGTACACGGCATTGACGTTGATGATCCGGGGCGCATAGCTCTCCCCGCCCCCGCGCTCTGCGCCCGCCCCCGCTCTGCTGCGCCGCAGGTGCGGCAGCGCCGCGCGGGTGCAACGGATCTGCGAGAACAGCTTGGTGTCGATGTCGGCGTGCCAGTCGTCGTCGGTCAGCGTGGCGAACTGGCCGGGCCGGGCGGCTCCGGCGTTGTTGACCAGGATGTCCAGCCCGCCCATGGCGGCCGCCGCCGCCTCGATGAACTCGGTCACCTGCCCGGGATCCGTGACGTCACAGGGCATCGCCCGGACCGCGCCTCCCGCGCCATCGGGCATCTGTTTCACCAGTTCGGCGGCTGCCGCGTCCAGTTCGCCGGGGTGCCGTGAGCAGATCGTCACCGCAGCCCCCTCGGCGATCAGCTCAGCGGCGACGGCCTTGCCGATGCCCTTGGATCCGCCGGTGACGATGGCCCGGCGCCCGGACAGCCCCAGGTTCATCTACGCACCGGCCGGGTGACCGCCGGGCACCTCTCCCGCCGCCCGGGCCGGCGGCCTGCGCCTCCGCCAGCTTGAGCAGGCTCTGCCGCGGCGGGCAGAACACGTCGACCTCCAGGCAGTGGCTGTCGGTCGTCCAGGCTCCGTGCGGGACCCAGGCCGGTACCACGGCCACGTCCCCCTTGCGCATGGTGCGCACGTCCCCGTCAAGGTCGAAGGTGAACTCGCCGTCCAGGACGATCACGATCTGCTCTTCCTCGTGCACATGCCGCGGCGCCTCCGTACCGGGCTGGAAGCTGACGAAGTTCGTCATGGCACGCACCCCGAGGACGGGGCGGAAGCCGAGCCCGGGCAGGAACTCCACCGGCGCGATCTCGTCCACGTTCACGTACCGGCCGTCCCCGCCACGCTCGCCCAGTGCCTCCGTGGTGAAGTGGCTGGCAGCATCGCCAAGCTCCTCGCTCACTACCCCTCCAAGCCGGTCTTCAGGACCTCGCCGATCCGGCGAATGCCCTCGTCGATGAGATCATCCGCGACCCGGCTGTAGGCCAGCCGGATCTGCGCCGCCCCGGCGTCGCCGGGGTAGAACGGGCGGCCCGGCACGTAGGCGACCTCGCGGTCGCGTGCCGCCGCCGAGAGCGCCACCGTGTCCGCTCCGTCCGGTGCCGTCAGCCAGACGTAGAACCCGCCCCGCGGGGTTGTCCAGGTCGTGCCGTCCGGCATGTGGGCCGCCAGGGCGCCGGTCATCAGTTCGGCCCGGCGCGCGTACAGTGCGCGCGACGCGACGATCTGCCGCTCCAGGTGCCCGGCCCTGCCGTATTCCTCGAACATCCGCTGGCCGAGCGCGCCGGAGCACTGGTCGGAGTTCTGCTTGGCGACCACGAGCCTGCCGATCACCTGCCGCGGCCCGGCCGCCCAGCCCAGCCGGACCCCCGGGAAGAAGATCTTCGAGCCGGTGCCCGCCTGCAGCACCACGTCCGGCGCGAGCGACCAGAGGCTGGCCGGTGGCGCAGCGCCGAAACCAAGCTCGCGGTAAGCGACGTCCTCACAGATCAGGAAGCCATAGCGGCGGGCCAGGCCGACTAGTTCGGTGCGCCGGTCCGCGCTCATCGACAGGCCGGTGGGGTTCTGGTAGTCCGGGATCGTGTAAACGATCTTGGGCCGCAGGCCCCCGGCCAGCAGGCTGGCGAGCACGTCGACACGCATGCCGTCGTCGTCCATGGGCACGCCGTGCAGGTCCGCCTCGTAGCCACGGAACGCCATGATGGCGCCCAGGTACGTGGGCGCTTCCACCACGACCTGGTCCCCGGGGTCGAGGTAGCTCTTGGCGAGCAGTTCCATGCAGTCGATGCCGCCGCTGGTGATCATCAGCTCGCCCGCGCCGGGCCGGGCTCCCTCCAGCGACTCCAGCCGCCCGGCCATGTAGTCGCGGACCCCGGCGAGGCCCTCGGTCGCGGCGTACTGCAGGGAAACGGCGGTGTCACCGGCGATGAGCCGGCCGGCGATCTCCGCCAGGATCCCGGCGGGGAACGTAGCCGGGTCCGGGAACCCGCCGGAGAACGTGATGACGTCGGTTGCCCCGGCCAGGGCGAGGATGGCGGTGATCTCGCCGCCGCCCAGGGTGCGCGTCCGCTGGGCGAGGCCGGCGCTCCAGTCATGCTGCTCAAGGGCTGCCGTCATGTGCCTGTCCCTCTCCGGCCGGCCGCGCTACTCTTGCTGGCCTCTCTTGACAGCAAAGTTTACAAATGTAAAAATCTTGGCCAGTCCTTACTTACATTGATACATCCTGATTGCACTATAGCTCACACGGTCGGGGTTCACGAGATGGGCTACCTGGCAAATGGCAACTAGCTCAGCTCCGCTTGCCAACCTGACCGAGGTCGCCGCCCCGACTCCCCCGAAGGTCGAGGTCGACGAGCTTGACCTGGCCCTGCTGCGCGCGCTCGCGACCGACGCGCGCCAGTCCCAGCGCGCCCTCGCCCGTACCGTCGAGATGTCCCCGCCCGCGGTGGCCGACCGGCTCGCCCGGCTGGAACGCAGCGGCGCTATCCGCGGCTACCGGGTGGAGGTCGACTGGGCCGCGCTCGGGTACCCGGTGGTCGTCTACCTCGCCGTGACGGCCGGGCCCGGCATGGACCTGACCGAGATCATCCGCACCATCAGGGCGATCCCCGAGGCCGAGGACATGAGCGTCGTCACCGGCGGCCTCGACCTGCTCGTCAAGCTGCGCGTCCGGGATCACACCCACCTGCGCGAACTCCTGCTCACCAAGATCTTCCAGATCAACGGCGTACAGCGGACAGAGACATTCCTGTCCCTCGCCGACGTAGAACCGGACAACTTCACTGCCGCCATGCTGGAGGTCATGAGCCAGCACAAGGCCAGGCAGCGAACCTGACTGGCACCGCCCGCGCTCAGCGAGGGCCACGTGCCTGAACGGAGACCAGCCAGAATGGGAAGCCCTTCGCCAGACCGGTCCGGGGTCACCGGGGTAGGCCAGGCCGGATTCGTCGCGCGGCATGGCCTGTACACGCCCGAGCAGGCCGCGGCCGCCGACGCGGTGGCCAGCCAGATCCGCGAGCGCGAGCTGCGCACCGTCCGGCTGACCGTGGTCGATCAGCACGGTCAGCCGCGCAGCAAGTCGCTGTCCCCGGAGGTGGCGATCGCCGCCTTGTCGAACGGCCTGGACTTCTCCGGGGCGATCTACAGCCTGGACACCGGCAACCAGGTGTTCGTGCCGGCGTTCGCCGCGGGCGGCGGGTTCGGCATCGACGAGTTCACCGGGTTCCCCGACATCGTCCTGGTGCCCGATCCGGCCACCTTCCAGGTGCTGCCGTGGGCCAGCCACACCGGGTGGCTGCTGTGTGACACCTACTTCTCCAGCGGCCAGCCGATGCCGCTCGACGGGCGCGGGCTGATGCGCCGGATGCTGGGCGAACTCGGCGAGGCGGGCTACGACTTCCTCGCCGGGATCGAGATCGAGTACTACATCCTGAAGCTCACCGGCGAGCCGGTCACGCCGGAGAACGCCGGCTTCACGCCGCCACCGCCCGGGGTGAGCGTGTTCGAGCTTGGCTACCAGTACCTCTCGGAGGTACGGCTGGACGGCGTGGCCGGCACCCTCGAAGCGATCCGCGACGGGCTGTCCGCGGTGGGGCTGCCGCCGCGGTCGATGGAGGACGAGTGGGGCCCGGGCCAGATGGAGTTCAGCTTCAGCCCCATCGGCGGCCTCGCGGCCGCCGACGCGGTCGTGCTGTTCCGCTCCGCCGTCAAGCAGATCTGCCAGCGCCGCGGGCTGCTCGCGACGTTCATGTGCGCCGGCCCTGCCGAACTTCTTCTCCTCGGGCTGGCACCTGCACGAGTCGCTGCTGTCCCGCACTGACGGGCACAACGCGTTCGCCAGCGAGACCGGCTACCTGTCGGAGACCGGCAGGCAGTTCGTCGCCGGGCTGATCGAGCACGCGATGCCGATGACCGTGTTCGCCGCCCCCACCGTGAACGGCTACAAGCGTTTCCGCCCCTACTCCTTCGCCCCCGACCGGGTGACCTGGGCGCTGGAGAACCGCGGCGCGCTGGTCCGGGCCCAGGGGGCGCCCGGCGACGCGAACAGCCATGTGGAGAACCGGATGGGCGAGCCGGCCGCCAACCCGTACCTGTACATGTCGGCCAACATCGCCGCCGGGCTCGACGGCATCCGGCGCAAGCTCACGCCGCCCGCCCCGGTCGAGGCGGACCCGTATGCCGCCGAGGCGCCGATGCTGCCGACGTCCCTGGCGGACGCCGTCACGGCGCTCGACAAGGACACCTTCTTCCGTGAGGCCTTCGGCGGCACGCTCGTCGACTACCTGCTCCAGATGAAGCGGGCGGAACTGGGCAGGCACGACGCGGCGGTAGCCGAGAACCCGCCGCCCGAGGGGCAGGACGTCACCGACTGGGAGATGCGTGAGTACTTCGAGTTCTACTGAAGGCGGGCTGCAGCACATCGTGCTGTTCAGCTTCCCCCGAGAGCTGAGCGAGGACGAGGCCACGGACATGCGCGCCATGGTGGCGTCCTGGCCCAGCGAGATCGGGCTGATGACCAGGTGCCGCTTCGGCACCGACCTGACCGGAGCGCGCACCCGGGGCTACGGCTACCTGCTCTATACCGAGTTTCCCGACGTGGCGGCGCTCGACGAATACCGCGCCCACCCGGTACACCAGCGCTTCTTCGACTGGCTGATGGAACGTGACTGCACGCCACTGGCCTTCGACTTCTACCTCGACTCCAGCACCGTCCTGATGCCAGAGGAGCACGGGCCCGCCGACTTATCGCGGGCCCCGCTCCGGGCCGGAGGTGGTGCCGGCCGCCCGAGTGAGAGGAACACGACATGGCCAAAACCGACCCCGCCCTGATAGCCGGCGCAGCGACCGGTGAGCTTGCGCACGGCTCGCTGCGGCTGTGGGACGCGATCGCGATCTCGGTATCGGTGATCGCCCCCGGCATGGCGATGCTACTCAACGTCTCCGGCGTCGCCGTTGTCAGCGGCGGGTCTACCCCGCTGGCCTTCCTGCTGGGTGGCATCGGCTGCCTGGCGCTGGCGTTCGTCGTCATCGGCTTCACCCGCCGGATGGCCGCGGCGGGCTACGCCTACACCTACACCAGCCGCAGCCTCGGCAAGGACGCCGGCTTCATGGCCGGCTGGCTGTACTTCTTCGGCTTCATCTGCTTCGTCCCGATGACCATGTCCGGGGTCGGCTACCTGGCCGCCAACCTGCTGCATCTCAACCCGAAGCTGTGGATCCTGTTCTTCTTCATCGGCATGGTGGTCTATCTGGTGCTGTCGACGATCAAGATCAGGGTCACCACGCGGGTCCAGCTCGTCGTCGGCATCGTCACCGTGGCGATCATCCTGATCGTTGACGTGGTCACCACGGCCAAGGGCGGCGCCGACGGGCAGGCCCTGTCGGCGTTCAGCTTCAGCCACACCAACGAGGGCGGCTTCAGCGGCGTGTTCTACGGGATCATCCTGGGTGTCACGTCCTACATCGGCTTCGAGACCGCCGCCGACTTCGGCGAGGAGACCGCGAACCCGCGGCGCTACATCCCGATCGCGGTCATCGCGGCGACGGCGTTCGTGATCGTCTTCTACCTGTGGACCACGTACGCGATCACCATCGGGTTCGGCGTCAACAACGGCGCGAAGTTCGGCGCCGACCCGGTCGCGCTGCAGACCGTCGCGAACACGTTCGTGGGGCACTGGCTCGGCACCCTCGTCGAGATCGGCGGCATGTGCGCGGCGTTCATTGTCTCTGTGGCGTGTGCCACGGCCGCCGCGCGCACCCTGTTCGCGATGGGCCGGGAGGGCGTGCTGCCGAAGGCGTTCGGGCGGACGCACCCGCGGTTCAAGACCCCGGTCAACGCCACGGTCGCGGTCACCGCGGTGTCCATCGTGATGGCCCTGCTGGTGGGCTACCCGTTCTCGGACGCGGCGTTCGGCGCGCCGTTCAGCAACTACTACTTCTGGGCCACGGTGGGCACGCTGCTGGTCATCGTGGTGTACATCCTGGTCTGCCTGGGCGGCGTCTCGTTCTTCTGGCAGACCCGCACGACCCGTAGGTGGAACCCGGTCTCGCACGTGGTGATCCCGGTGGTCGGCGCGGTGGTCTTCGGCGCGGCGTGGTACGGCTCGGTGCACCCCACCCCGCCGGGCATCCTCAAGTGGACCCCCTTCGTGGCCGTGGTCTGGCTGGTCCTCGGGCTGGCGGTGCTGGCCTGGCTGCGGTCGCGGCGGCCCCAGTCGGTGGCGATGATCGGCTCCATCCTCGGCGAGGAGGGCGGCAGCGACGCGGCCGTGCTCGACAAGTAACCAGGCCATCGGCGGCGGGGCCGGACCAGCCGGCTCCGCCGTCGCTGCCGGAGTGCCCGGTAGCGGCTAGCCGGCCATCGTGATCGCGTCCAGGCGCTTCTTGAGGAACTGCGCCGACACGACCGGCTCGTAGTCGTTGGGCCTGCCGATCGGCGGCCGCAGCGACTCGATGACGGCGTTGTGGTCGGCCTCGTAGAAGTAGACGAGCGAGACGAGATCCTCGTCCGGCGCCTCGGCCTGGGGCGGGAGCACGCGGTGCCGGTTGGACTTCCACCGGCGGCCGCTCCAGCGGGCGAGCAGGTCGCCGGAGTTGATCGTGAAGGCGCCGGGCTCGAACGGCGCGTCCTGCCAGCCGTCCTGCTCGGTCCACACCTGCAGGCCACCGCGGCCCGGCTCACGGTCGAGGATCGTGACGGTGCCGAAGTCGGTGTGCGGGCCGATCCGGAACTGGCCGGGCTCGGGTTCGCCGGCCACCGCCATCGGCGGGTACCAGTTGATGTTCATCGTGTGCGTGGCGTGCCCGGTGTGCCGGGTGAAGAAGTCGGCGTCCAGCCCCAGCGCCGCCGCGCAGAGGACGAGCAGTTCATCCGCGAGCCAGCGCATCCGGGCCAGGTAGGCCACGACGGCGGGTTCCAGCGCGGGCACCTCGGCCGGATACACGTTGGGCTGGAACCAGTACCCGTCGGCCGCCGCGTCCCCCGTGGGCTGGTCGGCGCCGACGGCGAAGGACTCCTTCAGGTCGGGCGGGGTCTCGGTGCCCTCGGCATAGCCGTTCGCCTCGACGCCCGGCGGCAGCCAGCCCCGGCCGCCGACGGTGACGGCGTAGCGCTGCTTGGCGGCGCGTGGCAGCGCGAAGAACGCCCGCGCCTGCGCGCGTACCTGTGCACGCGACTCGTCCGGCACGCCATGGCCGGTGATCAGGAAGAAACCGACGCGCTGCAGTGCCGCGTCGACCTCGGCGGCGACGCCCGCGCGCGCCTCGCGGTCGCCGTCGAACCAGGGCGCGATGTCGATCACCGGAACTGACGTTTGCATGCCTGGCCTCCCGAGCGGTCGCACCACCCAGTGTGCCCGCCCGTGGCGGTGCCGGGCCAGTGCCTCCTGTCCTGAATAGTTGACATCAACTATTCAGTCATGGATACTCGGTGTTGACCAAGCGTCGGTGATTGCCCGATTCCAGGAGGAACACTGAGATGAACACCACGCACACCGCTACCGCCACCCCGGTCCGGATCGCCGCGAACTACCAGGTGACCAAGCACCTGGGCAACTGGACCACCGCCCGCGAGTTCCAGGTCCGCGCGCACCGCGGCCACGCCGTACTGGACCTGCGGTCTCCGCACATCGAGGACGGCGAGATCAGGATCGACTGCGAGCTCGACCACGCCATGCTCAAGCTGCTGGTCCCCGACGGCGCCGTCGTCGACGACTGGGACCTGCAGCGGCAGGGCCGCGGCCGGATCAAGGACGCCGAAGGCCGCAAGGCCGCCGGCGGCCGGCGCATCGTGCTCACCGGGCAGTTGCGGCACGGCGAGATCCGCGTCCACCGCGGCGGCATCGCCCAGCTGTCGGCCATGTTCTCCCGCGAGTACCTGGCCGACCTGCGCCGGGCGCACGCCGAGCGGAGCTACCCGACCGTGGACGACCCGGCCCGCACCGCCTGATCAAGCCAGCACAATGGGGTGTGCCGCCAGCGGCGGCACACCCCGGTGACGGATGGACTGATGGCCAGCAAACGCAAGGTCGGCAACCTGCTCGCGCTCGCGGTGATGTCATACCTGTCGCAGCAGCCCATGCACCCCTATGAGCTGGGCCGTACCCTCCGCGAGCACGGCGACGCCCGCAGCATCAAGTTCAACCACGGCTCCCTGTACATGGTGGTCGGCCAGCTGGCCAAGGCCGGGTACATCACCGAGCTGGAAACCAGCCGGGCCGGGCAGCGCCCCGAGCGCACCGTCTACGCGCTGACCGGCGCCGGCCGGGCCGAGTTCCGCGACTGGCTGGCCGAACTGGTCGCCGAACCACAGCACGAGTACCCCCATTTCGTGGCCGCGCTGTCGCTGATCGCGGCGCTGCCCCCGGGCGAGGTGGTTGCGCTGCTGCGGCACCGGCTCGGCCAGCTCCACCGGGCACGCGAGGAGGTCCGCGGCCTCATCGACACCGCGCTGGCCAGCGGCGTGCCGGAACTGTTCCTGATCGAAGAGGAGTACCGGCTGTCGCTGCTGGCGGCCGAGACCGCGTTCTGCGAGGAGTTCATCGGGAAGATCACCGACCCGGACACGGGCTGGGGCCCCATGTGGGCCCAGTATCACGGCGAGAGTGCGCCGCCCACGGTGGAAGCCTGATCACGGCGCCCACGGCGCCGGTCAGGTGAGCAGGCCGGCGACGGCGACGATGCCCGGCTCGATGGCTCGCTCGCCGACCTGGCCGAAACCCAGCACGAGCTGCGGGGGCCCGGCCGTTTCCGCCGCCCGGAACCCGCCCATCCCGTACAGGCCGACGCGCCGCTCCCGCGCGGCCGCCACCACGGCCCGCTCATCCGCGGCGGCGGGCAGGTGCGCGACGGCATGGAACCCCGCGGCGAGCCCGGTCAGCCGGATGCCGGGGGCATGCCGGGCGAGAATGTCGATGAGCCTGGCGCGGCGGGCGGCGTAGACCGTCCGCATCCGGCGGAGGTGGCGGTCATACCGGCCCGACTCGAGCAGGGCCGCCAGCACCAGCTGATCCAGGGTGGACGAGCCTCGGTCGCTGATCCGCTTCTCCTCGGCGACGGCGGCGGCCAGCGCGGGCGGAGCGAGGACCCAGCCGAGGCGCACCGCCGGGGCCAGCGCCTTGCTGGCCGTGCCGATGGTGAACACGCGGCCCGGGGCCAGCCCCTGCAGCACGCCGACGGGCTCACGGTCGTAGCGGAACTCGGAGTCGTAGTCGTCCTCGACGATGAACCCGCCGGTGCGGTTCGCCCACTCCACCAGGGCGTGGCGCCGCCCGGCCGCGAGCACCACCCCCGTGGGTGACTGGTGTGCCGGGGTGACGACGACGACCTGGGCGCCGCTTCGCTCCACCGCTCCGACGTCTACGCCGAGATCGTCCACGGGCACGTGCACCGTGCGCAGGCCCATCGCGCCGGCGGCCCGCAGGGTCTCGCTGGCGTCGGCGCCGCCGTACCCGGGGTCCTCGAAGGCGGCACACCGGACACCATCCAGGGCAAGGGCCCGGAGCACGAGAAGGATGCCCTGCGCGAATCCCGTGCTGACGATCAGCTGCCCGGGATCCGCGGCGGCGGCCCGCACCCGCCGCAGGTACCCGGCGAGCACGCCGCGCAGCACGGCGCTGCCGCGGGGATCGCCGTAGTCGAGGTCGAGCGTGGCCATGCTGGCACATGCCTCCCGGGTCGCCCAGACCCAGTCGCCCCGCGGGAAGCTGGCCAGGTCCGGGACTCCCGAGCGGAAGTCCGCGATCAGCCGCGGCGGCGGTTCGGTGCGCTGCACCGGCTGCGCCGTGGCCTGGTACGCACCCGCCGCGACCCGGGTGGCCGAGCCGGCCTGGCTGGTCAGGTAGCCCTCGGACAGCAGCTGGGCGTAGACCTCCTGCACCAGGCCGCGGGATACATCCAGCTCCCTGGCCAGCCCCCGGGACGAGGGCAGCCGCTCGCCGCCCTGGAGCCTGCCACTCCTGATGGCCTCGCGCAGGCCCGCCTCCAGCTGGGCCCGCAGCGGCCGCCCGCTGCTGCGGTCGAGCCGGAGCAGCAACTCCGGGCCCAAACCGGACCACTGAATCGCCATGACATTGGAACTTACCAGTGCTCCACTTCGACCGTACGGTCGCAGACATGAGCACTGTGACGCACGCCAGCCCACGCCGCGGCACCCGGAGCGAGGGCACACGGGACAGCACGAGGACGCCGCGGGAACGCATCGTCAGCGGCACGCTCGCGCTGGTGTTCCTCGCCGAGTTCTGCGCCCTGACCAGCTTCTACCTGCTGCTCTCGGTCACGCCGCTGGACGCCGCGGCGGCCGGTGCCGGGAGCGCGGGCGCCGGGCTGGTGACCGGCGTGCTCCTGGGGGGCACCGTGGCCGCGGAGCTTGCCGCCCCCCTCCTGATGCGGCGGTTCGGCTACCGGGCCCTGCTCGCGGCCGGGGCGCTGCTGCTCGGGGCGCCGGCCCTGGCGCTGCTCACCGGCGGCTCGCTGGCCACCATCGTGACGGTCAGCGTGGTCCGCGGCTTCGGTTTCGGCCTCAGCACCGTGATGTCGGGCGCCCTGACCGCGATGCTGGTGCCGCCCGGACGGCGCGGCGAGGGGCTCGGCCTGTTCGGGATCGTGGCCACCGCGCCGGGAATCGTGGCGCTGCCGGCCGGTGTCTGGCTCGCCGGCCACTTCGGCATGCCGGTGGTCGTCGGCCTGACGGCCGCCACCGCCCTCGTCCCGCTCGCCGCGGTCCCGTGGCTGCCCGGCAGGACCGGCCGCGGCCCGGCGGCGGCGCGCGCCGCCTCGGGGCAGGACGGCCTGCTGGCGGGTCTGCGCCGGCCCGGGCAACTGCGGCCGTTCCTCATCTTCGCGGCCAGCACCGTGGCAGCGGGTGTGGTCGTCTCCTTCCTGCCGCTCGCCACCGGGGTGCCCGGCAACCTCGCCGCCGCCGGCCTGCTCGTCCAGGCGCTGACCGCCACGATCGGCCGCTGGTGGGCGGGGCGCCGGGGCGACCGGAGTGGTCACGCCCGCCTGCTGGTCCCGGCGCTGGTGATCGCGTCCGTGGGCATGATCGCGATGATCTGGCTGGCCTCCCCGGCCGCCGTGATCGCGGGCATGTTCCTGTTCGGCACCGGTTTCGGGATCTGCCAGAACGCCACCTTCGCGATGATGATCGACCGGATGCCGCCCGCCGGGGCCGGCCCGGCCAGCGCGCTGTGGAACCTGGCCTACGACGCCGGATACGGCGCCGGCCCGGCCGTCTTCGGCCTGCTCGTCATCCACACCGGATACCCGGTCGCGTTCGCCCTCACCGCCGCCCTGATGCTCGCCGCCCTGCCCGCCGCCCGGCGCGAGCGGTCCGCGGCCTAGGTTCAGATCAGCTCAAGCTGGCGGGCACGGCGGACCGCTTCGCCGCGGTGCCCCGCCGCGAGCTTGCGGTAGATGCTCTTGAGGTGCGTTTTGACGGTGTTGGCCGAGATGTACATCTCGCTGGCGACCTCGGCGGTGCTCAGCATGCGCGCGATGTGACGCAGCACCTCCTGCTCCCGTTCGGTGAGCGGATCCACGATCAGCGGGCCGGCCTGCTGCGGGGCAGCCGGGCGCAGACCGTCGCCCTGGGCCGGGGCCGGCAGGCGCTGGTGACCGCCGCCCGCCGCGGCTTCCACGCGGCACAGCCGGTCTTCCAGCCACGCCGGAACCGGCCACCCGGACCGCGCCTTGGCCAGATACTGCCTGACCATCGCGGGGTGCCCCTCGGCGAGGCCGCCCCGGGCGACGATCAGGCAGGCGATCGCCCCGAGCAGCTTGTCCGGGCTCACGCTGAGCGCGGCATTCAGCTGCTTCAGCAGGTCGGCGGCTTCCCGCAGCCCGCCGTCTTCCATCTGCACCCAGGCGAGGGCGAGCAGCGCGGCAGGGCTGGGGCGCTGACCGGCCGGCCGCTGCTCGCAGCTGGCGCAGGCCGCCATCGCCTCGCCGGAGAGTTCTCCGGCGCGGTCCGGCCGGCCCCGCAACGCCTCGGCCAGCGCGAGCTGCCCCAGGCAGCCGGCTCGTTCGTAGCAGCCGCACGGACCGGCCGCGGCGGTCACCCCGGACCTCAGGGTGCGGGCCGCGTCGTCGAACCGGCCCGACCATACTTCGACCATCCCGCGGCAAGCCAGCACCTGGGCACGGATCTCCGGGTGCCGGGCGAGCTTGTCACGCGGGACGCCGGCCAGCAGTGCCTCGGCGGCGGTCGCGGCCGCCGCCGCGGCCGGGAGGTTCCCGGTGCGGCGCGCCGCGGCCAGGCGGATCAGCTCGGCGGCCAGCCGGCCCGTGGCCTGCTGATCGGCGGGCATCCGGTCCAGTACGGGCTGGCCGGCTGCCAGCATCGCGGCGGCAGCGTCCGGGCCCGCACCGGCCAGCGCCACCGCCGCGGCAACCAGGTACGGCTGGGCCGCATCCCAGGTCTCCGGGTGCGGCATGCCCGCGAACTCCTCGGCCAGGCAGTGGCCGCGCCCGGGATCGGCGATCTGGCCGGCCGCCAGCTCATCGATGACCATGGCGGCCGCGAGCGGCCAGTCACCCGCGCGCGCGGCGTGCCGCACCGCCTCGGTGAGGCGGCCGTTCCGCTGGTACCAGTGCGCGGCCCGGCGGTGCAGGCCGGGCACCTGGTCCGGCGACCTGTACCGGAGCTTGAGCCGGAGCACCTCCGCGAAAATGGTGTGATACCGGTACCACCCGCCGCCGATCGGCCGCACGAACGCGTTGGCGTGTGCCAGGGCGGTGAGGATTGCCCCGGCCTGGCCGGTGCCGGCCAGTTCGCTGGCGCAGTCCGGGCTGACCTGCTCCAGGATGGACGTGCTCAACAGGACTTCCTGAACCTCGGCCGGCTGGGTGCCGAGCACCTCCTCCATCAGAAAGCTGGTCAGGGCGTTGTACTCGGAGGTCAGTTCCTTGACGAACTGGTCCGGGTCGGGATGCGCCTCCATGGATATCGCCGCGAGCCGGATGCCCGCGGCCCAGCCCTCGGTCCGCCGGGTGAGGTATTCCAGCGACTCCGCGGACAGCGGGCTGCCGTGCTGGGCCAGCAGCATGCCGGCTTCGGCAACGGTGAAGGCGAGGTCACCGGCCCGGATCTCGGCTAGTTCACCGGCCAGCCGGTACCGGTACAGCGGCAGCAGCGGATCCATCCGCGAACAGATCACCAGCCTCAGCCTGGGCCCGGTGTGCCGGAGCAGGAAGTCGAGCCCGTCCAGCACCTTCGGCTGCGTCATCAGGTGGAAGTCGTCGAGGACCAGCGTCACGGGCGGGTCGTGTGCGGTCAGCGCCTCGGCGAGCCGCAGCAGGAACACGTGCTCCGCGGTGCGCCCCCGCCCCGTCGGCGGCAGCAACCTGGCCAGGCCAACCCCGGACCTGCGCAGCGCGGCGACGACATAGGACCAGAACACCCCGGGCCGGTTGTCGTACTCATCGAGGGAGACCCAGGCGACGGGCCCGGCTTGCGCCGCGGCGCACAGTGCCAGGGCCATCGTTTTGCCCGCTCCGGTGGGACCGGTGACGACGGTCAGGTGATGCCACCGCATGCCGCGCGCGAGGAGCTTGGTGATCCGCGGGCGCGGCACCACCCAGGCGGGCACGCCGGGCACGGTGATCTTGGATGCCAGGATCGGATCGCGGCCCGCCGCCGAGCGCCCCCCTCGTGCGGCCACCGGCCTGCCAGCAACGGCCGTCATCGCGCCACCCGCCTCCTCCCGGCTGCCCCCCAGCGGGCCGTGGGCCCCATACCTCCACGAAACCGCAGCTCCATCGGGGATACATCCCACGATTAGTGGTAAGCCATGCATGGCATGAGCGTGCCGAGGCAGTTTCATGCGTTACGCCGGCCCGCGCTGATGCGGCCCCTGGCGGCTAGGGGTATGGCGGGTAGACGGCCGACCAGTCGGCGGCCATGTCGATCAGGGTCCACCGGTTCTCGGTGGCAGCGGCGTGAATCTGCTGTGTCCCGCTGCCCAGTATCGGGTCCCTGTCGTAGGCGTACTCGCGGTCGCCGTCGGTGTGCTGCACGACCAGCTGGAGCGTCCGGTGGGGGCTGGCCGACGCCCACTGGAGCATGGCCAGGTCCCCGTCGGTGTTGCCGGCGGCCACGATGGACCGTTTGGCCGGCGTGTCACGCCAGCTCGGCAACTGATCGTCGCCCATCCTTGCCCTCCTTGCCCACCGCGGTCAGCGACCGCCCGGCTCCTCGAGTGCGGCCTCGATGTCGTACTCCAGCGCGGTCGCCACCTTGGGAGCGGCGGAGACGACCCGGCCGAGCCCGGCCACCGGAGCGATCGCCAGCAGCACGTCGGTCACCTCGTCCTTGGTGGCGCCCGCCGCGAGCGCCCGGGAGGTGCTCCATTGCAGGCACACCGCCGACGACCCGAGGCCACCGAGGCCGCGAGCTGAAGCAACGCCACCGACTTGCCGTTCAGGGCCGCCGTCCCGGCTAGGTGCGGCCCCAGCCCTGCCCCGGCGAGCTCCTCGTCGAAGATCGCCAGCCGGCGCAGCGTTTCCTGGAATCTGGGTGCCTGGCTCATGCTCCTCCGATGCCGTCGGCTCCCAGTTCACCGCGCGCACCGGCGGATGCCATCCCCCTTACGGGGTTAAACCGGCGCTCACCCTTCCAGCAGGCCCAGTTCGCGGGCGTGGGTGACCGTGTGCGTCCGGCAACTTCCGCACTGCATCCCCCAGCGGTCCGCAGACCCGGTTCGTCGTTACCCGGCCTCGGCGAGACCGGAATCGTGTCCTGTTACCAGGGGACCGGAGTCCCGTCCCAGGAGAAGAACTCCCCGGAGGGACCGTCGTCGGGCAGCAAAGCCAGCCGCACCGCACCGGCCGCGGCCTCGGCCGGATCGCCGCCGCTGGCGGCGGCGGTGGTATTGAGATCGGTCCGGCGCAGGCCAGGTGCCAGGGCATTGACCTTGATACCGTCACCGGCCAGCGCGTGAGCGTAGAAGACGGTCAGCGCGTTCATGGCCGCCTTGGACGACCGGTACGCGGCATAGCTGCCCCGGTGCGGGAACTGTGGCCCGGTCGCCCAGGTCAGCGACCCGGTGCCGCTGGAGATGTTCACCACCCGGGGATGCGCGGACCGGCGCAACGCCGGCAGGAAGGCGTTGGTCACCGCGGCCACGCCGAAGACGTTGGTCTCGTAGATGCGGCGGAAGGTGGCGAGATCTTCGGCGTCTGCCGTCTTGCCGTCACCGGAGATGCCGGCATTGTTGACCAGGATGTCCAGCGTGCCGACCTGGCCCGCGGCGGCGGCGATGCTCGCCGCGTCACTCACGTCCAGGACGGCCAGCCGGGCGTCGCCGCCGATCTCCGCGACGGCCCGCTCCCCGCGCGCGGCATCACGCGAGCCGACGTATACGGTGACGCCCGCGCGGGCCAGCTGGCGCGCGATCTCTTTGCCGATGCCCTTGTTGGCGCCCGTGACAAGCGCGACCAGGTTCTCCACTCCGCCGAGGTTACCGACAAGCCCGCTCGGTGCCTTACCATGCCCGCTGACGGGATCGCGGGTGCTTTTGTCAACACCCACCGTGGGGAGGACATGGGCCGTGAAGGCCGTGGTGAGGTGACGTGACCGGGACGAGGCTCGCGCTGACAAGACCGCAGATTCTGGCGTTCCGGCGGCACGCCGGCGGGCTCGACGAGCGGCTTGCACCCGGGCCGGATTCGCTTCGGCGTGCCGCCTGGGCGGGGCTGCCGGACAGCATGCCCCGGGCCGCGCTGCTGTCGATCCACGCGCGCGTCGCGGGAGCCGGGCCGTCCACCTGGGCGGACCCGTCGCTGGTCCAGCTGTGGGGGCCGCGGTTCAGTGTCTTCGTTGTCGCCGCGCGCGACCTGGCCGTCTTCTCACTCGGGACGCTGCCCGGCGAGGCCAAACGCCGGCACCGGGCGGAGGGACCTCGCCGCCCGCCTGCACGCCGTCCTCGGCGGCGCGAGGATGCCCTACGGGCAGGCAGGCGAGGCGCTCGGTGTGCATCCGGGCAGCCTGCGCTACGCGGCCGCGACCGGCACGGTGCTGATCCGGTGGGACGGCGCGCGGCAGCCGGAGCTATGGACCGTGCCACCGCCGGAGGCTGACCCTCGCGAGGCCCGCCTGGAACTTGCCCGCCGGTACCTGCACATCTGCGGGGACCTGGCGGCGTGCGGGCACGGTGCTGACCGCGGCGCCGTGGCGGCCGCTGTCAGACGCGGAACGCGATGCCGTCGCCGCGGAGGCGCAGTCCCTGCCACTGCCCGGCATCGAGGGCCGGCTCGTGGTCCGCTGGGGCGACTGAACCGCCCGGATCTCGCCGAACGGGTCGTACCGGTCGATGACCGGTGTTACGTTGCCGTCCGCGACGAACCTGGCGAGCGTGATCAGGTTCTCCGTGCCCCCACGCCAGAGAATCCAGCACGCCTGAAGGCACGCTCATGAGCCAGCCAGCCGATCCGCGCATCATCTCGTACCTGACCCTGCGCAAAGCCGTGGGTTTTCTGGGGCTGCTGCTGCCGTTTGCCCTGCTGGCCGGGAACTGGGTGATCTTCTCCGGCAGCCTGCAGCAGTCGGTGAGCGACTACTACTACACCGGGATGCGGGGCGTCCTGGTGGGCGGCCTGGGCGTGATCGGGGCCTTTCTGCTCGCCTACCACGGGTACGACAGGTGGGACAGCCTGTTCACCAACGCCGCCGGGGTCGGCGCCGTCGGTGTGGCCCTGTTCCCCACCCCGCCGAATAATCCCTCGACCGCGGCCAGCATCGTCGGCGATTTCCACTTCGCCTTCGGGTCCGTGATGTTCGCCTCGCTGATCGTCATCGCGCTGTGGCTGTTCCGGAAGACCGGCCTGGGCGGGCGTACCCACGCCAAGCAGCTCCGGGACAGGGTCTACCTGATCTGCGGGCTGATCATGCTGGTGTCCCTCGCCCTGGCGGGCATCGTCTCGCTTCCGTTCGCGGCGGGGCTGAACTCCCTCCACCCGGTCTTCTGGCTGGAGACCATCGCGATTGCCGCGTTCGGCGTTGCCTGGCTCGTCAAGGGCCAGGCCATCCTGGCCGACAAATGAGACGGCACCCGCGGCACCGGCGCTGTTTTCCAAGGACCGGCAAGCGCTGAACAGATAACGCACGGACTGCCCGGAAAGGCCCTAGAATGCTGCGCTTGTGGCCTTCTGAGCAGTCCGGCAGGAGCCTGGCCGCACGAGACAATCCGCCCGGGCAGAGCAACTGGAGGTGTGATGCGCAGACGCGCGTGCTGGCTGGTGCGTTACGGGGCAGGCGCGGTCGGGAGCGGCCTGGTGGTGACGGCATTCGCCCTCACCCCGGCGGCGGCGCAGACAGGACCGGTGTCGCCGAACCCGGACACCGGTACGCCAGCCCTGGCGTCCACGGGCACCACCGAGCAGGTGCGGCAGATCGTGCAGTGCGGCGGCACCATGTACGCGGTGGGCACGTTCACCGAGATCACCCAGTCGGGCGTCACCTACCCGCGGAACAACATCTTCAGCTTCAGCGCCACCGCTCCGTTCACGATCACGTCGTGGACACCGGACGTCAACGGCACGGTGAACTCCATCGCACTTACCTCCGACTGCGGCCATGCCTACATCGGCGGCAGCTTCACCCAGGTGGACGGCGTCAGCGCGGACAACATCGCATATATCAGGACCTACAACAACACCCTGGTCAACGACTTCGCACACGACGCCAACAACCAGGTCAACACGGTGCTGCTGACCCCGAAGGGGCACCTGCTGGCCGGCGGCCAGTTCACCTCGATCAACGGCAGCAGCGCGCATGCCTATTACGCCAGCCTGAACCCCAGCAACGGCAAGGATGACGGTTACCTCGACCTGAAGCTCAAGGGCCACTACTCCTACCCGGGCTCGGACACGAACACCACCGAGATCTACAACCAGCAACTCGCGCCGGACGGGGACTACGTCCTGGCCGAGGGCGTCTTCACCTCGGTGCAAGGGCTGCCCAGGCAGCAGATCTTCATGTTCCACCTGGCTTCCAGCGCGGGCAACGTGACCGCCTGGACGTCGAATGAGTTCAGCCAGTACTGCTCCGACAACCACCCGCTCTACGTGAAGACCGCCGCCTGGTCGCCGGACGGCCTGACCGTCTACCTCGGGGACACCGGCTTCCACCCCTACAACTGGGGCAAGCAGTTCCCGCTCACCGGCCTGTGCGACGCGGCCGTAGCCTTCCCGTCCACCCTGGCCACGGTCAGCCACAGCTGGATCAACTACACCGGCTGCTACACCCTGCTGTCGGTGGCCGCCGACAGCAACGCGGTCTACATCGGCGGTCACGAGCAGTACGGGGATGACGCGAACGGCTGCAAGTCCGCCGGCCCCGGCTCCGTCCCGGCACCTGGCATGGGCGGCATCGACCCAAGCACCGGATCGCTGTTGCTGAACACCAGCGGCACGGCCGGGCTGTACTCGCGATCCCGCGGGCTCGGCGCGGACGACATGCTGGTCACCAGCGCTGGCCTGTGGATCGCCAGTGACAACCTGGACGGCTCCGACCAGTGCGGCGACGCCTCCGGCCTCGCGGGCATCTGCTTCCTGCCCTACGGCTGATCAGCAGGCAACAGCCGAAGCAGCCATGGGCGTTCCTCCTCATGGTTCGCGGCGGCCGGTCAGTTGCCCGCGGTCACGGCTTTCGAGCTCGTCGAGCGCTTCCCTGATGAGCTGCGGCAGATCCGGCTGGCCGGTGCCGCTGACCCAGCGCTCGAACGCGACCTTGAAGACGGCGATCCCCGCCTCGGCGGTCAGGCTCGCGGCTGGGTCGGTGACACCACGCCGGCGCAACGCGCCGGCCAGCGCCGTGGCCAGTGCCGCGAGCTTGATCAGCTCACGCTCCTGGAGGCTTGCGTTGGCGGCAATCACGGCCTGCCGCTGCCGGGCGTATTCGTGGCGCTCCTGGAGCAGGGCGCCGGCCGCCGCCAGCGCCACGGCGACCGCCCCGATCGGCGGCACGGACTCCGGGGCGCCGGCGACGGCGCTCACCAGCAACTCCTGCAGGGTGACCCCGCCCGCGAACAGCACCTCGCGCTTGTCGGCGAAGTACCGGAAGAACGTGCGCTCCGTGAGCCCCGCCCGCTCGGCGATCTCCGCCACGGTGGTCTGCTCGAACCCGCGCTCGCAGTAGAGCTCCAGCGCCGCCTGCTCCAAGCGGCCGCGGGCGTTCGGCTCCCACCGGCTCATGCCTCCGATCATAGGCGATGACAGTCACTGACATCATGTTGTACGCTGATGACAGTGACTGACATCAGCTCCACATCCGGCCTTGTGCCGGGGAGCCGGCTACCTGGAGGTTTCTCATGCGTGTATTCGTCACCGGCGCGTCCGGCTGGATCGGTTCCGCCGTCGTTCCCGAGCTCATCGGCGCGGGCCATCAGGTCACCGGGCTGGCCCGCTCGGATGCCTCGGCCGCTGCCCTGACAGCGGCGGGGGCAGCGGTGCACCGCGGCACCCTTGATGATCTGGACAGCCTGCGGAGCGTGGCGGCCGCGTCGGACGGCGTGATCCACCTCGCGTTCAAGCACGACATCGCTTTCTCCGGGGGTTTCCAGGACGCCGCCGATGCCGATCGCCGCGCCGTCGAAACGTTCGGCGACGCGCTTGCGGGCTCCGGCCGGCCGCTCGTCATCGCCTCCGGGGTACTCGGGGCCGCGCCGGGACGGGTGGCGACCGAACTGGACGGGCGGAGCATGGACTCCATGGCGCATCTGGGCGGCGGGCCGCGGACGCGGCTGGCCACGGCGCTGATGACGCTTTCCCTCGCCTCCCGCGACGTCCGCTCGTCCGTGGTGCGGCTGCCTCCGACGGTGCACGGCGAAGGTGACAACGGCTTCATGGCGACCCTGGTCGGCATCGCCCGGGCGAAGGGCGTCTCCGGCTACATCGGCGACGGGGCCAACCGCTGGCCCGCCGTGCACCGGCTCGACGCCGCGCACCTGTTCCGCCTGGCGCTGGAGCAGGCCCCGCCGGGATCGGTGCTGCACGCGATCGCCGACGAGGGCGTGCCGATCCGCGCCATCGCCGAGGTGATCGGGCGCCACCTGAACCTGCCGCTGGCCGGCATCGCCCCGCAGGACGCGGGCGCGCACTTCAGCTGGCTGGGCGACTTCCTCGCGATCGACTCCCCGGCCTCAAGCGTGCTGACCCGCGAGTTGCTGGACTGGCAGCCGGCCCAGCCCGGGCTCATCGACGATCTCGGCAAGGGCCACTACTTCCACAACCCAGCCGGCCTGGCCTAGCCGCATCATCCTCTGCCACCTGGTAACCCTCGATGCTGTTCGAGCCTTGGATGGCGCGCGCATCTCATGACTACTTGAACTAGTCATCGCATCACGAGCACTAGTTCGAACTCAATCCGGTGCGCGCTGAGCGCTGCACGGCTGGCATCAGGATTCCAGGTAGCGCAGCACGGCCAGCACCCGGCGGTGGTCGGCGTCCGACGGTGGCAGGCCGAGTTTGCTGAAGATGTTCGCGATGTGCTTCTCGACCGCCCGCTCCGAGACCACGAGAGCCGCGGCGATGGCGCCGTTGGACCGGCCTTCGGCCATCAGGCCCAGCACGTCGCGTTCCCTGGCGGTGAGCGTGCCGAGCCCGTCGGCCCGCCTGCTGGCGCCGAACAGTTGCGTCACGACCTCGGGGTCAAGCGCGGTGCCGCCGGCCGCCACCCGGTTCAGCGCTTCGACGAACTCACCGACGTCCGCGACCCGGTCCTTGAGCAGGTAACCGACGCCGGCTGCACCGCCGCCGGAAGCGGCGCCGAGCAGGTCGGCCGCGTACCGGGTTTCGATGTACTGGGAGAACACCAGTACTCCGGTCTTGGGGTGGTCCCGGCGAATCGCGATCGCGGCGCGCAGCCCCTCGTCGGTGTAGCCGGGCGGCATCCGCACGTCCACCACGGTCACGTCCGGCCGGTGCTCGTCCACCGCAGCCAGCAGGTCCTCGGCGTTGCCGACGGCGGCGACGACCTCGTGGCCGCGATCGGCCAGGATCTCGGCCAGGCCCGCCCGGACGACTGCCGAGTCTTCGGCGATCACAATCCGCATCGGTGGCTCCGGTTCGCTCAGGCGTGAGAGGGCAGCTCAACGGCGACCACGGTGGGGCCTCCGGGCGGGCTGCTGACCTGCATCCTGCCGTCCACGGTCCGGACTCGCTCGGCGAGCCCGGCCAGGCCGCCCCGGTCCTCGACGCAGGCGCCGCCCGAGCCATCGTCGCTGACCCGCAGCCGCAGCAGCCCGGGCGCGTGCACCACGTCGAGCGTGGCATGCCGGGCGCCGCTGTGCTTGGCCACGTTGGTGAGCAACTCTGCCGCGCAGAAGTATGCGATGGTCTCGATCGCGGCCGACGGGCGCTTGGGCAGGTCGATTGCCAGTTCGACGGGCACGTCGCTGTGTGCGGCGAGGGTGGTGAGGGCGGTACCGAGGCCCTGGTCGAGGACCGGCGGGTGGATGCCGCGGGCCAGGTCGCGCAGCTCGGTAATGGCCTCCTTGGCGCCGCGGTGGGCGGTGTCGACAAGCTCCAGGACCCGCTCCAGGTCGGCTTGCGCGGTGCTGTCGATCATGCCGGCGAGCTTCTCCCTCGCCAGGCCCAGCTTCATGGCGACCGCGACCATCTGGGCCTGCGCCCCGTCGTGCAGGTCCCGCTCGATCCGGCGCAGCCTCGCGGCCGAGTCGTCCACCGCGCGGGCCCGGGACTGCTCCAGCTCACGGACTCGCTGCGGCAACGGCGCGACGAGCAGCCGGTAGGCGATCCAGAGCTCCAGCGCCCCCACCGCTATCAGCCCCGCACCCCACCAGAAGCCGTAGACACACAGAATGGTGCCGAGGATGACCACCCAGGACCCAGCGGCCAGGCACACACTGCCCCAGAACTTCGGGTGGCGGTAGACGATCCGCCTGATCAGGATCCTCATGACCAGCGGTTGTGAGCGGGCGATGTTGTCAGTCGATGCGTTCATCGGAATTCCTCCTGTGACCTGCGGTTCCGGGCTGTTCCCGGCACCTGTATCCAGGTTCGCCTGGCGGGCACCGACGATCGATCGTGCGGCCACCCGAATCCGGGGTACGGCTAGCACGGTCCGGCAGGGGCGTGACAGTACGGTGTGGAGTTGACCGGCGCTGTTGCCGGTCCGGCCATGGCCGCGCCGGTGGAGGGCTGAACGGTGGATGTGCTGCTGACCGACGCGGACATCGTCACGATGGCGGCCGGCGCCGGGCCGGCCAGGTCGATGCTGGTCCGGGACGACCGGATCGCGGCGGTCGGGCCGGCGGAGCGGGTGCGCGCGGCGGCGGCGCCGGGCGCGCGGGTGGTGCGACTGGAGGGGGCGGCCGTCGTTCCGGGGCTGATCGACGCGCACTGCCACCTCTGCGACGTGGGCTACCTGGCGTCGGGCGCGGACTGCAGCCAGCCCGCGGCGCCGGATATCCCGGCGATCCTGGCACGGCTGCGGGACGCGGCCGCCCGGACGCCGGAGGGGTCGTGGGTGACCGGCAGCGGGTACGTGGAGTACAAGCTCCGCGAGGGGCGGCATCCCACCCGCGCGGACCTCGACGCCGCCGTGCCGGGCCGGCCGGCGATCTTGTTCCACACCTCGCTGCACGCCTGCGTGCTGAACACGCCCGCGCTCCGGGAGGCCGGGCTCGACGACCGGCAGCCGGACCCGCCGGGTGGCCGTTTCGGGCGGGACCGCGAGGGACGGCTGGACGGGGTGATCTACGAGGGGCCGACGTTCACGATGCTGTGGGGTGGCCTGCGGCGGGACATGGAGCGGATGAGCGCCGCGCCAGCGGGCTGGCCTCGTGGCCCGGGCGGGCAGCACTTCGCGGCGCTGGGCGTCACCGCGGCGTGCGATGCGGACACCCGCCGCGCGTCGCTGACCGCCTACGCGGAGGCCGACGAACAGGGCGTGCTCGGCGTGCGGATCGCCGGGCTGGTGGTGCACGACGAGGCGGACTGGCTGCTTGGCTCGGGGCTGCGGGGGCGCCGCTCGCCGCGGCTGGCCGCTGACTCGGTGAAGATCTGGGCCGACGGCGGGATGAGCAGCCGCACCGCGGCCATCCACGGCAGCTACCCGGTCCCGCCCTACGGCTCGGGGATCATGTACTTCCCGCCGGGCGAGCTGACCGCGATGGTGCGGGAGTTCGACGCCCGCGGGCTGCAGGTGTGCATCCACGCGCAGGGGGACCGGGCGATCGAGACCGTGCTGGACACCTACGCCGCGGTGCTCGGCGGCCGCGCCGGGAACCCGCTGCGGCACCGGATCGAGCACGGCGGCTCGATGTTCGCGCCGCTGGCGGCCCGGGCCGCGGCGCTGGGGATCGTGGTGGCGGCCCAGCCCGGGATGCTGTCCATCCTCGGTGACGGGTTCGCCGAGGCGCTGCCGGAGCGAAGCGACGAACTGTTCGCGTACGCGTCGTGGCGGCGGGCCGGGATCCGGGTCGCGGGGTCCTCCGACGCGCCGGTGATCACCGCTGATCCGCTGGTGGGGATCCGGGATGCGGTGCTGCGCCGGACGGGCAGCGGGCGCGTCCTGGGGCCGGGCGAGCGGCTGGCCGTGCGGGACGCGCTCGCCTTGTACACGACGGAAGCCGCGTTCGCCATGCACCGGGAGCGGGACATCGGGTCGCTGGAGCCGGGCAAGCTCGCGGATTTCGTGGTCCTGGACCGCAGCCCGCTGGATGCGGAACCCGAGCGGATCACCGACATCCGGGTGCTGGCGACGGTCGTCGGCGGGCAGCCCGTCTTCCAGGCCGATGATTCGCCCTTCCGGCTCTGACCTCCCCAGCGCCGGCGCGGGCTGGCTTACCTCGCGGAGCTCAGCTGCCACCCTGGCCGGCCGCGGGCGCCACTGGCCGGCGCTGTGAAAGCACGGTGAAAAGCACGCTCACCGCCACTATCCCGATCGTGACCCACCAGCTGTAATGGGAGATCGTCTTGGCGGCGACAACCGCGTCGTGACCGAGCGCGTACCCCAGCCCGGCGAGCAGGCCGGCCCACAGCAGAACGCCGATCAGGTCCAGGACGAGGAACGTGACGAGCCTCATCCCGGCCCAGCCGGCTATGACGAAGACGATCGCCCTGGGGATGGGAAGGAACGAGCTGACCAGCACGGCTGGCCAGGTGAATTTGCGGCCGTAACGCCGGACCCGCGCCATGTGCTTCGCCAGCCGCCGGCTACCGGGCAGGGCCATGAGGAACCGCTCGCCCCACAGCCGCCCCGCCCACCAGTACAGGACGTCGAACTTCATCAGTCCCGGAATCGCGGCCAGCAGCACCACGGTCAGTGTGCCGTCCCCCGCCCTGGCGAACGCGGCGGCCGAGATAATGGATTCGGTGCTGCCATTCAGCAGTTCCGCCACTACCGGGTGGGTGCCGAGCAGCGACACCCGCAACGGCAGCAGGGCCCAGTAGAACACGCCGCTGAGCACGATGCCCAGCCAGCAGAGGATGTCGGCGGTGTGCGGCTTCCCCTGCCAGGGCAGCCGTGGGTCACTCCACGGATCCGCCTGCTGCGGCGCGGCCGGCGCCGCGTGTTCCGCGGCCTGCGCGGATTCCGGCTCTGGGACGCTCATGAGGCAAACTCCCTACCGTTGGCGCACCCCTGAGCGGCGGCTACCAGACCACGAATGGAAATCACCCAGCTTGCGGGCACAGCGTAACGAACCCAAGCCCCGCCCGCAGTTCACGAGGCGTCCGGCGCTCCCCGTCTGTTCGCCGGTTACCCCGTCGCTGCGTGGAAGGCTTCGAGTGCCTCACCGGGGGTTTCGTAGTAAGCCCCCGGGCCGAGGGCGGCGTCGATGCCGTAGCGGTCGAGTTGCCTGCGCACCGGGCCGAGGACGCTGCTGACGGCGAAGCGGATGTGCCGTTTACGGAGATGCTCGACGACGCGGGTGAGGGCGGCGGCCGCGGTGTAATCGATGTCCCCTATGGCCGCGGCGTCGAGTACCAGCCACTGCAGCGGGCTTCCCTGTCCCACGAGGGCGGTGACGTCGTCAACGAGCCGGGACGCGTTCGCATAGTAGAGGCTGGTGCCGAACCTGTAGACCACCAGGCCGTCCTCGGTCCGTGCGCCGGGCACGACCGGGGCAGGCTGCCAGTGGCCCGCCGCCGACTTCACCAGCACGCTGCTTCGCGGGTGCGAGGTTTGCCGCAGGTGGTCGATGATCGAAACGGCAACGGCGAGCGCGATGCCTTCCTCGACCCCAAAGATCACCACTGCGGCGGCCGTAAGCAGGGCGATGGTGAACTCATGGCGTCGGCAGGCCAGGATGCGGCGCATCCCGCGGACGTCGATGAGCCCGGCGGCGATGAGGAAAACGATCGCCGCCAAGGCTGCGACGGGCAAGCTTGCCAGCGGCCCGGTGAGCAGGAGCAGGACGAGCAGGACCACCGCGCTGGTGGTGAGCTGGACCAGCTGGCTGCGCCCGCCCGCACTGTCGGCCACCTGCGTCTGGGTCGGGCTGCCGTTGACGACGAAGGCGCCGGACAATGCGGCGGCCACGTTGGCGGCGCCCAGGCCGACCAGGTCGGTGTCCTGGCTGAAGGCCTCCTCGTACTTCCCGGCGTAGGCGCGTGAGGTCGCCGCACTCTGGGCGAGGATCACAATGAACAGCGATACGGCGGTACCGGCGAGCGCGGCCGCGTCGTGCCAGCCGAGGGCGGGCAGGCCCAGGTGCGGCAGCCCGCGTGGCAGGTGCCCGAGCACGGCCACGCCGTGCTTCGCCAGGTCCACGGCCCGGCTCAGGATGATCGCGGCGACCACCGCGATCAGCAGGCCAGGTATCTTGCGGTTGATCACCCGGGTGGCCAGGACTACCGCGATGACCCCCGCCGAGACCGCCAGATCCGCGGTGTCTACCTGCGGCAGCGCACGTGCGATATCGAGAAGCCTGGGCAGGGTTCTTGGGTCCGTGATGGTGATTCCGAGCATGTCGGGGAGTTGCCTGGCGGCCACCTGGATCCCGACGCCGGTGAGGAATCCGACCAGGACCGTGCGGGACAGGAAGTTTGCCAGGAACCCGAGCCGGGCCAACCTGGCCAGCAACAGCAGGCCGCCCGCCAGCAGGGCCGCGAGCCCGGCCAGCCGGACATATTGCGGCGAGCCCGCGACCGCATGGCCGGCGATGGCCGCGCCGAGGATGGCGGCGGTAGCGGAGTCTGCGCCGACGACAAGGTGACGCGACGAGCCAAGGACGGCGAAGGCGGCCATCGGGAGCAGCAGCGTGTACAGGCCGGTCACCACCGGCATCCCAGCGATCTTCGCGTACCCAAGGGATACCGGGATGCTCACCGCGGCCAGGGTGACACCAGCAAGCAGGTCCGCGGTGATGTGGGACCGGCCGCCGGCAGCAGGCCGTCCAGCACAGGCAGCGTTCGCATCCGTGCCCGCATCAAGCGCCCGCGCGAATCCGGCACCGTCACCTCCGCTGCTGCCGCGGCATGCCGCGGCCGGCCGGGTGCCTACCTGCGAGCCGGGGCAGCGAGCGCTAGTTCACCTGTCAGACATGATGCGTTCACTGGGCATACATTTCTAGGGGCTGCACGTTGTCCGACCACTGCCGGCACAGCCGGGGATCAGGATGATTCGGTGATGGTCTGCGCCGGTGACATCAGGTAGGCGCTGGTCACGGTCACCGCGTCGCCGTTCTTGAACAGCCCGGTGCAGCCGCTGCCGACGTAGACGTGCAGGCTGCCGCCGGCCGCCTCGATCTTCAGCTTGGACGGCGAGTTGTGGATGTGGATGACCGCCGAGCCGTTGTCGCCGGTGGCACCGGTGCCATCGATGGTGGCGCTGCATCCGGTGGCAGCGAGCGTGAGATGGACTCCGGTGACGGTGCCATAGGTCGTGGTCTTGGCCGGGATGTACTTGTCCGCGTTCAGCACCCACGGCAGGGCACCAGCCTTCACGGTGAACGCGAGGGCGTGAGCGGTCGCGCAACCGGTGAGCGACAGTGACCTGACCGCGCCGATACCGGTGCCCGACAGCCCGGTGCCGGACTTGAACGTGCCGGCGGCTGCCGTGGTGGCGCACACGACCGATTTCTTCGTGACGCTGTCGGTGATCGTGACTTTCCCGGATTGCTTGCCGGTGAAGGATCCGCCAGGCGAGACGTTCCACGTGGCCGTGGCGGCCATTGACGACGCGGCGCTGAGGACGATAGCCAATGCCGTTGTCCCCGCTGCTAGCAGAACTGCACCCGGGCGTGTAAGCATGCGATTCCTCCCCCATCGACGCCAGCCCTCGCCCAGCATACGGCTGCCCCAGGCGGCCCTGCCCCATCTGGCAGCCTGCGGTGCGGCCGGGATCCGCCGCGAGTTCGGCGAAGGGTGCACACTAATTGAGGCTGAGCGGGGAAGGTTTCCGCCGACGCGTTACGACGAGTGAAGGAGCAGCGATGCCCGAGCAGAGGCGGCCGGAATCGGCCGACCTTACGGACTATGAGGTTCTGGATGCGTCCGACACGCTGGATGGCGACCCTGGAGACGACCCGCTCGACCGGGGGGTCGCTGCGCCGCAGCGGTGGTCGGCAGCCATCCGGCGTGGCTCGGAACAGCAGGCCGGTGAGTCTCTCGATGAGTTGCTCGCTGAAGAAGAGCCCGACGTGGCCGACCAGGAGGACGATGAGCCGATCGGGGACCTCTCCGGGGACCTCGCCGGCGACGAGGACGCCGGCGACGAGGACATCGACGGGCTGCTGCTCGATGACGGCCCGGATCCCCGGGCGGGCAGGCTGGTGGCCGAGGACGAGGGCGCTCACCCGGACGAGGAGGCGGATCTCGTCGCGCGTGACACCGGGATCGATGGTGGCGGTGCAACCGCGGAAGAGGCAGCAATGCACGTCGTGGACGACGACGATACCGACATCCGCTCCGACGGTTAACACATCGACGGCCGGGCTCGGTCAGCCAGCCATGCGCGGCCCGCAGTAGTAGTTGTGCAGCAGGGCGCCGGGGACACCGACGGTCAGGCAGTGCGTGGCGATCCACCGCAGCCGCGGGTCGGTAATGGTGGTGGCCAGCACGACATGGAACTTGCCCGCACGGATATCCGCCCGCAACTGCGCCAAGGTCGGCGCCGGGATCGTGCCGGTGAACCCGCCGATGGGCAGCGCTTCCTGGCCGCTGACGTAGATGAACACCGACGCGAGCGCGGCTGTCTGTGTCGCGAGCAGGTAGGGCGCCCCCCTGCGGGCGGCTTCGAGGGGCGGTATAGCGAGCTTCGCCTGGGCGATTGTGCGCTGGAACAGGGCGTCGACGGCCTGGCGCTCCGCCGCGGGCTCGAACGGCGTATCAAAGGCGCCCTCGTGACGCAGCACCAGTGCGGCGGAGGCCACCGCCGGTGCCAGGCACGCCGCGATGAGCCCGGCCGCGAGGGCAGCCGCGAGCAGGCTGGGCTTCCTGACCGCCAGCGAGCCGAGCACGGTCACGGTGGCCGCGGCGCCGACGGCGATGACGGCCGCGAGCAGCCAGGCAGGCGCGGCGGGGGCCGAGGCGACCAGCCACGCGGCGTAGCCGGCCGTGCCGGCCGTGAGGACGGCCAGGCCGATCCGCGCGCCGGCCCCGGGCCGCTCCGCTGACCACATGGCCGCGGCTGCGGCGCCGAGTATCGCGGCCACCGCCGGTGTCAGCGCCGCGGTGTAATACGCGTTGATGGTCGTGGTCAGCGAGAAGGTGATGGCCAGCGTCACCAGCCACACCCCCCACAGCAGGAAGCACGACCTGAGCGGATCGCCGCGCGGCCGGCGCCGGCGGCTTGCGAGACCCCACGCGGCGGCGGCGACAGCGGCCGGGAGCAGCCAGCCGGTGTCGCGGCCAAGGTCGCCCCGCAGGAGCCGGTCCGGGCCTACGGCCGAGGTGTGCAGGGCGGCGCCAATACCCAGGGACTGGCCCGCGAGCAACTGCAGCGGGGTCTGGTCACCGAAGCGGCCGAACCCGTTGTAGACGAACACCTGCTCGTACGCGGAGTTGTCGTGGCTGCCGTCGATGTAGGGCCGCTGCGCCGCCGGCATCAGCGAGACGGCGGTCATCCACGACAGCGAGACCAGGCCGGCGACCACGCCTGCCACGGCGAGCTGGCGGACGCGCCGGGCCGCCGGGCCGGGCGCGCTCACCAGGTACACCAGGCCGAACGCGGGAAGCACCAGCCAGGCCTCGATCATCTTGGCCTGGAAGGCGAGCCCGACCCACACCGCGGCCAGCACAAGCCTGCCCTGGCTTCCGCTGGCAAGCGCGGCCGATACCGCGTCGGCGGCCAGCACCAGGAACAAGATCATCAGCGAGTCGGAGATGTTGCCCCGGTTCAGCGCGACCGTCGCCGGGCTCACCGCGACGATGCCCGCAGCGATCAGCCCGGCGCCCGGGCCGGCCAGCCGTTGCACGGCCCGGTACAGCACGAGCACGGTAAGGACGCCCTCGATGGCCTGCGGCGCCACGATCACCCAGGTATGGAAGCCGAAGGCGCGTACCGCCAGCGCCTGGACCCAGAAGGTGCCGGGCAGCTTGTCGACGGTGATGGTCCCGGCCGGGTCGAAGGCGCCGTAGATGAAGTTGTGCCAGCTCATCGACATGCTGCGAACGGCGGCCGCATAGTAGGGCTCCAGCAGGTCCGCGCTCAGCGCCCAGGCGTAAGAGAGCCCGGCGAGCCCCGCGATCACGGCCAGCGCGCAGCGGCGCGCCAAGACGGCATCCCCGCCCGCCGCGGGACCCTCGGCCACCGGAGCGATGGTCACGTTCTGTTCACTGGTCACGACGGTGTCCCTCGCTGTCGTGTCTGGCCCCGATCAGCGCCGCGAGCGTCGCCCTGGTATGCGCCACATACTCCGGGCCCACCCGGCCCAGCACGCTGGCATCGACCCGTTCGACCGCGGTTCTGATGACTTCGGCCGCGGCGAGCCCGCGGTCGGTGAGCGTGATCGTCAGCCGCCGCCGGTCGTCCGGGTCGGCCGCGCGGGTCAGGTAGCCGCGGGTGACCAGGGTGTCCACGAGTTGCCCGGCGGCCTGCTTGGATACCCCGAGCGCGTCGATGATCTGGCTGAGCGGCGCGCCGGTCCGGGCGATGGCGCCGATCACGTAGCTGCCGTTGCGCGGCATGTCGTCACATCCCGCCTCGGCCAGGGCCTCGATGACAACCGTTCCGTAGGCTCTGCGGGCCGCCCGCAGCAGCGCGGGAAAGCTGACATCGGCGAACCAGTCCTGCTCCCCGGGCACGCGCTCACGCTACAGACAAGATTATTGACAGTCAAGATTATTTACGATCTGCACACGCCCGCCCGCATGGCCGCGGTATGACGCTCCAGCCATGACGGCGCGCACCGGCCAGGCGGGCCGGATCGGGTGACCGGGCGGGGATGTTTGCCGGGCGCTAGGTCAGGTCGCGGCAGGCTTGCCCTGCATGTCCGGCGCGTGCGCCATGCTGGCCAGCGCGGACAGCGACGTGGGTGAGCTGTTGAGGATGTAGTTGCAGGGCGGTACCTGGCTGTTCCAGTACAGCGCCGCGGTGATCTCCGGGTTCGCCTGGACGAAGGCCTGCATCTGGTGGATCCAGTTGACCCGGACGTTCGCGTTGCGGTACGCGACGCTGCCCCACTCGGCGATGAACACCGGAAGGCTGCCGTGGCTGGCGGCGAACCGGACCAGCCTGGTGAACAGCGAGGCGGGCGTCACCGGCGGCGTCTGGCCGGTGGTGAAGTGGGCATGGGACGACCTGGCCGCGCGGCAGCCGCCGGTGTTGTAGCCATCGGCCCCGACGATGTCCACCTCGTGGGTGCCCGGCCAGAACTGGCCGACCTGCCCGTCGTTGTAGGCGAAGTGGGTCAGGATGAACACCCAGTGGATCCGCCCGCCGTCATTCCAGTTCAGGTGGGCGGCCGCGGCGAGCTGGTGGATGTGATCCCAGGCCTGGACGAACTGGGCAGGCGTGCCCAGCCCCTGGTGGTGTGACGGAACGTTCGCCTCGTGCTCGAAGCTCACGTAGATGGCGGGCAGGTGGTACTTGACCGCGGACTGCTCCACCTCGTGCAGCCAGGACCTGATGGCCGCGTCCTCGCGGCCGGCCGCGATGGCGGCGTAGCTGGGCCCGCGCGGGGGCAAGGTGTCCAGGCTCACCAGCACGGTGCTGCCGCCCGCCATGATCCGGTCGATCTGCGGGCCGCCGAAGCGGTGGCCCAGATGGTCATAGACACGGACGATCGCGAGCTTGCGGCCGAGCTTGGACTCCGCCGTGGCCAGCGGCACGTCGCCACCGAACATGACGCCGCTGCGCACGCCGGCCAGGGCTCTCATAGCCCCGCCGCGTGGCTCGCCAGCGCCCTTCGCACTCCGGGAAGCGCGGCTGCCGTTGCTGTGCTGCCCAGAGCTCGCGGAGCAGCCGCCACTCGCCACGGCCAGTACGACCATCCCGGCCACTGCTGCCGACACCGCCCGCCAGGGGCGCGGCCAGCGGGCCGGAGAAGCGCCGCTCCTGCGCTCCGGACACACGTCAGTCTCCTTACTCCGGTGGACATGGCGCTTGCGGCCGGTAACCGGCCAGCGCGCGAGCTACTACCCCGCCAGGACGTGCCTAAGCCGCACCACCGGCGGTCGCCGGTAGCCGGCCGGTGATCAGAGGGTCCAGAGTGCCTGGGTGGGCGACATGCGGGCGGCTCGAAGGGCGGGCAGGAGCCCGGCGGCGGCACCGATGACAATCGTCGCGCCCAGGCCACCGGCCCAGGCCACCGGTGGGATGACGGTGGCCCAGCCTTTGGCATGGGCGTAGCTGGCGGTGGCGGCGGACCCGGCCACCACCCCGGCGGCCCCGCCGGCCACGGCGAGCAGGATCGCTTCGGCCAGGAACTGGGCACGGATGTGGTTCCTGGTGGCGCCGAGGGCGCGGCGCAGCCCGATCTCGGAGCGGCGTTCCAGGACAGAGATGATCATGATATTGGCAACTCCGACGGCGCCGACCAGCAGGGCGACGGCGCCCAGGCCCAGGAACAGGGTGTCGAACGCGCCCTTGGCCTCGACCTGGGCGGTGAGCGCGGCGGAGGGCTGGGAGACGTCGACCTCGCTGGGGTTTCCCGGGTTGGCCTGGGCGGCGAGCAGGTTGTCGACGCGGGTGACGGCGGCGCTGGCGGCGCGCAGGTAGATGGTGGTGGGGTGCCCGTTGAAGTGCAGGTATTTCTGGGCTGCCGGGTAGCCGACCAGCACCGCGGAATCGATCTCGGGGGCCAGTACGGCCGGGTTGAGGATGCCGGTGAGGTAGAACCACATGCCCCCGGCCCAGATCCGCTCCCCGGGGAGGATCTTGTCGATCCCCAGCCGCTGCGCGGCGGCGGCGCCCAGCACGGCGACCGGTTCGCCTGCGGTGGCCCGGTTCAGGTAGCTGCCGTGGGCCACGCTGGTGCCCACGGTGGCCGGCAGGCCCAGGCTCGTGGCGTCCACGGTGAGTGCATTGGTGTCGGTAGCGGGGATCAGTGGGCTGCGGAAGGCGTTCACGTTGGTCACCGTGCCGGTGTCCTGCACCTGGGTGACGCCGGGCAACCGGGTGATCATCCCCGGTGCCGTTACCGGTAGTTCGGCGGTGCCGCCGGTGATGGTCTGGCCGTTCTGCACCGTGAGCAGGTTGGTGCCCAGCCGGGCGATCTGCGCCAGCAAACCTGCCTGGGAGGAGGCCGACAGGCCAAGCACGGCCGTGATCGCCGCGACCCCGATCGCGATCCCGAGCGCCGACAGGCTGGCCCGCAGCTTGCGGGTTCGCAGCCCCACCGACGCCAGCCGTGCCATGTCCGCGGGACGCAACCGTGCCGCCGCAGGTGCCGAGGTTGCGGGAGGCGCGGGGGTGATAACGGTGGTCATGCGGCTCCTCCAGGCGCGGGCCGTGCGTGCCCGGCGAGCGATGCGGCGCCGCGGCCACTGCCCGCCGGGCCTGTGTCGGTGACGATCTGGCCATCGAGCATCTCGATGCGCCGGGGCATGCGGGCGGCGATGGCCTGGTCGTGGGTGACCACCACGATGGTGGCGCCCTGGGCGTTGAGTTCTTCCAGCAGTGCCAGCAGCGCGGCACCGGTGGCGGAGTCAAGATTGCCGGTCGGCTCGTCGGCCAGCACGATCGCCGGCCCGCCCACCAGGGCACGGGCGATCGCGACTCGCTGCCGCTCACCTCCGGACAACTGGGTGGGGCGGGCACGCAGTTTGTGGCCGAGCCCCACTCGATCCAGCGCCGCCGCGGCCTGCGCACGGCGATCCGCCAGGCTGGCCCCCGCGTACAGCAGCCCGTCGGCCACGTTGTCCATGACGTGCTGATGCTCGGCCAGGAAGAACTGCTGGAACACGAACCCGATCCGCTGCGCCCGCAGCCCCGCCAACTGCCGGTCGCCGAGGGCCGCGACCTCCAGCCCGGCGACCCGCACCATGCCGCTGCCCGGCCGGTCCAAGGTGCCCATCAGGTGCAGCAGCGTGGACTTCCCCGACCCGGACGGGCCCACGATCGCCACCAGTTCCCCCGCGGCGACGGTGAAGCTGACGTCCCGCAGCGCCGTCACCGGCGGGGTACCCGGGTACACCTTGGTCACCCCGGCAAGCTCGAGTACCACGGCGTTCACAGGGCAGGCACCACGACGCGCTGACCAGCGAGAAGCCTGGTGCGGGTGACCTGGGCCAGCCCGGTGGCGTTGTCGATCATCCCGACCGACACCGGGATCAGGTGGTGGCCACCGGGGCCGGTCACCTCCACCGCATAACCCCCGCCCGGCTCTCCGGCCGCGGCCGGCTGGGCCATCAGCGCGGTCACCGGCACCACCAGCGCGTTGCGTACCTCCCCTGTGGTGATCGACACCGTCACCGGCGCGGAGCTCAGCTGCCTGGCCACCGCCGGGTGCTTCAGCGCTACCAGCACCGTGATGGTGGTGGCACCGGTGGTTGCGTTGGTGGCGGCGACCTTGCCGATCGAGGTCACCACACCGGGGGTGGGGGCGCCGCTCGGCAGCGTGACCGACACCATGTCACCGGCCTTGACCTCCGCCTGTTGCGAGGTATCCAGCGCGATCGTCACCACGGGGGAGTCGGAGGTGGCCGTCATCAAAGGCGCGCCCGGCGCCGCGGCGGCCCCCGGCGAGATCCCGGTCTCCCACGCGCCGATCTTCGCGGCGGTCGGCAGGAACACCGCCTGCCCCAGCGTTACCTTCGTGGACGGCACGGTGATCCCCAGCGCCGTCTGGCAGGCCTCCCACGCCGTGGCGGTCGCGGCGCTGAAATACCCCGTGCCGAGGCCCGCGGCCAGCACATCGGCCCGGGTGGTGTAGCCGAGCGCGATCATCGCCTTGTTGAACTCGCGCACATCGGCGCCGGTCAGGCCCTCGGACATGTCCCGGTAATCGGGAACATTCCCATACAGCAACACCACGGGGGCCCCGGACACCTGGTACAGCACCCCGCCCTCGCGCACCGTCCTGCCCACCGCCGGCAACGAGGTGACCGTGCCGCTCGCCTGGTTGACGATCGTGTAGGTCCCGGCGTCCTCCAGCGTCGCGTTCACCTGCGTCTGCGACACCAGCGTCCGCCGCGTCACCAGCGCCGTCGCCGTCCGGAACGCACCACCGCCACCCGCCCCCGGCACTGCGGTTCTTTTCCATACGCTGGCCATCGCAACCGCCGCCACGCCGATGGCCACAACCACGATCACTACCAGCGCCGCCCGCCCGCGCCGCCGGCCACGGCGGCCGCCGCCATCATCCACAGCGACGTGGGGAGGTTCGGTTTTCGTGTCCGCATTCATGGTCTGCCTCACCAGGATCCGCACTTGGTGAACGCGGCGCTGAGCCGCAGCGAGTGGGGGTCGATGCCGGCGGAGATGAGCTGGCCCACGTTGCCGCTCCAGCCGTCGGGGAGCTGCGGGAACCCGTGCCGGTGCATGCACGCGACGAACGCCAGGCCCTGGCGCTGCTGCTGCTCCTGTTGCGCCTGAGACAGCGGCTGGCCTTTCCCGGGTAGCAGATGGGCACATGCCGCCCTGGCGGACTGGGGTGCCTTGAACCTGGAATTGTCCGACGGATTCACCATGAAGACCCCGGAGCTGTTGGGATCGGGGTAGCTCGGCGCGCCGTGCGAGCGCATGCAACGGGCGAACGCCAGCGCCTGCGCAAGGCCCCCCTGACCGGTTCCGGGCGACCCCGCCGCGCTGGCCGATCCGCCGCCGCACGCCGCGGTCAGCAGGGCCGCTGCGGCCAGCACCGCCACCAGGGCGGCCGCCCGCGGCATTGCCCGGCGCCGGCGGCCCGCGCCGTCACCCCCAGCAGCAGCGGGACGTCCGGCTATCGTGCCTGCATTCATGATCTGCCTCCTCAGAAGCCGCACTTCGTGAGCGCGGCGTTGAGCTGCGGCGAGCTGGGGTCGATGTGGGCAGAGATGAGCTGCCCCACGTTGCCGCTCCAGCCGTCAGGAAAGCTCGGGAACCCGTGCCTGCGCATGCACGCAGCGAACGCGAGCTGCTGGCGCTGATGCTGTTCCTGCTGTGCCTGTGTCGGCAGCAAGCCTCTCTTCGGCATCAGGTGAGCGCATGCGGCCCTGGCGGACGGGGGCCCGTTCAAGGCGGACTCGAGCAACGGTTTCTTCACCAGGTTCCCCGAGCTGTCGAGTTCGGGGTCGGGGAAGTTCGGGACGCCGTGCGAGCGCATGCAATGGGCGAACGCCACTGCCTGCGCAAGGACCTCTTGGCGCAGCTCCGGACGATCCCGCCGTGCTGGCCGATCCGCCGCAGGCCGCGGTCAGCAACGCCACCGCGGCCAAGACGGCCACGGCGAGGAAGGGCCTGAACCGGGCGGCCCCGGTGCCGGATGGCACGCGCATGAGATGTGCGGTTGTGTCATACATGCCCGCAACGATGCGGCCCCGGTGTACTAGCCGGGTCCGCGGAGCGTCACGAGCGCGTCACAGTCACCGGTTCGTCTTCGGGCAGCATGGCGGGCCCGGTCCGGCGCACCGGCAGCCACAGCGTGAAGAGTGCGCCGCCGCCGGGATCGTTGGCGGCCTCGATGTGCCCGCCGTGCAGACGTGCGTTCTCCCAGGCGATCGCCAGGCCCAGCCCGCTGTCCTCGGACCGTGACCGGGCGGTATCGGCCTTGTAGAACCGTTCGAACACGTGCGGCAGGGCGTCCGGGGGGATGCCAGGGCCGTGGTCGCGGACCAGCAGGGCAAGCCGCTCTCCGTCATCGGCGGGCTGGATGCTGGCCTGCACGGTGACCGGCGGGCTGCCGTGGCACAGTGCGTTGCCGATCAGGTTGGCGAGGATGACGTCGAAGCGGCGGCGGTCCAGCGGCATGGTCAGCCCGGCGGGGATGTCGGTGACCACGTCGGACCAGCCCCGGGCCCGCAGGCAGGCGGCCACCGCAGCGGCGACGTCGGTGTCATCGGTCACCAGTTGGGCGGTCCTGGCGTCGAAGCGGGAGATCTCGATCAGGTCGTGCACGAGCCGGTTGAGGTGGCGGATCTCCTGGCTGACCAGCCGCGCGGCGGCCGCGGCGTCGCCGGTCAGGCCTGGGTGGCCGGGGAGGATGTCGGCTACCGCGGTCATCGCCGTGAGCGGGGTCCGCAGCTCGTGCGAGACGTCGCCCGCGAACTGCAGCGCCCGGGTCTCCATCCGCTCCAGTTCGCTGATCTTGCCCTCCAGCGCGGCAGCCATGCCGTTGAACGTGGTGACCAGCTGGGCGAGTTCGTCGCGGCCCTTCGGCTCGATCCGGACCGACAGGTCGCCGCCCGACATCCGCTGCGCGGCCTGGGCCAGCCGCCGCACCGGCAGCAGCACCCGGCGGGACGCGGCGAACGCCAGGCCCACGATCGCCGCCAGCAGCACCCCGCCCGCGATCAGGCAGAAGGCAAGCGCGCCGGGAGGCGGCGGGACGCCGCTGTGCCTTGGGTGTCCATGGTGGTACTTCAGCGACCCCGTGTAGAGCAGGTGGGAGAGCAGCCTCGGGATAGGCGGCACCAGGTTCCCCAGCCAGGGGTACCACGGGACGACCTGGTCGACGACCCAGGCCGTGGCGACCGCGGTCAGCAGCGCCACCACGATGAACGCGACGATGAGGCGGATACGCACCGGACGTCCCTCCCTCCTGCCTGGCTACACCGGCCCGAACCGGTAGCCGAACCCGCGCACCGTCTGGATGTAGCGGGGCTCGGACGTGTCTGCTTCGATCTTCGCCCGCAGCCGCTGCACGCACGCGTCAACCAGCCGGGAATCTCCCAGGTAGTCGTGTTCCCAGACGAGGCCGAGAAGCTGCTCGCGGGAGAACACCTGGCGCGGTGAGCCGGACAGGACCAGCAGCAGCCGCAGTTCGGTGGGGGTCAGCGAGACCTCCCGGCCGTGCCGCCGGACGATCAGCGCAGCCCGGTCGATGATCAGCTCGCCGTAGGTCTCGGCCGGCGATCCGGCGCGGGGCATCCTGCGCAGCACCGCACGGATCCGGGCGTCGAGCACCCGCGGCTCCACCGGTTTCACCACATAGTCGTCGGCCCCGGCTTCCAGCCCTGCCACGATGTCGAAGTCATCGCCGCGAGCGGTCAGCATGATCACGGGAACATCGCTGTCCCGGCGCAGCCGGCGGCATACCTCGAAGCCGTCCAGCCCTGGCAGCATCACATCGAGCACGACCACGTCCACCGCGGCCTCGCCGATGGCGCGAAGCGCCGCCTCACCGGTCCCGGCAGGGTGCACACCGTAGCCGAGCCGGCGCAAAGCCAGCTCCAGGCCCTGCCGGGCAGCCGGATCATCCTCGACAAGCAGCACCGTTGTCATCGCCCGCCATTATGTCCCCGCTGCTCAGCAGGACAGCCCGGCACAGGCCACCTGGGCGTCTCCTGGCCTGCGCGCGGATAGGTGCCCCGTCTCGCACATGCCGCTGACGGTGCGGCACCAATGTCACCAGACTGTGCGCCGAACGTCACAACCGCGTCACAAGACCTCACCCGCTGCGCGGCGTGCCGTGACGAGAGCCGCGACCGTGCTAGCGCGAATCGGCCGCCCGAGTCGTTCGTAAATGGCTTCGTATTCACGCTCAAGGGCTTGCCGTTGGCCCGGGGTGAGCCGAGCGTAAAACGACATCGTACGAAGGAGCGCATTGATCTCGTCAGGAGTGTGCTCGACGAGCTTTGGCATGACCGCCACCTGAACATCACCGAACAAGCGGCCGGCATAATCTTGCGCTATGTCGTAGCTGCCGAGCCAGGCCCAGACCGCTGAGACGTTGCCACGGCGCTGCGCCATCCCGGCGAGCGTGGCGTCGAGATCCCGGTAGGCCGGCCAATCAGCGGCAACGTCGGGAGCGACCTTTCGCACGGCGGCGAGTGCCGCTTCCTGATCTCGCCTGGTACGCGGCTCCGCAAGCCCGCAGTATTGCACGAGGGCGAGCGTGCCACCGGGAACAAGCACGTCAGCGGCCTTCTGCCAGCTGACCTCGGGGTCAATCCAGTGAAACGCGGACGCGGAGAACACGGCCTGAAAATGCTCGCGGGGAAGCACAGCGTCCTCAAAGTGAGCGTTCACAAATTCCACCTCTCCAGCACCTTCCAGATTCTTCCTGGCCAGCGCTATGAGGCTCTTTCCCGGTTCGAGTGCTGTGACGTGCAGGCCCCGGGCGACAAGGCCGCGCGTCAGCTGGCCGCTGCCACACCCGACCTCAAGCACATGATCACCGCTCCCGATCCCTGCGACCCGACAAGCCTGGTCGATGAGTTCGTCGGGATAAGCCGGACGGCGGCGGTCGTACTCGGCCGCGATCTCATCAAAAACCTTGCCGTAACGACGTGACGTAGATTCTGGTAGCCGTGGCATTCTTTGGCCTCCGTTCATGCTCGTTACCGTGCTGCGGCGCCGTCGAGGCCGTCACGGGCGTGATCATGCCATGAGGGCATGACCGTCATGCGAAACCGGGGCCGTCAGCGTTCCGGATCCGGGTCGGCGGGTTTCGTCGAGGGCCGGGTTGCTGTCAAGCATTCTCACGGCGCGGCTCCTTTATGGGGCAGGTCAGAGACGAGATTCGCTAGAATGAGCGAGGCCCTCCCGGATTGCCCCAGGAGGGTCGCGGTGAGGCGTATCACCCTTGGAAGGAGCCGCCTCGTGGGTCAGATTATCCCGCTGACCGCCGTTGAGCAGTCGCAGATCGTTGGGCTTTACCAGGACGGCGTGCTAATACGGGAGATCATCCGCAGTAGTGGCCGCTCCAGATACACGGTCTATGGCGTCCTGAAGAAGTCTGGACTCAGGGCTACTAGAAACCAGCCAGCTGAGAATCGCCGCCATCCATGCGAAGTCTGCGGCAAGCCGACCCGGTACATCGCACCTGTCTTGCGCGCTCAGGGCCTCGGCCGTTTCTGCTCAGCGGCCTGCATGGGGCAAGCGAAGCGATTGCCACCCTCGCAGCGGGTCGGCATGGCAACTGAACTGGAGTGCGGGCGTTGTAAGAAAACGCGGCCCGTAGGGGACTTTTACTCTCACAAAGCCACGGCGCGTGGTTACCAGTACTGCTGCAAGGACTGCTGCCGGGAAGTGCGCAAAGAGCGGGCCAAGGTGCCGCAAGATCCGCGGGTAACGCGGAAGCACAAACTCAGGGACTATGGGATCACGCAGGCGGACTACGACGCCATGTACGAGCAACAAGGGGGGCGCTGCGCGATCTGCAGAGGTGTTAAAGAGCCATGGGAGCCGGCCGGGGGTGCGGGTCGGCAGCGCTTCCTGGTGGTTGATCATGATCATAAGACGGGGCGCGTCCGGGCACTGCTCTGCTGGAACTGCAACTGCGGGATAGGTCACTTCCGCGAGGACCGCTCCATCATCCTGGCCGCAGCAGCCTACGTAGGCCTGTCCGATGCGGGAGTTGGTCCTCACTCCGGTGCGGCTGGGCAAGCGCCCGGCGATCTCGGCGCTGCTGCCAGTTCCTCCGCCGAAACCGACTCCCCCCGTGCCAGTTCGGCATCGGATGTGGCGAGACGGCTCACAGTTGCAGAGTCACGGAGGATGGCGAGGGTTTCCTCTAGCCGTTCAAGGTCTTCTGTCGCCAGCAGGACGGCTGAGGGGCGGCCGTGGACTGTCACCGTCACCCGCTCGTGATGTTCGTGAACGCGGTTCACGAGCTCGGAGAGGTGGGATTTGACTTCACCCAGCGGCAGCGTAGTCATAGTCAAAATATGACCAAAAAGTTGTGCCAGGTCAAAGCGGACGAGCCGGACAGCCAGCGCTGGCTGGGAGCAGGCAATGGGCCCCCGCTATACGGCGGTAATGCTTTCGCGGCTGCCATGGGCGCACAGCCCGTACAGGGCGACCACGTCCATGGCGATGATGACCAGCGACCAGGCCGGGTATGCGGGGATGAAGAACATCTGGTCGATGGCGTTGAGCCCGATCACGGCCACGGCGAACCAGCGGAACAACTGGTTGGCCGCCAGCACTCCCACCGCCGCGACGAGCTGCAGGGCGCCCAGGACGGCGGTGACCCAGCCCCAGGTGGTCAGGTTGGCGAACACGTAGTGCGCGTGAGCATGGAACACCTGGGAGCCGGCGGCCGCGGCGATGCCCTGGATCATGTTGGCGCAGCCGGTCACGGCCAGCAGGATGGCGGCAAACAGGACCAGCCCATACCCGTGGCTTCCGGTGTTGCGGGCGGCCGCACCGGTGGCTGGCGACATCATCTGGCCTCCCGTGCCGACGGTGCGGAGTGCTCAGTGGTGCTGCTCATCGCCTGGGGGTGCTGAGGCTGTGGGCGGGACCGCGTACAAGTCGCGCATGATCCCCACTTCCTTGGTGGTGAAGGTACGTTCCCGGCGCAGGTCGCGGGTGAAGGCGAACCACCAGCTCAGTACCGCGCCGACCCGGTTGCGGTAGCCGGTGAGGAACCCGATGTGGATGAACAGCCAGACGACCCATCCGGCGAACCCCGCGAACTGCAGCCGTCCCACCGAGACCACGGCGCGGCCACGGCAGAGGTAGGCGGCCGACCCCAGGTCGTGGTAGCGGAACGGCTTGGTGGTGCGGCCCGCCACCTCATGACGGATGCGCCGGCCCGCGTACAGGCCGGTTTGCATGGCCACCTCGGCGACCCCGGGGAGCTTGTTCAGGCTCATCACGTCGCCGGTGACCATGATCTCCGGGTGGCCGGGGATGCTCAGGTCGGGGCCGACCTCGATCCGCCCGGCCCTGTCCTGTTTCGCGCCGGTGGCCTGGGCGATGGCGGTCGCCACCGACGGCGCCGCGATACCGGCGGTCCACAAGACGGTGCCCGCGTCATACCGGGTCTCGGTGCCGTCCTCGGCGCGGACGCTCAGCCCGGTGCCGTCGATCTGAGTGACGATCGAGTGCATGTGCTGCTCGACCCCAAGCTTGTCCAGGGAGCTGGCAGCTTTGGCGGACAGCTTGGGCCCGAACGGGGCCAGGGGTGCGCTGCCGCCGTCGAACAGCAGGACCCGTGCATCTTCCGGCTTGATGTGCCGGTACTCGGAGCGCAGTGTCTTGGTAGCCACTTCGCGGATCTGCCCGGCCAGTTCGACGCCCGTCGGCCCGGCGCCGACCAGGGCGAAGGTGAGCCAGTGGTGGCGCTCCGCCAGGTCGGTCGCCGACTCGGCCATCTCGAACGCGCCGAACACCCGGCGCCGGATGACCAGGGCATCCTCGATGGACTTCATGCCGGGCGCATACCGGGCGAACTCGTCGTGGCCGAAATAGGACTGCTGCACCCCCGCGGCCACGATCAGGTAGTCATAGCCGAACTCGGTCTTCTCCCCGGCCGGGCGGGTCGCCAGCACGCGGCGCTGCCCCGCGTCGATGCCGGTCACCTCGGCCATGGAGAACTCCACGTTCTGGTGCTTGCGCAGCAGTTCGCGCAGCGGGGCGGTGATCTTCCCCTCGGACAGGATCCCCGTCGCGCACTGGTACAGCAGCGGCTGGAACAGGTGGTGCGCGGCCCGGTCGATCAGGGTCACCTGGACGTCGGCCCGGCGCAGCGCCCGCGCCGCGAACAGCCCCCCGAACCCGCCGCCGATGATCACCACCCGGCGCGGGCCATGCTGGTCGCTCATGACACGCCCAGCCTCCTTCTCTTGTCAGGAACGCCCTGCCGGTCAGCCTGCCGGGTCGTGCCAGGCGTCGCGGCCGGGGAGCAGCCGGTCGGCTTCCTTGGGCCCCCAGGTGCCCTTCGCGTAGGGGTGGACGGGCACGGTGTCACCGAGCACCGGGTCCACGATCTTCCAGGCCGCCTCGACGGTGTCCTGCCGGGCGAACAGCCAGCGTTCGCCGTCCAGGGCGGCGCCGATCAGCCGGTCGTAGGGGCGCTGGTCGCTGCCGGGCTCCTGCGCGAACGTCAGTTCTTCGGTCTGCGGCTCCCAGCCGGCACCCGGCTTCTTGCCCGCGAGCGTGAGCGTGACCGCGGTCTCCGGCCAGACCCGGAACCGCAGCTCGTTGCGGTGCGGCAGCGGGGCGAGACCGAAGATGTCGCGGGGCGGGTGGCGGAACCGGACGGCCACCTCGGTGGCGGTGACCGCCATGCACTTGCCGGCCCGGATCAGGATGGGCACGTCCGCCCACCGCCACGAGTCGGACATGAGCCGGATGGCGACGAAGGTTTCCACGGTCGAGTGCGGGTCCACGCCCGCCACGTCGTGGTAGCCCTCGTACTGGCCACGGACGGTGTGCTCGGGGTTCAGCGGGGTGAGCGAGGACACCAGCCGCGCCTTGGCGTCCTGCCAGTTGGCCAGGCCCTCCCCCTCCGGTGGGTCGGCCATCACCGTGGCCAGCACCTGCAGCATGTGGTTCTGCACCACGTCCCTGATGGCGCCGGTCTTGTCGTAGAACGAGCCCCGGTCGGACACGTCGAACGCCTCGGCCATGGTGATCTGGATGCTCTCCACATAGGTGCGGTTGAGCAGCGGCTCGATCACCGCATTGGCGAACCGGCCGAACAGCACGTTCTCCACCGGCTCGAAGGCCAGCCAGTCATCGACCCGGAAGATGGCATCTTCCGGGAAGTACTGGTGCATAGTGTCGTTGAGCTTCCGCGAGCTGGCCAGGTCGGTACCAAACGGCTTTTCCACCATCACCCGGGCACCGGCTGCCCGGCCCGCCGTGGCGATGCCCTGGGCGATCCGGCCGAACAGGAACGGCGGCACCTCCAGGTAGTACAGCAGCCGCTCGCCGGGGCCGACCGCATCGGACATGGCGTGGTAGGTGGCGTCTTCGCCGAGGTCGCCGTCCACATAGCGGAGCAGCCCGAGCATCTTGACCGCCGCCGGGCTGCCCGGGTCCATGTTGTTGAGCTTCAGCGAGGCGGTCGCGTAGTCGCGGAACTGCTCCAGGCCCCAGCCGCGCTTGGACACCCCGATCACCGGGACATCGAGCACACCGCGCTCGACCAGCCCCACCAGCGCGGGGAACGTTTCAATCTTGGCCAGATCCCCGGTCGCCCCGAAGATCACCAACGCGTCGACACGGTCCGACATGTCATTCCTCCTGCCTGGTCCTGCTCCGAGCACATCGCGTGCGGGGCCGCGCGTCATCACCCGTCCGGGTGACCGGACCGCCCGGCGCCGGTGCTCTCAGATGAGCCGGCCCGCGCGCTGGGACTGCTGCCGAACCGTCCCCGGCGCCACATCTGGCGGTACAGGCCGCTGGTGCGGAGGAGTTCGGCGTGCGTGCCCCGGGCGGCCACCCGTCCGTGGTCAAGGATGATGATCTCATCGACCTGGTCGAGGCCGTCGAGGTCGTGGGTGATGAGCAGGGTGGCGCGGCCCTGGGTGACCGTCAGGATGTCGGTGGTCAGGGCGCGGCGGCTGTCCGGGTCCAGGTGCGCGGTGGGCTCGTCGAGGACCATCAGCGGGGGGTCGGCGAGCAGCGCCCGGGCCAGGGCCAGCCGCTGCCGCTGGCCGCCGGAGATGGCCGTGCCGTGCGCACCGACGGGGGTGCCCCAGCCCAGCGGCAGCGAGGTGATCCACGGCAGCAGGCCGGCCCGGCCCGCAGCGCTGGCGAGCTGCTCCTGGGTCGCGTCCGGCCGGGCCAGCCGGAGGTTGCCGGCGATGGTGGTGTCGAAGATGTGCGGGTCCTGGGCACAGCCGCCGATGACCGTCCGCACGTCATCGGCGGCGTAACCGGACAGGGGCTGCCCGCCGAGGGCTCGCGCTGCCGCCGGACAGGTCGCAGAACCGCAGCAGAACGGCGGCCACGGTGGATTTGCCCGCCCCGCTGGGGCCGATCAGCGCGACCCGCCGCCCCGGATCCAGGTCGAGGTCCATCCCGTCCAGGGCAAGCGGGCCGCCGGGCTCGTACCGGACCTGGGCGCCGCGCAGCCGCACGCGGACCGGTCCCGCAGGCAGCCGGAGCGGTACGGCCGGGTCGCGGACCGGGTCAGGGGTGTCCACGACCGCGGTCAGCCTGATGGCGCTGGCCCGGGCCTGGCCGAGCTGGATCGCCGCGGCGGGCAGGGTGGTCACCGCCTCGAAGGCGGCCAGGGCGGTGAGGGTCACCACGGCCAGCGGGACCCGGGTCAGCGCGCCGGTTCCGGTGGCGGCAACCGCCAGTCCCAGCACCGCCCATACCGTCAGGCCCGCGGCGGCGCTGGACAGGCCGGTCCCCAGGCCCATGCCCGAGGCAGCCCGGTGTTCCATCGTGGCCAGCTTCGCCCCGGTGGCCGCGGCCCGGTCGGCGGCGGCGTCCGCTGCCCCGAACGCGTGCAGGTCCGCCGCGCCGGACAGCAGGTCGGTGAAGTTGGCGGCGAACTCGCCCCTGGCCGGGGCGAGGCGCTGGCCGGCCCGCCGGGCCCGCGCGGCGGCCAGCCACGGGACCAGAATCCCGGCGGCGAGCAGGCCCGCCACGAGCGCCGCCCCGGCTGGGGGGAGGATGAGCAGGCACGCGATCACGGCACCGGCCCCTGCCGCCGCGGCGGCCACCGGTGGCGCCACGCCCCGCAGGAACAGGTCCTGAGTGGCGTCCACGTCACTGACCAGCCGCGCCAGCAGGTCACCCGGGCGCAGCGTGCGCAGCCCGGCGGGGGCCAGCCGTTCCAGTCGCTGGAAGGCCCGCACCCTGATGTCCACAAGTATTCTGAACGCCGCGTCGTGGCTGGCCAGCCGCTCCGCATAGCGGAACACCCCGCGGCCAACCGAAAGACCCCGGACCGCAACCACGGCGATCGAGATCGCCAGGATGTTCGGGTGCTGCGACGCCCGGGCGAGCAGGAAGCCGGAGGTAGCCAGCAGCGCGATCCCGCAGCCCGTGGCGGCGGCGCCCGCCAGCACCGCAAGGATAAGTCGCTGGCGCAGCGGCCGGGCCAGCCACAGCACCCGCACCAGCGGATCCCGGCGCAGGCTCACCCAGCGGCCACGCAACCGCCCGGTGGGCCCGCGGCCCTGCCCGCCGAGCCGGGGGGCAAGGCCGGGCTGCGCTGCGGACGGCATCATGGTGCGGTCGCCAGGGTCTGGCCGGGGACGGCCGCGGCTTGGATGGGATCCGGCCCGGCCAGCTTCCCGTGGTGCAGGGTGATCGTCTGGCCCGCCGGGCCCGCCCAGCCGGGGCCGTGGCTGACCAGGATGACGGTGCGGTGTGCCATCAGGGTCTCGACGGTGGCGAGGACCTGCGCCGCGGTGATGGCATCCAGGTGCGCGGTGGGCTCGTCGAGCAGCAGCAGCGGGGCGTCCCGCAGGAATGCCCGGGCCAGCGCGATCCGCTGCCGCTCTCCCGCCGACAGACGGCCGGCTCCCTCTCCCAGCTCGGTGTCCAGGCCAGCGGGCAGCGCCTCGATGAACTCTGCCGCACCGGCCAGGGTGGCGGCGTGCTCGATTGCCTCGCGGCTCGCGTCCGGCTGGCCCAGGGCGATGTTGCCGGCCACCGTGCCGGCGAACAGGTGCGGCCGCTGCGGCACCCAGGCGATCTGTGCCCGCCACGCAGCCAGATCCAGCTCCGCCAGCGGCACTCCAGCGGCCTCGATGGTCCCCGCTGTTGGTTCGGTGAACCGCAGCAGGAGCGCCAGCAGGGTGCTCTTCCCCGACCCGCTCGGGCCGGTCACCGTGATCCGTTCGCCCGGGGCTATCACCAGGCTGACCCTGTCCAAGGCCGGCTCGTCGCGGCCCGGGTAGATCACGCATGCTTCGTTCAGCATGATTTCGCTGCTGCGCAGGCCGGGTACCGGCGTGCCGGGCCTGAGCCGGGAGCCGGCGGTGGCCGGGCCGGGCGGTGCGGTGTCCAGGATGGCGCAGGCGCGGGCGGCCGCGGTGGCGCCCTCGATGCTGGCGTGGAACTGCGTGCCCACCGCGCGCAGCGGCAGATACGCCTCGGGGGTGAGCAGCAGCACCAGCAGTGCGGTCTGGTAGCCCAGGTGCCCGGCCAGCAGCCGCAGGCCCACCTCCACCGCCACCAGCGCCGTGGCCAGCGCCGCCGCCAGCTCCAGCACCAGCGCCGACAGGAACGCCACCCGCAGCGTGCCCATGGTCGCCTTCCGGTGCACCTCGGAGACCGCGCCGATCACCTGCACCTGCGCCTTCGCCCGGCCGAACAGTTTCAGGGTGGGCAGCCCTTCGACCACGTCGAGGAAGTGCCCGCCGAGCGTCGCCAGCAGCCGCCACTGGCGTTGCGTCCTGGCCTTGGTGTGCAGCCCGACCAGGACGGCGAACACCGGGATCAGCGGCAGCGTCACCGCGATCACCACGGCCGAGATCCAGTCAGCGGCCGCCACCCGGGCCACCACCGCGACCGGCACCACGACCGCGAGCACAAGCTGCGGCAGGTACCGGGCGAAGTAGGGATCGAGCGCGTCCAGGCCCTTGGTGGCCAGGGTCGCGATCTCCCCCACCTGCTGCCCGCCCAGCCAGGCCGGGCCGAGCCGCAGCGTGTGCCGGGTCAGCTTGCGCCGCAGCTCGGACTTGACCGTGGCCGCGGCGCGCAGCGCCACGGTCTCGCCGCCGCCGGCGGCCAGCGCGCGCGCGATCACCACCGCCAGGAGCACGGCCAGTGTCGGCCACAGGGCCGCCGCGCCCGTGCCGTGGGCCGCGGTCGCCAGGGCGTGGGCGAGCAGGCCCGCCTGGGCCAGCACCAGGGCGGTCACCACCAGGCCCAGCCCGATCGTGAAGATCAGGTAACCCCGGGCCGCCCCGGCGTGCCGCAACAGCCGGGGATCGAGGGGCCTCACACCGGCGGTTTCGGGGCGAGGATCAGCGAGATGCACGAGAACACCAGGATGACCCCGCCGATGCTGATCAGCCCGATGCGTGCCGAGCGGACCTTGAAGTGGCCGCTGATGCCGACCAGGAACAGCACGGTCGCCAGGTACACCGTGGTCCGCACGTAGCTGTCGGCGTTGCCCCCCGCTTCCTCGCCGAGCGTGTAGTAGCTGCTGGCCTTGTTGTCGAGCGCGTTGGAGGCGGCCAGTTCCGGCTGCTTGTACTGCGGCATGTAGGTCGGGCCCTTCGGCGCGTTCGGGTTCGTGAACGGGTCCGTGGTGAGCCACGCCTTGAATGCGGACAGGAACACCGGCCGGAACCGGTTCTCGGCCACCCGCATCGCGGGCTTGTTGTGGGCGACGTACGCGGTGAACCAGGCGTTGAACGTCAGCGAGTCGAAGTTCTTCAGGTCGGCGGCCTGGTAGGCGTACCGGTTGGCCACCGTCCGGGCCGCCGACGCCTTGGCCAGGTCGAGCGAGGAGTGGGTGCTCCACTTCGCCGAGGCGAAGCCGGACCAGGCGGCGAGGACGGCGACGACCGCGAGCAGGATCGCCTCGGTGATGGTCAGCCACCGCTCCCGGCCCTTGACCTGCGGAGCCCTCGCCCTGCTCCTTCTCTTCCTCCTCCGCCCGGTGCCGGTGCTCGGCGAGTTCCTTGCCGACCTCGCTCGGCGACAACCCCTCAGGCATCAGCCCTCCCGGCGAACCCGGCGGCAGGCATCATCGCTCCTGACCGGCCGTCGTCCCGGCCGGAGGTGATGGCGTGGCGGGGGCGGCGGGTGGTGGCTGGGGCTGGAATGCCTGGGTGCTGACCCGCCGCCGGAACACGTAGTAGGACCAGGCCTGGTAGAGGAGCACGAACGGGAGCATGACCACGGCGACCACGGTCATGATTTTGAGCGCGTACGCGTTGGATGCGGTGTTGTGCACGGTGAGGTTGTACGCGGCGTTGGTGCTGGAGACCATCACGTCGGGGTACAGGCCGACGAAGATCGCCACGATGCAGGACGCCATGGTGACGGTGGTCGCGGTGAAGGCGAAGCCGTCACGGTGCTCGTAGACCAGCCAGACGGCGGCGAGGACGGCGAGGATGGCCAGCAGTTCGACGGGGTTGAGGAAGAACGTGGTGCTGTGCCCCACATGGGTCCAGATGACGAAGCCGGTGACGGCGGCGGCGGTGAACGGCGCGATGGCGCGGGCCAGGCGCCCGGAACGCTCCCGCAGCTCATCGGTGGTCTTGAGGGCCAGGAACGTGGCGCCGTGCAGCGCGCAGATCAGCACCAGCGTGATGCCGGTGTACACGGCGTAGGGCTGGAACAGGTCCCAGAACGTGCCGGTGTAGTTCTGCGCCGAGTTGACCGGCAGCCCGTGCAAAAGGTCGCCCAGCACGATGCCGAACAGCAGCGGCGCGGCGACGCTGCCGGTGGTCATCAGGGCGTCGAAGGTGCGGCGCCAGCGGGGGCTGCCGCGTTTGCCGCGGTATTCGAAGGACACGCCGCGGATGATCAGCGCGACCAGGATCAGCGCCATCAGCAGGTAGAACCCGGAGAACATGGTGGCGTACCAGCCGGGGAACGCGGCGAAGATCGCCGCCGCGGCCACGACCAGCCACACCTCGTTGCCGTCCCACAGCGGCCCGATCGTGTTGATCGCCGCCCGGCGGCCGGCCTCGCCGCGGCCGGCGACGCCGTGCAGCATGCCGACGCCGAAGTCGAACCCCTCCAGGACGAAGAAGCCGGTCCACAAGACGGCGATGACGATGGCCCAGAACGGGATGAGATGGTTCATCGTGACCTCAGTACTGGATCGCCGGCACCGGCGCGTCTGCGTCGGCGGCGGCGCGGGCCGGGGGCAGCTGTTCGCGGGAGTACTTGAGCATCAGCAGCAGGTCGACGGTGCCGAGGGTGCCGTACAGCAGCACGAAGAGCACCAGGCTGATCGCGATCCAGGAGGTGCTGACCGTGGGGGAGATCCCGTTCTTGGTCAGCATGATTCCTTGCACGATCCAGGGCTGCCGGCCGCTTTCGGTCAGCAGCCAGCCCGCGGTGTTCATCAAGAACGGCAGCACCACCGCCCAGGTCGCCAGCCACAGGAACCGCCGGGAGACCTCCAGTTTCTTCCGGCGGATCAGCCACAGCCCCCACGCGGCGATGAGCAGGGTCAGTACTCCCCCGTAGGCCATGATCCGCATCCCCCAGTACTGGATGAACACGTTCGGCACGTAGTTGCCGGGCCCGTACTGCTTGGCGTACTGGGACTGCAGCGGGTCCAGCCCGACGACTTTGCCGTCCCAGTGGTTGGTGGCCAGCAGCGACAGCAGGTGCGGGATGGCGAGGATCTGGGTCGGGGTGTGGTCGTTGTTGCCGCCGCCGATCTGGATCAGCGAGAACGAGCACGGCTGGCAGGTGCTCCACTGTGCCTCCGCCGCCGCGATCTTCATCGGCTGGTACCGGGCCTCGATCACCCCCAGCTCATCACCGACCAGCATGGTGAACAAGATCGCCGGGACCAGCACCAGCAGTCCTATCCGTGCCGACCGGACGAAAACTTCCCGGTCCCCGCCGCGGCGCAACTGCCAGGCGGACACCGCGAGCATTACCGCGGCGCCGGTGACCAGCGAGGCGAACAGGACCTTCGTGTACCCCCACAGGAAGACCGGGTTGGTGAACAGCGCCCAGATGTCGTTGAGCTGGGGTTTCCCGTTGACCATCTGGTAGCCGACCGGGTGCTGCATCCATGAGTTGGCCGCCAGGATGAACGCCGCCGACAGGGCGCTGCCCGGCCGAGACGGCCCAGATGGTCAGCAGGTGGATGCGCCGTGGCAGCTTGTCCCAGCCGAACAGCCACAGCCCGAGGAACGTCGACTCCAGAAAGAACCCGGCCAGGCCCTCCATGGCCAGCGGCGCGCCGAAGATGTTCCCCACCAGCCGCGAGTACGCCCCCCAGTTCATCCCGAACTCGAACTCCTGCACCAGGCCGGTCACCACACCGATCGCGACGTTGATCACCAGCAGCGTGCCGAAGAACCGGGTCAGCCGCAGATACTCCTCCCGCTTGCTGCGGTACCACGCCGTCTGCAGCAACGCGGTCAAAAACGCCAGCCCGATCGTGACCGGGACGAACAAGAAATGATTCACCGTCGTGAAGGCGAACTGCCACCTCGCCAGATCGACGTTCATGCGTCCCTCCTGGTCCCGGCTGCCGGCGGGTGGCGCACTGCGTCGCGCATCTGGCCGCGCGCGCAGCGGCGGGGCTCACTGCGTCCCGAGTACCCCTCCGACCTGCCCGGCGCCATGGTCGAGCTGGTAGTCGAGGTTGACCGCGGCGCCGATCAGGGACAGGTGGCTGAACGCCTGCGGGAAGTTGCCGAGCTGCTCACCGGTGCTGCTGATCTCCTCGGAGAACAGGCCCAGGTGGTTGGCGTAGGTGAACATCTTCTCGAAGACCAGCCGCGCCTCGTCCAGCCGCCCGGCGCGGGCGAGGGCGTCCACGTACCAGAACGTGCACAGCGTGAAGGTGCCCTCATCGCCCGCCAGCCCGTCCGGCGAGGCGCTGGGGTTGTAGCGGTAGACCAGGCTGTCGGAGACCAGTTCCCGGTCCATCGCCGCCAGGGTGGACAGCCACATCGGGTCGCGCGGGGCGATGAACCCCTGCAGCGGCATCATCAGCAGCGACGAGTCCAGCACCTCGGTGGTGTAGTGCTGGGTGAACGCGCCAATCTTCGGGTTCCAGCCGCGTTCCATGATCTGGTTGTAGACCAGGTCGCGCTCGGTGGTCCACCGGGCCACATTGGCCGGGCGGCCGTGGCGCTGGGCGAGCCTGATGGCGCGGTCCAGCGCCACCCAGGTCTGGAACCGGGCGTAGGTGAAGTCCCGCTGGCCGCCGCGGGTCTCCCAGATGCCCTCGTCCGGCTGGTCCCAGTGCTCACACAGCCAGTCGATGATGGCCGCCAGCTCCGTCCAGCCCTGGTGCGCCATCTGCAGGCCCTGGCCGTCCGCGAGGAAGAACGCGTCCGCGGCCTCGCCGTAGATATCGAGCTGCAGCTGGTCGGCGGCGCCGTTGCCGATCCGGACCGGGCGGGAGCCGCGCCAGCCCTCGAAATGATCCAGAGTCTCCTCCACCAGATCGGAGCTGCCGTCGACCCGGTACATGATCTTCAGCGGCCGGCCCTCGCCGGTGTACTCGGCCGCGCGGTCGCGCAGCCAGGCCCCGAATGCCGCGGCCTCCTCGGTGTAGCCGAGGCTGAGCAGCGCGTAGATGGAGAACGACCCGTCCCGGACCCAGGTGTAGCGGTAGTCCCAGTTGCGCTCGCCGCCCTCCTGCTCGGGCAGCCCCGTGGTCGGCGCGGCGACCAGCGCGCCGGTAGGCGCATAGGTCATCAGCTTGAGCGTTATCGCGGAGCGGGCGACCATCTCCCGCCACCGTCCGCGGTAGGTGGACCGGTGCAGCCAGTTACGCCAGAAGTCCGCGGTCTCGTCAGCCAGCCGCTGAGCCTCCTCGGGTGGCACGAACCTGGGCGCACCCCCCATCGACTCCAGCACCACGCCGCCGATGTCACCTTCCCGCAGCGTCCGCGTCCACCGCACCCCGTCGCCGGCCCGCTCCACCGTGATGTCCGTGTCCTGGATGCTGGTTCCCTCTGGTGCGATGCCATGTACGGTCAGCTCCAGCCCGTCGGACTGGAACACCCCGCCGCTGTCGGTCAGCTCCAGCTTGTGCGCGGCCCGCCCGTAGTCGAAGCGCGGCTGGATCTCCATCGCGAACCGCATGGTGCCGCGTACCACGTGGATGTTGCGCACCAGCCGGTGCCGGTCGGTGGCGCCGCCCTCGGCGATGGGCATGAAGTCGTGTACCTCGCCGACCCCGTCGGGGGTCATGAACCGGGTGACCAGGATCGCGGTGTCGGGCAGGTACAACTGCTTGCTCACGTAGTCGTCCCGGTCCGGCCCGATCTTGAAGAAGCCACCGCCGTCGGCATCGAGCAGCGACGCGAACACGCTCGGTGAGTCAAACCGCGGGCAGCAGAACCAGTCGAGGGTGCCATCGGTACTTACCAGCGCAGCCGTCTGCAGGTCGCCGATCAGCCCATGGTCGCCGATGTTGGGATATCTGGACAATGGTCCTCTCCTCACTTCATCTGCCGCCAGGGAACGGCGACCGGGCTGCCCGGGGTGAAGGGCGTGCCCCCGGGCAGCGCAGTGCCCGGTTTGAGCCCATTAGCCTGGGCGAGCGGTGTCCGCCGCATCACCCAGCCGGGGTGAGAATCCGCTGTCGCCACGTGCCGTATCAGGCGGCCAGTCGCTGCTGGATGTGCTCGGCCACGCGCAGGGCGTTGGCGATCGCGGTGAGCGCGGGGTTCACCGCGCCGATGCTCGGGAAGAAGCTGGTGTCCACGACGTAGAGGTTGTCCAGTTCGTGGGCCTTGCAGTTGACATCGAGGACCGAGGCGGCCGGGTCGGTGCCGAACCGGCAGGTGCCGGCCTGGTGCGCGCACCCGGCGACGGGGATGCTCATGTCCATGTAGAAGTTCTTGCCCAGGACGTGGTGCTCGGCCATCCCGGTGTGGTTCAGGATCTTCTTCAGCTCTTCGTACAGGTGGGCGGCCTCGTCGTTGTTGGTGGGCTGGTAGGCGAGGTGGATGTTGCCGTCGCCGTCGACGGTCACCCGGTTGCCGGGCACCGGCAGGTCTTCTGTGGTGAGCCAGAAATCGACCGCGTGGCTGGCCACGTCGCTCAGGGTCCATTCGGGGGACAGCTTGGTGAGCCTGGGTTTCTCGCCGCGCATGGCTTCGGCGTTGGACTTGCCGATCATCTGGATGTTGCCGGCCGGGTACTCGTAGTCCTCGGTGGGCAGGTAGAAGTCGTTGATGCCCAGCGTCTTCTGGAACACCGTGTCGTTCTTCTCCTTCGACAGGGCCACCACCGCCAGGCAGTTGTGGAACATGTAGTTGCGGCCCACCTGGTCCGACCCGTTGGCCAGGCCGTGCGGGTGGGCGTCGCTGGCCGAGTTGAGCAGGAGTTTGGCGCTGTTCGCCGCGCCGGCGGACAGGACCACGATGTCCCCGGTGTACACCTCACCCCCGTCGCCGCGGGACACGACGACCCCGGTGACGGTGCGACCGGTGGGATCGGTCTGCAGCCTGGTTACCTCGGCCCCGGTCACCAGGGTGACGTTGCTCCGGTCCAGGACCGGGCGGACGGCGATGACCTCGGCGTCGGACTTGGCGTGCACCAGGCACGGGTACCCGTCGCACCAGGCACACCGGATGCACGCGCTGGCGGGCCGGTTCGCCTCGTCCAGCAGAATCCCGCACGGCGCGTGGAACGGGTGGTACCCGCCCTTCTCCAGGCCTGCGGAGATCTCGGCGATCCTGGGCTCGTGCGACACCGCGGGCCACGGGTACGGCGCGCTGCGGTGGCCCTCGGTCGGATCCTCGCCGCTGTTGCCGTGCACCTGGTACAACTGCTCAGCCTTCGAATACCACGGCTCGAAGTCGTCATAGGACAGCGGCCACGCCGGGGACATCCCATCCACATGCCGCAGTTCCCCGAAATCCGCGGGCCGCAGCCGGTACAGCGCCGCGCCGTACAGCTTGGTCGCACCGCCCACGAAGTAATGCACCTGCGGCTGGAATGGCTTGCCCGCCTCGTCGAACCAGGTGTCCTTGGACATGTACTTCCCGTCCACGAACACCGACCGCGGATTCCAGTTATCCATCTCACGGGGCAGGAAATCCCCCCGCTCCAGCAGCAGGATCCGCTTACCCGAACCGGCCAGGGCATGCGCGAGCGTCCCGCCCCCCGCCCCGGTCCCAACGATGACCACGTCAAAGTGCTCAGCCACAGCTACCTCCTTCTACGCTGCCATGCTGAAGGCTGGCGCCTGGCGCAGCATCACCCCACCGGGGGGGTACTCAGATCAGCCGAAGCTGGCGGGCCCGGCGGACCGCCTCGCCGCGGTGCGCCGCCGCCTGCTGTTGTACTTGTCCAGACAGACCCAGGCCACCGGACCGGGCTCCGCGGCCGCCCACAGCGCCAGGGCCATCGTCTTGCCCGAGCCCACCGGACCGGGCTCCGCGGCCGCCCACAGCGCCAGGGCCATCGTCTTGCCCGAGCCCACCGGGCCGGTGACAACGGTCAGCGGGCACCACCGCGTGCCCTGAGCGATCAGCTTGGTGATCCGCGGCCGCTGCACCGCCCAGTCCGGTACACCCGGCGCGGTGATCTTGGTTGCGAGGATCGGATCGCCGGCCGGAGCCGCCGGCCGTCTGGGGCTGGTCACCACTCGCTTAGCAGCATGAACCGCCATCGAAACCTCCGCTGGGGACCCCAGCCGGGCCACCCTGCCCGGCCGCCAGCGGGCATCTCACCCGCACAAACCACGTAATCCCAGCCATACCGACTGCGCATCCCACGATTGGTGGTAAGCCGTCTTTACCGCCCCATGGGATGAAGCTCGCCCGCCGTGTGGCGAACCAAATGCCGATCAGCGGTGCGACTGGCCTGGGTCACCGGGTGCGAGCCGCCGCCACGTGCCCCGGTCCGGGTCGTATTCCTCGCGCTCGAACAGGAGCATGTCGTCACCCAGGAGGATGAGTGAGTACGGGCTGGGACCAGTGCCCCGGACATGGCCATGGTTGTGCACATCGTCGGGTGAGACCAGCGTCACCACGTCACCGCGGCGCAGCGCGCGCTCGCCGGTGAGGCTCAGTTCGGCACGGCCACCGGCATCGCGGACCGCATGCCAGTGCTGGTGAGTCTCCACCCCGCGGACCGGGGCGACCGCCACCCAGCACCGGTGGCTATGGGTATAAGCCATCACCCCTTCGGGCCGGTGGACCAGCACCAGGCGCGGGCCTCGTTCGGGTCTGGCCAGCCAGTGCACCCCGGGCGACTCGGCGGGCAGCTGCGCGATCAGCGGGGCGAAGTACTCCTCGTCGGCGGCCAGTCCCGTCAGCAGCCGCCCCACCTGCGTCATGTCGGGCGCACCGCCGGGCCGCAGCTCATTGAGCTGCGTCATCAACTGGCGCACCGGGCTGGGCAGCGCTCCGGTACTCATGGTGCCAACCTAATCCGTTCCCCGCCAGGACGGCCGCATGGCGGAAGCAGATCACCCACTCTGGGTGATCCGAGCGGCCCGATAGGTTTTTTACGCTGATCACTCAGTCAGTGTCGAGGTTCGCCCGGCGCTGGCTCAGTGGTGCCCGTACATGGTGAAGCGTGTCCTGAAGAATGAGGCCCGGGGTCATCGGTGTATCGCAGGTAGCGTCTGGCGGGGATCGTAGGACCGCTGCGGGGCCAGGCTTCGAACTGTCCGAGCAGAAATTCCATCCGCCCGCGCCGCGGCCGGGAATCGTTGCCCGGGCGGATCTGGTCGGGCGGTTGGCCGCTGCGCAGGCGCCGATCGTCACCGTGACCGCGCCACCTGGTTATGGCAAGACGACGCTCATGGCGCAGTGGGCCGAGCGGCCCGGGTCCCGGGTGGCGTGGTTGTCGTGCGACGACGCGGACAACGATCCCGTGGTGCTGCTGAGTGCCCTTGCTGTCGCGCTGGACCGGATCGGGCCCATCGACCCGGCAATCTTCCCGGCGCTGGCGTCCTCAGGTGCCGGCGTCGCCATGGTTCCCAGGTTCGTATCCGCCGTCGCCTCGGTGCGGCCGCCCGTGACCGTGCTGCTCGACCAGGCCGAGGCCGTCACGAACAGGCAATGCATGAATGCGATTGCCGAGTTCGTGCTGCGGCTTCCGCCTGGCTGGCGGTTCGCGCTGGCCTCGCGCACCGCGGTGCCGCTGCCGACGGCAAGGCTGCGTGCTCAAGGCGGGCTGCTGGAGGTCACCGCTGCCGATCTGGCCATGGGACCTGGGGAAGCGGGCTTGCTGCTGAAGGGCGGCTTCTCCACCACCTTACCGCTCTCCTTCTCTGGTACCTTGCTCAGGGGTGTGAAGGGGGAGTTGACGAACTCGGCTTGCTGCACGGGGCAAGCCGCGCTTTCCGAAACCGGGCCGCTCTTCACCGAGGCCGAGGACGAGGCGTACCCTGTGAGTACATCAAAGCTCAGGAGTCGACAGAGGCTATAGGCCACGACGAGGAGCCAGCGCGGCACGCTAGTACGGAGGATGGTGTAACGGAAGATGTAGAACATGTAGTGGCGGTTGTCGGCGAGGGTGAACGGGTGGATGATGGTGTTGAACCGGACCACCAGAAGGGACAAAACTGCTGTCGCGGCATAATAGGGCAAGAGGTAGAGCTTCTTGATGATGAATTGCATGGCCCAGGGCTGGGCGCAGATTGGCTCCGTTGCCGAGGACTTGGCCGTGGTGCCCGCTGCGGTGGTCCGCCCTGAGGTCAGCAGCTTATAGACGCAGGCAGCTGCGTTCACCGCGGCAGGCAGGAAGAGCGGCGCCGAGAAGAAGGCGAAAAAGGGCCAGATGTACAGCATCTGGGCCAGGTGGATGGTCGCAACGTGATTGGATCTGTCTCCTGGGTCAGGGTTAGACGGCACTTCCGGCGACACAAAGAAGCGATCTCAACTTACCCAACACCACGCCGCCGTTCCAGGCCACGAAGCCGGCGAATAGCAACACGGTCGTGACGTGTGGCCAGACGTGTTTGAGAATCCTAAGCGGGTTGCAGAGAACGGCGATGCCTATGCTGAGGACAGACAAGAGCCAATCTGATCTCGATCAGCATCGGAGCGCCATACAGGACCAGGGACGCATACCATCAGGGCAAGACAGCGTCAGCGGCGGGTCATGGATATCGCCGATGGAGTACCTCCAGAAATAGAACCGCGCCGTCTCAAGAATCGAAGTCGGCACGGGCTTCTCTACCGGACCAGGCCGGAGGGTCTTGATCGCATGCACCGCCTCCAGTCCGCCCATGTACACGACCACCCAGAAGACGTTCGTCTGGCGCATGGCTAGCGCGAACACGCCCACCACCACGGTCCAGAGGTCTTGCGCCACGGAGCCACCGTCGGGGGCCCCAAGGCGCTCCAGGTGCACGTGATAGGCATAGAGGACCACGAGCGTCGAGTACAGGTCCGTGTAGTAGAGGCCCGAGAAGAAGAAGATGACGGGAAAGAGGGCGATATTGAGGGATGTGTGGTAGGCGTAGAAGGACGATCCAGGCTTGCATGACGGCTTCCCGCTCTGCGTCGCAAGTTGCGCCTCAACGAGATTCCGGCAGGACGACGCAGCCATGGCGACCAGGACAGTGGCGACGAGGTTCAGGCCCCGCAGGATGTAAGGGGAGCACTCGCCAAGGCGCAATATTGTCTTGAAGGCCAAGCTTATGGCATATCTGGAATAGACACTTGAGCAGCAGAACCTATTGTCAGGGGGGCTGTGAGATGACGTACAGGCCGGGTGGTGTAGTGATCTTGTCATCCCACTCCCAGTACTTGCCCTCACAATACCTCTGGGCCTGGGGGATGTGGAAGACCTCATCCTGTGATATGCGTCAGTACATGGTCGGGTGACATGAGGCCGATGGTAAATTAGAAACTCACCAGGTAGGGTTCAGGGGCATGCCGGGTGACCAGACCGTGCCAGGCCCGGGCCAGGACCACGACCACGAGAAACCCAGCGTAGTAGACCGCCTCTGAAATCACGGGCCGGATAACAACAGATGACCCAGAAGCGTCCTTTTTTCCGGCCAAGGTCCTGTAAGCCGGGATGAGGGCGCCGATCATCAGCAGCCGAGCAATGTCAAACGGCAGGTTGGACGACACCCAGGAACGCAGGCACCGCGGCCATATTGGATCGCCTTAACGGCTGGTGGCCTTTCCGCCGTTCTGGAGGGACTTTATTTTATATGTATCCTTTGGATCCTTAGACAGCGGCAGAGACGGATTCAATCATCGCAAGTCTAAGTACTGCCTGCATCGTCATTTGTACGAAGCAGAGATTGCTTAGGTCAACCTCATCAGCGCTCCTTTTCAACGAGATTCGTGTCCATTGTTGTTGGTCATGCATTATTGGTGTACATCCCAGCTTGGCAGCTGGCCAATCCGCGCCCGGCCCGACCCACATGAACCCGCCGCAGAGTAGCTTCTCTCTCGTTCACCGCGGTACTTGAAGCTCAAGCTCAAGTGAACAAAGCAGCTTTTTCAGAGCTGCACTGCTGTGTCAACGATCAAGGCTCTGGCTTGGGATTGACCGGAGAGCAACGCAGATGCGGAGTCTGTTCTGTGGACTCGTCTTGCTTCCGCAGATGATCGCAGGCAAAAGATGGCACATACGGTACAGGCCTTGGACGAAGAAAGCCGCAATTATCTAGAAAGTTGACTCGAGACTTCCGCAAGATCTCCTTCCTGACACAGCTAATCGAGACAGGGAACAATAGTGGGAAGCACACCCGAGATTAGGTAGACAAGCAGGAAGTCTATTCCAGGGGATAGGTTTTGTACATCTAACATCATTACACCACGATACTCTCTGCTCTAGATCCCGACGTTCTCGCTGTCTTTTATGCGCCAAAATCCCCAATGCTCGGAGTCGGATTTAGAATGGCTGTGAGATCGGTCAGAGAAAAAGTGTGGGCCTTGTGTGCGACTTGGCTTCAGTAGACTCACGTTGTCAGAGGCGGGGATCTCCTTGGTGAAGTAGCCGCCGAGGTAGGGAACCTTCTGGAATGGAGTAAATATGCTGTTTCCTGATTCTGGTGCTGTTGCCGTAGTCGGAATGAAAAGCGTACCTGGAGGATGTCCCTCTGCACACGGGGGATGCCCGAGGCGTAGTATATGACCGCGAAGAGAGCAGCGGCGCCGAAAGCGCCAGACTTCATACCCCTGGAGACTGCAGTCAGTATCTGCGTCTTCTAGCATCCCGTGTCATTCTGAGCAAAAGCCCTGTCGACTGCCCATTCCCTCCAGGCGATGGGCAAGGCCTGACACCTGCGCCGGACGCCGGTTTCGAGCTTTCGAGCCTGGCGGAGGGTGGGACATTGGGAGCGCTCGATGGACGAGGGACGAGAATGAAGATCTGTGGGAACTCACAAGCCCATGGCCTGCTTTGAGGTGAAGCCCATTAGGTTGGGCTGGTAGTGGTACCTGCAATCCAACGGTTAATATAGCCCTTGTCTCGTGCCTCAGCATATCCTTTGCATAGACACCTCGAAACATGGTCCAGCCGCGTAGCGACTGTCTCCATCCTCGCAATATATTATAGAATCGGTCTCTCTTGGGGGAATCGCTTACTTCGGGCCGTAGGGGCTCTTGTACTTGGGGTAGGCGTCCGCACGCATGATGGGAGTCTGTGATTCGATGTCAGTGGTGACGGACAGTTCGCAGCAAATGCATTGAGCGGGTAGCAGCGCTGGAGCAAACCCGTCGCAAAGCAACGAGGTGGTCTAGAGGACTTACAGGGAAAGTCATGGTGGCGGCAGCGGCGAGAAGCTGGGCTGGCAGCACAATTGAGTCCGGTGAAGCAGAAAGATCGTGATGGGAGCTTGGTGTTGTTGCGCGAGATTCTTTGCCGGCCAAAGCCGGGACCTGTGGGTGCCTCAGGCGCAAAGCGCCCTCAACCAACCAGAGAGCTCCGTCCGACCCCGGCCTTCCCGCCAGGGCTACCGCCAGGGCTACAGCCTCACCTCCTTGACTGCTGGGAAACCGTTTGCTTCGTCTGAAGAAGCTTCTCCCGGACTCGAGGCTGGCTGGCAGGGGATTTCGTCATGGACAAGCACATTGACGCACGGTTCGACCGCGTCGAGAAGGCATTGTCGACGCTGATCGACTCCATCGCCAAATACAACCCGTCAATAGCGCACGCGAACGAGCTCGCAGCGGCCGACAGGGAGCTAAGCAAAGGCCTCGAAGACTGTGAGAGAAGGCCCCCCCCCCCCCCTTTTGTTTTGCCCCTTGGCCAACAGTTCATGCTCCATCGAGATGGCGACCTGCTGACCAGTATCTCCCGTCTCCCCACAGTGCAAGCCCACCAAAACAACTATCTACGCATCCAGGCCCTGCGCGCGCAGACTGCCGCCCTCGATGCCCAGATCAAGGACACGCTGACAGTCCTGGCGGCCACACGCCGCGACATGACCTCCACGGCCGCGACCGCCTTCCCTGAGACGCCAGGCTTCGACCTCTACTACGGCGACCTGCTCAGCTACGCGCGCCGCATCAGCAAGTTCACAATGCCCCCCGCCGGCGTGACCAACGGCGTTGACGTGAGCGCGCCGCCACTGCTGCCCGCCGAGCGGACGTCAAGCCCCGCGATCGGCATCGACACCCCGGGCAGCGGACAGCAGACGCCCGGCGGCGCCGTGGGCACACCGGCGGCAGCAGGCGGCGGTGCCAGCGCCAGCGGCGCCAACGGCGTGCAGACGCCCGGCGCGATGCCGACGCAGACGCAGACGCAGACGCAGACGAGCGTGCATACGAGCACGAGCGCGAGCGCGACGCTCCACCCGACGCAGACCAGCATGGACCTCGAGCCGGGCTCGCAGGCGACGCTCGCGGCGACGACGACGACGACGGCCGCTGCCGCGCCCTCGACGGCCCTGATGCCGGAGCACCTGGCAGCGTACCTTAACCCGCTGACGGGTGCCATGTTTGTCCCGTGGCCGGGCGACGACAAGATCCGCATGGGCGCATTGGCGGCGAACCAGGAGCTGGCGGCCGCGGGCGTCGACGTGCGCGGTTTCGACCCGGCCGCAGAAACGTCCAAGAGGGAGGAGGCGGAGCAGGAGCGCGAGAGGCTGGCGCGAGAGGAGAGCGAGCGGCGCATGCGCGAGGAGCGCGAGCGGCTCAGGGAGAGGGAGGAACGCGAGGGCTTCCGCCGGGCCAGCATCGCCACAGGCGGGGCGTCGGGCGGTGCCGGGGGTAGTACTACGGCGCCGGGTGCGCCGCCGAGACCTGCGCCGCCGGCAGAGAAGAAGCAGTTCCAGTTTATGGGCGACATCGACGATGATGATGACGAGGACGATTAGCTTGGGTCGGGTTTGAATTCGGAGAACCAGTCCATCTAGATATCCCAGCAGTGTGCAGCTCCAATGAACGGAATGTCCACGCAGGACATCTTGTCCCTCTTGCCTGATGGTTTTTTTTTTATACTCGTAACTCTAGTACAGGCTGCGTAATAATGAAGGATCCCCCAAACGCCTAAGCACGGCCTACTCGACCGCCCATGGCATGCGTTAAAATCCCGAGAGCGCAGGCGCATAGATGCGTCCAGAGATGTGGGGAGGAGGAGAAAATGGAAAGCAGGACGCAAGAATTTGGCGTCGCACACAGGCCATGATACATTTACATACAGTCACCCCCCATATTTCCGCCCGAGCAGGTTACATTAGATGCAGCAGAAATGAGAGAATTATTTAATCGATCTTGATCGAGGCGTAGATCTTCCGCACGAACCACCAGCTGGACAAGAATCCTATCGAACCTATCCGGTATGGTTAGCAGGACGCCCCCCTCCCCCGAAGGGAATGTCGGGAAGCACTCACCGGTGAGGATGAAGAAGAGGAAGGAGATCAGCACGCTGTAGCCGATGTACAGCACGCTGCCGGCCAGGCCACCGAGCGACAGCTTGCTGATCCAGTAGATGATGGCGTTGGCGAAGATGTAGCCGGCGCTCATGCCGGCGGCCAGGAAGGAGCGCCACTGCCAGTTGTAGTTCTCGGCGCAGAGCAGGAAGTAGACCAGGAGCACGGTGACGGCGGCGCAGGTGATGACCATGAGGCCGTAGCACAGGAAGAGGAAGCCGAACATGTAGTAGATCTTGCTGAACCAGATGGAGCTCATGATGAAGTAGAGCTCGACGAATATGGCGCCGAAGGGCAGGATGCCCACGAGCAGCATGCTGGGGATGGGCTTGAGATAGGTCGTCGTCGGCGGGATCTGGCGCGGGATCTGCTTCGTGCGCACGGGGGGGTCGAAGGCGGGCGCGCGGAAGCCGAGCCAGGAGCCGGCGACGGAGAGCGGCACCGAGATGACGAACCAGATGCCGACGATGACGATCATGGTGGTGAAGGGCACGGCGTCCGAGGACTGCTTGGCCCAGAGGAAGATGTCGAGGAGGAAGAAGGTGGAGAAGACGATGCCGGGGACCAGCAGGGGCGTCAGCACAATGTTCATCTTCCACTTGTCGCCGCTCAGCGATTTGTAGGCGCGTGCTGAGACGTAGCCGCCGACGAAGCCCAGGATGGTGTACAGGAGCACCATGATGGTCCCGAGGGCTCCGCGGTTCGAGGGAGACAGGAAGCCGAGCATGGCAAAGGCGATGGTGAAGCCCGTCATGACAAACAGCTGCGCACCGTTGCCGAGGAAGACGGAGAGCAGCAGCGGGTGCGAGGGCGTGCGGAAGACGTCGCCGTGGACCAGCTTCCAGCCCGAGTCCTCCTGGACGCCGTCGTCCAGGGCCGCCGATGTGCCGGACAGGTCGTCGAGGTTGATCTGGTCGAGGCGGTTGTACCGAGCAATGTCCTTCTTGAGCGCGCGGACCAGGATCGACATGACGGTCAGGACGAGGAAGACGACGATGATGGCCGAGTTGATGAGCGAGAACCAGTGGATCTTGGGGTCGTAGACATGCAGGTACTTGTCCCAGCGAGTGGCCCAGGCGGTCGGCGACTCGATCCAGTAGGTGCTGTAGGTGAACTGCACCATCGTGTCGCCCTGCTCGTCCAGCATCAGGGGGTCGTGGCTGACAAGGCAGTCCGTGTCGCCGCTGGCGTACTTGAAAGACGAGGGCTGGACCAGCACGCCCACGACTCTCAGCTGATCCGCGTTGCCGCCGACCTTGTGGTACTCCACCACGATGTCGTAGTGGTTGTTGAGGTACGTCGCGCCCATCTGATCCTCCAAGCCCATCAGGAAGCCCAGGCTGTAAAACGTCGTCTGCGTGAGCTCGTCCCTTGTCTCCTGCCCGGCCGGCAGCCGGTCGACCAGCCAGTTGAGGCCGTAGCCGTTCTGGATCATGCCATCGACGAAGCCAGCAGACGCCTTGTCGTACGTCGCCTGGCAGAGCGGCTTGCACGTCTCGTTCTGCTCCATCTTCAGCTCGAACGGCGACGTCATTATCCTGTCGCCGAACAGGATGCTGCCTAGGCTCTCGGGAACGTTCTGTGGCCCGCCCTCGGGCTGGCAGTAGTGGAAGAGGGGGTGGTAGTAGTCATACGACACGACGGAATGCAGCATGGCGTCGTTCGGGGAGGCCATGGGCCGTATCGCGTTGACGTAGAGGGGGACGGTATCGCCATTCTTGTACGAGGTCGGCGTGACGCCGGGCAGATAGAAGGCCGAGGCAAGCTGGGGCAGCGCCAGCAGGGAGAGGGAGGACGCGAGCAGCGCCGAGGGCGACGCAGCCTGCCGGACTCGCATGGTGGGAATTGTCGTGGCCCACAAGGACGGTATCAAGCGCTTTGGGCTCCAACAGAACAATTCCTCATCCAAGAAAGACGAGCTTCCCGCGAGGTCCAGCGCAGGAAGTCTCAGAGGATCGGGAGGTTGCTAGAGCTCCGAGGGGACCGGGCGAGGTTGCTCGACGTCTATGGCGTTCTTTGGATAGAGCCCTCGCCAGCCCAGTCGACGGTAGGAGGGACTCGGTGCAGAAACCAAGAACGTAGCTTGAGACTGGCCGGTTATCCTGTTTCCAGGTCAGAGGAAACGCGTCTTGGCAAAACACCTGAAGGGCGAGCTTGGCGATAGCACTTGGTTAGCCTTGGCTTGGCTTGGACACGGAGCTTCTGTACGGAGTACGGATACGGAGTAACAAGATACGTATTAACGGCGCGGCCAGGGAAGGAAGCCAACCTAAGTCCTCAGGCTTACACCGCTTAGTCATGATTTTTCGGGAGCGCTCGGATAAACCGCGGCAACTAGTCTCGCTGAAAAGACGGGCAACGGAAACTGCCCTTCCACCCCGCCAAAATTTTCTGGTAGCTGCTAGCTGCGTCTACAGCATTTAATTTTCCGCGTCAGACTCAAGAACAGACACGCAGACTTGGACGAGGCTGCAGAGAGGCTTATCCCGTGTCCACGAGTCCCCTGATACCGTCACGATGGCTGCACCGTCGAGCCTCCCAGCATTGCTGGACTCACTGACCCAGTCTCTGTCCACCACGCTCGACGCCACGCCAAAGCTTGCCGGCATCGAGCCTCCCCGGGCCGGCCTGTCGCTGCTCGACGTCAAGAACGAGCTGCTGCTTTCCTACCTGCAGAACCTGGTTTTCTTGATCCTCCTGAAGATTCGCCATGCCAGGACGCAACAAGCCGAAGGAGAGGGCGAGAGCGGCCCGGGCTTGGACGACGCCGTCGTCAAGAAGCTGGTCGAGCTGCGCGTCTACCTTGAGAAGGGAGTCCGGCCGCTCGAAGACAAGCTCCGCTACCAGATCGGGAAGGTTCTCCGCGCTGCCGACGATGCTGAGCGGGAGGAGAAGGCATCAGCGGCCCTCGCGGCTGCCAATGGCACCAAGTCGAACAGACAGGCCGGCTCTGGCTCTGAAGCCGAATCTGGCTCGGGGGGTGGAGACGAGTCGGGTGACGAGGACGAGGACGAGGGTGAGGCACCTCAGATATCAGACCTTCAGTACCGGCCCAACCTCTCGGCCTTTGTCCGGCCGGAGGCGGATGCTGGAGCTCGCAAAACCACCGACGCGAACGGTGTCTACCGCCCACCAAAGATCGCTCCGACCGCCATGCCCACCACCGAGCGGCGCGACCGTGCGGGCCGGCGGTCCATGAAATCCGCAACACTGGACGAGTTTATCGCGACCGAGATGTCCAGCGCCCCGACGGCGGAGCCGAGCATCGGCACGACGATCGCCGAGGGCGGCCGGCGCATCAAGACCACGGCGGACCGCAAGGTCGAGGACGAGCGGCGCGAGTACGAGGAGCGCAACTTCGTGCGCCTGCCCAAGGAGAGCAAGAAGGACAAGGCCAAGAAGGCGCGCCAGGAGGGTCGCCGCATGACCTTCGGCGGCGAGGACTGGCGGGACCTGGGTGAGGGCGTCGACCGCATCAACCACCTGACCAAGCGCAAGGGAGGCAGCTCGGGCACCCGCGCGCTGCTCGAGAAGAGCCGCAAGAGGGGGCTCGACACTGTCGACGGGCCCCGGGGGAGCGGACACGGAAACGTCGAAATCGGCGAGCGCTATCAGAAGAGGCTCAAGAGCCTGGATGCAGCACCGAAGCGCAGGAGGTATTAAGAATGAGAACTTTTATAACAACAGGTCGCCATTATATCGATGTGCCCGACATGCCCGATGTTTCCAACATCAATTTCCCTATGTTGCCGTGTGTGCTACCAAACCAACCCCCTGAACCCCCGATCCTGATGCAGCGAACTGTTCACCGAGGATGATTCTTCCTTATTTCTTCCTTATATACGACCAGATGCGGGTGTAGATGCCGATGTGCCAGTTGCCGACCGCGCCGATAGCAGATAAGTAGGCACTTCGGGCACTGTCAGTCTATGATTCTCGCTCCTGAGCAAAACGAGAGCCCCTACCAGTTGATTGCGCAGACGGATGGATGCTGAGGAGGGAAGGTTTGGAGAGACCAATTCGGCGCGCTGTACGGCTCCTCAAATGAATCATCCGGAAGGAAGGCGAGCGACGGTCGCTTGAAACCAGTGGCCAGGACGACCATGTCGGCCTCGATCTCCTCGTTCTTGCCCGGGCCGCCCTCAGGCACGCCCTTGGCCCGCCGGTTGACCACGACGCCCTTCTCGCTGAAGCCCTCGATGTCGCAGCGCACCCACTCGGCCGTGCCCTCGCTCAGCTTATTCGTGACATCGCTGTTCACCATGGGCGTGTCCGTGAAGATTCCCTTGTTGCTAAGCGCCAGGTCCTCCAGGTCCCAGTAGAAGAACGTCTTGAGCAGCCACTCAGGGAGGGCGGACAGGGTCGTCTCCTGGCCCCAGATGTTGAAGGCGAGCAGCATGTCGATGATCAGGTTGCGCGGGATGATCCACCTGTCGCTGCGTGAGAGAAGAACGTCTTGCCCGCCTCGACCGCGCTGGCGCCGCCGCCGATCACCACCATCTCCTTCCCCTTGGCGTCCTTGCCTGTCAGGTCGCTCGAGTGGTAGGTGGGCCCCTTGTACCTCTCCATGCCGGGGATGTGCGGCACCTTAGGGTCGCCGTAGGTACCCGCCGCCGCGATGATGCCGTCGAAGTGCCCGTTGGACGGATCGTTGAGCACCCACCGCCCCTGCAGGTCCTGGTAGACGCGGTCGATCCTGGTGTGGAACCAGGTCTTGCTCTCCAGGCCGTAGCGCTTCCACAGCTGGCCGGCCTGGCCAGCATTGAAGACATAATCGTCATCTCAACCTGAATATTGGTAGAGATGGCATTTATGGAGTATCTGGTGGGCAATCCATGGTGAAGGCATCGTATTCGACTGCAGGACGAGGTTGCAACACGCTGGGATGCGTCGGTAGCACAAGCAGTAATTATCGTGTTGAAAACTAGCCACACTTTGTGTTTTAGGGAAATGCCTATCTTAAGAAAAACCAAATAACCCGGTCGGGTTCTGAGTTGCATTTAGTAGCGTGGTGATTGCATTAGTGGAATTATTTAATAATTAAGTCGGTGGAAAAAGCAGAGCTTGAGACAGTTACTATATATAAGAACAATAGTATGCCAAGGCCTTATATCGACCCACACAGTTGTGTCCCTCATCTGTCACGCATGGACACTTGCTTGTAAAATGGTCCTATTCCTGAGGTAGACTTATTGCATCAAGGGCCACAAGAGTCTCACCAAGGAATTCCGTCAAGGTGCAGGCAATGAGGAGGCAGAGAATTGCTAGAGAGGTTGGGCGGCAGAAGCAAAACAATACAGCAAGGTAAGGAAGAAAGAGAAGCAGAAGAAAAAAGGGAACCGTGCATGGCAGGCGAGACAGGATGGACAAGAAAATGAAACAAAAAAGGCAGTCGGTCCCAAAAATGACGAGACTAATTAAGCTCACAGCAGAAACAACTTTTTTGTTAATTACACGAGTGCCTCAATCGGGCTCAGCCCGTAACAATAACAATGCTTCAATTTCCTAAATGCCCCATCTACAATACTATTTCTCGGATTTCCTCAGGATCTGGAGTGCAGGAGATTTATCCAGAGAGGTAGCAAGCTGTCAGCGTAATAACGGGCAGACCCCGATCGAGGGCACTCGGTCAACCTCGGCCGCGCATGTTGTAATTACGGGAATACTCAACACCGTGATCAGAAGGACGTTGACAATTATTACCGTAGTTACCCGCCGCGGCGCTCCTTCGGCCTTATTATCTGCAAGCAGCAGATGAAATGCATGCAGTACGGAGTTACGGCGACAGATATTATCTAGCCCTCGCAAGGTCACAACCTGCTTACGGATAGGGTTAGTGTGAGCTTGCGAGCGAGCTGGGTGTTGCGAGGGCCAGATAAGTGGGGCGTGGCACGGGTACAGTCCCTCTTAAACAAACCATTTGGTTTCTTGTCCGAACTTTTCTTGTCCAATGGTATAATAAGCTTGCAATACTCCAACACCAGTTGTGCTACAATTTATCCGGCTCGAGGTTTCGTCCATCTTGGGTTTCGTTCGATCATGATGGAATTTAATAATATGACCGACGCTGATCTCGCGCATCAAGCATTCCACATGTCTTTGGCCCCGTTGGATGCAGCATGGGATCCTACGCTGCTGACCGAGGACAGTGACGAATACTGCTGGACTCCATTGCAGCTTGCTGCGAGGGGTGGAGAACTCCAAAGGGTCAAGGAAATCCTTGCTGCCAATCCCTCCGCAGTCAACGACCCTCCGAGGGGCTATTATGGCCAAACAGCTCTGCAAGCAGCATGCATGCACGGACATGAGGACGTTGTGGAATTGTTGCTTGCCGCTGGAGCCGACATTCACTTCTGTGGTGGAAACAACTTTCAGCGCAGTGCCCTCCAAATTGCCTGCGGACAGGGCAATGAGAAGATCGTCGAGATGCTCCTCAAGGGTGGGGCTGAAGTCAATACGACATCATTGATGCAACATGGCATCCGGATATCCACTCGCAGGATACATGCAGATAAATTCTCTTACAAGGGAACAACGACGGTGACCCCTTATAACGGAAGAACAGCACTGCAAGCGGCAGCGGAGCGTGGCCATCTGCGAATCGTTATTCGACTGCTTGCGTTAGGTGCCGATGTGAATGCTCCACCCTCGCCTACCGCTGGACTTACCGCATTGCAAGCTGCAGCAGGCAGTGGGTTTACAGCAATCATAAAGCTTTTGCTTGATCATGGAGCGGATGTGAACGGCCCGGCCGCAAGGTACAAGGGCTATACTGCTTTACAGGGAGCATGCCTGCAAGGCAATGTGGAAACGGCTGATGTCCTCATTAAGGCAGGTGCCGATATCCATGCATTAGGCGGCATATATGGTGATGGCACAGCTTTGCATGCTGCTGCCGAGAAGGGTCATGTCGAGATTGTGAAGAGATTGATCGAGGCTGGCGCTGATGTAAACGCTTGCGGTGGTAGGAGAAGACAAACGCCGATTCAGAGCGCTATGACAGGAGGCTACAAAGAGGTTGTACAATTGTTACAAGTAATGGGTGCCACCGGAAAATTCGGTGGAGGAAGCTTCCTGTTCAGACTGTGATAATCGTATAGATGTGACTGTCACTAGTGAAAAATATATCAACCAAATCTGTATTGCTATGCAATACAAGTAAAACCAGGTTCGGATTGAGAAGAAATTTGTTCAATTCCTGCAAATCCGATCGGTATGTATTCGGTGTACCAGCGATCTTGAACATCCATAACACAACATTTCTCATCGGTCTGCGAATAGAGCTTGATGATAGTAAGCTTCGTATGTTTCAGAAGGCTTAGTACTGGGCGTTCTTTCCAATCGAGACAATGTCTTCTTCCTTGACGGGGACAATGCCAGCCTCAACTCCTCGCTTTCCAATCGAGACAATGTCTTCTTCCTTGACGGGGACAATGCCAGCCTCAACTCCTCGCTTTCCAATCGAATGTCTTCTTCCTTGACGGGGACAATGCCAGCCTCAACTCCTCGCTTGTAGATGTCCTTGGTCTTATCACTTGAGTGTTGCGTCTTCAGCAGCCCGGCAGCCGCAATGGCGATTAAAAGAGTCGTGAGAATGAGAGTAGACTTCATTGTGTAACGTTATTCAGGACAAAAGCGCAAGGGCCGGAGGAGGGCAGAGATTATTGTGTGACGCGTTAACCAAGGTTGCCCGAGGTGATAGCGCTGTCAACAGCAGCTGATGGGCGTCATTGCAGATCCACACTGTGTCAACCCAAAGCCCCGCCAAACGGCCCGAGCGCAAATAACTCCAAGCCATGAAGGGGACACGACCGTACAAGTTGGTTGCTTGCGTTTGGTCCTTTGGCCCTTCGCACTTTCAGGTAGAGTTTTTACTCCGGTTCTCTACTTCTCCCCCGTTGTCTCTTCCACGTCGCTTTTATACCCTTCATTCCAGTCAGCCGGGACAGCTTGACCTTGATTGGATAACCTCGCGATGCCGGGGCCGTCCAATTATCAGCGTCTACCGAGATGGATCCCGTCGCGCGGGAATCACTCGGGATGGTGGCATGAATCTCGGAGACTTTGTGAGCAGCCAACTCGTTATTTTGTTCGTGCATTGTTTGCCTGGATTATCCGTCCTTGAAAGGCGCAGTACAGAATATAGGATCTGACGGTGCTGATCCTGACAGTCCTCCCCTTCCACCGCCAGGAGGAGTTGGAGTCGGCAATCCCTGCGATCGAAGTCACCAAGATTGCCCTGCGCCTGCACCGCCTTATCCAGGAAGTCATCCCCTTCGATATGGAGCAGGATCAAGTCACCCAGGCCCACAGCCCCATCATCACCGCCAAAGTCGTCCAGGTCGCCCGGGAGGCCGGCGGCCAAGACAACCAGGCATGCGTCGTCTTCTGCCTGCTCATCAATAAGCGATGGTTCGAGCACCAGTCCTTTGTCGAGCTCTGGAATTCCGGCCTCCATCGCGTGCGAGCAACCGCTTGCGAGGTGATTGCGAAGTTAATGTAGGCTCCGTTCTAACCTTTCCGCCGTCTGGCGATCCGGGAAATGGGCTCACAGGATTCACAGCATTGAGAGCCAGGAGGGGGACATCAAGTACCTCCTCCAGACCGTCTTGCTGAAGCGATATTCCATCTTAATCGACAATGAACAGACGCCGCCGACCAATGTCATTGAGATGGCCTGTGACTTGCGCGCCCTGCGTGTCATCGGTTCCTCGGGCTACCAGAAGTGTATTACCCATCTTTGGAAAGGCTGGTTAGTGCAGGACGAGAATGACCCCACACATTTTGTCGACTACAAGGAGCGCGACAACCTCTCGTACTGGGTTCATCTGGATCCAAATCGCATGCGTGCACCCGTATACCAGGATGCATACCAGCTGCTCATCTCCCTCATCTACCTGGGTCTCTATACAGGGGCGATAAACACGATCAGTCGGGACGGAGACCTAAATTTTGTTGAGGGACTGCTGTATACCTTCACTGTTGGATTCATCTTCGACGAGCTCACCAAACTCTGGAGAGCCGGTTACCACGTCCTGGGCTTCATGAACGTCGTGAATCTGACGCTATACTCCTTCCTGATAACCAGCCTCGCCCTCCGCTTTGTTGCATTCTCAAAGAATCCCAGCCCAGACCCAGACATCGGGGGCGAGCGCGAACGCTTCATCCAGCTGAGCTACAAATTCCTCGCGTTCAGCGCACCCATGTTCTGGATCCGTCTGTTGCTATATCTTGACGCTTTCCGCTTCTTTGGAGCCATGCTGGTTGTGCTCAAGGTCATGATGCGCGAGTCCCTTATCTTCTTCGCCCTGCTAGTTGTTATTGTTGTCGGCTTCCTGCAAGCCTTCGTCGGACTCGATTATATCGACGACTACGTCATTGGAGACTCGACCTTCATCATACAGGCTATGGTGAACGCCATGATGCAGAGCCCGGACTTCAGCGGCTTCGAGCAATTCGCCCACCCGTTTGGCATTATACTATACTACCTCTTCACGTTCATCGTCATGGTATGTCAACACTATCTCGTGTGATAAAATAGCTCCCAGTAAAAAGAAACGACGATTAACGGACAGCATTCCTTAGGTCATTCTTCTCAATATCCTCATCGCCCTCTACAACTCGTCGTATCAAGACATCTATGACAATGCAGATGAGGAGTATCTCCTTGTACTCTCGCAGAAGACTAGA
>CAVRXW010000023.1:0-5486 GCA_963725125.1 uncultured Actinomycetes bacterium
CCTGCCTGCGCAAGGGCGACGTGATCGCCCTGCCCACCGACACGTTTTACGGCCTGGCCGTCGACCCGGTGAATCTCCACGCGGTGGAGAGCATTTACCAGATCAAGACCCGGCAGAAGCACAAGCCGCTCTCGCTGCTGATCTCCGGGCTGGCGCAGGCCTATGAGCTGGCGCGCGACACCGACCGCCATGCTCGACAAGCTCGCCGACCGCTTCTGGCCCGGCCCGCTCACCATCATCGTCCGCGCCGGAACCAAGCTGCCGCTGCGCTCCACGGCCAACACCGGCAACGTGGCGCTGCGCGTGCCCGACGCAGCCATTGCCGCGCGCGGTGGTGGAGCGCTTCGGGCTGCCCATCACGGCCACCTCGGCCAATCTGCAGGGCGCCGCGGAGTGCACCCACGCCGCCTGCGTGCGCGACCAGATCGGCGACCGCATTCCGCTCATCATCGACGGCGGCCCGACCGGCCGCGCGCAGCCCACCACCATCGTCGATCTCTCGCTCGGCCCCGGGCCGCTGGGAGATTCTGCGCGAGGGCGCGATTCCCACCCACGAGATCGTGATGGTGCTGCAGCGCTAACCGGTGAGATAGGCGCGTGAAGATAGCCGCATGAAGCGCAGGACCAAACCGAAGCGGCGCCGCGTGGCGCTCTATGTTGCTGCTCGCGCTCTTTCTCGGCGTTGCCGGCGTGAGCGCGGGCTGGTGCCGCTGGGTCTACGTGCAGATCGAAAACTACGCCGATCGAGGACCAGGCCGCGCCCTCCGATGCCATCGGCGTCTTCGGCGCGGCTGAGTACGACGGCCGTCCCTCGCCGGTCTTCCGCGCCCGCCTCGATCACGCGCTCGAGCTCTATCACCACGGCATTGCGCCGCTGATCATCACCCTGGGCGGCGCCGGCGGCGACGAGTACTCCGAGGGCTCGGTGGGCCGCGAGTACCTGATGAGCAAGGGCGTTCCCGAGCAGGACATCATCGCCGAAACCGAGAGCCGCAACACCGAGGAGTCCGCGCGCCGCATCGCCGTAATCGCGCGCGCCAACGGACTGCGCCGGCTGGTGATCGTCAGCGACGGCACGCACCTGTTCCGCATTCACGCGATCTGCGCCGCCGACGGCCTGGACGTGCTCACCTCGCCGCGCCCCCGCCCGCTGGTCGAAGACCGCAAGCTCGAAGCCGAGCGCATCGCCCACGAGATCCTGAGCTACACGTTCTGGCGGCTGGGGCTGCATTGAAGTGAGCAAGTCAGCGAGTCGGCAAGTCAGCGAGTCAGCGGGTCAGCAAGTCTGCAACCAGCGGAGCCGAGTAGTCCGGAGTAAGCAGGCCAGGAATCGGCAAGTAAGCGCGGCTGGGCCATTCAGCCCACCCCCAACCCGCTGACCAGCCAGGGCCAGCTGGCCGCGGTCTCATGCACCTCGCCGAGCACCTGCATCGCCGTCGGGGGCCGGCAGGACCGCGCGGGCGCCGGGGTCACGCTGGCCGAGTCCTGGAACGGCACCGCGTGGTCGGTCCTGAAGACCCCCAACCCCTCCGGGGCCAGCCGAAGCTCGCTGGTGGGTGTCTCCTGCACCTCGGCCACGTTCTGCATCGCCGTGGGCACCACAGATTCGGGCAGCTCCACGCTGGCCGAGGCGTGGAACGGCACCGCCTGGTCGATCCAGCAGACTCCCAGCGTCCCGGGCGCCGGCTTCAACGGCGTGTCGTGCACCTCGCCCACCGCCTGCACCATCGTCGGGAGCTACTCCCCCAGCACCGGCAGGTATGCGCTGGCCGAGAGGTGGAACGGCACCTCCTGGTCCGTCCAGAGCACCGCACCGGGCACCCCTGCCAGTTCTCTCGCCAGCGTGTCGTGCACCGCAGCCGGCGCGTGCACCGCCGCCGGCGGCTACCAGAAGGTGTCCGGCTCTCCCATCCCGCTGGCCGAGGCGTGGAACGGCACCTCGTGGTCGGTCCAGACCACGCCCAGCCCCCGCTCCGGGGGCACGTTCAGCGGGGTTTCGTGCACTGCTGCCAGCGCCTGCACCGCGATGGGACTCGATGGCAACGGGGACACGCTGGCGGAGCGGTGGAACGGCAGCACGTGGTCGATCCAGACCACGCCCACCGTCAGCGGGCAATTCACCCAGCTGACCAGCGTGTCCTGCGCCTCGGCCAGCCTGTGCACCGCAACCGGGATCTACTTCCCCACCGGCGCCAGTGCCCCGGCCGCCGAGCAGTGGAACGGCACCACGTGGTCCGTCCAGCCGGTCCCGGATCCGCAGGCCCAGGTCAGCGTCGCGCTGACCGGCGTGTCCTGCACCTCGGCCAGCGGCTGCACCGCGGTGGGGCACGACGGCGCCGCCCTGGCCGAGGCGTGGAACGGCACCGCCTGGTCGGTCCAGCGGATCCCCACGCCTCCGGGCGCTACCACCAGCGAGCTGACCGGCGTGTCGTGCTCGTCAGCGAGCACCTGCATGGCGGTGGGGGACTACCCGGGAAACGCCACCGGCTACGACGTCACCCTGGCCGAGGCGTGGAACGGCACGTCGTGGTCTATCGTGCCGATGCCGGCCAACCCGAATGCGCCACCGTCTGACAAGGGGAGCCTGCTGACCGGGGTATCGTGCACCTCGGCCAGCGCCTGCACCGCGGTGGGGTACTACTTCGACCAGACGGGCGCGCTCAGCACCCTGGCTGAGGCGTGGGACGGCACCTCCTGGACCATCCAGCAGACCCCGGACCAGCCGGGCGCCTCCGAAAGCGTCCTGTCCGCTGTGTCGTGCACCACGCCCAGCGCCTGCACCGCCGTGGGCTATTTCGAGGCCTCGGGGGCTTTCGGCCGGTCCACCCTCGCCGAGGCGTGGAATGGCACCTCCTGGTCCATCCAGCAGACACCCCTGCGGCAAACTTTGGCCGACCACACCCTCGACGGTGTGTCCTGCGTCTCGGCCAGCGCCTGCACCGCCGTGGGGCACGTGGGCGGCGACACGCTGGCAGAGGGGTGGGACGGCACCTCCTGGTCCCTCCGGCCGACCCCGCACCCGTTCCGCGGCGGCGACGTTCTGCTCGGTGTGTCGTGCCTCTCGGCCAGCGCCTGCACCGCCGTGGGGACGACCTACGACGGCACCGTGGCCGAGGCATGGGACGGCACGTCCTGGTCCCTCCAGCCGGCCCCGGCCCGCAGACCACAGTCCAGAGCGACTTCGCGGGCGTGTCGTGCACCTCCGCCAGCGCGTGCACGGCCGTGTGGTCCACACCCTTCCGTACCGTGGCGGCGGCAGGATGGAACGGCACCTCGTGGACGGGGCAGCGGACGGCCAGCCCGGGTGGCTCCGCCAGGCACCGCCTCGGCAGCGTGTCCTGTGCCCCGGCCGGCGGCTGCACCGCCGTGGGCAGCTACCAGGGTCCGACGGGCACCTTCACCCTGGCCGAGGCCAGGCCCTAGGCCAGGCAGCACGGGCCGCCACGAGCCGTGCCGGAACTCAGCGGTTGTAACGAGTTCTAGTTGCGGAGCGGCGGGCTGCCTGTTACAGACGCAGTTGTGAGTAATCGTCCCGCTTTCCGGGCGGACCTGGCCCGGTCGGTCCGGCTGCTTCGGGCGTTCCGCACCGAGCAGGCGGATCCGGCGGCGTACTACACCGGCCTGGCCCGCGACACCGTGGGCCAGCTCGGCCAGTACACCGGCCTGGCCGGGCAGGTGGTTGCCGATGTCGGCGGCGGCCCCGGGTACTTCGCCCGGGAGTTCCGCGCGGCGGGCGCCCGCGCCGTGTGCCTGGACACCGACAGCGGCGAACTGGCCGGTCTCGGCCGCCCCGGGCCGGGCAGCGCGATCGGCAGCGCGCTGCGCCTCCCGTTCGCCACCGGTGCGGTGGATGTGTGCTTCTCCGCCAACGTGCTGGAGCACGTCGCGGACTGGGAGGCCATGCTGGCCGAGATGGTGCGGGTGACCCGGCCGGGCGGCGTCGTGTTCGTCAGCTTCACCAACTGGCTGTCGCCGTGGGGCGGGCATGAGACCTCACCCTGGCACTACCTGGGCGGGCACCGGGCGGCACGCCGCTACCAGCGCAGGCACGGCAGGCCGCCGAAGAACCGCTTCGGCACCAGCCTGTTCCCGGTCTCGGTAGCCGCCGCACTGGCCTGGGCGCGCACGGCACGCGGGGCCGTGCTGGTCGACGCCGTGCCCCGGTACCTGCCGGGCTGGGCCCGGCCGCTGCTGCGGGTCCCGGTGCTGCGCGAGTTCCTCACCTGGAACCTGCTGCTGGTGCTGCGCCGCACTAGATGAGCGCGGGCTCGGTCTGCGCCGCGCGGGCCTCCTCGGGCTGGTCGCCCGGCCGCATCCGGGCCAGCACGATCCCGGCGACCAGCGCCACGAGGCCGAGCAGCACGCCGATCAGCGGGCCGATCACCTCGAACCAGGTCAGCTCGGTGCGGCCGGTGCTATCCAGCCCCACCGCGGTGGTCACGCTGGCCGGCGTCATGACCAGGTCGCCGTTGAACAGCACCAGGTCCTGGCCGTTGACGGTATTGCGCAGGTATTGCTTCGAGTCCGAGTTGCTGTCGAGCACGCCGCCGGTCCGCGGGTCGACCCAGTAGGTGTTGGTCGCGGTGTAGTACTCCGGCAGCGTCACCAGATTCTGGCTGCCGCCCACCAGGGATCCCGGCACCTGCTGGGTGCCCGACTGGGTGGGCGGCACGCGCTCCACGAAGCGGTAGACGCTGATGCCGCGGATCGTCCCGGTGCCGGTGTACCGGAACGGCACCGGCCGCAGCAGCGTGGTGTCGAACACGTCATAGGTCCGCGGCTGCGTGCCGAACGGCCAGACGTACCCGGACAGGCCGGTCTGCCGGATCGTGGCGTTGCCGCCGATGTTGGCCCCGCAGCAGTCGACGAGGACGCCGGTGCGGCGGTCGAAGGCGGCGCGCCGGGTGGTGTAGGAGAAGACCACGTGATTGGTGCGGTCGTACAGATAGGTGAACTCGTCCCACACCGCGGTGGCTGAGCTGCCGGCCGCACCGTCGCCCTTGACCGTGTCGGTGACCTGCATCGTCGCCCCCGACACCGGGCGCACCAGCTTCGGGCTGAAGTAGGACACGTCCCGCCCGATCAGCGTGGTCTTGACGTAGGTGTTCAGCGGGAACTTGACGAACTGGCCGGCCACGTAGGTGCGGGCGAGCAGCGCGGCCACGAGGAGAAACGCTCCCAGCCCGGCGAGGGCGAGCCCGATGATGCGGCGCATCGATCCTCCTGAACTCGGCTGGCCACCTTTCCTGGCGCCGCCCCCGGCCGCGCCGCCCGCGATGGGCCATCGGCGATCCAGGCCTATAACTGTAACAAGTTCTACCACTCTGAGCAGGCCGTAATCCTGTCCGTTCCCGATCCGGCGGCGGGACGGATAACAGACCGCTACTGTTGCCCCGCGGCCGGCCCCCGCCGAGAGGAATCCCCGCATGCGTCGCAAAGCCCTGGCCCTGGTTTCCGGTGCGGTCACCCTGGTGGGCATCGGCACC
>CAVRXW010000024.1:0-179857 GCA_963725125.1 uncultured Actinomycetes bacterium
AAATTATCGGAGCTAAGCGATCAGTCACCAGAACATAAGCAGCCACTGTGGCCACTTGGATAGAGAGAGCTCTTACGGTCAATTTGGTATGGAGAAGAAGTAGAAGAAGTCAAGAGTGGAGTCAATTGAAAAGAAGAACAAGTCCAGGGGAAAGTTGAAAGAAGCAAATTGGCGGGGTTTAGATTGCGTGATCGTATACAAGGTTCTGTTACCTCGGACTCTGCTAGAATTATGTAAGTAGAGGATTCTATAGGGCTATATGCAGGTCCTAGGTAGCCGCATTTTCGATCATCAGGAACCGGTAAGTTCCTGAGAACAGGGACACAGACAGGCAACGACATTGCTTGCCTGCTATGTAGAGCTAACTCGCAGAAGCGAGCTTAGAGCTCTTGCCTGCACCTGACCAGTCCTCTTTATATGGACTCGGTTACAAGATTGGGCCGAGAGTGTCGCAAAATCTCTACCCTTTCAACTTCTGTTGAAATTGAACTACCGCAAGATGTTCTCCCAGGCCGAAGATCCAGATGAAACTTGGCCGGAGGCAAGCGGAATGCCGAAGGCTTTGCGAGACACCTACAGAAACAAAAGAATCGCTTGGTACTTGTGCGAGCTCCTCAAATGGTTTGATGAATACACCTCACACACTGACGCTGAGAAATATTCAAACGAATCAATTCTCCAGGGAACCCTTCAAGAATATTTTTAGGCTTCCGGTTCCCGACAGTGACACCACTGCTTCCCCCCATCTAATTCCTATATTTGGGCCATTCCACAATCAGGTTGTTGGTGAACTAGCACATTTCAACCGAGCATAGAAGTTGCTAAACTAAGTTTCGAGCCTGATGCTTGCGCCATCCTATCAACATGCCAAGACCAAGTCGAAGTGGTAGAAGCGCATCGTCCACAGAATCAACGGTGGTTGTGATATCTCGGAGGCCAGCCGACCTTCTTTGATGCAAGATAACAAGCTAGAGCCCCTCGTCTTATTCTAAGTGGGGTGCACGATCTGGCTATGTATACAACCCACAAAATTAATCAAGATAGTATTGGTTCCTAATCTATATCAGTCACCACCAAAATCCGTACACAGTTAAAATCTTCGTGGCAGGTGCTTTTGTAACCTATCAAGGCTATGCCTTATCTTTTCTGTCGTGGTAGCAACTGGCAACTTTTTCTTGGTTCAATATCAAATACGTACAGGTTTAATAGGAGCGCTTATGCTGCCAATAGTATTTCTGTTCATGTAGTCAAACGTGGCCGCACCTTATCAATTGGCAAGATGGCCGAGTTGGTCTAAGGCGTCAGGTTAAGGTCCACCTTGACATCATTTCCTGATCTACGTTTGTAGGCGTGGGTTCAAATCCCACTCTTGTCATTTCTTTTTGTTTTTTGTTCTACAAATCATGTTGGTTGTGTTATGGCCTAAAAATATTTCTTTTTGTGATATTAGTGAGGTGCGAGAAGGTGGAAGTGGTTGGTTTTGAATTTTTACAGAGAGAGAGCGGGTTGTGCGTTTATAAGCCCATAATCAAAGTAACATTACTAGCTAGTCACCTAGATAACTATAAGTTATATTAGTTATAGATCTACTTATTGGTTCACGATGGTAAGAATAGGTGAAAATGATAGTGTACTTTATATTATAGTATCACTTGGGTCTAAGCGACTCTTTTATAGTGCTTATACTCATGAGATCTACTATTTATCGCCTGGTTTTTGTCTACTAGACAAACCTACAAATATTCCAAGGTTGGTTATATATTCTATTGTCAGAATTTTTATTCTTGATATCCTGTTCCATTTATATGAATAGGGTTGATCTAGAAAATATGTGATAACTACAGATCTATAGAATTACCTAAGATAGTGTGCTCATTTCTTATGTTTAGACCTAGCTGTTAATGGAGTTGTAGAGCAAAAATTAACAGTAACTAGATCATGATGCCATGCTAGTTACTTCTAGCTATAGAGAGTAAAAGCAAAAAGATATGACAAGAGTGGGATTTGAACCCACGCCCCTTTCGAGACACGGAGACGTGTGATACCATCGGGATCAGGTTGAGCTTGAACCGTGCGCCTTAGACCAACTCGGCCATCTTGCCAATTGGATGGTAACAGGCAAAATCTTTGGCTACAGAAGGCAAAGATGTTATACTTGGGATTTTGATAGAACCGACTGACTGGTTTGACCATACTGGTCATTTCTTCTTATCACTTCAACTATAAATATAAAGGTATGTTAGAACCTCAAAATTGCCAAAATTTTCTATGTTTGAACAAATTTTGATATCCGATATGCAAAATATTGTGTAATTCCGCAGGATATTCTATGTATAGAAATGAATTGAAAAAAGTAAGAGAGATAGACAAATAGGATAGGAAAATTTGATGTAAAATAAGGACCAGTAATCTGACAGACACAAACCAAATAAAAGTTTAAGTAACATCTACCCATAGATATATGAGAGAGTCATATAACGAAGTACAAGGTACGAAGATAATGAAGAGGTGACATGAGGATAATACGAGGACAGGCCGAGGGCACCTAAAACTTCACGGATACTGCGAGGAAAAGGCGAAGAGATTCGAATTATAGGTGTATAAAATACATATAAAGCGTCACAGATAGCGCGCAAAAATCCCTAAGCTACCTACCTCCAATAACCAGAATAGAAAAAAAAGAACGTCAATATAGAAGCTTGGGGTGAAGATTGATACGTAGATTATATATAACGTTATTGCTCTAGTACGAATATTTATAGAGAAACCCTTTTACTGTGCGATGAACGGTCCACTTTCTCTAAGCATTTCGCCTTCTTACCACGAGTATGTATTGTGAGAACAGGCCACCATAGGTACATATGTAACTACATAGAGATAGCTAGGTAGCAGCAAACCAGTGCAAAATGATAAAATATCTTGTCTTTTGGCACAGCCTAGGCCCACATCGATTCCATCAATCACCCAGATGTCTCCAAGCAGCGTGCTCTAATTGTTCAACAGGTCATATGACTCTCAGAACCTGGATGATCCTCCATCTAAAAACCCCATTCTATCTATCAATACTACTATCTGCCTGCTACCCATGGCTTATGAGCACTGGTATCTGTTGGATTGCTCGGTGAAGGATTTCCTAACAGGCACCCTTTCCACTTCTTAGTTAGAGATTGACTTCGAACCCTCGACGCTAGGTGTTGCTGCTCCTACGAAGGGAAGGCGATCAAAGGATATTTTCTCTGAAGAGAGACCACGAAGACTCTACTTCATTTGCCCTATCAGGACTTAGGTGGGTTCTCCAATCCTAGTCTACGAAGTGTGTAATTGCGAAAAGACCCCTAAGATGAAGAGCCAAGAATGTATTAGTATAATGACTATCTGGTAAAAGGATCTCTCAGACATGTACCGTAGTATAAAAGTAACCTCAAGCCACTACAGCGAGTATCGATAGGCCTAAATAACGATTCACCTGGCCATGATGGTTTTACCTGACACTCAGTCATATGACGAGAAGAGAAAAAGTAGGCACAGCCCAAGATTTACGGAGCTAAACCTCGGAGACAGTTGGCATGTAATTCCATTTGGTATAGATTTTCCACAGCACAATCAATCTAGATTATGTAGCCCTGAAAATCGACTCAATTGAACCAAGGCACTATGTTTTCGGTCCCAGCCCTTCCCCGGGCCTACATGTACAGATACTTACATCAGGGAAATGGGGATGATGAGAGTTTGGCTAAACGCCAGTTCGTCATCCTAAACGACTACCTCCCATAGATGTTTATATCCTCACCAAGCCTTTAAAGCTTTAGGCAAAGATGATAAACTTGGCTAATAAGAAACTTTAGATTCATCTTAATACAAGGGTCGTTAAAAATGTCTTGTGATGTGGACGACCAGTTCTTTAGTATGAGTTTATGTTCAGTCTTTGATATAGCATAAGGCAGCCCACACTTTCATCCAATTGGCAAGATGGCCGAGTTGGTCCAAGGCGTGCGGTTCAGGTTCACCTGATCCAGATTTCCGCATCTCGTTTTCGGGGCGTGGGTTCAAATCCCACTCTTGTCATTTCTTTTTCTTTTTGCTATATTTATCTATATTTTATCTTAGATGAGATATCTTTTTGGACTACATGTTAGTTGGCGGCGGGGTAGGTTGTGATAAATTAGGTTGCTCTTTATGCAAGGCGTGGCAGAGTGCAGCAAGCGCAAGACTCTTCACGACCAAGTTGGGTTGAAGATAACCGATTGAAAGGACTGTTGTGGAGATATTATATTTGTGATTTATGGTCAGAGTGTAATAATCATTTCTAGCATGAACATTCTCAATTATGTATGTAGTATAGACCAAGTTGTGAGGTAAACTTGTACAAGGAAAAAGACAAACAGTGATCTTATATAACTAGGGTGATAAATGAAAGCGATGAGTGGAAAGTCGCATCCATGAGTATGCCGACACGATAACTGAGAAGCATCAATGTCTACCAAAAGAAATCGAACCAAAGAATAAGGTACAATTGTATTACAGTCAACTACACCCTCAAAAGAACAAAGGAGATATCGGCAATGAATCTAGGCACAAGTGGTCACATCAAATCCAGAATGAAGGAAACAGTCCTTTCCCTCTCTACGGTGTAATGTATACAGGGATTTTAAACGGTCAGACCGAGGTCCTCGGCGAAGGGCAGCTGGTGGATGTCACCAGCGCTCGCAACTGCCCGCGGTGAGCTGCGCGTCGGCCAGCGCCTGCGTCGCCGTCGGTTACCAGCCCGTGCCGAGCGTGGGCAGCCTGCCGCTGATCGCGTTCTGGAACGGAACTGGCTGGAGTTCCCAGCACAGCCCACTGGCGCGCGGCGATCTCGACGGGGTTTCCTGCACCACCGCAACCGCCTGCACCGCCGTCGGCCTGGCCCACGGCGGCCACCCGCTGATCGAACGCTGGAACGGAACCTCCTGGTCATTGCAGCATCCAGGATCCTGACAGGACACGCCCCAAGACCGCGCGCCCTGGCCCGGCGGCGGGTCGCGTGGCGGCCTACCCGGGGGCAGCCCCGGCGGCACGGGCCAGCCCGCGGCGTGATAGCGGTGAAGGGACGCCGGGACCGGCCGTTCCGGTCCCGGGCAAGCGCCACCGTCCCTCGAAGGGAGCCGCTTTGACCAGCGCCAGCCTGCTCGCCGACGCGTTCGGCCGAGTGCGTGAGACCGTGTATGAGGCCGTCATGGGCCTGACCCCGGAGCAGCTCGCCTTCCGGCCCTACCCGGAGGGGAACTCGATTGCGTGGCTGGTCTGGCATCTGACCCGAATCCAGGACGACCACGTCGCGGGTGTCGCGCAGGCCGAGCAGGTGTGGCAGTCCGGCGGCTGGGCGCCCCGGTTCGGCCTGCCGGCCGGCTCGATGGAGCACGGGTACGGGCACACGCCCGACCAGGTCGCGTCCATCACCGTCGACTCCGCCGAGGTGCTCACCGGATACTACGACGCCGTGCACGAGCGGACCCTGCGGTACGTGGCCACGCTCACCGACGCCGACCTGCCGCGCATAGTGGACAAAGGCTGGGACCCGCCGGTGACGCTCGGCGTCCGCCTGGTGAGCGTGATCTCCGACGACCTCCAGCACGCCGGGCAGGCGGCCTACCTGCGCGGCCTGATCGAGTACGGCTGACCGGGACGGCTGACCGCGCACGGCCGGCCGGGCCGGGCTATCCGGCGGGCAGCCGCCGGAACAGCCGGCCGCGCGGCAGCGGCGCCGGCCTCATCAGGCAGCCCGCCACGGGCCCGGTCCGGCACTCGCAGCCGCGGGCAGCAGCCCGGCCTCGGACAGCATGACCCGGGCCCGCTCGGCGCTCCCGTTCCTGGCCACCAGGTCATACCTGGTGGCGGACAGCACGCGCAAGGAGCTGAAGTCTCGCTTGCCCCGGGCGGTCTCGCGCCTGCGTGGCGGCACGACCGCCTGGCCGGCCCGTTCTTGCCAGGGCTCGGCGGACGAGCCGGTTAGCGCGCCACGCGGTAGCGGAGGTAGACGACTCTCGAGCTGAAGGTGCGGGTTTCGACGAGTTCGAGATCCACCCGGCGCTCGCGCTGGGGAAAGAACGGAATGCCACCGCCGACCAGCACCGGGTAGACCCTGGCCCGGTACTCGTCGATCAGACCCAGCGCGGCCGCCTCGGCGGCGAGGGCCGCGCCGCCGATCGCGACGTCGCCCTCCGCCGGCTCGGCTCGCAGCCGCTCGATCTCCTCCGCCAGGCCACCGGAGGCCAGGCGGGCATTGCCCTGCACCGCCGGCAGCGTGGTGGAGAACACCACCTTGGGGAGCGGCTTCCAGATCGCGGCCCACTCGAGCATTGAGTCGTCGAGCGATGGATCCTGGTCGGCGGTCTCCCAGTACAACATCGTCTCGTACAGCCCTCGTCCCAGCAGGTGGACGCCGACCTGTCGTATCTCGTCGGTGACGAAACGAAAGACCTCCTCGTCGGGCGCCGTCCAGCCGAACTTGCCGTCCGGCCCGACGATGTAGCCGTCAAGTGAGACGCCCATCGAATAGGTCACGCTGCGCATCAGAAGTCCTCCTCGGTGACGGCTTCGGCAGTACGACCGCCGGACGCCGCAGAACTCATCGCGGCTGCTCGTGGGGCTTCGTTTGCCGCCGCCGCTTTCGGGCGGGACTGGGGCAGCATGCCCGGTCCGGGCCGTACCCCGATGTCGGTATTGAGGATCTCTTCTTCGCACGCGGCGCAGCGGATCTGCTGATGGATCTCGCTGCCGCAGGCGGTGTGCTCGTAGATGATCGGCGGCCCGTCCGGCGCGGCGTGCCGGTCGCCCCAGGCGCTGAGGGCGACGATGACGGGCGCAAGGTCGCGGCCCTTGCCGGTGAGCAGGTATTCGTAGTGCTCTGGATGTTCTGAGTACCGCCGCCGCTCCATCAGGCCGGCGGCGACGAAGCCGTCGAGCCGGGTCGTCAGGATGTTGGGCGCCACGCCGAGGCTTCGCTGGAAGTCGCCGAAGCGGGCGTGCCCCGCGAAGAGGGCGTCGCGGATGATCAGCAGGCTCCAGCGCTCGCCCACCAACTCCAGGGCGCGCGCCGCCGAGCAGTTCTGCGCGTCGTAGGTCCGGCCGAGCATGCCTCAGTCTATCAATGTACTTGCATCATGAAACCACCGGTTGTTACGGTCCTTGCATGACGCAAGTACAGGCGGGGTCTCACCCGCCGACTGCCGTCCGGGCTTCCGCGGCACGCGGACGGTCCGCATGTATCAGGAGGAGCCATGACAATCGCAGGCAGGGCAGTGCTGGTGACCGGGGCCAACCGCGGCATCGGGCAGGCGCTGGTCACCGAAGCCCTCAGCAGAGGCGCCGAGCGGGTGTACGCCGGCACGCGCCAGCCCCTGGCCCACCCGGACCGGCGGGTCACGCCGCTGACCCTGGACGTGACCAGCGCCGCGCAGATTCAGGCAGCCGCCGATCAGGTCGAATCGCTCGATGTCCTCATCAACAACGCCGGCATTGCGCTTTTTGATGACCTGAGCGATCGTGCCGTGCTCGAACAGCACCTGGCCGTCAACTTCTTCGGCCCCTACGGCGTCATCCAGGCCTTCCTGCCGTTGCTGACCCGTTCTGGGGGAGCCATCGTCAACAACGTGTCGACGATGGCGGTCGCCCCCATGCCGCTCACTCCGGCCTACGCGATCTCGAAGGCGGCCGCGTTCAACCTGACGCAATCGCTGCGCGCCCTTCTGGCCGGGCGGGGCGTGCGGGTTCATGCAGTCCTGACCGGCCCCACAGACACCGATATGACCCGGGGCTTCGACATACCGAAGGTCTCGGCGGAGTCGGTCGCGCGAGCCATCTTCGACGGAGTGGAGAACGGAGAAGAGGACATCTTCCCCGATCCCGCGTCACAGTCACTGGCCGACAGCTGGCGCAACGGCGCGGTCAAGGCGCTCGAGCGCCAGAATGCGGCGTTCGTAGCGGCAGCGCCCGCCGCGGCATAAGGACAGCGGACGGCCACCGCCTTGCTCATGTGGGTGTGCCGGAACCCAAATGACCGGCGGTGGCCAGGCCGTCCGATGGAGCTAACTACATCGACCAAGAATCGTAAGGACACAGAAAATGGACCTCTCCACCCCCGACGACGTGCCGCACCGCCGTCTGCTGACGGTCGCCGGCGTCGCTGGGATCGCCTACACATTGTCATGGATAGCCGGGCTGGCCGTCACGGCGCCGAGTCCTGGGTTCACCGCCTCCGGAGCCGAGATCACCGCCGCGCTCGCCGGGCACGGGGCCGCTGTGGCCGCGCAGTTCGCCCTCACCGAGGGACTGCCCGCCGCCGGGCTAGCCATCGTCTCGATCGCCCTGGCCCGGGCGGCGCGCAGGTCCGCAGCGACCGTGGCCGCCTGGGCCGCCCTGATCGCCGGCGCTATGGCCGCGCTCATCTCGATGCTGCAGTTCGCGCTCGGCGCGGTCCTGTCCGGGACGGCATCACCCGGCACGGGGCACCTGCTCTACGACGTGGTGAACCGGCTGGACGGCGTCAAGATGCTCACGCTGGCCATCCTCGGCCTGGCCGCCGCCGCCTCGGGGGTGCTGCCCCGGTGGCTTCGGTACACCGGGATCACGCTGGCCCTCGCGATCACCGCCTCCGGCATCGCCTACTTGCTGCTCCTGCAGGGCCTGACTGTCCTTGCCGCCCCCGCACTGGTGCTGCTGCTGCTGTTCATCACCGGCACGGGCATCACCGTCGGCGCAACCATGCGACCAGCCGCCACTGGTGGGGTAACAGCGGCAACCGGGTGTGCGGCCCAATCGTCTAGGTCGATGGGTCTGTCCGCCGACAGGGCGGATGCGTAGGCGTTCACTAACGGTGGCGATCCTTTAGCCGGGAGCCATGTCGACAAAGCGGCTGTAGTGGCCCTGGAACGCGACCGTCACCACGGCGGTCGGGCCGTTCCTGTGCTTGGCCACAATGAGGTCTGCCTCCCCAGCCCGGGGTGACTCCGGCTCGTAGGCGTCCTCGCGGTGCAACAGGATCACGACGTCGCTATCCTGCTCAATCGAATTGTGGACGTTGATGCCGTTCGCGACGAAGTTGTGCGCACCGGCCACCGTGGCGTCATAGACCGGCATCATGCCGAGGCTCTCCACCGAGGCGACTTCGTCCCAGAAGACGTCGTTGGTGGCGACCATTTCCAGGTCGGCGTCGTCGAGGACCGAGGCAATCCTGGCAAGGCGCTCCCGGCTGGGCGCGTGCTTCCACAGCGTGCTGCCGCAGAACTGCGTGCCGATCGCCGCGGCGAACTCACGATGTGACATGTGCCGCTCGACCAGCACGCCGCGGACCCGGTCCCACACCTCGCGGGGGATGGTGTCCAGGTTGGTGTTGCCCTTGATGGCCACCAGATTGGCCCGTGCCTTCGCGGCCATCACCGAACGCTCCCGGTGCACACCGATGTCGTCCAGGAAACGCAACTGGTTCTCCGCGCCATAGATAAGAAGGTGATAGCAGGGGCGGTAACTGCCCTTCTTTGTCTCCTTGATCCGGGTCATGACGTTGAAGCGCATCAGCAGTTGCGCAACGTCCTCGACCAGCCGCCGGCTCGTGGAGGCGTAGTAGATCCGTGCATGGCGGGCCGTCTTGTCCCACCAGACGCAGCCGTCGGTCGCCCACAGGTGGCGGAGGAACAGCGCAAGCCGCCGCTTCGGCAGGGCGAAAACCGGATCCGGGACGAACTTCTCGTGGCTTCGCAGGCCGAACAGCCCGTAGGAGTCCAGCCAGGCCGCGATGGGGTTACGCCGCCCGTGTGTCAGGTGGCGTGCCAGCATGACGATCTCTGCCTCGGGCATGTCCCGCAGTTCAAGCGGTGGGGGCACGTGGCGTGCCACCGCGACTCGTGAACCGGCCGGGATCTCGCTGAGCGGGCGCCAGCCGTCGTAGGTAAGGAACGGGTGATTGGCGGTCGCCTCAACCTGTCGCCCAGAAGCCAGGCGCACCCGGAACACTTCCTTCACCCCGGTGGTGAAGACATGTGTCATCGGCCGGGCGATCAGCCGCAGTCGCTCGTCCAGTGCCCAGACGGGGACCTCGCGTTCTCCGGACGCGAGCAGGCTCCCCAGGGTGACCTGGGTACCGGTGTCCGCACGCAGCACCCGGGTCTCCGCCGTGAGGCAGCCCGACTCGCGCAGGTCCGACAGCAGGGGCCGCTTGTCGTTGCGCTGCTCGGGGCCGCGGTTGAGCTGGGAGATCGCGACCACCGGCACGTCGAGTTCCTTGGCCAGCAGCTTCAGTGACCGCGACATATCGGAAACTTCCTGCTGCCGGTTCTCCACCCGCCGAGGCGAGCTCATCAGCTGCAGATAGTCGATGATCACCAGGCGCAGGTTGTGCCGCTGCTTGAGGCGGCGGCACTTCGCGCGGATCTCCATCAGCGACATGTTCGGCGAGTCGTCGATGAACAGCGGTGCGTCGGCCACCTCGCTCATCCGGCGCGCCAGCCGGGTCCAGTCCTCCTCACCCATCTGGCCGGTCCGCATCGCGTGCAGCGCTACCCGCGACTCCGCCGAGAGCAGCCGCATGGTGATCTCGTTGCGGCTCATCTCCAGGCTGAACATGACCGTGGTCAGCCCATGCTTGAGCGACGCGGCCCGGGCAAGATCTAGAGCCAGCGTAGACTTCCCAATGGCAGGACGAGCTGCGATAACGACCATCTGGCCGGGGTGCAGGCCGTTGGTGAGTGAGTCGAGGTCGTTGAAACCGGTTGGCACACCGGTCATCACCCCGCCGCGCGAGCCGATCGCCTCGATCTCGTCCAGCGCGCCCGGCATGATGTCCGCTAGCGACAGCGTAGTCCTCGCTGACCCGGCGCTCGGTGACGCCGTAGATCTCGGCCTCGGCGCGGTCCACCAGCTCGTCGGCGTCCCCGTCGCCCGCGTACCCGAGCTGCACGATCCGGGTGCCGGCCTCCACCAGGCGGCGCAGGATCGCGCGCTCCCTGACGATCCTGGCGTAGTAGCCGGCGTTGGCCGCGGTAGGCACCGACGCGAGCAGCGTGTGCAGGTAGGCACCGCCGCCGATGCGGGCCAGCTCGCCGCGCTTGGCCAGCAGGTCGCTGACCGTCACCGGGTCCGCGGGCTCGCCCCGGCCGTACAGCTCCAGGATCGCCTCGTGCACGAGCTGGTGGGCGGGCCGGTAGTGGTCGAGCGGGCTGATGACCTCCATCACGTCGGAGATGGCGTCCTTGGACATCAGCATCCCGCCGAGGACGCACTGCTCGGCGGCCAGGTCGTGCGGCGGAGTACGCTCGAAATCCCCGCCGCGGGGGGTGAGTTCGGTGACGCTCACGACCACCCACCTCCCCGTCACGCGGATGCCTGGACGAGCCCCCGCTGCCGCACTTCACATCCGTTGTAGCGGACGGTTCCGACAGTCTTCTGCGGTCCGTGGCCTGCGTCCAATCGCGCTGTGCACAGGTCTGTGGACAGCCTGTGCAGACACGCCGCTCACCCTGTGCGCGGACTGGGGACAGCACTGAGGACAAGACCAGACGATCGGCCCACGGCGCCCTAACTACCAGGGGTAATGCCGTCCACCGGGTGTGTGAGGAAAAAACTTCTAGCTATCAGGTCGTCCACACCAGGCGCACCGTTGTCCACAGGCGAAATGTCGCAATGGGCCTGACCGGCCGGCGTGGCGCGCCGCACGGGCCGCGCCGCCGGGACGCCGCGCGGCGTCCCAGCCGACGCGGAACGGGTCCCGGGGGACGCGGTGCGGGATGCCGGGACAGTGCGGTCCGGGTGATCGCCACGCCGGAAATACCGATGTTTCCCGCAGGGCGGAAAGCATCACGATCATGACTCCGCCTGCCTAGGCTTCGATCATGTGTTCGACGCTGGAGGCACGGCTCGCCAAGCTCCGGGCAGCCATCGACGAGGTGGCCCTGGCCGCGCGCGCCGGCCCGGCCGGGCACACCGACGCCGGCGACCTGGCCGAACGGTTCGCCGGCCTCTGGGGCATGATCGCGGAACTTGACCCGGCGCTGGCCGCGCGACTGCATTACTACGGCCCGGACGCCGGCTTATGCCGGAATCCGGGCCGTGACAGCGGGAGTTACTTCCCGACGATCTCGATTTCGAGGGTGGCGGTCACGTCGGGGTGCAGGCGCACCCGCACCTGGTGCGCACCGATCGTCTTGATCGGGCTGGGCACCTCGATCCGGCGCCGGTCGAGTTCGGGGCCGCCGGCCGCGCGGACGGCATCCGCGATGTCTGAGGGGCTGACCGAGCCAAACAGCCGTCCCGTGTTGCCCGCCTTGGTGGCCAGCCGGACGCGAAGCGAGCCAAGCCGCCCCGCGGCCTCCTTGGCGTCGTCAAGGCCGCGGATGTCCCGGGCCGACCGGGCCCGCTTGATCAGTTCGACCTGCTTTTCCGCACCGCGGGTCCAGCGCATGGCGAGGCCACGGGGGACCAGGTAGTTGCGGCCGTAACCCCCGGCCACCTCGACCACATCGCCGGGGGCGCCCAGGCCGGTGACCTCCTGGGTGAGGATCAGCTTCATCGGCGTGCGACTCATCGATGGTTCTCCTTCGCCCTACCGGGGCGTGCTGGTGTAGGGCAGCATCGCCATCTCCCGCGCGTTCTTGATCGCCGTGGCGACGTCGCGCTGGTGCTGGGTGCAGTTGCCGGTAACCCGCCTGGCCCGGATCTTGCCGCGGTCGGAGATGAACTTCCGCAGCAGCGGCGTGTCCTTGTAGTCGACCCAGGCGATCTTCTCCTGGCAGAACAGGCAGACTTTCTTTCTTGGCTTACGGATGGGTGCTTTCGCCATCGTGGTGCTCCTGAATAGAGCCCCGCCCGTGGGCGGGGATGGTGATTGGTTAGGGCTGTGGGTTAGAAGGGCGGCTCATCGGGGGCGTCGCCGCCGCCGAAGCCATCGGACGGGTCGGCGGTCCACGGGTCCTCGGCCGGGCGGGAACCGCCGCCGCCACCGCCGACCGCCACCACCAGCCGCCGTACCCGCCACCGCCGCCGCCCTGGCCGCCGCCGAAGTTGCCACCGGAGCGGTTGGACTTGACGACCTTGGCGGAGGCGTTGCGCAGCGACGGGCCGACTTCGTCGACCTCGATCTCGTAGACGGTGCGCTTCTCGCCTTCCCTGGTCTCATAGGAACGCTGGCGCAGCCGCCCGTTGACGATGACGCGCATCCCGCGCTGCAGGCTCTCGGCGACGTTCTCCGCCGCCTGGCGCCAGACGTTGCAGCTCAGGAAGAGGCTGTCGCCGTCCTTCCACTCGCCGGTGGTGTTGTCGCGGAAGCGCGGCGTGGACGCCACCCGGAAGGTGGCGACCGCCTGGCCCGTGGGGGTGTAGCGCAATTCGGGGTCGCCAACCAGGTTGCCGACGATCGTGATCTGGGTGTCACCTGCTGCCATCTTCAGGCTCCGGTCCTCAGGGGTTTTTCGTTACCGACGCTACCGCGAGGGTCTGTCAGTGCTGCTCCATGCGCATGACCTTGGTGCGCAGAACCGCCTCGTTGAGGCCGAGCTGACGGTCGAGTTCGGCGACGGAGTCCGGCATGGCCTGCATGTCGATGACCGCGTAGATGCCCTCGGACCTCTTGTCGATCTCGTAGGCGAGGCGCCTGCGGCCCCACACGTCCACCTTGTCCACGCTGCCGCCACCCGTGGTGACCACGGTCAGGAACTGCTCCAGGGACGGCTGGACGGTAGCTTCCTCAAGACCTGGATCGAGGATGATCATCATTTCGTAATGACGCATGAACGAAACTGCCCCCTCTGGACTGACGGCCACGGTCTCTCCGTGGCAGGAGGAACTGCACCAACGAGGCCAGCCATGTGCTGGCGTGATGCAGGGGCTCAGGCGCCTACCAGCGCCGCGGGGCAGGATTCTGCGCGGTGCACGCGGGAACAATTCTCCTCGATCGAGCCTGCCGGGGATCTGAGAAGGGTGGCCGACATGCCGCAAGCCGCCAGTGCCCGCCCCCGTTCGCACCTGAGCCTGAACAGCGACGGCCAGCGGCATCCGCTGGAGAACGGCCTTGCCGTGTTCACCCTGGTCACCGGGGTCGATTGTGTTCGCGGTCGGGTGGGTGGTCCACCTGCACGTGTTCGCCTCGGTGCTCGGCGATCGTGAGCCTGCTCGTCGGCCTCTACTCGCAGATGATCTCCGCGACACGCGAAGAACGGATGATCATCGTCACCGGGCTTGTCGCCGCGTTCGTGGGCAGCCGCCCTCGGCTTCGCGCACGGCGGCTTCATTCCCTGAGCCCGCCTGAGCGGTCACCCGCAAGCCGGCTTCCCGGCCCGTGACCCACTGCGGCGGCGAACTTGTCTACGCTCGGACCATGGTTCGCATCGGAGCCCACGAACGCGAAGGTGATCCGCTGACGGTGGCGAGCGCCACCGGCGCCGAGGTCATGCAGTTCTTCCTCGGCGACCCGCAAGGCTGGGGCGCGCCGACGTTCCCCGGCGACGACGCGGGCAAGCTCCGCGACGCGCTCAGCGAGGCAGGCCTGGAGGTCTTCATCCACGCGCCGTACGGCATCAACGTGGCCAGCGCGAACAACCGGATCCGGATTCCCAGCCGCAAGCTGCTCAGCCAGCAGCTCGCCGCGGCCGCCGCGGTCGGGGCCAAGGGCCTGATCGTGCACGGCGGGCACGTCACCGGCGGCGTCGACGAACGCGAGGGCTACGCGAACTGGCGCAAGGCGGTCGAGCGGATAGAGCGGCCGGTGCCGCTGCTGATCGAGAACACCGCGGGCGGCGACCATGCGATGGCCCGCGGCCTGCGATGCGATGCGGCCGTCTGTGGGACGCCATCGGCGACTTCTCCGCATGCCGGCGACGGCAACAGTCGCCATCGGCTTCTGCCTGGACACCTGCCATACGCTACGCGGGCGGTGAGGACCTGGCCGACGATCGTGGACCGGGTCAAGGCCATCACCGGCCGGATCGACCTGGTGCACTGCAACAACTCGCGCGACGGGTTCGGCTCCGGCCGGGACCGGCACGCCGCCATCGAGTCGGGCACGATCGACCCGGAGCTGCTGCTGGACGTGGTCCGCGCCGCCGGCGCCCCGGCGGTCTCCGAGACCCCCGACCCAGCCGCCGACATCGCCTGGCTCCGGCGCACCTGGCGCTAGCGCGCTGGCACGCTGCGCGCGGCAGCTAGGTACCTACGATCAAAGGCCAGCCCTGGTCGCGTTTTAGGGGTACCCGGTCCGGACGATCGCGCGCGTCCGCGAGTACGCCGCCGGCCGGGTCGTCGTCGCCGACGGCGCGCACCAGGTCGGCTCCGGGTGCAGGATGTCCCTGACCACCAGCGCGCACAGGATCAGCGACGGCGGCGAACCTGGCCAGCAGCGCGGCGAAGTAGACCCCGGCGCCGATGCCGCCATCGGACCGGCGGGCGGTCCCGGTGGCGATGGTGATCAGGTAGGCCCAGATGGCGAAGAAGTAGGTGACCTCGGCCGCCTGCCAGACCGCGTACGCCCACAGCCGCGGCCTCGCCAGCACCACGAGCGGGACCAGCCAGATCGACGTACTGCGGCGACCACACCTTGTTGCTGAGCAGGAACACGGCCAGCACGAGGAAGAAGACCTGGGGCACCCGGGGCCGGCGCGGGGCGGCGAGGATCAGCGCGGCGATGAGCACACAGCCCGCCGCGAAGACCGCCGCCGAGAACGGTTGAGCCAGCCGTCTCGGAGAGTGAGCCGACGAACGGCCAGTGCTCGGTCTCGAAGTAGTACCAGATCGATCCCCAGTCCGCCGGGCGGGTGGTGCTCAGCGTGTAGAAGCGCGCCCAGCCGGCCGGTGCGGCGAAGCGCGACCGGCAGGTTGACCGCCAGCCACGCGACGGCGGCGGAGGCCGTGGTGGTCCACGAACGCGCGCAGCCGCCCGGCTCGCAGGCACAGCAACAGCAGCGGGCCGAAGAAGAACACCGGGTAGAACTTGGTGGCCACGGCCAGGCCGAGCAGTACCCCGGCCAGGACGGTCCGGCGGGCGGCCCACGCCGCCATGCCGAGCGCGACCAGGCCCATCGCGATCAGGTCCCAGTTGATGAACGAGGCGAGGATCAGCCCGGGCGCCAGCGCGACGCCGAGCGCGGTCCAGCGGCGGCGAGCGCCCCGCCAGGTACGCGGTGGCCAGCGTCGCCGGCGAGCGAGAACAGCGTCAGCAGCACCACGGTGACGTCGAAGAACTCCCGCCCCCTGACGAACGGGTCGGAGATGGGCCGGACCAGCCAGGCCACCGCCTGCATCGCGCGCGCCGATGAGCACCGGGTACTCGACCGGGTGACCGGTGTAGGGGACCTTGCCCGCGGACAGTTGCTCACCGAAATACAGCGGATAGATGTCGGTGTAGCAGTGCGCCTGGAACTGCTTGAGGTAGACGTTCCAGTCCCCGCTGCGGCACGCGGCCTTGTTGAGGAAGCCCAGCGCGCTGCCCGCCAGGCTGGCCGAGGACCAGCGCCGTGGTGGAACCCGCGAGCAGCGCGGCCCGTGCTGCCAGGGCCGCGCGCACCGGCGATGCCGCCGTGCCACGCCGCTCGCCGGGCGGCCCGGCAGGCGCGTCTCGCGCCCTGTCGCCCCGTCATCGGCGCCGCCCTGGCTCCGGGCGGGCCTGGCTAACCGCCGGCGGCCGTTCCGCGTGACCTTCCTGCCGCGATCGCCGGTCACGCAGCCTGCCTACCAGCGACAGCGACGGCCCGGCAACCACCACCGACGGCCAGCGCCACGGCGCCCGGCCCGGGCCCGCCCGACGGGCCTGCTCGGCGCCGGAGCCACCTGGCGAAGGCGGCCCGGTGGGCGTGGGATGCCCGGTCGGGTGGGGTTGCCGGTCGGCGTCGGCTGCCCGGTCGGGGTGGGGTGCCCGGTCGGCGTCGGCTGCCCGCCGCGTGCGGGCACGGCTGCCCTTGCCCGAACCCCTGCCCCTGGCCCTGTCCCTGGCAGCCCTGGCCCTGCTGGTGGTGCGTGCTTGGGCTTCGGCTTGGGCAGCGCGCCGCACAGGTTCCACGTCGGCCCGTCGTTGTTGACCGGGGGGAACGCCTGCACGGGCAGGTTGCCGAAGTTCTGGTTGAAGAAGTCGTGCCAGATGTAGCGCCGGGTACTGCCCGCCGTAGCCGGACAGGCCACCGACGCCGAACAGCGTCTCGATGCCCGCCGGCGGCGCGAACGCCAGGGCCGCGGTGGAACTGCACTCGGCCTGCATCCCGCGGCGGGCAGTGCGGCTTGTTGACGAACATGCCGATCCGCCATCGCGTACTTCGGGGTCGACGCCCATGAAGAACGCCGACTGGGACAGGTTGGTGGTACCGGTCTTGGCGATGACCGTCCTGGCCGTTGTTCAGCCCGAGGCCCGCCGCGGTGCCGCCGCGGCTGGTGTCGGCGTGACAGCGCCCAGTCCACGTCGGCGTCCTGGCTCGGGGTGAGCACCGGCGCTGGGTGACCTTCGCCGGGATGACCGAGTTGCCGACGATGATCTGCTTGATCACGTGCGGGGTGTGGTACACGCCGTTGTCGGCGAGCGTCGCGATCGTGGTCGCCTGCTCCTCCACGGTCAGCGACGCCTGGCCGAGCGCGATCCCCGCCTCGTCCTGCATCGGGTTCGGTCCGCCGGCCATCCCGCTGGCCACGACGTTCACGCCGAAGGCCTTGGCCATGTCGGTCGACCGGGTGCTGGCCGGTCGCGGAGTCGAAGGCGACCTTGTGCCACAGGTCGGTGTAGGCGGTGTTGAGCGAGGCCGCCGTGGCTACCTGCACCTTCACCGGGCCGAAGTTGTTGTTCCCGCTCTCGTCGTTCACGACCTGGTAGTAGCCGGGGCCGGGCGCCGTGGCTACCCGGCTTCGCGAACGTCGTCGGCAGCGAGTCCGGCGGGATCCACAGCGGCGAGTCGCCGTCCAGGAGGCTCGTCTGGACGTTCATCCCCTGCTGAGACCGCGGTGGCCAGCACGTAGGTCTTGAACGAGGAGCCGACCTGGTTGCGGGACTGCAGCGCGTTGTCGTACTGGAGTCGAGTGCTTCTTGGCGTAGTTCGGCCCGCTGTACATGGCCAGGATCGCGCCGGTCTCCGGCTGCTCGAGCACCGCTCCGACGTGGACCCACTTCGGCAGGCCCTTGCACGGCGGCGGCGCCGCGGCGCGGCCAGGATGGCCGGCGGCTGCGCAGTGCCGCATCAGGCCTTCGGTCCTTGCGGACCGTGCCGTAGAGCGTGTTCATCAGGTTCTTGTTGACCGTGGTGACGACGTGCAGGCCACCGTTGTTGATCTTGCTGCACCGAGTAGTGGTAGGTGTTCTGCAGTTCGTTCAGCACGGCCTGCATGATGTAGCCCTGTAGCCGTTCCAGTTGTTGTTCAGCGGCGGCACCACGGTGGGGAACTTCTTCAGCGCCTGCGCGTAGGCCTGCGGCGACAGCGTGCCCATGTTCTCCATGGCGTTGAGCACGTACTGCCAGCGGTTCACCAGGCCCCGGTAGGCCGCGCCGGCCTTGGGGTCGGGGCTGTAGTCGTTCGGGCTCTGGATCATCGCGGCGATCATCGCGGCCTGCGCGGGGGTGATCTGGTTGAGGTGGTGGGCGTCCAGGCCGAAGTAGACTGCGCCGCGGCGCCGACACCGTAGACGTTCGCCTGCCGAAAGGTAGATCGTGTTCAGGTACTGCTGGAGGATCCAGTCCTTGGACTTGACCTGGGCCAGCTTCTCCGCGACGAAGATCTCCTTGATCTTGCGGCTCATCGTCTGCGCGGTGCCGATGTTGTCGTAGTAGTTCCGGACAAGCTGCTGGGTGATGGTGGAACGCGCCCTGCAGGTTTCCGCCGCCGGAGCTGGTGAGGTCGTAGTAGGCGGCACGGAGGATGCCGGTCGGTGAGATGCCGCCCTCGTGCCAGAAGTTCTTGTCCTCGGCCGCCACCACGGCGTTCCGCATCACCACGCGGGATCTGGTTGTACTGGAGGATCACCCGGTTGGTTGGCCGAACTGGCCCACCTCGGTCTTGCCGTCGCTGAAGTAGACCTTGGACGCCTGCTACGAACACGGCCGCCTGCGGGTTGGGGATCGGGGTCTTGGAGTAGGCGTACGCCACCCCGGCCGCGGCCACGATGAGGAACACGCCGAAGCCGGCCGCGACCAGGGCCAGTACCTTCTTCCAGCTCCAGTGCCGCCACCAGCTGCCCTTGCGGCGCGGCTCGCGGCCGCCCGGGCCGTCCGGCCCGTCCCAGTCACCGCCGCCGCTGCCGACCCGGCGCCGCGGCCCGCGGCCGTCCGGCTCGTCCCAGTCACCGCTGACGCCGTTGCGGCGCAGCCGGTCGCGCAGGTCGTCCCTGATGTCACGGACGCCGGTGCCGAACTTGGATGTGCCCCGGCTCCGGGTGGCGGTGCCCCGCTCTCCCCAGGGGCTCTCGCTGCCGTCCCGGACCCCGCCGCGCCCGGACGGGCCACTCTGGCCGGGCGCGCCACGGCCCGGCGGGTAGACGTCCTCGCGGACTCCGCCGCTCCTGCCGCTGGCGGCAGCCCCGCCGCGGCCCGGCGATCGCCCGCCGCGCAGCGCGCCACGTGAGGACCGGTTCGAGTGCTGGCCGCCGGAGCGCCCGCCGCTGCCCGGCTGCGCCGGACCGCGGCCGTAGCCGGGCACGCCGTCGATGCCGCGGCCGCCGGCCTGGATGCCGCGGCGTAACCGTCCGGGGAACCCGGGCGGGACGGGACCGAGCTACCCGGGCCGGGAAAGCCGCCGGAGCGCCCCTCCGGGCTCCGGTCCGGCCGGTAGCTGTGCGGGAAAATCTCGGTTACTCACACACGTCCTCGCTGGTTAAGTGAGCCAGTCGCGGGCGGGGTAGCCAACCCACCGCGGTCCACCGTACCTGGCGGTGCACGGCGTCGTGCCTCTTCGCCACCTTGCCCCGTGGCCATGCATCACGCCGGTAGAACTGTGCCCGGGCCAGGTACTTTAACTCGTACTTGCTCGCAGTTTGGGACCCAGGCCGGCCGCGCCGGGCGCGCGGCTCGCCCGTGCCGAGAACATAGGACGAAGCGAGGTGGTTCCAGCCACAACTCTGGCAGACCTCGACGACGTACGCCCGGAACTCACCATATTCCGTAGCCATCTCGGCCAGTTCGCCCGCCTGCTTCACCCGGCCTTCGTAACGCCCGAGTTCGTCCCCATACACGTAGGTCACGTGGGTGAGCCGGGACCGGCGGCAGATCGGGCAGCCTGGTGTCCGTCGCCTCGCCGTGGAACTTCGCGGCACGGAGCAGGTACGGATGCGCGTCGCAGACGTCCGCGACGGTGGTGTGGCCAGCAAGCACTGCGGCGAGCGTTGCCCGGCGGGCAAGCGCGTAATCGACGACGCATCTCCGTGGTGCCATCACCGACAGACTACGACGCATTCGTGACCGTGCCGAGACCTGGGCTGCCCGCGATCCGCGCCGGCCGGGCGCCCGGGCGCGCCACCGGCGCCGCCGCGGCGAACGCCAGCCGAACGGGAGGTTGCAACATCTGACAACTCGCACATATCTTTGCGATGTATCGGTTCGATACATCGAAACGAGGTATAGCGCCTCCGGACTGCCCCACCAGGGCAAGCCGGAAGCGAAACGGAAGGTTGCGGGCTGTCGTGAGCGGTCACCGGTCGGGAGTGCTCGAGCTTGCGGTGCTCGGCCTGCTGCACGAGACTCCCATGCACGGTTACGAGCTGCGCAAGCGGCTGAACGCGTTCCTCGGCGCGTTCCGTGCGTTCGGCTACGGCTCGCTCTACCCCTGCCTTAAGGACCTTCTCACCCAGGGCCTGATCGCCGAGGAGCAGCCGGATCTGGCGGGCAAGGCCGCTGGCCGGCCGCCGGTCGAAGATCGTCTACCGGCTGACCGCGGAGGGCAAGGAGCGGCTGGAGCAACTGCTGGCCGAGCCCGGCCCCGCCGCCTGGGAGGACGACGGCTTCGGCGTCCGGTTCGCGTTCTTCGGCCAGACCCGCGCCGACATCCGGCTGCGCATCCTGGAGGGCCGCCGGACCAGGCTGGAGGAACGGCTGGACGCGGTCCGGGCGGCAATGGCGCGGACCAGGGAGCGGCTGGACAGCTACACGCTCGAACTGCACCGGCACGGCCTTGAGTCGGTCGAGCGGGAGGTCCGCTGGCTCAACGAGCTGATCGCATCGGAGCGGCGAGGCGGGTGAGCCGGGACGGCAGTCCCCGCCGCCCGGCGGAAATGACACGTCAGCGGGCACTTCCGGAGCTGACAGGCCGCGCCGCCCCCCGCGGCGCCGCTGGCGAAAGAACAGGAGTAATCCTCATGGGTTCGGTACGGGTAGCCATCGTGGGTGTGGGCAACTGCGCAAGTTCCCTCGTCCAGGGGGTGGAGTACTACAAGGACGCCGACCCGGCGAGCCGGGTACCGGGCCTGATGCACGTGCAGTTCGGCCCCTACCACGTGCGCGACGTGGAGTTCGTCGCGGCATTCGACGTGGACGCCAAGAAGGTCGGGCGGGACCTGGCCGAGGCGATCGGGGCCAGCGAGAACAACACCATCAAGATCTGCGACGTGCCGCCGACCGGGATCACCGTGCAGCGCGGGCCGACCATGGACGGCCTGGGCGAGTACTACCGCGAGCTGATCACCGAGTCGGACGACCCGCCCGCCGACGTCGTCCAGGCGCTCCGCGACGCCCGGGCCGACGTGCTGGTGTCCTACCTGCCGGTCGGCTCGGAGCAGGCGGACCGTACTACGCGCAGTGCGCGCTGGACGCGGGCGTGGCGTTCGTCAACGCGCTGCCCGTGTTCATCGCCTCGGACCCGCAGTGGGCCGCCAAGTTCACCGAGGCGGGTGTGCCGATCATCGGCGACGACATCAAGTCGCAGGTGGGCGCCACCATCACCCACCGGGTGCTGGCCAAGTTGTTCGAGGACAGGGGCGTGGAGTTGCTGCGCACCTACCAGCTCAACGTCGGCGGCAACATGGACTTCATGAACATGCTGGAGCGCAGCAGGCTCCAGTCCAAGAAGATCTCCAAGACCCAGTCGGTCACCTCGCAGATCCCGCACGAGATGGAGCAGGCGGCCGTGCACATCGGCCCGTCCGACCACGTGCCGTGGCTCGACGACCGCAAGCTGGCGTTCGTCCGGCTGGAGGGCAGGGCCTTCGGCGACGTCCCGCTCAGCCTGGAGTACAAGCTGGAGGTCTGGGACTCGCCGAACTCGGCCGGCGTGATCATCGACGCGATCCGCGCGGCCAAGATCGCCCTCGACCGCGGCATCGGCGGCCCGCTGCTGTCCGCCGGCCAGCTACTTCATGAAGTCCCCGCCGGAGCAGTATGGCGACGACGCCGCGCGCGACGCGGTGGAGCAGTTCATCCGCGGCGAAGTGGACCGCTAGAGCCTGGCCGCCGCCAGGTCACCGGGCTGCGAGGATTCTCGCGGCGGATCGACGCACCCCGTGGCCGCCCGGCCGATCGAAGGCTCGGCTGGTGCCGGGGCACCCGTTAGGCTGTGCAGCGTGCCCCGCACGTCCCTGTTGGCCGACCTGCGCAGTGTGCTGGCCGAACGGGATTTCCGGCGGCTGTTCACGGTCCGGCTGATCTCCCAGGCCGGTGACGGCATCGTCACCGCCGGTGTCGGCACCTACGTGTTCTTCAACGCGAGCACGTTCCCGAGCCCGTCGGCCGCGGCGTCCGCGTTCACCGTGCTGTACCTGCCGTACTCGCTCATCGGGCCGTTCGCCGGGGTGCTCATCGACCGCTGGTCGCGGCGGCAGATCCTGGTCTTGTCGGCCCTGCTCCGGTCCGTCTTCGTGGTGCTGACGGCGGCGGTCATGGCCGCCGGTGACCGGGGCGTGCCGCTGTACGTGGCCGTGCTGCTGGTGCTGGGCGTGAACCGGTTCTTCCTGGCGTCGCTGTCCGCCGCGCTGCCGCACGTGGTGGCCGAGGACAAGCTGGTCATGGCCAACTCGGTGGCACCGACCGTCGGCGGCATCGTCGGCGCGATCGGCGGCATCATCGCCCTCGGCCTGAACGCGGCCACCGGCGACACCGAGCGCGGCGCGGCCATCACCCTGCTGGTGGCGGGCTGCTGCTACGTGGCGGCCAGCGCGGTAGCCGCCACCATGCGCCGCGACCTGCTCGGCCCGGAGTTCGCACCGGGTGCCGAGCCGGGACGGCTGCTCGGCGAGGTGGGCACGGTCGCGGCCGACCTGGCGGCCGCCGCACGGTACGCGGTCAGGCACCGCGGCCCGGCCAGCGCACTCGGCGCCACCGCCGCGGGCAAGTTCCTGTTCGGCATCTTGTCCGTGGTGTCGATCCTGCTGTACCGGAACTACTTCTACCCCTCCAGCGCCCCGGTGGCCGAGGGCCACGTCGTGGTGCTGGCCACGGTCTCCGCGGTCGGCTACGGCTGCGCCGCGCTGGTCGTCCCGCCCGCCACCCGGTGGCTGTCCAAGCGGACCGTCATCGCGCTGCTGCTCGTGGCCGCGGGGTGGTGACCGCGCGCGCTGGGTGAGACCTTCGACGAGATCGCGTACCTGGCCTTCGGTTTCTTCCTGTACCTGATGCGCGCAGGGCGTGGCCATCTGCGCCACCACGGTGCTGCAGGAGGAGATCGACGACGCCTTCCGCGGCCGGCTGTTCGCCTTCTACGACGTGATGTTCAACGTGTCGCTCGCCGCCGGGGCGCTGGTGAGCGCGGTCTTCGTGCCGCTCGACGGCAGGTCACCGGCGATCGTCGGGGTGGTCGCGGCCGGGTATGTCGTGGCGGCGGCCGGGTACTGGCTGCCTGCAGCCGTCAGTCCCCGCCGGCCGGCGTCCGGGGGGCCGGGCACGTCCACGCCCTCCGCCGCGGCCCAGCGCCGCAGCTCCTGAATGGCCCGCTCGCGGCCCAGCGGGCCGTGCTCCATGCGCAGTTCCAGCAGGTACCGGCGGGCCTCGCCGACGAGTGGCCCCTGCCGGCACGCCGAGGACCTCCATGATCTCGGTGCCGTTCAGGTCCGGCCTGATCTTGTCCAGTTCCTCCTGCACCGACAGTGCCGCGATCCGCTGCTCCAGGTCGCCGTAGGCGCGCTCCAGGCGCTCCGCCTTGGCCTTGTTCCTGGTCGTGCAGTCCGCCCGGGTCAGCACGTGCAGCCGGGTCAGCAGGGGGCCCGCGTCCCGCACGTACCGCCGGACGGCCGAATCGGTCCACACCCCCTCGCCGTAGCCGTGGAACCGCAGGTGCAGGGCGACAAGCTCGGACACGTCCGAGACCACGGCAGCGGGGAAGCGCAGCGCGGTCAGCCGCTCCCTGGCCATCGCCGCCCCGACCTCCTCGTGATGGTGAAAGGCCACCCGGCCATCGGGCAGCTTGCGGCGTGTCTTGGGCTTGCCGATGTCGTGCAGCAGCGCGGCGAGCCGGACCACCAGGTCGTTCTCCAGGCCGTAGGCGGCCTCCAGGGTGATCGTCCTGGCCAGGACGGTCAGGGTGTGCTGGTACACGTCCTTGTGCCGGAAGTGCTCGTCCCGCTCCAGCCGCAGCTTGGGCACCTCGGGCAGGACCTGCTCCGCGACCCCGGTGTCGACGAGCACGGATATCCCGCGCACCGGCCCGTCGGGCCCGGGCGAGCAGATGAGCTTGGCCAGCTCGGCGCCGATCCGCTCCGCCGACACCACCGACAGCCGCCCGGCCATCGCGGTCATCGCCGCCTGCACCTCGGGTACCACGGTGAAACCTAGCTGCGCGGCGAACCGGGCCGCCCTGAGCATGCGTAGCGCATCGTCGTTGAATGAGTCTTCGGGCCTTCCGGGGGTGCGCAGCACCTTGGCCCGCAGGTCACGCATGCCGTCAAACGGGTCAACGATCTCCAGCGACGGCAGCCGTGCCGCGATGGCGTTGACCGTGAAGTCGCGCCGGGACAGGTCCGCCTCCAGCGACTTGCCGTAGGTCACCCCGGGCTTGCGCGAGTCCGGCCGGTACGGCGTCGCTGCGGTAGGTGGTGATCTCGAAGATCGTGTCGCCCTTGCGCAGGCCCACGGTGCCGAACACGATGCCGGTCTCCCAGACCTTGTCGGCCCAGCGTGCCACGATCTCGATGATCTGCTCGGGCCGCGCGTCGGTGGCCAGGTCGAACTCGCTATCCGGGTTGTGGTGGCGGAGGAAGACGTCCCGGATCGTCCCGCCCACCAGGGTCAGTTCGTAGCCGCTGGCGGCGAACAGGCGGGCCAGGCCGAACGTCGGCGCCGCCGGCCCGCGCAGCATGTCGGCGGCGGCGCGGCGCTGCTGCGGAGTGAGATCAGAGGATTCCGGCACGCCACGAGGGTAGGGGCTGGCGGCTGTCTGGCGTTAATGGAGCCCGTGGCGGTGCACCGTGCCGGGACCTGGTGCCGCCGCTGCACCACCCGGGCGGTGGTGGCCGATGATCGCGGGGCGTAAACGGCAGCCGACGATCGGCAATAACATTTTCAGCATGGCGTGTCAGCGGCCGGCCAAGGCCCCGTAACGAAGGAACGGGGCCTTAAGCCACCGGGGGGTCCGGGCCGTGGGGTCCGGGGGCTTGCCCCCGGGGAGGCAGCGTGCTCCCCCGGGCTAGCGTGGGGCCCCAGGGCACGCGACGAAGTCGCGGGGCCTGCAGGCCAGCGGGGGGCTCCGGGCCGTGGGGTCCGGGGGCTTGCCCCCGGGGAGGCAGCGTGCTCCCCCGGGCGAGCACAGCACCGGGGGCTAGGCGTGTCCCGGCGGTGCCTTCGGCTGGCGGCCGTGGCCACGGCGCTGGGTGCCGGCTGGCTCGTGGTGCTGCCGGCGGCGGCGGCGCCCGCCGCCGGTGCGGGGGCGGGCCGCGCGGCGGCGGCGGCCCGCACGGCAGGGCCGCGGGCGCATCCGTGGCTCGCCATCACGTCGCTGAGCCCGACCATCGCGGCGCCGAAGGGGCAGGTCACGGTCTCAGGGATCGTCGCCAACCCAACGTCCGCGCCGTTGCAGGGCCTGATGGTGCAGCTCTGGTCGTCGGGCTTCCCGCTGTCCAGCCGGGGAGCGATGAACAGCTACCTGACCGCGCAGACCGCGGCCGGCCTGGACACGCAGGTGCCCGGGGCGCAGCTCACCCTGCCGGGCCGGCTGCCACCGCACGGGACCCAGGCGTGGACCCTGACGCTGAACGTGACCCAGGCGGGGATGCGCACGTTCGGCGTGTACCCGCTCGCCGCGGAACTGACCAGCGCGGGCGCCGAACTGGACGTGGCACGCACCTTCCTGCCGTTCTGGCCGGGAAAGCCGGCCGATCGCTCGGTGAAGCCGCTGACCATCGGCTGGCTCTGGCCGCTCATCGATACCCCGCAGCGGGGCGCGTGCACGGCGCTGCTGTCCAACGAACTCGCGGGCAGCGTGGCGCCCGGCGGCCGGCTGAACGCGCTGCTGCAGGCCGGCGCGTCCGCCGAGGGCCGCAGCGCCATGCTCACCTGGGCGATCGACCCGGCGCTGCTCAGCGATGTCTCGGCGATGAAGCAGCCCTACCAGGTGGGCACCCATGAGGACTGCACCGGCGGGCAGGCCCAGCGGGCCAGCCGCGCCGCGGCCGCATGGCTCAGCGGGGTGCAGAGCGTGACCAGCCAGCAGGACTTCTTCGTCACCCCCTACGCCGACGTGGACATGGCCGCGCTGGCCCACCGTGCCCTCGACGGTGAGCTCAGCGCGGCGTTCATCGATGGCCGCATCGCGGCGCAGAAGATTCTCGGCCGGACGCAGCGGACCACCCCGGCCGCGCCCGGGGTGGTAGTGGCCTGGCCGGCCGGCGGGATGGCGGACTACGGCGTTCTTGAGGAACTGGCCGCGCAGCAGCAGGTGCAGGTGATGATCCTGGACAGCAGGCTGATGCCGCCCGTCACCCCGGTCAGCTATACGCCCACGGCGGTCACCACGACGCCCAACGGGCCGGCGGCCAGATGCACGTGCTGCTGTCCGACCACCAGATCACCCAGATCCTGGCGGAGCGGCGCAACGAGATCCCCGGTGTGGTGCCCGGCCCCGTCCCGATGCCCGGCAGCGTGCGCGGCCAGATCCGGCAGGCCGCCGCGCTCGCGAAGGAGCAGTGGTTCCTCGCCGAGACGGCGATGATCGCCGCGGAGCCGGGTGCCGGCGCCGGCCGCGCGGTGGTGGCCGCCCCGCCGCAGCGCTGGGATCCGTCGCTGCCGGAGGCCGAGGCGCTGCTGTCGGAGACGGTCAGCGCCCCCTGGCTGCGCCCCGCCACCCTGGCCAGCATGGTCGCCGCCGGCGCCCCGGCCGGATCGCCAGCCCGGCGCCCCCCGCCGCTGCACCTGGTCAGCCGCGGGGAGCTGACCGGGTCGCTGCTGCGGCATGTGCGCAACACGCTCGCCGCGCAGGTCGGCCTGCTCGACAGCATCCTGACCACCGGCGGCCGTGGCTACCTGTCCACCGCCGTGGACGCGGTGGAATCCTCCGCCTGGCGCGGCGGCAGGCGGGCCCAGCGGCCCGCCGGGCAGTTGCTGCGCCGCGACCTGTTCTTCGTGCAGGCGAAACTGAGCCAGGTCAAGATCGGCGTCTCGTCCCGCGTCACGCTCGGCGGCAAGGCCGGCGATGTGCCCGTGTCGGTCCGGAACAACCTGCCGCAGAAGGTCACCGTCCGGCTGAAGGCCAAACCCCTCGCCGGCGAGAACCTGGTGATCGCGCCCTATAAAGAGACCGTCACGGTGCCGCCCAAGAGCCAGGTGACCGTTCGGATCCCGGTGCGTGCCTCGGCGGCCGGGTCGAAGACGCTCGAGCTGTGGCTGACTACCCCGCAGGGCGCCGCCCTGCCGGGCCTGCGCCCGACGGTGACGGTTACCGCGACGCACTTCGGCACCCTGGCCATCGTCATCATCACCGTCGCGCTCGTGGTGTTCGTGTTCTCCGCCGTGGCCAGGGCGATCCGCCGCGGCGGGCCCGCGGAGGGAGGCGCCGGCCCGGAAGCGGAGGAGCTGGACCCCATGCCCAGCCCTGGCGATCCGGCATCTGGCGAGGATGAACCAGGTAGCGTCGGTTCGGGGACCGCGGACGAGCGTCAGCCAGCCGAGGAGGACGATGAGCACGCCACCGCCCCGGGCGGGGCAGACCGCCGCTGACGTGACCGGGCGGCCGGGCGGCTACGGCCAGCCGGAACCAGGGCCGTACGGCAGCGAGCGGCGCCCGGCGGCGGGCCAGCAGCCCGCGGGGCGCTCCAGGCCGGCGGCACACCGGGCCGGACCAGCTCCAGGACAGCCGGCTCCAGGACAGCCCGCTCCAGGGCAGCCCGCTCCAGGGCAGCAGCCCGCGGCACCCTCCCCGCAGAACCGCGCCGAGAACGTCAACGTGGTCCGCTCCAGCGGGATCATGGCGCTGGGCACGCTCGCCTCCCGTGGCACCGGGTTCCTCCGCACGCTCGTCATCGCCTACGTGCTCGGGGTCGCCGCGGTGTCGACCGCGTACCAGAACGCCAACACGCTGCCGAACGCGGTGTACGACCTGATGCTCGGCGGCATCCTGACCAGCGTCGTGGTGCCACTGCTCGTCAATGCCGCGAAGCGGGACGCCGACGGCGGCGAGGCGTACGACCAGCGGATGTTCACCCTGGCCACGATGGCGCTGGCCGCGCTGACCCTGGTCGCCACGCTGGCCGCGGGGCTGCTGGTGGACCTCTACGCGCACGACCTCACCGGCGCCGAGCACCGCCTCACCGTCATCTTCGCGTTCTTCTTCATCCCGCAGATCTTCTTCTACGGGGTGAGCTCGCTGGCCGGCGGGGTGCTGAACGCCCGCGGACACTTCGCGGCGCCCATGTGGACCCCGGTCCTCAACAACGTCGTGGTGATCGCCGTCCTGCTGCTGTTCGTCGCCGTCGGCGGCATCAGCTCGTCGGCGTCCGCGATCACCAGCGGCCAGATGCGAGCTGCTCGGCTTCGGCACCACGCTCGGCGTCGTGCTGCAGACCGCGGCGCTGATCCCGTTCCTGCGCCGGGCGGGCTTCCGCTGGCGCCCGCGCTTCGACTTCCGCCGGGCCGAGGTCACCGAGATCAGGCGGATGGCCGCCCCGCTGTTCGGCTACATCCTCACCACCCAGGTCTCCTTCCTGGTGGTGCAGAACGTGGCCAACGCGGCCTGGAAGCACGCGTCCTACGACGGGTTCCCCACCTACGGCTTCGCCTGGCAGCTGTTCCAGATGCCGTACGCGATCGTGGGCATCTCGGTGATCACGGCACTGCTGCCGCGGATGAGCGCGCACGCCTCCGAGCGGAGGTTCGGCGAGGTCAAGCGGGACTTCTCCGGCGGGGTCCGGCTGTCATCGGCGATCGTGGTCCCCGCCTCGCTGTTCCTGCTCGTGCTGGGCGCACCGTTCGCCGAGGCGGTATTCGGGCTACGGCCGCACCACGCCTGCCGACGCGAGGTACATCGGCCTGGTGTTCGGGATCTTCTCGTTCGGCCTGGTCCCGTACATGTTGTTCCAGCTCATGCTCCGCGTGTTCTACGCCATGCACGACAGCAGGACCCCGATGTACATCGGGGTCGCGGTGATGATCACGAACGTCGCCGTGAGCCTGTTCTCGCTGGCGGTGCTGCCGTACGGCCACGTCGTGGAGGGACTGGCCGCCGCGTTCGGGATCGCGAACCTGGTCGGCACGGTCATCGCGTGGCGCATCCTGTCCCGGCGGATGCGCGGCCTCGCGGGCAAGGCGATCGCGGTAAGCCTGATCCAGATGCACATGGCGGCCGTGCCCGGGGCGATCTTCGCGCTCGCGGTCACCTTCGCCGTCGGGGTCATACTCCCCTCCGGGCCCGCGTTCGGCATCATCACCGTCGTCATCGGCGGGAGCGGCGCGCTGCTGCTGTATGTGATCTTCGCGAAGGCGTTCGGCGTCACCGAACTGACCGAACTGGGCAGCGGGCTGCGGTCGAGGCTGGGGCGATGAACGGGCCGGTGCCCGCGGGCGGCGGCACGGTAGCCGAGTCACCGACAGGTAACGGTTTGCGCGGCCGGCCGGCACGGGCTACGGCCCGTTGGCGCGCGCGGCCTACCATGGTGACGGCAGCATGGTGATGTACGTCCGCTTGCTGGTCACCCCGGGGGCGCGGAAGGAGGGTCGAGGGCCTGCGCCGCTCTTGACTGCATATCAATGAGCACCTTCATCTCTGAACCGGGTACCCGTCTTGGCGGGCGGTACCGGCTCGAAGACCGGGTCAACGCCAGCAGTGGGTGGGCTGCCTGGAAGGCGATCGACGAGACCCTGGCCCGGGCGGTCACCGTCCTGACCTTCGCGCGCGGCTTCCCGCGCATCACCGACGTGGTGACGGCGGCCCGGGCGGCGAGCAGGCTCACCGACGCCCGGCTGGCGCAGGTGTTCGACGTGGAAGAGGACTGGGACCACGCCTACGTGGTGATGGAGTGGGTCGGCCGGGGACTCGCTGGAGGACCTGCTCGCCGATGGGCCGCTCGACCCGGGCCAGGGTGCGGAGATCATCGCCCAGGGCGCCGAGGCCCTCGCCGTCGCGCATGCCGCCGGCGTCGCGCACCTGTGCCTGAACCCCGACTCGCTGCGCTGGACGGCCGGCGGCGGAGTGAAGATCGTCGGCATCGGCATCGACGCGGCCCTGGCCGGTGTCACGGCCGACGACCCGGCACTGGCCGACACCGACGGCCTGGGCAAGCTGCTCTATGCCGCGCTCACCGCCCACTGGCCGGGCGGCGAGTGGCCGTCGCTGCCGCCCGCGCCGGAAATGGACGGGCACCCGTGCAGCCCGCGGCAGGTGCGGGCCGGGGTGCCGACCGGCATTGACGACGTCGCCTGCCGCGTTCTCTTCCACCGCGGCAACCCGCCGGTCACCACGCCGGCCATGCTGGCCACCGCGCTGAACCGGGTGATACCCGCGCCCGCCGCGCCGCTGCCCGTCGCGCCGCGGGACTACGCCACCGGGACCGGGCCCGCCACGCTCGCGCCCGGGGCGCCCTACCGGCAGCGCAGCGGCGGCCCGCCGCGGCGGGCCGCCCGCGGCCGCGACACGGTGGCCGGCCGGGGCGGCGGTAACGGCCGGATCCTCGCCGCCGCCGCCGGCGTGGTGGTGGTCGCGGTGATCGGCATCGGTGCATGGCTGTTCAGCAGCCAGAACGGCTCGACGCCGCCGCCCAGCGCCAAGGACACCCACAGCTCCTCACCCAGCAACACCCCGGCGGCCGTGCTGCCGGTGGCGGGCGCGGCGGCGTACGGGCCTGCCGGCGGCGACAACCCCGGCCAGGCGGGCGAGGCGATCGACGGTTCGACGAGCACGGACTGGACGACCGACTCGTACCAGCAGTCGCCGCATTTCGGCAATCTCTACAACGGCACCGGCCTGATGCTGAACATGGGCAAGCGGGTCAACATATCGCAGGTGGCGGTGACCTTCGGGAACGTGCCGGGCTCGCACGTCCGCATCGAGGTGGGCAACACCGGCACCGGCGGCGGCAAGGCGCCGCCGGCCGGGTTCACCACGCTGAGCCACTCAAGCAACGCGGTCGGCCCGGTCACGTTCACCGGGCACGGCGCCGTCTCCGGCCAGTTCGTGCTGATCTGGTTCACCAAGCTGGCGTCGCAATCCGGCTCGTCCGGGCACTACCAGTCGGATGTCTTCAACGTCGTCGTGCGAGGGTCCTCCTGACGCCCCTCCCCGGGGAACAGCCGCCCGATGCCGAACTGCTCCGGCGGCATGTCAACGGCGACAACGACGCGTTCGGCGTGCTGTTCACCCGGCACAAGGACCGGCTGTGGGCGGTGGCAGTCCGCACGCTGGGAGACGCCGAGGAAGCGGCCGACGCCCTTCAGGACGCGATGATCTCCGCGTTCCGGCAGGCCAGCGGGTTCCGCGGGGATTCCGCGGTAACCACCTGGCTGCACCGCATCGTGGTCAACGCCTGCCTCGACCGGCTCAGGCGGCGCGCGGCCAGGCCCACCGTCAGCGGGCTGGACGAGCGGGCCATGGACGTCCTGGGCCCCGGCCCGGCCGGGTCGGACGCGGCGGCCAGCGCGGAAACCTCGCTCGACGTCATGGCCGCGCTGCGGACCCTGCCGCCGGACCAGCAGGCTGTACTGGTGCTGGTGGACATGCTCGGGTACTCGGTGGCGGACGCCGCGGCGGTGCTGGGCATCTCGCCCGGGACGGTCAAGAGCCGCTGTGCCCGGGGCCGCGCCCGGCTGCTGCCCCGGCTGGCTCACCTGCGCGGCCGGGGCGAACCACACGTCGCCGGGGCTGCCCCCGTGGCAGCGGTGCCACAAGACGGTACCGGCCGGGGGAACCAGCCGCCGTCCCGGCGCGTCTCACCTGGCGAAGGAGGAGGTGAGCCGCGGCTGTGAGAGGGCATGCCGACGCAGCGACGCTGGCGGCGTTCCGGGAGGAACTGCTATCCCGCCGCAGGGCCGCCCAGGTGTCCGCGCACCTGGCCGCGTGCCCGCGCTGCGCTGCGCTCGATGCGCAACTGGCGGAGGTCACCGTCCTGCTCACGCACGCCACCGCGCCGCCGATGCCGGACACGGTGACCGCGCGGATCGAGATGGCGCTGGCCGCCGAGGCCGCCGCCCGGGGCCCGGCACCGGTCACCGTCACCGGTGGTCCGGCCGGCACCGCCGCACCAGGCACGGCCGGCCACAATGGCACGCGAGGCACCGCCGGGCAGGACGCAGCCCGGGGCGCAGGCAGCCGCCGGCCCGGCTGGACCGGCCGCGGCTGGTCCAGGCCGGGGCTGCGCGCCGCCACGGTCGCCGCCACGGTCGCTGTCATCGCCGGCGGCGGCTACACGGTCGCCCAGTTGCTGTCCGGGAGCCCCGCGGTGCACGGCGCCGCCGCCTCCGGCGCCGCCGCCCCGGCCGCGCGGGCGAAGGCCACCCTGCCCCGCATGTCCCCCGGTGGCATCCGGTCGGCGCCCGGGAACGCGGCCGGCGGCGCCGTGACGGGACCGGTCCGGGTGGTCAGCAGCGGCACCAGCTACCAGCCGACCCAGCTCGCCGCCCAGGCCAGCGCCCTGCTCAAAGAACTGGCCCGAAATACACACTCCCCCGCGAACCCGGGCCCCGCCCTGGCCACCCCCCCGAACGGCTACACAGCTAACTTCCCCAACCTCCATGCCTGCGTGGCACACGTGGCCGGGGCCCAGCACGCCCTTTTCGTAGACGTAGCCCGCTTCCAGGGCCACCCCGCGCTGGTCATCGTGCTCCCGGCCACCCACGGCACCCACCCCCGGGCGGTAGTCGTCGCACCCGGCTGCACCGCCACCACAGCCCGCATCCTGGCCACGGCCGCCCTCCCCAGCTCCGGCTGATCCGGACCAGATCAGCGTCCCGGAACCACCTCCGCTTTCCTCCTTCTCCCCGGTGTGCGCTGCCCCAGCGGGCTACGGTGAACTGGCAGAGGCATTCAGCCGGTTGCCAGTTCATTGCAGTCCGCTCCAACCCCAGCCTCGCTAGCCACACCTGACGGCCTTGGGAATCTCCAGGCCCTAGGATCGGTTGACGCCGATGCCAGTCAAGCGAAAGGCAACCAAGACCGTGAGCGCCATTCACGACGTCATCGTCATCGGATCGGGTCCCGCCGGGTACACGGCCGCGCTGTACGCGGCCCGTGCCCAGCTCAAGCCGCTCGTGTTCGAGGGATCTGTCACCTCCGGCGGCGCGCTCATGAACACCACCGACGTGGAGAACTTCCCCGGCTTCCCCGGCGGGATACAGGGCCCCGACCTGATGGACGCCATGCGCAAGCAGGCGGAGCGGTTCGGCGCCGAACTCCTCGCCGAGGACGTGACCGAGGTGGACCTGACGGCCGACCCCAAGCGCGTCATCTCCGAGGGCGAGACCTACCTGGCCAGGGCCGTGATCATCGCGAGCGGGTCCCGGTACCGGGAGCTGGACGTGCCCGGGGAGAAGCGGCTGTCCGGCCACGGCGTGTCGTGGTGCGCGACCTGTGACGGATTCTTCTTCCGCGAGCAGGACATCGCGGTGGTCGGCGGCGGTGACTCGGCCATGGAGGAAGCGCTGTTCCTGACCCGGTTCGCCACCACGGTGACGATCATCCACCGCCGGGACGAGCTGCGCGCCTCGAAGATCATGCAGGAGCGGGCCTTCGCCAACCCGAAGATCAAGTTCCGGTGGAACAGTGAGATCAGCGAGGTCCTCGGCGACAAGAAGATCACCGGCTTGCGGCTGCGCGACACGGTGACCGGCGAACAGAGCGAGCTGGCCGTGAGCGGCGTGTTCGTGGCGATCGGCCACGACCCGCGCAGCGAGCTGTTCACCGGGCAGCTTGCCACCGACTCCGAGGGTTACCTGGTGGTCGAGCAGCCGTCCACCCGGACCGCCATCCCCGGCGTGTTCGCCTGCGGCGACGTGGTGGACCACACCTACCGCCAGGCCGTCACGGCGGCGGGCACCGGTTGCGCGGCCGCGCTGGACGCCGAGCGCTATCTGTCGGGCGGGACGAACCCGCGAGACGTGTACTGACAACAGCGGAAAGCTGAAGGGAGACCAGGAAATGGGCACCAAGAAGGTGACCGATGCGACCTTCGAGGCAGACGTCTTGAAGAACGACAAGCCGGTGCTCGTGGACTACTGGGCCGAGTGGTGCGGCCCGTGCAAGATGGTCGCGCCCGTACTGGAGGCGATCGCCGAGGAGCACGGCGACAAGCTCGACATCGTCAAGCTGAACGTCGACGATAACCCCCAGGTCACCCAGAAGTACGGGATCCTGAACATCCCCACCCTGGGCGTCTTCGTCAACGGCGAGGTCGTCAAGGAACTCGTCGGGGCCCGGTCGAAGTCAGCCCTGCTCCGCGAGCTCGGCGACTTCATCTGAGCGGCCCGGGTATCTCAGGCCAGTCGTAGCGCCCGTTCTGGAGTCATCGAGCCGAGCAGGCGTTCCAGCGCCACTTCCACGTCTTCCCGCCACGACACGGTCGTCTTCAGCTCCAGCCGGAGCCGCGGGAAGTGATGGTGCGGCCGGACCGTCTTGAACCCCACGGCCAGCAGGTAGTCCGCGGGCAGCATGCAGGAGATGCCCTCCCCGCGCAGGTCACCGAAGGCCTCGATCGCCTTGACGCCGCGGCGGGTCAGGTCCTTGGCGACGCCCTGGACCAGCATCCGGCCCAGCCCGCCACCCTGGAACTCGGCGAGAATGTTGGCCGTCATCAGCAGTACCGCGTCGCCGCTGACCGGGCTGGTCGGAAAGGCGACGGACCGCGGCACATACAGCGGCGGGGCATAGAGGACATATCCGGCCGGAACGCCATCAACATAGGCGAGTTTGCCGCAGCTTCCCCATTCGAGGAGCATCGCGGAGACCCAGGCCTCCTTTTCCAGCGCGGGATCGCCGACCTCCTGCGCGCGGGCATGGCTGACCGGATCGAGCTCCCAGAAGACGCACTTGCGGCACCTATGCGGCAGGTCGTCCAAATTGTCGAGCGTGACGTTGGCGAGGCGGCGCGTCACCGGCACCCCTTCGTCTACAAAAGCAATTCTCCCGAGCGAGCCGGGCGTCCACGCGTCAAGCACGGCAATTGCCGGATGGCACGAGCGGACTGCCGCTGGCCCCGTACCCTGACATGGTACCCACCGACCGGGAGGAGGGATCGTGCCAACCGAGCCCGCGCGCAATGACCGCGCCGATGAGAAGCCCAGCACCAGCCCCCCGGAGGTGGACGCCGCCGCCCTGTCGCACGGGTCGCTGATGGACGCGCACGTCGGCCGGTACGCCGCCCGGGCGAAGGACATGGCCGCCTCGGAGATCCGGGCGCTGTTCGCCGTGGCCGCCAGGCCGGAGATCGTGTCTCTGGCGGGCGGCATGCCCTACGTCACGGCCCTTCCCCTCGACGCGGTGGGCGACATGACCGGCCAGCTGGTCGCCCAGCGCGGCGCGGCCGCACTGCAGTACGGATCCGCACAGGGCGACCCGGCACTGCGCGAGGGGATCTGTGAGGTGATGGCGCTGGAAGGGATTCGCGCCCACCCCGACGAGGTCGTGGTCACCGTCGGCTCCCAGCAGGCGCTCGACCTGATCACCCGCATCTTCATCGATCCCGGGGACGTGGTGCTGGCCGAGGGCCCGTCCTACGTGGGAGCGCTCGGCACGTTCGCGTCCTACCAGGCGCGGGTGGTCCATGTTCCGATGGACGACGACGGGCTGGTGCCCGAGGCACTCGGCGAATGCCTGGCCCAGCTCAAGGCGCACGGGCAGCGAGTGAAGTTCCTCTACACGGTGCCCTCGTTCCACAACCCGGCCGGGGTGACGCTGAGCGCGCCGCGGCGGGCCGAGGTGCTGGGCATCTGCCAGCGGGCAGGCGTGCTGATCATCGAGGACAACCCGTACGGCCTGCTGGGATTCGACTCCGAGCCGCTGCGGGCGCTGCGCGCGGACGACGCCCACGGCGTCGTCTACCTCGGCTCCTTCTCCAAGACCATCGCGGCGGGGCTGCGGGTTGGCTGGGCCCTGGCGCCGGCCGGGATCCGGGACAAGCTGGTGCTCGCCGCTGAGGCCGCGGTGCTCTGCAACTCCAGCCTCGCCCAGCTCATGATCGGCGAGTACCTGGCCAGCCAGCCCTGGCGCGAGCAGATCAAGGTGTTCCGTGAGCTCTACCGGGAGCGCAGGGACGCCATGCTGGACACGCTCGGCGCGGTGATGCCGGAGGGCTGCCGGTGGACCCGCCCCGGCGGCGGGTTCTACGTCTGGCTGCAGCTCCCGCCCGGCCTGAATTCCAAGTCGATGCTGCCCCGGGCGATCTCGTCACGGGTGGCCTACGTCCCCGGTACCGGCTTCTACGCCGACGGCAGCGGAGCGGACTACCTCCGGCTCTCCTACTGCTTCCCCGAGCCGGCCCGGATCCGGGAGGGGATCCGCCGCCTCGCCGAGGCGATCGACGCCGAGACGCAGATCCGGGTCACCTTCGGCCCGTCCAGGGGCGTGGCCGGCGGAGCCGGCCCGGCCGACCTGACCGGCCCGGCCGGCCCGGCGGCGCAATGAGCGATCTGGGGCACGTGCTGGTACTGGCGGGTGGCCTCTCCCCCGAGCGTGAGGTCTCGCTCCGGTCGGGTGCCCGGCTCCGGGACGCACTCCGTGAGGCCGGTGTCGAGGCCGACGTGGCCGACGCCGACGCCGGGCTGATCCCGGCCGTGATCGCCGACCCGCCCAGCGCCGTGTTCCCGGCTATCCATGGCGCGTCCGGGGAGGACGGCTCCATCCAGGAGGTGCTCACCCTGCTCGGCGTGCCGTACGTGGGGGCATCGCCGGACGCCTGCCGCTTCGCCTTCGACAAGCCCGTGGCCAAGGCGGTCGCCCGGGGAGCCGGGCTCGCCACACCGCGGTCGGTGACCCTGCCCAAGGAAACCTTCCACGACCTGGGCGCCGGAGCGGTCCTGGACCGTATCGTGGCCACGCTGGGCCTGCCACTGTTCGTCAAGCCGGCCCGGGGCGGTTCGGCCCTGGGTGCCACGCTGGTGGGCGCCGCCGAGGACCTGCCCGGCGCGATGATCAGTTGCTTCGCCTATGGCGACACCGCCCTGATCGAGGAGTGCATCGTCGGCACCGAGGTCGCGGTTGGCGTCATCGACCTCGGTGGCGGCCCGGAGGCACTGCCGCCGGTGGAGATCCGCCCGTTGTCCGGCAGTTACGACTACGCCGCCCGGTACACCCCGGGACAAACGGAGTTCCACGCGCCGGCCAGGCTCACAGCCGCGGAGTCGAAGGCCGCGTCGGAGGTGGCCATGATCGCCCACCGCGCGCTCGGGCTCCGTGACGTCTCCCGGACCGACCTGATCGTCTGCGCCGGGGAGCCGTTCTTCCTCGAGGTCAACGTCGCCCCGGGAATGACCGAGACGAGCACCCTGCCCATGGCGCTGGAAGCGGCCGGGCGCAGCCTTGGCATCGTGTGCCGCGACCTGCTGAGCCAGGCCGCCGCCAGGGGAACCTGAGGCGAACTTCTACCCCTGGCTACTCGGGGGTATGGTCACACGGCACCGAGCGGGTTACCTTATGTCCGGAATGTGCGGCCCACTCGGTAGCACCCGGCGATGGGCTGCGCGCAAGGCGTAACCAGGGCGGCGCCTGAGAGCGAGCAAGACCGGCACGAAAGGGAGTGAGGGCGATTCTGAATCGTTTCGGAAAGGCACTGATCACGAGCGCGGCGACGGCAGCGGTCATCGGCATGGCTGTCGCGCCGGCGTTCGCCACCGCAGGGACGTGGAGCGTCAAGCCTGGTGGTGCCACCACAGGTACGGCCGGAAAGACAGTGATCACCGACACGACCGCAGGCCAGTCGGTGACCTGCACGTCCTCGGTAGCCAAGGGCACGCTCAAGCACGGCACCGGCCTGGCCGGTACGGGCCTCGGCACCGTCACCTCGCTGGCCTTCAAGGGGTGCACGATCCTCGGCCAGACCGTCGGGGTGACAATCACCGGAAAGATGCCGCTCAATGGCATCTCCTACAACGCGACGACGAAGGTCGCGAGCATGACCATCACGAAGATCCATGGGTCGTTCTCTGTCGCCAGCCTGAGCTGCAGTGCCACCATCGACGGCACCGGCGCCACAGCGCACAACGGGATGGTCAAGGCCACGTTCAGCAACGGCACCGACACGCTGAAGGTGCTCACCACCGGCGGCAACCTGCACCTCTACAACAACACCTGCCCGGTGATCAGCAGCGGCGACGCAGTGAACTTCACCGGCGGCTATAAGTTCGCGCCCAAGCAGACCATCACCAGCCCCTGAGACCAGGCACGAGTGAGCAATCCAGGCCGGCGGCTTCCGGTGTGAAGCCGCCGGCCTGTGTTGCCGGCCAGGCTCTAGGCTCTGCCCGTGGACCAACGGAAGAGTTTCGGCAGCGACAATCATGCGGGTGCGCACGAAGCGGTGGTGCGTGCTCTCGGCCAGGCGAACACCGCGGACGTCCCCGGATACGGTGACGACCCGTGGACCGGGCGGGCGGCCGCCGCGCTGAGCACGACGTTCGGCGCGCGTGGCGGTGCCTACTTCGTGTTCACCGGGACGGCGGCCAACATTCTCGGGCTTAGCCTGTTGCTGCGCCCCTATGAGGGCGTGATCTGCGCTGAGACCGCGCATATCAACGTCGATGAATGCGGCGCACCGGAGCGGATCCTCGGCAGCAAGCTGCTCACCGTGGCCACACCCGACGGCAAGCTGACACCGGAACTCATCGGCACCCGGCTGAGCGACCGTGGTGACGAGCACCGGGCCCAGCCGCGGGTCGTAGCCGTCTCCCAGGTGACGGAACTGGGCACCTGCTACTCGCTGGAAGAACTCAAGTCGCTCGGCGAGTTCTGCCAGGCGGAGGGACTGCGTCTTTATCTGGATGGCGCCCGGCTGGCGAATGCCGCCGCCCATCTCGGCTGCTCGCTGGCTGATCTGGCCTTCTGGGCGGACGTGCTGAGCTTCGGCGGGACGAAGAACGGGGCGGTCGGCGCGGAGGCCGTGGTGATCATGGCCGAGGACCTGGTGACGGATGTCCCGTTCCTGCGCAAGCAGCAGGCGCAACTGGCATCGAAGATGCGCTTCCTGGCGGCCCAGTTCGAAGCGTTGCTTGATGGCGGCCTGTGGCTGCGCAATGCCGGGCAGGCCAACGCCATGGCCGTGCGGCTGGCGGAGGGAGTCGCCGGGATACCGGGCGTGCATCTGTGGCAGCCGGTGGAGTCCAATGCCGTGTTCGCGTCCCTCGATCCGGCGCACATCGAGCGGCTCCAGCGGGACTGGCACTTCTATATCTGGGATGCACCCGCACACGTGGTTCGCTGGATGACGGCCTTCAATACGACCGAGGCCGACGTCGATGCCTTCCTCGTGGATATAAGGCGGACCGCGGGCGGCCGCGCGGCGGGGAAGTGACGCATGGGCGATTTATCGCGGCGCTCACTGTTTCACGTGAAACATCGCACACGGCGAGGGCGGCCGGTCAGGTGGTGAAGTTCTGCGCCCATTCGGCGGACATCGTGGTCACGATTCGTTGCAAGTCTTCGAGCGAAGCGAATTCCACCACGATCTTGCCCTTCTGCTTGCCGACCTCGACCTTGACCCTGGTCTCGAGCGCATCGGACAGGCGGTCCGCGAGTTCGGTCAGTGCGGGCGCCACCGGCTGCCTTTCCGGTGTCCGCCGCGGCTTGGCCTGGCGCTGTCCGAGCGCAACGATTTCCTCTACCGCCCGCACCGACAGCCCTTCGGCGACGATGCGGTGGGCCAAGCGGTCCTGTTCCCCGGGGTCGGACAGGGCCAGCAGCGCCCGGGCGTGACCGGCGCTCAGCACGCCAGCCGCAACCCGGAGCTGTACCGGCGGAGGAAGCTGGAGCAGCCGGATCGTGTTCGAGATATGCGGCCGCGATCTCCCCACCTTGCGCGCCAGTTCCTCGTGCGTGGCGGAGAAGTCGTCAAGCAGTTGCTGATAGGCGGCGGCTTCTTCGAGCGGGTTGAGTTGCTCCCTGTGCAGGTTCTCCATGAGGGCCTCACGGAGAAGTTCGTTGTCGGGCGTGCCGCGCACGATGGCCGGGACGTGCTCCAGGCCGGCGCGCTGGCAGGCACGCCAGCGGCGCTCTCCCATGATCAGCTCGAACCGCCCCGGCATGATCTTCCGAACCACGACCGGCTGAAGCAGGCCTACCTCACGAATCGAGGCCGCCAGTTCCTCCAGCGCATCCTCATCGAAGTTTCGCCTGGGCTGCTGCGGGTTGGGCGTGATCGCCCCAATAGCGATCTCGTCGAAATAGGTTCCGTCGATCCGATCCGGCTCCCGCACCCCCACCCCGGAACCACCCAGCGAAGCGCCTGCGGGTTCGCCGACATGGCTCTCGGCCCCGGCCGGCCCAGGTGCCGTGGGTATCAGCGCCCCAAGCCCCCTGCCAAGTCCCCGCTTCTGCTGAGCCATCTCATCTCCCACCACTGCCCGCACTACCGCCCCCACCTTTCCCTAAGAGCATCCCATCCTCGCAGCCATGCTCCCGGCCCCTTTGCCGATCCGCCCGACGCCGCCCAGACCCGACTCCCCTCCCGCTTTCCATCCACCTAGAGCCCGCCCAGACCCGATCACACCTCTCGCTTTCAATCCATCTGGAGGCCGCCCAGTTCCGACTACACCTCTCGCTCATCCCCTCCCTCTGGGCGGCCGTCCGGCGGCTTAGCTGGCCGCGGACAGAACTCCGCGCCCAGCTAACCCACCGCCCGACCCCGCGGTGCTGCCCCCGCCATGTGCCGAGTCGCGTGGTCTCCCGCGCAGTGCACTGACCTCTGCTGTCGGCCAGGCCGCGCGTCACCAGCAAGCGCTACCTGTGCATGCACTCATCTCAGCGGTGCCAGGGTTGCTCTGAACAGCGTTTTGCCCGCTGTTCAGAGCAACCCTGGTATCGCCCTTCGCCCGCACTGCCAACCAGTGCGTGCAGCAACCGAAGCCGCCGCTACCCGGCCGACCCAGCCCCGAACGCCATCTCCCGCGCCGCATCCAAATACGCCTGCGCTCCACTGGATCCGGGATCGTAGGTGATCACGGACTGCCCGTAGCTCGGCGCCTCAGACACCCGCACGCTGCGCGGGATCACCGCACTCAGCACGACATCGCCGAAATGCTCGCGCACCTCGTCGGCAACCTGAGCCGCCAGCCTGGTACGCCCGTCATACATCGTCAGCAGGATCGTGGAGATCCGAAGTTCCGGATTCAGGTGCCCCCTGACCAGGTCGACCGTGCGCAGGAGTTGCTCCAGTCCCTCCAGGGCGTAGTACTCGCACTGGATCGGGATGAGTACCTCCGTGGCCGCCACCAGCGCGTTGACCGTCAGCAGTCCCAGCGACGGCGGGCAGTCGATCAGCAGATAGTCCAGCCCAGAGACGTCATAGCCCGCCAGCGCGCGGTTCAGCCGGGCTTCCCTGGCCACCATCGGCACCAGTTCGATCTCCGCCCCGGCAAGGTCGATCGTGGCGGGTGCGCAGTACAGGCCGGGTATCGCCGACACCTCACGGACGATCCCGTCCAGGGGCTGCTCGTCGACGAGCACGTTGTAGACCGACGGGGTCCCGGCCCGGTGCTCGATGTCGAACGCGGTCGAGGCGTTCCCCTGCGGGTCCAGGTCGATCACGAGCACCCGGGCACCGTGCAGCGCCAGACATGCGGCCAGGTTCACCGCGCTGGTGGTCTTGCCGACGCCGCCCTTCTGGTTGGCAATCGTGATGGTGCGGCAGGACTGCGGGCGCGGCCAGTCGTGCTCGGTCTCCCCCAGCGCGGCGAGCGCCGCGTGGGCCGGGCTCACCACGATCGCCGGACCCGGCGAACCTTCCCGTGCAGGAGCCTGGGACTGGACAGGCACGTCCATCGCAGCCGGGAAGCCCTCGCCGACGGTGGCCCTGGCTTGTACCGGAACTATATTGCCTGCGGGTGGAGCAGCGACGGACACCGGCGTGGCAGCCGTAGCCGTCCGGGCCGGCGTCGCGGCCGGGGCGCCGCCGGGCCCGTTACCTGGGCCCCCACGGCTCGCCGCGGGCGGGCCGTCCTGCGTACCGCGCGCTTGCTGCTCCAGCAGAGCACCGGCACTGGCGGCTGGCTTTCCCCGTCTCCTCACTGTGCCACTTCCCTGTGCCTCGTCTCGTGCGCCGATTACCCGCGCATTCGTTTCACGTGAAACTGCCGCCGACAATGCTTGCTTCACCCGGACCGGCGGTCCCGCTTCGCTCTCGCGGACCGGTCCTTGCCCAGCAGCCGTCGTCCCACTCCCCGCCTGGCCGCCACCTGCACCGTCCGGACCGCCACCTGCACCATCCCGACCGCCGGCCGCCGGGCCGCGGTTCCTCCGGTCCACCGCCCGCTGAGTTTCGGTAGCAGTACGGGGCCATCCCAGGCCCGCCGCTTTAAGCCCCAACTCATCCCGCGCATCCCGGAGCGGGAATCCGGCAGGTTCCTCCGGCCATCCCACGCCGTCTGGCGAAGCCACCAGCGCGCTCCTCCCAGGCCAGTCCCGCGCCGTTCCCAGGCCGGTCTCACTGCGCAGTCCCGCTCCCGGTCCTGCCGCCCAGGCCCACCATCCTCATCGGCGCGCGGTCAGCCGGACCACTGTTGCAGCCGGATCGACCTTACCGCTCCCGGCGGCAAGAACCTCCACGTCCAGCACACCCAGCCGGCGGAGCGCGGGCTCCGCGTCCCGGACCTCCGCCCGGGCCTTCGCTCCCTTGACCGCCAGCACGATCCCGCCAGGCTTCAGCAGTCCCAGCGCCCAGGCCGCCAGCCGGTCGAGGGGGGCAACCGCACGCGCGGTCACCACATCGGCGGCCAGCGTCCCCGCCATCTGCTCGGCACGCGCCCGGACCACCCTGGCATTGCCCAGCGCCAGCTCCGCAACGACCTCTTCGAGAAACGTCGCCCGCCGCAGCGCCGGCTCCAGCAGGATCACCTCGCTGTCAGGCAACAGCATGGCCAGCACGATCCCCGGCAGCCCCGCCCCGGACCCCAGATCTACCAGCGAACACGGCCCCGGCACCAGTTCAGCCACGACGGCACTGTTCAGCAGATGCCGCTCCCACAACCTCGGCACCTCGTTCGGCCCTAGCACCCCCCGCTCCACCGCCACCCCCGCCAGCAGTTTCGCGTAACGCTCCGCCCTATCCGCGGCATCCCCAAACACCTCCCGCGCCACATCAGGCATCTCCGGCGCCCTCATCTCCGCCCCACCCCAAGCCGCAGGCGGGGGGTCAACCCCGGCGTGGCGGCCGGGCTCGAACGTGACGTGCCGGCCGGGCTCAGGCACGAGGTAGGGGCCGGGCTCAGGCACGAGGTAGGGGCCGGGCTCAGGCACGAGGTAGGGGCCGGGCTCAGGCACGAGGTAGGGGCCGGGCTCAGGCACGAGGTAGGGGCCGGGCTCAGGCACGAGGTAGGGGCCGGGCTCAGGCACGAGGTAGGGAGCGGGCTCAGGCACGAGGTAGGGAGCGGGCTCAGGCACGAGGTCGCGCGCGGCCTCGGCAGTGAGGTGGCGCGCGGCCTCGGGCGCCACAGGGAGAGCGGCCTCGGCAGCGACATGCGGGGCGGGCTCAGGCCCCGCCTCGGAGGCGGGCTCAGGCCCAGCGCAGGGAGCGGGCCCAGGCACGACATGACGGGCGAACTCAGACCCGGCCTCAAAGACGGGCTCAGGCTCGACATGACGGGCGAGCTCAGACCCGGCCTCAAAGGCGGGCTCAGGTCCAGCTTGGGGAGTGACTCGGGCACCACGTGGCGGGCGCCAAGGCTCCCCGGATCAGCACTCGCTTCACCCATCCCGGAACCAGGCCAGCCATCCGGATCCACTTCCCGCTCCACCCGCCGCGTGGCGGTTACGGCTGGGGCTGCGATGAACTGGCAGACGGCGTTTTGCCGGGTGCCAGTTTGCCGCGGTCCGCCTCGCCGCATCACCGTCACTGGCCCCGCACTCATCTCAGCGGTGCCAAGGTTGCTCTGAACAGCGTTTCGTCCGCTGTTCAGAGCAACCCTGGTAACGCCTCAGCCCTGCCCGCCGGCCGGCTCCATCACGACAGCCTCCTCAGCCGGCAGCACAACCACCCGCCGCGCAGGCTCCTCGCCCTCGGACTCGCTCCGCAGCCCCACGGCGGCAACAGCGTCGTGCACTACCTTGCGCTCGAACGGCGTCATCGCGTCCAGCCGCTGCGGCATGCCGGTGCGGCCTACCTCCTCCGCGACCTTCCTGCCGAGTTCGGCGAGTTCCTCCCGGCGCCGCGCGCGGTAGCCGCCCACATCCAGCATGATCCGGCTGCGGACGCCGGTCTGGCGGTGCACCGCCAGGCGGGTGAGTTCTTGCAGCGCCTCCAGGACTTCGCCCCGGGGGCCGACTAGCTCCGACAGCGTCGCGCCGACCACCGACACCACCGGCCGCTCGCCTTCCACGTCCATGTCGATGTCGCCGTCGAGGTCCGCGACATCCAGCAGCCCTTCGATGTAGTCGGCCGCGATCTCGCTCTCCTGCTCCAGATCCGGCGGGTCCTCGCTGGGATCGGCGGCTTCGCCCGCGGCATCACCCGCGGTCTCGTCCGTGGCCACGAGCGTCGCGTGCCCGGCATCCAGCGCAGTTTCGTCGCGCTCTGCCAGATCCTCATCACGCTCCGCGGTCACAGATTCGGGTGCAGCCTGGTCACCTGCTGCAATGGTGCCACCCGTTCCGGTGCTGTCAGTCGGCGCCGGGGCACCCGAGTTGTCATCGCCGGTCACGGCAACCACTTTCTCCTCCTGATTCTCGCAAAGACGCGATACGGCCTGGCCCAGCCACCCGGCCACCCCAAACCGGGCCCGTACATGCCCGCGCCTAGCGCTTACCGGAACGTTTGCTGCGCGACTGACGGACGCGCTGCTGCCTGACGAGCTTAACCTCGGGCGCCTCGGGCTGTGGCTCGGGCTCGGCCTTGCCCCGCCCCAGGCGCCGCAGCAGGCCGGAGCCCGCCGCTGAACCGTTCGTCGCGCCCTGCTGCCCGGCCGGGGCAGCAGGCCTGGTCCCCGCTGACCCCGCGCCCTGCGGCTTCTTCCCGGGCGCCTGGCCCGCGGCAGGCTTCCCGGTCTGCGCGGCCGGCTTGGCCGACGCGGCCGGCTTGGCCGACGCGGCAGGCTTCGCGGTGTTCGACGGCTTCGCGGTGCCGGGCGGCCTAGCGGCAGCAGGCTTCGCGGCACCGGACGGCTTCGCCGTGCCGGACGGCTTCGTTGTGTTAGACGGCTTCGCGGTGCCGGGCGGCCGGGCGGCAGCAGGCCTCGTGGTGTTCGATGGCTTCACGGCGGGCACCGCCCTGGGCGCGGTCAGCCTGTTGAAGACGGTGGGCTTGACCGGTGCGGCGGGGGCCGTGCCAGCGGTCGCGGTGGCGGCACCGGGCACCGTCGGGTACCGCTTGAACAGGACGTACTGCTGGCCGAGGGTCCACACGTTCGTGGTCACCCAGTACAGGACCAGGCCGAACGCCCAGTACAGGCCGGACAGGGCGAAGAACGGGACGATGTAGGCCATGTATTTCTGCGAGGCCGCCATCGGGTTGTCCGGCGTCATCGCCGGTGTCATGCCCCGCTTGGTGCTCTGCCGGACCGTCAGGAACGTGGTGGTCACGCTGATCGCGACCGCGCAGAGGATCACGATCTTGGCCTCTAGCGGCACATGCAAGGTGCCGGTGAACAGCACCTTGTCGGAGATGTGGGCGCCCAGGATGTTGGCGTTCTGCGCGCTCTTGACCACCGTCTCGGTCAGGCCGTACGGGCGTCGGCGTCCCGGGTTTCCAGTTCGCGATCGCCCGGAGCACGCTGAACAGCGCGAAGAACATCGGCATCTGCGCCAGCAGCGGCAGGCACCCGCCCAGCGGGTTGACCCCGTTCTCGCGGTAGAGACGCATGGTCTCTTCGTTCAGGGTCTGCTTGTCGCCCTTGTACTTCTTCCGCAGTTCCATCAGCTGCGGGTTGAGCGCGGACATCTTGCGCATCGAGTGCATCTGCTTGACGAACAGCGGCACGAGGATGAGCCGCATCACGACCACGAGCACGACGATCGTCAGGAACCATGCCTGGCCGCTGGTCGAGGGCATGATCAGGCTCAGCGCACTATGGATGTGCGCCATCACCCAGGCGACCGCGACGTACAGGGGGTTGAGCGGGTTCACGAGCTGACTCCCTCGGGACGGGACAGGCGCCCGCGGCGGGTGCCGGGCGGGACCGGGTCGCAGTCCGCCCGGGTGGAAGGGATGGCAGCGTGCCACCCGGCGCACCGCGAGCCACGAGCCGCGTAGCGCCCCGTGCTCGATCACCGCGTCGAGCGCGTAAGCGCTGCACGAGGGAGCGAACCGGCAGTGCGGGCCCAGTCAGCGGGCTGATGAACCGGCGGTACCCGCCGATCAGGACCATGAGCACGCGGGCACCGGCGGAGGGCCGTGCCTCCGCTGCTTGCCTGCCCGAGCTCTGCCGTCACCGCAGGCGCCCCAACCTGCCGCCGCATGAGCGTGCTCATCACCAGATCCAGTTCGGCGGCGAGATCTGCCTGGCGTGCGGCCGCAGCCTGTGGATGAGCACGTACCACAAGCAGGCTACCTCCCGGCAAGATCGGCAGGTAACCGCGCACCAGCGAGCGCAGGCGCCGCCGCACCTTGTTCCTGCACCACGGCGTTCCCGACCGCCTGGTTCACCACGAAGCCGACCAGCGGCGGCTGGTCCGCCTCATCGCCGGCACGACCAGCAGGTGACCGGTCAGCAGCGTCGCGCCCGGCCCGGCTGCCGCGGCGCACGGTGAACCGGAAGTCGGCCCGCCGCCGCATCCGGGATTCTGCGGGAAGCACGCACGACCTCCGCCGCTGACGCAGGGCGCCAGGAGTCATACGCTGACCCTGGCCCGGCCCTTCCGCGCCGTGCGGCCAGGACCGCGCGGCCCGCCCTGGTCCGCATACGCAGCCGGAATCCGTGCGTCTTGGCGCGGCGTCGGTTGTTCGGCTGAAACGTGCGCTTGCTCACAGGAGGCTCCACATACGGTGTCAACACTCGCAGTCAGCCACGAGGCGCGCCAGCGCGCGGGCAAGACTGCCCGGGAAAGCTTGAGTCGGTTCACGTTACGCGCATCACGAGCACCGGTCAAACCAGCGGCACCCGCGGTGACCGGGTGGCCCGGCATGCTAGCCCCGGGGCAGGAACGGCCGTTTGCCGAACGCGGCATGCCCGGCGCCCCTAGGCTGTGGACAACCGGCCAGGCCGCGCGGAACGGGGCTGGCGCGAGCCGAGCGGCACAGCGGTCCAGCGGCGTCGCCGGGCACGGCGCGGAGCGCGGCGTGCACAGCCTGTGGATAAGACTGTTAATTCGCATGTGGGGGCGCAAGGTGAACAGCCGATGAGCCAGACGGACCTGGCGGAGGTGTGGGCGAGGTCTCTCGAGGAGCTCTCCGATCTCCAGATCGAGCCCCATCAGCGGGCCTGGCTGCGGCTGACCAGGCCACTCGGCCTGGTCGAGAACACCGCGCTGATCGCGACCCCGAACGAGTTCGTCAAGGAACAGCTTGAGACGCGCCTGCGCGCGCTGATCACCCACGCGCTGTCCCGGGAGTTCGGCCGCAACATCCAGCTCGCGGTGACCGTTGACCCGGCGACCGCCGTCGGCGGCATCCCCGGGCCGCGCGAGTCCGCCCTGCCGCCCAGGCCGGCCCGGACGGCACCGGCCCAGCGGGCCTCTCCGGCGAACAACCGGATCTCAGCCGCGGCACCGCCGTACCGCACCGCGGCGAGCACGGCGACCTGCCGGCCGGAAACAGCGGGCGCGGGCCCTATCCCCACCCCTTCGGCTACCCCTCGCGGCCTACCCCCCGCAGCCCGGGCACGACGGCCCGGCCGGGCACGACCGCGACCCGGACGCCGGTCTCGCACCGGGCACGCGCTGAACGGGCCCTCGATCGCCGGGCGGGACACCAGGACCGGCCCGGGCGAGCCGCCGCTGGGCGCGCTTCCGTTCTCCGAGGGCGGCAGGCACGGCGGTCAGCCGGCCGGGCCGCCGCACCGGCAGGCCAGCCTTCCGGGCCTGCCCCAGCCCGGGCCTGCCCCGCCCGGCACAGGCGCGGCTGAACCCGAAGTACACCTTCGAGACCTTCGTCATCGGCTCCAGCAACCGGTTCGCGCACGCCGCGGCCGTCGCGGTCGCCGAGGCGCCCGCCAAGGCCTACAACCCGCTGTTCATCTACGGCGACTCCGGGCTGGGCAAGACCCACCTGCTGCACGCGATCGGGCACTACACGCAGAGCCTCTATCACGGGGTGCGGGTCCGCTACGTCAGCTCCGAAGAGTTCACCAACGACTTCATCAACATGATCAGGGACGGCAAGCAGGACGGGTTCCGGCGCCGCTATCGCGACGTAGATGTGCTGCTGGTGGACGACATCCAGTTCCTGGAGAACAAGGAAGGAACGCAGGAGGAGTTCTTCCATACGTTCAACACGCTGCACAACGCCAGCAAGCAGATCGTCATCTCCAGCGACCGGGCACCGAAGCGGCTGGTCACCCTGGAAGACCGGCTGCGCAGCAGGTTCGAGTGGGGCCTGATCACCGATGTGCAGCCGCCGGAACTCGAAACCCGCATCGCCATCCTCCGCAAAAAGGCCGTCCAGGAGGGCCTGAACGCGCCGCCGGAGGCGCTGGAGTACATCGCGAGCCGTATCTCCACCAATATCCGGGAACTGGAGGGCGCCCTCATCCGGGTGACCGCGTTCGCCAGCCTCAACCGGCAGACCGTGGACCTCCAGCTGGCCGAGATCGTGCTCAAGGACCTCATTCCGGAGGCCCAGGGCCCGGAGATCACCGCCTCGACCATCATGGGCCAAACCGCGTCCTACTTCGGCATGTCGATTGACGACCTCTGCGGTACATCCCGGTCTCGCGTTCTGGTAACCGCACGGCAGATTGCCATGTACCTGTGCCGTGAACTCACCGACCTGTCACTCCCCAAGATCGGGCAGCAATTCGGCGGCCGCGACCACACCACCGTCATGCACGCGGAACGAAAGATCCGCTCGCTGATGGCCGAACGGCGCTCGATCTACAACCAGGTCACAGAACTTACCAACCGCATCAAGCAGCAGGCCCGGTCGGGATGAAGCAGCCCGCGGCCCGGATGAGCCGCCACGTATCAGCGCCGCCCGTAACAATCGGTACACACAGGCTGTGGATATCTCTGTGGACGCGCTTGGGACAGGACGAGGACAACACCGGAAGTCCGGGGGGTAACCGGGAGGCGTCCGGTGGAGAAAGGACGGCTGTCCACAACTGTCCCCCGCCGGGCCATTGCCGGCCCACAGGGCCTGTGATCGCGCAAAGCCACGCTGGGCTGGGACGGGACCGCTTGTCCCCAGCGTCCACCGACCCTATGACGACTACGTTCTTCTTTATAACTAAGACTCAAAATCAAGAAGCAGGGGGCTGGCCGCGGAACCGGAGCCGCCATGCGCGAGATACCCGCCCCGGCCCTCGGCAACCCACTTATGTGACAGGAGGCAGCTTCCGGTGAAGATCCAGGTGGATCGTGATGCGCTCGCCGACGCGGTGGCCTGGACGGCGCGAGCGCTCCCGGCACGTCCGGCCATCCCGGTACTGGCCTGCATGCGGCTGCACGCCGGCGAGGAACTGAACCTGTCCAGCTTCGACTACGACGTGTCCGCACAGGCCAGCGTCCCGGTCGTGGCCGAGGAAGAGGGCACCGTGCTGGTCTCGGGCCGCCTGCTCGCCGAGATCACCCGCAGCCTGCCCGCCCGGCCGGTGGAGATCTCCGCTGACGGCGCCCGGGCCACCCTGACCTGCGGCAGCGCCACGTTCACGCTGCTGACGATGCCGGTGGAGGACTACCCCTCGCTGCCGGACATGCCGCCCGCGGCGGGCTCGGTGGGCAGCGACGCCTTCGCCTCGGCGGTCAGCCAGTCCGCCACCGCGGCCGCGCGTGACGACACCCTGCCCGGCCTCACCGGCGTCCGCATCGAGATCGAGAACGACACGCTCACGCTGGTGTCCACCGACCGGTACCGGCTGGCCGTCCGCGAGCTGCGGTGGAACCCGGTCCGGACCGGGCTCAGCGCCTCGGTGCTGGTCCCGGCGCGCGCGCTGCTGGACACCGCCCGCTCGCTGACCTCCGGCGCCGAGGTACTCATCGCCCTCGGCCTGCCCGAGGATGGCGGCCAGGCCGGTGACGGGATGATCGGCTTCGAGGGCGGCGGCCGCCGGACCACCACCCGGCTGCTCGGCGGCGAGTTCCCGCCGTACCGGGCGCTGCTGCCGGGCACCCCCGCAGCGGTGGGCGAACTGTCTACCGCGGCGTTCAGCGAGGCGGTCAAGCGGGTCGCCCTGGTCGCCGAGCGCAACACCGCGCTGCGGGTGTCGTTCGGCCCGGGCCAGGCGGTGCTGGAAGCAGGCACGGGGGACGAGGCCCAGGCCACCGAGGTGCTGGAGGCGAGCTACGAGTTCCACGGCGACCCGGATGGCGGCGCAGCCCGACGCCGGCGGCTTCGCGGCCGAGGGCCTCGAGGTCGCCTTCAACCCGCAGTACCTGCTCGACGGCCTGTCCGCCATCGACTCCGACACCGCCAGGCTCTCGTTCACCAAGCCGGGCAAGGCCGTCCTGGTCACCGGCAAGCCGGGCCCGGAGGGCGAGAACGACTTCCGCTACCTGCTGATGCCGATCCGGCTGGGTACGTAGCCGCCCCTGTTGCGAGCCGCCAGGGACGGGTGGGGCTAGCGTAGGTGCCGGACGGGCCGCGGAGCAGGCGACGGGAGTGATCGCGCAATGCAGATCGGCATGATCGGCCTGGGCAAGATGGGCGGCAACATGGCGGAGCGCCTCCGCCGCGCGGGACATGACGTGGTCGGCTACGACCACCACCCGGAGAACAGCGACGTCGCCACCCTGGCGGAACTCGCCGACCGGCTGTCCGCGCCGCGCGCGGTGTGGGTCATGGTGCCCGCCGGGGAGCCGACCCGGCAGACGATCATCGAGCTCAAAGGCCTGCTCGAATCGGGTGACCTCGTCATCGACGGCGGCAACTCGCACTACACCGACGACCAGGAGCACGCCAAGATGCTCGGCGAGACCGGCATCCACTTCATCGACGCCGGGGTCTCCGGCGGGGTCTGGGGCCTGCAGAACGGCTACGGCCTGATGGTCGGCGGCGACGACGATGACGTGAACCGCCTCATGCCGGTGCTCGAGGCGCTCAAGCCCGAGGGCGAGTTCGGTTTCGTGCACGCGGGCGAGGTCGGCGCGGGCCACTTCGCCAAGATGGTCCACAACGGCATCGAGTACGGGATCATGCAGGCCTATGCCGAGGGCTACGAACTGCTCGCGGCCACCGACCTGGTCACCGACGTGGCCGGTGCCTTCTGCAGCTGGCGGGGCGGCACGGTGATCCGTTCCTGGCTGCTCGACCTGCTGTGCAAGGCGCTCAACGAGGACCCAGGACTGGAAAAGATCCGCGGCGTGGCGCAGGACTCCGGCGAGGGCCGGTGGACGGTGCAGGCGGCGATCGACCACGCGGTGCCGATGCCGGTGATCAGCGCAGCCCTGTTCGCCCGCTTCGCATCCCGCCAGGACGACTCACCGGCGATGAAGGTCGTCGCCGCCCTGCGCAACCAGTTCGGCGGGCACGCGGTCACCGCCTCAGGCACCGACCCCACGTAGGCCCTCGGCCTTCGCCCTGTCGCGCGCGCCCTTGGCGGCGGTATCCACGAGTAACCTCGGCGTGTGTACCTGAGCCGCCTCGCCCTGACCGACTTCCGGTCCTATGCCGCGGTGGACCTGCGCCTGGAGCCCGGGGTGAGCACGCTGATCGGGGCGAACGGGCAGGGCAAGACGAACGTGGTGGAGGCGGCCGGCTACCTGGCGACGCTGGGCAGCCACCGGGTCGCCAGCGACGGGCCCCTGGTCCGCCACGGTGCGGAGCGGGCCATCCTGCGTGGCGCGGTGACCTCCGCCGACCGCGACAGCCTGATCGAGATCGAGATCAACCCCGGCCGCGCGAACCGGGCCCGGCTGAACCGCAACCCGGTGCCCCGCCCGCGCCAGGTCCTCGGCGTGCTGCGCACCGTGCTCTTCGCTCCCGAGGACCTGTCCCTGGTGAAGGGGGATCCGGAGCAGCGCCGCCGGTACCTCGACGACCTGCTGGTCGCCCGGGCGCCCCGGTATGCCGCGGTCCGCGGGGACTACGAGCGGGTGCTGCGCCAGCGCACCGCGCTGCTCAAGTCGCTGCGCGGTCGGCCGTGGTCCCGCCAGTTCGCCGGTGCCGGGCGCCCGGGTCTGGCCGGCCCGCGCCCCGGTTCCCCGGACGAAGGGCTCGCCGCGGACCAGGACGGCCACGGCACCCCCGAGGACTCCGCCCCGACCACCCTCGACGTCTGGGACGAGCACCTGGCCACGAAGGGCGCCGAGCTGCTGGCGGCCAGGATCAGCCTCACCGGCGCACTCCGGCCACTCGTCGCCCAGGCCTACACCGCGGTGTCCGGCGCCAGCGCTACGGCTTCGATTGCCTACCGGCAGGCGTTCAGCAGCAATATCCCCGGCCAGCGCAATGGCGCAACTGCCGCCGGCCAGCCAGAACCGGAGCCGGACGCGGAAAAGCTGGCGGCGTGGCTGCGCGAGGCGCTGACGCTGGCCCGGGCCGAGGAGATCGAGCGGGGGGTCTGCCTGGTCGGCCCGCACCGGGACGAGCTCGAAATCCGGATAGGTGACCTGCCCACGCGCGGTTACGCCAGCCACGGCGAGTCGTGGTCCGCGGCGCTCGCGCTGCGGCTGGCCGCGTTCGAGTTGCTGCGCGAGGCCGGCGACGACCCGGTGCTGCTGCTCGACGACGTGTTCGCGGAACTCGACGCCGGGCGGCGGGAACGCCTGGCGGCCGTGGCAGCGGGCGCGGAGCAGGTGATCGTCACCGCCGCCGTGGCGCAGGACGTGCCGCCGGTGCTCACCGGCGCCCGCTTCGAGGTCGCGGAGGGGACGGTGACCCGTGCCGGAGGAGGCTGACTGGCAGCGCCGGGCCCGGCTGGCCGCGGACGCACTGGCGGACGCGAAGGCGGACGCCCGGGCCAAGGGCCAGTACCCGGCCGCCAGGGGCAGGACGCGGCCGGCCCGCGGTCAGCCGGCCGGCCCGCCGGCCCCGGCGGAGTTCCCGCACCGGACTCATCGCCCGCACCGGACGGCATCCCCGCGGCGCCAGGCCTCCCGGCGCCGGGCGAGGGCCAGCCCGGCGGGACGGGCACGGCCGCCGGCTTGGGCCAGCCGGCCGTGCCAGGCCAGCCGGCCGTGCCAGGCCAGCCGGCCGTGCCAGGCCAGCCGGGCACGCCGGGCCGGGCCGCCGGTCCCGGCGCACGGCGGCCGCGGCGCGGCGGGCGCACCCGGCGGGAGGACCCGCAGCCGCTGAGCGCCGCCCTGGACGGGCTGCTGGGTGACCATGGCTGGCGGACGGCGGCCGCGGTCGGCTCGGTTTTCGGCCGCTGGGACCAGCTTGTCGGGCCCGATGTGGCGGCGCACACCCGGCCGGAGCGGTTCAGCGACGGCGAGCTTCTGGTGATCGCGGACTCGTCCGCCTGGGCCACCCAGGTGAGATTGCTCACGTCCACGGTGCTGCGGAGGCTGAACGAGGAACTGGGGCACGGGACGGTCACCCGGGTAGTGGTGCGCGGCCCCGCCCCGCCCCGCCGGATGGGCCCGCTGCGGGTGCGAGGAAGCCGGGAACATACCGACGACTACGGCTGAGTCAGGACGCTTTACCAGGTAAAATCGAAGGGAAAAGTGCCCCGGGACGGGTAAGCGGGGGCTGACGCGTAGTCCCGGGCGCATCCCTTTCAGGAGGAGCTTGTTCTTGTCCTACGACGCGCGCTCGATTACGGTCCTCGAAGGCCTGGAGGCGGTCCGCAAGCGGCCGGGCATGTACATCGGCTCAACCGGTGAGCGCGGACTTCACCACCTGGTCCAAGAGGTGGTGGACAACGCCGTCGACGAGGCGCTGGCCGGCTACTGCGATCTGATCGAGGTAACCCTGCTCGCCGACGGCGGGGTCCAGGTGGCCGACAACGGCCGCGGCATCCCGGTGGATGAGCATCCGGTGGAGAAGCGGCCCGCCGTCGAGGTGGTGCTGACCACCCTGCACGCCGGGGGCAAGTTCGACACCAAGTCCTACGCGGTCTCCGGCGGCCTGCACGGTGTCGGCGTGTCGGTGGTCAACGCGCTGTCCTCGCGGCTGGACGTGGAGATCATGCGGGACGGCTACGCGTGGCGCCAGTCCTACCGGGCCGGCGATCCCGCCGGGCCACTGGTTCGCGGCGAGGCGACCGACCGGCACGGCACCATCATCAGCTTCTGGCCGGACGGTTCTATTTTCGAGTCCACCGAATGGAGTTTCGAGACGCTGTCCCGCCGGCTCCAGGAAATGGCGTTCCTGGTCCGCGGGCTGGCCATCGTACTCACCGATCAGCGCCCCGCGCACATCAACGGCGAGCCGCGGGTGGTGCGTTATCAATACGACGGTGGTATCGCTGACTTCGTTCGTTACCTCAACGGCACCAAGGATCCGGTGCACGCCTCGGTGATCGAGTTCGGCGAGGAGGGCACGGGGATCTCGGCCGAGGTCGCGATGCAGTGGAACTCGTCCTATGCCGAATCGGTGTACACGTTCGCGAACACGATCAACACCGCCGAGGGCGGCACCCACGAAGAGGGCTTCCGGTCCGCGCTCACCTCGATCGTGAACCGTTACGCCCGCGATCAGAAACTGCTGCGCGACAAGGACGAGAACCTCACCGGGGAGGACGTGCGCGAAGGCCTCGCCGCGATCATCCATGTCAAGCTGACCGACCCGCAGTTCGAGGGCCAGACCAAGACCAAGCTCGGCAACACCGAAGCCAAGTCGTTCGTGCAGAAGGTGGTCAACGACCATCTGCGCGACTGGTTCGAGCGCAACCCAGGCGAGGCCAAGGACATCATCACCAAGGCGGCCCAGGCGGCTCACGCCAGGATCGCGGCCAGGCAGGCCCGTGACCTGACACGGCGCAAGGGCCTGCTGGAATCCACGTCGCTGCCGGGCAAGCTGTCGGACTGCCAGTCGGGTGACCCGGAGAAGTGCGAGATCTACGTGGTGGAGGGTGACTCGGCCGGCGGCTCGGCGAAGTCGGGCCGGGATCCGCTGTTCCAGGCCATCCTCCCCATCCGGGGCAAGATCCTGAACGTGGAGAAGGCCCGTATCGACCGGGTGCTGAAGAACAACGAGGTCCAGGCGATGATCACGGCTCTGGGCACCGGCGTCCACGACGACTTCGACATCACCAGGCTGCGCTACTTCAAGATCATCCTGATGGCGGACGCGGACGTGGACGGCCAGCACATCAGGACGCTGCTGCTCACCCTGCTGTTCCGGTTCATGAAGCCGCTGATCGAGGCCGGCCACGTGTACCTGGCCCAGCCGCCGCTCTACAAGATCAAGTGGGACGGGCGCGGGGTCGAGCCCGGGTACGCCTACTCCGACCGGGAGCGGGACGCGGTGATCGAAGCCGGCATCGAGGCCGGCCGCAAGGACCCCCGGCCCCGCGACGGCGTGCAGCGGTTCAAGGGCCTCGGCGAGATGAACGCGAACGAACTGTGGGACACCACGATGAACCCGGCGCACCGGGTGCTGCTCCAGGTCACGCTCGATGACGCGGCGCAGGCGGACGAACTGTTCAGCGTGCTGATGGGCGAGGACGTGGAGGCACGGCGGTCGTTCATCCAGCGCAACGCCAAGGACGTGAGGTTCCTCGACATCTAACGGCCGCCAGCGCCCCGCGGCCGTCGCAGGCCGCGCGGGCACCGGCCGTCATCGTGGCCGGTCAGCCGCCGTTTTCCTAGTGACGGGAAGGATCAGCTAGTGACGGACGTGGACTCGGGAACCGTACCGTCCGGTGGAGGTGACCGGACCGAGCCGGTCGACATCCAGGTCGAGATGCAGCGCAGCTACATCGACTACGCCATGTCGGTCATCGTCGGCCGTGCCCTGCCCGACGTCAGGGACGGGCTCAAGCCCGTGCACGTGCGCATCCTCTACGCGATGTATGACGGCGGCTACCGCCCGGACCGCGGGTACTCCAAGTGCGCCCGGGTCATCGGCGATGTGATGGGCCAGTACCACCCACACGGCGACTCGGCGATCTACGACGCCCTGGTCCGCCTGGCCCAGCCGTGGGCGATGCGGATGCCGCTGGTCGACGGGCAGGGGAACTTCGGCTCACCGGGCAATGACCCGGCCGCCGCGTACCGGTACACCGAGTGCCGGCTTGCCCCGCTCGCGATGGAGATGCTCCGGGACATCGACAAGGACACCGTCGACTTCCGGCCCAACTATGACGGGCGATCCAGCGAGCCCGTGGTCCTCCCGGCCAGGTTCCCCAACCTGCTGGTCAACGGCTCCGAAGGGATCGCGGTCGGCATGGCGACCAAGATCCCGCCGCATAACCTGCGCGAGGTGGCCGCCGGCGCCCAGTGGTACCTGGACAACCCGGAGGCCACCGATGAGGAGCTGCTCGAGGCCCTGCTCGAGCGGGTCAAGGGCCCGGACTTCCCCACCCGCGGCCTGATCGTGGGGCACCGCGCCATCGAGGAGGCCTACCGCACCGGGCGCGGCTCGATCATCATGCGCGCCGTGGTCGAGGTCGAGGAGGACCCCCGCGGCCGCGCCTGCCTGGTGGTCACCGAGCTTCCCTACCAGGTCAACCCGGAGAACCTGGCCGCGAAGATCGCCGAACTGGTGCGCGAGGGCCGGGTCGGCGGGATCGCCGACATCAGAGACGAGAGCAGCGGCCGCACCGGCCAGCGGCTGGTGATCATCCTCAAGCGGGACGCGGTCGCCAAGGTCGTGCTGAACAACCTGTACAAGCACACCCAGCTGCAGGAGACGTTCGGCGCGAACATGCTGGCGCTCGTCGACGGGGTGCCCCGCACGCTGCGGCTGGACCAGCTCATCAGGCACTGGGTGACGCACCAGGTCAGCGTGATCGTCCGGCGCACCCAGTACCTGCTGCGCCGGGCCCAGGAGCGGGCGCACATCGTCAGTGCGCTGCTGAAGGCGATCGACCAGATCGACGCGGTGATCACGCTGATCCGCGGCAGCGAGTCCGCGTCGGCGGCGCAGCAGGGCCTGCAGGACCTGCTCGACATCGACGAGGAGCAGGCCCGTGCCATCCTCGACATGCAGCTCCGGCGGCTCGCCGCCCTGGAGCGGCAGCAGCTCACCGATGAGTACGAGCAGCTCATGGCTCAGATCGCCGACTACGAGGGGATCCTCGCCTCACCGTCGCGGCAGCGGGAGATCATCAGTACCGAGCTCGCCGAGATCGTGACCAAGTACGGTGACGATCGGCGCACGCAGATCATCCCGTTCGACGGGGACGTGACCAACGAGGACCTCATCGCCGAGGAAGACGTGGTTGTCACGATCACCCGGGGCGGCTACGCGAAGCGGACCAAGACCGATCTCTACCGGGCCCAGCGTCGCGGCGGCAAAGGCGTCCGTGGTGCCCAGTTGCGCACCGACGACATCGTGGACCACTTCTTCGTGACCACCACGCACCACTGGATCCTGTTCTTCACCAACAAGGGCCGGGTCTACCGCGCCAAAGCCTACGAGCTGCCCGATTCCGGCAGGGACGCCCGCGGCCAGCACGTGGCGAACCTGCTGGCCTTCCAGCCCGACGAGAGCATCGCCGAGGTGCTCGCTCTGCGGGACTACTCGGTGGCGCCCTACCTGGTGCTGGCCACCCGCGGCGGGCTGGTGAAGAAGTCCCGGCTGACCGATTTCGACTCGCCGCGCTCCGGCGGGATCATCGCGATCAACCTGCGCGAGGACGACGAGGTCATCGCCGCGCGGCTGATCTCGCCAGACGAGGACCTGTTGCTGGTCAGCAAGCGGGCCCAGGCGTTGCGGTTCCACGCGACCGATGAGGCGCTCCGGCCGATGGGCCGGGCCACCTCGGGCGTCATCGGGATGCGGTTCGCCAACGGCGACGAACTGCTCGGCATGTATGTGGTGCGTGAGGGCGCGGACGTACTCGTCGCGACCGCGGGCGGGTATGCCAAGCGCACCCCCGCAGACCAGTACCCGATCAAGGGCCGCGGCGGCATGGGTGTCGTGACGGCCAGGATCGTGGACGACCGGGGCGAGCTGGTCGGGGCGCTCATGGTGCTGCCGGAGGACGAGGTCTTCGCGATCACATCGGCCGGCGGCGTCATCAGGACCGCTGCCGCCGAGGTGAAGCTGTCCGGGCGGCAGACGATGGGCGTGCGGCTGATGAACCTGGCCGCCGGGGACAGCGTGGTGGGCGTCGCGCGCAATGCCGAGGCCGGTTCGGCCCCCGACGGGGACGAAGACGAGGCCGACGACGAGGATCAGCCAGAGGAAGGCGAGCCGTCGGCGGCAGGGCCGGTGGCCGAGGCGAGTCCGGACCTCACCCCGGGTGAGCCGCAGGACGGGTGAGCCGCCCGGCAGGGCCGAGGAGGTAGATTCGTCCATGTTTGCAACGGATCGGGGGGGCAAGGCGTCATAGAAGTACCGGCCAGGAACGCACACCTGCGCCGGTAGTGTTGCCGGATAAGCTCGATGAAGGAGCTTCCCGAAGGAGGACGGCGTGGATCACCGCGTGGAGCCACCTGCGTGGCTGCCTCAGGGGGCTGCGCCGGAAGCAGCTGACCCTGAGGCCGAGGACAGTCCCGCGGCCGAGGATGTTCAGCAGGCCGAGGACAGCAACGCAGCGCCGGCCGACGCCGCTGCCGAAGAGTTCGCCAATGGCAACGGTAAAGGCCACGACAATTCCTTCAGCTACTCCCGCGACGACTCCTACCACTACGGCGGGGATGCGTCGTTTGGCGAGGGCACCAGCTACCGGAGTCCCTTCACGCCGCACGCTCCGGCCGGCACCAGCTATGAGCAGGAGGAGCCTGCCCCGGCGGAGAACGGCCTGCCCGGCAGCGACCCGGCCGGCGGTGACGACGTTCCGGAAACCGACCTGGCCGGGCGGGACCTGCCAGCGAGCGGGATCCCGGGAAGCGGGATACCCGCGAGCGGCCTGCCCGGCAGCGACCTTCCGGCCAGCGGGCTGGACGACGCGGCCATGCCCGACACGGGCTTCCCCGGCGCAGCAGCCGGCTACCACGGCGCGCCCGGCTACACCGACACGGCCACGGCCCACTACAACGACCCCGCGGCGCCGTACCCGGCCGCCGAGCCGTTGGCGGCCGCGGCGGCCGCAACCGCCGCCGACACCTCGTTCGATGGCCCGCGCAGCACGGCCGGCGATCAGCGCGCGGCGTTCGGGACCGCCACCGCGGTGACCGGCAGCATCGGCGCCGCCCTGCGCGTCGGCAAGCAGCGCGGCACCGCCCGGCTCTCCCGTGGGCAGGAATCGCCGAAGGCCCGGACCGGCGGCTCGCGGGCCCGCAAGGCCAACCTGGTGATATCCCGGGTCGAGCCCTGGTCGGTCATGAAGTTCAGCTTCCTGATCTCCCTGGTCCTGTGGATCGTGATGTTCGTCGCGGTGGCCCTGCTCTACTACGCGCTGTCCAGCCTCGGCGTCTTCGGCGCCCTGCAGCGGACCCTGGCCAGCGTCACCTCCAGCCAGACCTCGGCCGGTGTCGACCTGACCAAGTGGACGTCGGGAACGCGGGTGCTGGGGTACACCATGCTGCTCGGTGCGGTCGATGTCGTGCTGATCACCGCCATCTCCACCGTGGGCGCGGTCATCTACAACCTGGTGACCCACCTCGGCGGCGGCATCGAGGTCACCCTCAAGGAGACCGAGTAGGACGCCACCGTCACCGATGCGGTAACCTTTCCCGTCGGCACGCTCCAGCCGGGCCCAGATCGCGGCCCGCAGGCGGTGCCGCTACTGAGGGGCTATAGCTCAGCCGGTTAGAGCGCTTCCCTGATAAGGAAGAGGCCCGTGGTTCAAGTCCACGTAGCCCCACCACCCGAAACATCAGGTCAGGGACTCGATCCCTGGCCTGTTTTCTCTAGGGCCGCCGTTTGGCCCTACAGCTGCTAGGGCCAGAGGCGTGGCTGGTTCGCTGCCGGTGCGCTCACGTGAGACCCCCGGGGGGCCGATCCCCGGGGGTCTCCTCATGCTCGTTCGCGTCTAGCGCAAGTCAGCGTGACAAATCTTGGGCAGCGGATTGCTTACCGCTGGCTCGGCGCTATCGTTGCTACGTGAATCCCTCTCCGGAGGGGCGTTAGCTCAGCTTCCGAACTTGAAGCTGAGCTTTTTTTTCCAAGATTGCGAGGGCTACGGCCTCCACAGTGGCCAGGGGTGAAGGTGACGCAGCCTCACGTCGCAAGGCAGGAGGTGAAGATGAAGCAGGTTGCGCAAGAACTGGGACGGACGTTCCGGGTCGCTATAGCTAGCTGGCCCGGAACCATCCGCCTCAGCGTCCTAGTCGCAGTAGTCGCTGCGGCTTGGACTTGTTACCACCTATGCGTCCGGTAGGGACTGCGGCAACATCACTAGGGTAGGTGCACCTTCCAGAGTGCGCCTACCCTAGTCTGCAACGAGAGTGCTTATCTCCGTCAGGCCACGTCCTCGTCGGTGGCCTCGTGGACGTAGAGGCGGCTTATGGCCTGGTTGACGGCCTTCAGGATGAACGCACGATCCTGGGCGAACAGGTGGCCGTAGATGTTCTTGGTCGTCTCGATCCTGCTATGCCCCATCTGGTTGGCAACCAGGACGTCTGAGGCGCCCGAGGCGATCAGCAGCGAGGCGCAGACGTGGCGCAGCTCGTCGCGGTGTAGGTGACTGCGCCGTCCTTGTGTGCAGCTGTGTAGCCGTGCGCGAGCTGCAGATATTTCGCCAGGTCGCATAACCGAGGTAGCCGCCCCGGTCGCCGTTGATCAGCCGGGAGTACAGCCTGCCGTCGCTACGCTCGCGGCCCGCCTCGCCCCGCTCTAGCAGGCGCTGTACCGCAGGCACGGCGATATCCGGAATCATTGCCACCCGCTCGGCTGCCCGTGTCTTCATCTCGTCACGCACATCGCGGCGCCCGCCGGATTCGCTGGCCGTCCGGTCGATCAGCATGGACTGGCCGTCAAGATTGACGTTGGCTGCCGGAACAGCTACGGCCTCTTCCCAGCGAAGGCCGGTGAACGCGAGGACCATGGCCACATCGCCTAGGCCCGGCTTGAACTTGTCGAGCGCTTCGGCCAGACGGAGCACCTGGGGAATGCTGGGGATCAAGGCCCGGCGGCGTGTCGAGCCGCCCCAGCCGGTGCGCAGTTACAGGGCCGGGTTGACCGGGATGATCCGTTCCTCTCGCGCCCATGCGAAGAGCCGCCGCAGAACCGATGCGACCGTACCTTTGGTGCTGCCCGAGGCCGGGGAGTCATCTTGGAGCGTCAGGCCCCGAATCGTGTCGTTCAACTCTGGCAGGTCGAGGTCACCGATCCATGCGTTGCCGAGAACCGGGATCCCGTCGTACAGCAGATCAAGACAGCGTTCGCGGCATCCACTGCAGGTGTAGCGTACCGCCGTTTTCCTCGCTCCCGAATTTCCAGCTCGCGGACACCGCGTCAACGGCGCCCTCCGGGCGTCGCCAAGGCGATCGGCTATGCCGACCATTGACCCGGTGGCCACTCGCATCGGTACAGCGACTGCGAGGAGTATGGGGAGTATGAAGTAGTCGGAGTCACAAGCCCAGAAAGTGTACACTACAGCTCAAGTCGGATCGATTTCGGTAGCTCGGAGCCCCTGCCATGCCTGACGCTTTGCCTTCGCTTACAGCTGAATGCTTCTTTATCGCCCCCATTGGCTCGGAGGGATCGCCGGAACGAGTGCGATCCGATGGAATACTGCAATTCATTGTCGACCGGGCGGCCCAAGAATTGGGCCTCACAGCCGTTCGTGCCGACCAAATTGCTGACCCGGGACAAATAACGTTGCAAGTCATCGATCATATTCTTGGCGCTCGCGCTGCAGTGGCAGACGTAACTGGCCTAAACCCAAACGTCTTTTACGAACTAGCCGTGCGCCACACGGCCCAGCTACCTGTAGTAATCATAGCCGAAAGGAACTGCGAGCTACCATTTGACATCGCTCAGATGAGAACAATCTTCTTTGAGTCGACCAACCTCCAAAGTGCAGACCAGTGTCGAGCACATATCGTGACCCAGCTCCGTCGGGCCCTGGACGGATCAGTAGACAGTCCAATCACTGCGAGCGTAGACGTTCGGGCGCTAGCAGGCGGAAGCGCGGCTGAAAGAAATATTGCGGAGATAATTACAACAATAGAAGATATCGCTAAAGCTCAGCGCGACATGATGAGGAGTATAGGCCGTCTCGATTCCCGCTCAGCCCAGGATGCGTCATCGGAGTTCATCTTTATTCCCGCTGTCTCCGATCTCCTAACAATGTGGGTCCCACTTAGAGAAGCGGCAAGGAGGATAGGAGACGACGAGCTAGATCAAATAATACGTCACCTGAGGCGGTCTCTTATGTTTCTAGCTCAGAAGGCAAAATTGCAATTCCCTGAGGAAATCTCTAGCCTATTCGAGAGTATCGAATCCCGACCCAACGAAGACACTTCCACTAACTGACTCTAGCCAACAAGGCCACCCCCGATAACGAGGTGGACCAGGTTAGCTCGTAGTCACTTCCAACCGAACTGGCATGGCCGCTTAGCTGATTGCGGCGTTCTGGGTGGCCAGACGCAGCGAAATGGCTGGTCTGCGGCTCATTCTTTGTTACGCACGTAGGTCACATTGTTCTCGCTGTCCTCGGTGTTACGCCGGGCGCCTCCCCTATTGCCCGTCAGGTCGTTGTCCTCGACTGTGCCGCGACCGCCGTCAAGGATCAACACCCCCTCTTCGCCGTTTTCGTTGATTCGATTGGCCCGCAAAGTGGGATTGCCATCTTTGGCGATCGCTACACCCGCATTTGCGTTGGCGGTGATGTCGTTATCCTCCAGAGTCCCCAAGCCACCGTCATAGACGGCGACTCCCCAATACTTACTGTCATGGATGCGATTGCGGCGCAGTGTGGGGTTGCCGCCGGACTTGATCGCCACACCCGCGATGGCATTGGCGATAATTTCGTTATCTTCCAGAGTCCCCAATCCGCCGTCATACACGAAGACCCCAGACTGTATGCCGTCATGAATATAGTTACCGCGTAGCCGCGGGTCTGCTCCGTTGCGGATCGCGACGCATGAAAGGCTCTGGCTACTAATGTCGCAGCCTTCCAGCTCCAGCCGCCCCTGCGTGATGTCTACGCAGAACCACGTGCCTTCACCTCCGGCCTGTCGCAGGGTCAAATTCGCCACCCGACCGATGCTCGTCCGAAACGCCAATGCGTCACCACTGGTGGCGCGGACCTCGATATCGGGCACTGGGCCGTCACCAAGGATCTCCAGCGGCTTGTCGATGACCAGATGGTCCTCATACAAACCTGGCCGCACCAGGATCCGATCGCCAGGCGAGGCTGCCTCGATTGCCGCGCTGATCGTGGCGAAGTCCCCCCTCAGGTAGGGGTCAACGACGTGCGTCGGCGGCTCCGTCTTGGCCGTCACCCTGCTCGCCGCGCCCGCAGGCGCAGACGTTCCAAATTCGAGGCTGACCGCCTGCTTGCCTCTCTTAGGGCGAGGTGGGGCCTGCGGGCGTGGCTGCCAGAACGTGTCCCGCATCCTGGACGCCAGCAGCGCTAGGGCCTTGCGCACCAGCGGCGAAGTGAATGGCTCGAAACGCAGTTCCCGCCAATCGGCGTACTGCCGCGACGCCAGCACCTGCGCCATGTCATCGCCTTCTCGCCGGGCGGGGTCGTCCATCTCGCGGGCGCTGATGTAGTAGACCGGCAAGATCAGGTCTTGGCGGCCCAGGTCACGCTCGCGGTCCAGGAACCGCATTACCTCCGACCGGCAGGCGGGGCTGTGGAACAAGCCCGGAGTGATGATCACCAGCAAAAGCGTTACTGCGTCCAGCGCCTCATCGATGCGCAGCTGCCAATTCTGTCCCCAAGCAATATCGTTGCGATCTTGGAAGATCAGAAACTCCGCGCCAGTCTGCGCCCGCACTTCCGCGCTGAGCCGCTCTCGGAGCTGGGTGAGCTGACCGTCATCGTGCTGATCATTAAAGCGGACATAGCTCATAAACGCCGCAGGCTGGCCTGGCACAGGAGGACCCCCACTCAGCAGCAATCGAGCGGCAAGCCGTGCGATCCACGTGTGATATCGCACGGCAAGCAACGTCACGCATGGGCAGGGACGCTCACTTGGCGATCACAGCCGACAAGAATGCCCGCCGGCGTCTCGCCAGGTCAGCGGCCTTGCTTCTTGATGCGGGACTAGTGGTCAGGGGCGGGGGTCGAACCGCCGACCTTCCGCTTTCAGGCTGGCAGCCCTACCCGCTGACCTGACCTTGGCCCCATATGCTACCGGTCCTTGAGGGCTGCCCTGCGCCCCGACTACAACCTGCGACAGCAGCGGTAGGGGCTGGCTTTGCCGAGGCTGGAAAGCGCGCTCGATGAGCCCGAACACAGCCCTCAAGTCTGTAGCCTGCACATCTGCCGCCGCCTGCCTGGCCGTCGGCATGTATACAACCGCGTCAGGTAAAGCCGCCGGGCTGCTGATTTCGGGCGCTGCCTCATCATGGTCGGCCGCCGCGGCCCCGTTGCCCAGCAACGCCGGTAGTGGCGGTTTTACGGGCAGTCACCGCTTGGGCTGCCAGCGGTCGCTTGCGCCAAGAGGGCCTCCGCCTGTATCGCCGTCGGCTACTACCTCGATAAGTCCGGCAATGACCAGGGGCCTGCTGCTCACCGGGCCACCCTGATAGCGCAACGCGGCCCGGTGCGGTCGTCAGGCAGAGCCAGCGCGCGGCTATGAGCCCCCCGTAAGCGCCCCCAGGGCTCGGATCGCGAGAGGCTGCGGCGCTGGGTCGCCGGAGGCCGCCGGTCACTGCTCGGCAAGCTAGCTCGGCAGGCTCCGCTAGCGCTGAAGCGTTCCCGGGATACCGGCCGGGTTACCCGGCGGCACGCCGTGGCCATGGGATGGAGAGACCCCCGGTTCCCTGATCGGCACTGGGGTCTTCCACGCCGTGAAAAAGGGGGCCCCCGGGGAGCGAGCGGGATGCGTCTGAGACTTCCCCGGAGGCGGCCTGATGGTAACTCGCGGTGGCGCGCCAACTCGGCTCGGGGCTATGAGCCTGCCTCGGCCTCGGCGTCTGCTATGTACTCGGCCAAGTGCCCGGGGGTGTCCGCGTGGAGCACGTCGGGCAGGGGATCGCCGTGCCGCCGCGCACACCACCGCTCCCCCCCGAGCGCGAGTGGGACAACCCAGACTTCCCACTGGCCGCCCCAGCGCTCCCGGAGCGCCGCGAGTGCTTCATCGACGGCCGTCACCTCAGCCCCCGCTCTGCCTCGGCATCCTCGATGGCCTGCCGTAGCGCGTCGGTGGTGATGGCCCGGACCACTAAGGGCGGGCTGGTCCGCGGCCGGCGCGCGTAGACGATGCCGGCGAGCACGGCCGACCATGCGTGCCAGCCGGGGTAGTCGCGGTCGATTGTGGCGAGTGCGCGGGCGCGTTCATCGTCGTTAGGCTCTGCGGTCATGGGCTGGTCCTCCTAGCAGGACTGGTCCTAGGCCCCGGTTGGTGTGCAGCACCGGCCGGGGCCGCTTGATGCATTGGATCTGTCACGCTACGCCTAGTCGGATAGATCGGGCTAGGGTCCGATAGCAAAGTCTGCTGTCAGAGCTACCCGGGTAGCTTGATCACGTGACGGTTGATCATGAGGGCAAGACGCCTGTCTACCTGCAGATAGCCGCGATTCTGCGTGGCGAGATCGAGCGTGGCGTCTACGTGCCCGGCCGTCCGGTGCCGTCCGAGACTCAGCTCATGCAGCGGTATGAGGTCGCGCGGCTGACCGCACGCAAGGCCGTCCGCGTGCTCGCTGACGAGGGCCTGGTCGAGGTCGTCCCCGGCCGCGGCGCCTACGTCACCGAGCGGTAAGAGGCGACTGTCACCTTCCCGCTTGTGTATCCCGGCTCAGGGCGTGTTCTTGCCGCCCCGGTCGTCCCGATGACCACCTCGTGGGAACGCAGCCGCTGGTAGGGGATACGCGCCGGATGCGCTTCCCCGGGGCGGGCCCGAGGTCTAGCCAGCAGTGCGGCTGGCGGTGATGTCCTTCTTTACCGTGGCCACGGTGATGCCCAATTCGGCGGCGACTGCCCCCACGGGGCCCCGTGCGTCAGCGATGCGTCATGAGCGCGCCAGACTTGGGATGCTGAGGGGTAAATACGCTGGTCAGGGGCCGGGCATCCCGGCTGGCCTGCCATCCCTGATAAGGAAGAGAGGTCCGTGGTTCAAGTCCACATAGCCCCACCACCCGTATCCGCAGCCCAGGCCCCATCCGGGCCGGGCTCATTCTTGTGACCATCAGGCATCCCTGCCAGTTCGTGCCCGCTGCGTGCCCGAGGGGAGAACCAGGACCCGTCTACAAGGCTGCTTTGATCAGGCGCCGGAGGTCATGGTCGGATGCGGCGCCGATCACGCGCCCGGCGATCCTGCCGTCCGGAGCAATCACGAGCGTGCTAGGGAAGGCGGAGATGGGGATCAGCCGATTGAACTCGAGCGCGATGCGGTCGCCCGGATCGCTCAGGCTTGGATAGCGAAGCCCGTGGTGCCGCATGTACGCCTTGGCGCTGGCGGAGTTGTCAGCGACGTCGACGCCGACGAAGCGGACGCCCGATGGGGTGAACTGCCGGGCGGCGACCGCCAGCGCAGGTGCTTCCTGCTGGCAGACCGAGCACCATGATCCCCAGAAGTTCAGCACCATCACGTGCCCGCGGTCCGCAGCCAGACTGAGCTTCCCGCCAGTGAGCGTCCGGCCAGAGACAGCGGGCAGCGGCGGCCGCTGCCCGGCAGGGAAGATCGCAGTCCCCGGCATGCCGGACGAGCTGGCCGAGGAAGAATGCACGAGCGAGCAGCCTGCCGCCAGCAAGGCCACGGTTGCGCCAGCTACCGCGCGGACGGCTTGCACGCGAAGGGGCACGGCTGAAATCTACAAGGTGTAGTAGATCACTGCCATGACGGCGGTGCGCTCATGCCACGGCTGGCTTGGGCGGCGGGATATGCGCGGGATGACCGATGGCGCGAGCATCCGGAAGGAGAGGGTCCTTCCAGGTCAGATACCTGTGCCTGAGCGTAACCTGACCGGCTTTGAAACCGCGAGTCGTGCCCGTGGCGTGGCGACAGGCCAAAGGGCCGCGCGAATCGAGGCGCGGCCCTTTGGCCAGGTGATCTGGCTCCAGCTATCTTGGCGGCGGATCAACTTCCGGTGCACTGCTGGCTGGCGTATACCAGGCCGACGCGAAGGACGGTGTTGCCGGCTCGCGCCGCTACCTGATGAACGGGCTGATGGACGGTGTGATTGCCGGCCACCTGGTGGGGACTGCCGTCTCCTATACGCCCACCGACGCTAGCCCCGATCTGCACGCCTGCGCCACGGGGGAGGGCGGAGGGATGAATGACCAGCACGGCATTTCCGGAACCCACACCCTTCTGAGCGTGGTAAATGCTGGTGAAGAGGGCCTGGGTCTGGGGGTAAGGCTGACACGACGGGTCGGGCTGGGTGGATGAACTGACATTGGCCGGGACGCCGTCCGCGCGCAGCGTGCTTTGCAACCCGGACGGATCGCGCAGTTCGCGGATCGTGATCTTGATGTCGCCATTGGCCTGTTTGGCCACAGTCCAGGCCGCCAGCCGGGCTATGAGCGGATGGCTGGCTGAGTGGCCAGATTGGCTGGCCGGGTGGCCGGATGATGTCAGCGCGGTCACGGCCAGAGCCATCCCTGCCGTGACGGCCATGGCCCCCGTGAGGCCGGTGAGCCTGTGCCGCCTGCGCCTGGCCCGGCCGTTCCTCACGATGGCGTCCAGCGGTGTGTTCACGTGAACTCCAACGAGGGAGTCCTTGGCCGTAGTGAGGGAATCCCGCACCACATCCACTGTGTCGCTGTCGTTCATTTGCTGATCTCCTGACCGTGGTGACTGGGGATCGCGGCCCGCAGCTTTGCGACCGCCTGGTGTAGGTGAGCGCCGACGGTTCCCGGGGCTATGCCAAGAACCCTGGCCGTAGTCTCGGTATCCATGTCCAGCAGGAGCCGCAGCGTGACGACTTCGCGCTGACGAGCGGGCAGCCGCCGCAGCGCGGCCAGCAGGTCGCCGCTGACTACCGTGACTTGCTCAGCGGCCATCGCAGTGTCGTGGTCGCCAAGGGCGACCTCACGCCGACGGCGGCGCCACCAGGACACGTGCGTATTCAGCGCGATGCGCACCACCCATGCCCGCGGCACCTCCAGCGCGCGTACCTTCCGCCACGACACCCAGGCTCTCGTGTACGCCTCCGCGACGAGATCTTGGGCCAGGTACCGGTCACCGACGTTGAGCAGCACGATCCGCAGGCAGTCTTCGCGGGTGGACTCATAGAACTCCGCGAATTCCTTCAGCTCCTGCTCCATACCCTTTACACGCATCACGAGGCCGATCCCTTTAGCCACCCGGCTACGGCCGCAACCAGACAAGGCAGGCTCACCGGGCTTCCCTCGCTGGCCCTGCCGGGCGAGTGAGTCACGGCGAAACGGAGGTACCAGTCGCCGGGATCATGCGGAGCCCTTAATGATGGCTGACCAGCACCAGCACCAGCGTGACCACCACCACGGCGCCGAGGACCACGCCCATGATGATCACCGCGGCGTTGGTCAGGCCAGCCAGGTGCAGCCGGCTGAATCGGCTTCAACGCGGGATATTCGCGGGATGATCGCCCACTGCAGGCACGTCACCGCCTGCGTAAAGACGCGGTCAGGCGGGCTGCCACAGCTCGACCCGATTGCCCTCAGGATCGGTGACCCAGCCGAATCGACCGACACCCTCCATGTCCTGCGTTTCTTTGGCCACGTCCGCTCCCTTGGCGCGCAATTGCGCGAGCATCGCATCCAGGTCGCGGACCCGGAAGTTGAGCATGGCCTGCTGAGCGCGGGACCCGAAGTAATCAGTCTCGGACTCGAACGTCGCGAACACCGTCGGCCCGCCTCCCTGACGCCACAGGCCGTTCTCATCGGCGTCCAGGCCTAGGCAATCGCGATACCACGCGCCCAGGACCGCCGGGTCGGCGGCCCGCATGAAGTATCCACCGATTCCAAGCACACGTTCCATGCCGCTATCTTGCCAGGACGGCGATCGGGCGGGCTGGCACCATTTGCCGAATGGGCATGCATTTCTACCGCAGTTCGCCGGGAAGCAGGCTATAGATCACGCTGTCGCGGCGGCCTCCCTTGAAAGGCACGTGGGAACGAAGAAGGCCCTCGCGGGAAAACCCGCAACGCCCGGCGACATGCTGCGACGCCTCATTGTCGGGACCGCAAGTCAGCTCCAGCCGGGCCAGGCCCAACTCGGCGAATGCCCACCGGGCGAGCAGGCGGACCGCATGTGTCGCGGCACCCCGGCCGCGGGCTCCGGGGGCGAGCCAATACCCAACCGCCGCGCAGCCCTGATCCAGGCGAACCCAGTGCAGCGAGACGCCGCCGAGCACCACGTCCTGGTCGTGCGGTTCAGCCAGCGCGAAGTGCAGCCCATCGCCACGCAAGCGGGCCTGTTCCTGCTCAGCGAAGGAGTCCCGCGCATCAGTCTCGGTGTACGGATTAGTGCGCCATGAGAACCGCTGCATCACCGGATCACTGAACGCCAGCACCATGCCCGGCACGTCGGCCTCGCGCCAACGGCGCAGCAGTACCACATCATCAGCCAGGGGCGGTACCGGGAACCACAGCTCGGCCATGTCGAGATGATGCCAGGTACCTCGGTCATCGCTCGTCTTGACCCGTGTCAGGCCAGGCCTTACGGTGTCAAGCGTAGCCTGACAAGGAGGCCGTGTGATGCCTGCCGTGACAGAGCAGCCCGTCATCGCCGCGTGCTCGTTCTGCCTGAAGCCACAGACCGAGGTAAGGAGGTTGGTGGCAGGGCCTGGGGTGTTCATCTGTGATGGCTGCGTAGCGCTGTGCGCGCAGCTGGTTGACGGCCCGCCCTCCCCCACGCCCCACCTTGCCGCCTGGGAACATGCGGTCAGCGTCGATGAGGCGCTGGCGAGCCTGCCCCGGATAGCGGCCGCGGGCGCACAGGTGGAGCAGCATCTGGCGGGGTGGGTGCGAAGGGCCCGTGCGCTAGGGGCGACTTGGGCGCGGATCGGCGAGGCCCTCGGGATGACTCGCCAGTCGGCGTGGGAGCGGTTTTCCGGCGAAGAGTAGGGCAGCGCGCTCACGAGCGGCGTGCCGTGTGGCAGTTCATTTCGGGGCGAGCGGGGCGCTGCCGGTGGCGTACCGCCGGGCTTCGCCCGCAGTGGGTGATGCCGCGTACCGGTTTGCGTTAAATGATGCTGCCTGTTACCACGGTCAAGGGGGACAAGGTCAGCATGGCTGGAGGCCAGCGTGGCTGCTAGTACACACTCCAGTGGGGCCGGGGCGCCGGCAGGCGACGGCGCACGTGTCGCGCCGTTCGCTTCGGCGTGGCGGCGGGCGCACCTGACCGTGCAGGAACGGGTCGCCAGGGGCCGGGGCGCTCGCACCACGGCGCCACGAGCAGCCCATGGCCAGTGGGAGCCGGCGCCGGGCCGCGCCGACCCGGTGGCGCTGCTTGAAGAGCAGGCGCAGAGCCGGGTCCAGCATCTGGTGCCGATCCGGTACGGGCGGATGCTGGTCTCGCCGTTCACCTTCTACCGTGGTGCTGCCCTGGTCATGGCGGCCGACCTGGCGGACACTCCGGTGTCCGGCGTCACCGTGCAGGTGTGCGGAGATGCACACCTGTCGAACTTCGGGCTGTTCGGCACCCCCGAGCGGCAGATGATTTTCGACATCAACGACTTCGACGAGACCCTGCCCGGCCCCTGGGAATGGGACGTCAAGCGCATGGCCGCCAGCTTCGAGGTCATGGGCCGTGACCGGGGCTTTCCTCCGGAAACCCGGCGGGCGATCGTCACCGCCGGGGTGCGCGAGTACCGGGAGCGCCTCCGGCAGGCGGCCGGGATGCCGACCCTTGCGGCGTGGTACGACCAACTGCAAGCCGGGACGCTGCTCAACCTGGTGCGCGACGAGGTGCGCGTCAAACGGGTCAGCAAGAAGGAAGCCCGGACCTTCGAGCAGGTCGTGGAGCAGGCACATACTCGCGACAGCACGCGCGTATTCGCCAAGCGGGCGAGCGAGTTCGCGGGCGAGTTGCGGATCGTAGCGGACCCCCCGCTGATCGTTCCGATCGAGGACATCGTGACACCGGGATCGGACTGGGACGACGCCGAAAACTTGATCAAGAAACTGCTCGCCTCTTACCGGCGCACGCTCGGCCGCCAGCACCATCCACTGGAGGAGTTCCGATACGTGCACTCGGCCCTGAAGGTCGTCGGGGTGGGCAGCGTCGGGACCCGCTGCTACATCATGCTGTTGCTGGGCCGCGACCATAAAGACCCGCTGTTCCTGCAGGTGAAGGAGGCACAAGCCTCCGTGCTCGAACGGTTCGTCGGGAAGAGCACATATGCGCACCATGGCGAGCGCGTGGTTGCCGGGCAGCGGCTGATGCAGTCGGCCACCGACATCTTCCTGGGCTGGCAACGCATCAAGGGCCTGGACGGAGTGACCCGCGACTACTACGTCCGGCAGTTCCACGACTGGAAGGGCGGCGTGGACGTCGAAAACGTGCTGGCGCCCGGGGCCACCCTGTACTCGCGTATCTGTGGTGCCACCCTGGCCCGGGCGCACGCCCGCTGGGGTGACCGCATCGCCATCTCCTCCTACCTTGGCAAGGGAGACGCCTTCGACCGGGCGATCGCCGACTTCTCCGTCGCCTACGCCGACCAGAACGAGCGGGACTACGAAGCCTTCACCGCGGCAGTGAACTCCGGCCGGCTGATCGCTCAAACGGGGGTGTAGCCGCCGCCTTCCCGCCCGGGGCGAAACTGACAACGGGCCCTGCCCGGGTGGTTCACACGCAACTCGCACGCGATTCGCGCTGGACCATGAGGCCCGCCGCCGATGATGGTGCACAGCGAGAATCGTCGACGAGATCCGTGAGGATTGCCAGGTGAACGACACCATCGGCCGCCAGGGCCGGCAGCTGCGTTCACGGTTGCCGCGGACAGGCCTGCTGGCAGCCGCGGTGATCGCGTTGCTCGCCACGGCATGCGGCGGTGGCAGCTCGTCCAGCGCCACGCCAGGCCTGCAGACCCTCGGCAGCCTGACCAACCAGGCGCTTGCCTACGCGAAGTGCATGCGCGCGCACGGCATCCTCGGCTTTCCGGATCCCACCGTGCAGGACAGCGCACAGAGCAAGGGCGTGGGGTTCTCGGTCCCCAGCAGCATCGACCGCAGCTCGGCACGGTACGTGTCGGCCAGCAAGCTGTGCCAGCAGAAGACGGGCTTCGGCCACATCTCCACGGCACAACTCCAGGCGGGCATGAACGCGATGCTGAAATATGCCGAGTGCATGCGCTCGCATGGCATAGCCAGCTTCCCGGACCCCTTCGAGAACAGCCACCAGATCGGCTTCAACATCACCGGCATCGACCAGAACTCGTCGCGGTTCAAGTCCGCCCAGAAGGCCTGCCAGCCGCTCCTGCCAGACGGCGGGCCGTGATCGCCTGTACCGCGCCTGTAGGTCTGCCGGTTGTCAGCGGGCGCTTATCCGCGTGGCGGATCTTCGGCGGCGAAAGCGGCGATCTCCCGGAGCCCGGGCACATAGCCATGGCCCCGTGATTGTCCGCTACAGGGTGCTCGGGCTGGAATTCGGTGCAATCTTGCTGCGGCTTAGTCCCGCACAATAGGAATGGCCACATGACGCCGCCCGGCGTGGCCGGGTATGCGGGCCATGCCGGGCGGCGTCATTGTGACACCCTGACGGGTTAGTTATAGGGCAGGAAGCAGATCCCGGCGTATCCCGAGACGCCGCCGCATGAGGTGCGCCCGCCGAAGTTGTCGCTGGCGATCCACAGGCCGGCGCTGGTGAGCAGCATGTCGTCGGCGCCGTGCCCGCGGGACCTGCTGTACAGGCCCGCATTGCCCGTGGAGTTCAGGATCAGCGATCCGCCGGTCGCTCCCGGGGCCAGCCCGGCCAGGCCCGGAGCCGGTATCGCGCCCTTGCCCTGGGCGTTGCAGTCGTTTCCGTTGGGGAACCACCGGTTGTGGCCCGCCACGTAGACCGCGCTGTTGTCGGCGGCCACCGAATACAGCGAGTCACAGCCGTCGTTGGCGATCCAGTTGTGGAGCACTTCCTTCTGGGTGGCCGGGAAGGATGCCGCCGCGTCGCACAGGCCGGGCATCGGGAACTTGCCGTTCCAGTTCCAGATGCGGAACCCGGTGTCGGCGATGTAGATCGTCGAGTCATCCGGCGACCAGGCAGCGGCGTGGATGTAGAACGGGTGCGAGTCACCGCACTGGTAGGGGTAACCGTTGGGTATCTCGCCCTTGCTGCCGTCGAACTCCGGTGAGCTCCAGCCGGTGACCGTCGCGGTCGAGCCGCTCACGTTCAGCATGAAGATCTGCTGCCTGGCCCAGGCCGCCGACCTTGGTGAAGTCACCTTCGACCAGCAGCAGCGTGCCGCCGTGGGACAGTTGCTGGTTGTAGACCTCGGTCCCGTTCCGCTTCACGTCATGGAACACGTAGTGGCCGGAGATGCCTAGGTGCAGGAACCCGTCGTCCAGCCCGGTGACCGGGTTCAGGCTGGCGTAGTACGGATCGGCCGTGCTGCCGTTGATCGAGGTGAAGGTCCCGCCGGCGAGCAGGTGCCCGTCCACCACGAGCAGGGTGTCCACCTTCTGCGAGGCGTTGCCGGCGAACCCCGGCACGACATCCCCGGTGGTGGTGTCGATCTCGGCGATGTTGCGGACCTTCGTGCCGTTGACCGAGGTGAACTGCCCGCCGATGTAGGCGTCGTTGCAGTTGCTGCCGTCGAAGGCGATCGAGTTGACCTCCCCGTTGACGTCCGGGGCCCACGACGTGACCTTGAACGGGGAGGTCGCGCTGAAGCTGAAGATGTTGTTCCGGGGGTAGGTGGTGGTGAACCGCTGGATCTCCGAGAAGGTGCCCACGGCGTACATGGTGCTACCGCACTGCACGAGCTGCCGGACCTGCTCCGTGGTTCCCGTGGTCGCCAGCTTCGGCGTCCCGGTCGCCGGAGTGGGCGACACCGGCCCGGTCTGCACCACCTTCCCGGTCGTGGCGCTGGCGGCCGCCGGGAGCTGGAGAGCGCAGCATCCGGCCGCGGCAATGCCCGCGATCACCGCATATCGCAGGCCGTACGGTTTACGCAGCAGTAGCATTCGGGGGCGCGTTCGGTGATGATCAGTCATTTGTCCTCCAATGGCAGGCGACCTTACCGCATCCCCCCAGGATTTCTACCTAGACCAAGATCTATCCTTAAATTAGAGGTAAAGAATTATAGGCGCCGAGATCGGCGCTAGCGGTCAGCTCTCCCCGAAGTTCTGTTAATAGGACGCACGGCCCGGCCGTGCCGATTACATCCAGACCGGCGTAATCGCGGCAGACGTTACACCTAAAAGAAGATAGGTAAAGTAGCAATTTACTATCGCGGGTCGCCGTGCTGGCCCGGGCGCCCGGCCCGGGCACGGCGGTGGGCCGTTGGCTTCGGGCGGCGAGCCGCGGAGTGGTCCGGGTGACGGCCGCTGGGTGGCCCGGGGACGGTTAAAAGCCCGGCGGCGGAGGCAACCCCGGCGGCCTCCCACACGTCCTTGGCGGGCGACACTGCAAGCAGGCGATATCGGGAGGTGATCATGGGCCGCGAGCCGGATGACCAGGCCGTGGAACGGCTGCTCGGCGAGCGCGGACAGCACCTGATGCGCGCGGCGGTTGCGCTCACCGGCAGCCGGACGGACGGCGAGGACCTGTTGCAGGCAGCCCTGGAGCGGCTGCTGCACAACTGGGGCCGGGTCGACACCGACCCCGAGGGATATCTGCGCCGCACCCTGTACAACCTGGCGGCCGACGGCTGGCGGCGCCGGGGCCGGTGGCGGGGCAGGCTCGCCGAGTTCCGTTCGCAGGCCCGCGCGGAGCACCCGGGCAGCGACGACGTCGCCGTGGTGGATCTGCGCGACACGCTGGTCCGCCTGTTGCAGCAGCTACCGCCGCGGCAGCGGGCGGTCGTGGTGCTGCGGTACTGGGAACAGCGCACCGAGGCGGAGACCGCGGAGTTGCTGGGCTGCACCGAGGGCACGGTCAAATCCGCCGCGGCACGGGGGCTGCGACGGCTGCGTGAGCTGGCCGGGCCCGGGCCGGAGTCGCTGGACGGGCCGGCACCCAAAAGGACACAGCTGAGGACCGATCTCGAAGTGGCAGGAGGAAGATCATGAACGGGGCCGTGGAAGATCTGCTCCGCGAGGGCCTGGACCGGCTCACCGCGGACGTGCAGGTGCCGAAGGGGGTGGCCGAGCGGGCACGCACGCACGTACGGCGCAGGAAGATCGCCGCCCGGGCCGCGCTGGCCGGCGGGGCTGCCGCGGCGACGGCCGCCGCCGTGGTCATCGCGACCGCGCCGGGCCAGGTCGCTTCGCGGACCGTCCAGGCGCGCACCGACGCCTTCGTAATCACGCGTGTGGCGCACGCGCTGGCGGCCAGGAACAAGGTCATCCAGACCAAGACCATCTTCAGCGCTCCCTATCCCCCGGTCATGGGCTGGAACTACCGGGGTGACATGCGGCTCGCCCAGTCCGGGTATATCCCGCCCGCTCTGGTTCCAGGCATGCGCTGGGCGCAGGGACGGGTGCACTGGAACGTCGGTACCACCACGGTCCACGGACGGCACATCTACGCGCAGATCGACTACCGCCATCACGAGTGGGCCAACGCCGGAATCCTGGGGTTCGTGCCGAACGCCTGCACCGTCCGCCTGGACATCGTTGAGTTCAACGGCCCCGCAAACTGGCCGGCCTACATCCGCCAGGCGCTGTCCTGCGGGCTGTTCAAGGTCGCGGGGCACGCCCAGGTCAACGGCGTGTCCACGATCAAACTCACCGGCTCGACGACGAACTGGCATTTCTGGAGCCAACTGCCGCACGGTGAGGGCCGTGGCCCGTTCCGCGTGGATGCCATCCTGTACGTGAACCCGAAGACATACCTGCCCATGCTGGTGATCTGGAACAACCGGACGCACTACCGCGACGGCAGGCCCCTGGACGGCACGACCCGCCAGGAGATCACCGCCCTGCCGGCCACGCCCGGCAACATCGCCATGGCGAACGTGACCGTCCCGGCCGGGTTCCGCCAGGTGCGGAGCGACACCTTCGGCGGGCCGGTGTGGCCCTACTTCACCTCCGGGTGACCAAACCGGATCACAGCGCGGGCCGGGCAGCCACTGCCCGGCCCGCGCTGTCGCGCCGCGAAATCAGGAATACAGCTCGCCCACCGGGACCTCCGCCCCCGTCGAGGTGTCGTCGAACCCGACACCCATGCAAGTGATCAGCGACGAGCAGGACACGCCGGACATCGTGCTGCGGCTCGCGTTCGGGTCCGGCGACTGCGCCGGCTTGACCGCCCACGACGATCCGTTCCAGTTCTCCGCCATCGGCAGGCTGATGCCGTTCTTGGTGACGAACCCGACGGCGTTGCACCCGATGCTGGACGCCGTGGTGCTGCACGACACGCTGGAGAACTCGCTGATGCTCCCTGACGGGACGGGCACGTTCTGGACGGACCAGGCAGACCCGTTCCACCGCTCCGCGAGCGGGACCACCTTGTCCGAGCCGTTGACGAAATCGCCCACCGCGGTGCAGGCGGTCGCGGCCGTGCAGTCAACCCCGTTGACGAACGGATGCTGGCCGCCACCGGGGGTGGCGATGTTCTGAATCGACCAGGTGCTGCCGTTCCACACCTCAGCCCAGGTGTGGGTGTTGTCCGAGCCCACCGCCTCGCAGGCGGTCGAGGAGGTGCAGGACACGCCGTTGAGCTGGGCCGTGGTGGACCCGGTAGGCGCGGGGACGGTCTTCAGCGTCCAGGTCGTGCCGTTCCATTGCTCGGCGAACGGCGCCTGGTTCCCGCCCGAGTCGGTCCAGAACCCCACGGCCGTGCACGTCTTCACCGATGCGCACGACACGCTGGTCAGGAAGCTGTGCACCGCGCCGGCCGGGTTCGGGGTGGACTGGGCCGCCCAGCTTGTCCCGTTCCACCGCAGGGCGAGCGAGACCAGCGTCGATCCGCCGCCGACGGCATCGCCCACCGCCGTGCAGGCCTTCGCCCCGTTGCAGGACACGCCGGACAGGGCGCTGTTCGAGGCGTTGGGAATGGTGCCGACGATCCAGTTCTTGCCGTTCCAGGTCTCCACCACCGCGTCGAAGACGCTGCCGCTCTGCTCGTCGCCGCCGACCGCGGCGCAGAAGTTCACGAACGGGCAGGAGACCGTCTGCAGGCTGCTGGCGATCGCGCCCGCCGGGATCTGCGGCGCCTGAAGCTGCCAGCGCAGCGACCAGTTCTCCGCGAGTGCGCGGTCGCCGTCCACCGGGTCGTGGTAAAAGCCGACCGCGGTGCACGCGGTCGCGAACGTGCAGGACACGTCGCCCAGCCCGCTCTCGTCGGCCGAGGTCGAGAGCGGCACGTTCAGCACCGTCCATTTGGTGCCGTCCCACTGCTCGGCCAGCACGCTCTCGACGCCGTCGAAGAAAACGTCGCCGACACCCATGCAGCGGGTGTTGTCGGTGCACGACACGCGGGCCAGGTCGGGGGCGGAGCTGCTGCCCTTCGGTTTGACGATCGCCTGCAGCGCCCAGCTCGTGCCGTTCCAGCGTTCCGCAAGGTTCGTGCCGGTCGCCGTACAGGCGGCGGGCGCGGTGCAGGAGACGCCCGCCAGCTCATTGAAGCTCGACCCGCTCGGGTTCGGCGTGTTCTGGATGGCCCAGCTCGACCCGTTCCAGACCTCCGCCAGCGTGGCGAAGTTGGATCCGGAGGACGAGTCGCCCACCGCCTCACAGGCGGTCGCGGAGGGGCAGGACACCCCGCTGAGCACGCTGTTCGTCGCGCCGCTCACGTTGGGCGTGCTCTGGATGGACCAGCTTGAGCCGTTCCAGGCCTCCGCGAGGGTCTGTGTCGTGCCACCGCTGGTGAACTCGCCCACCGCCTCGCACGACGACGCCGACTTGCACGAGACGTCGCTGAGCTGGCTGGCCGTGGCGCCGCCGGGATTGGGGGTGGACTGGATGGACCAGGTGCTGCCGTTCCAGCGCCTCGGCGAGGGTTTCCATGGTCCCGCCGTTGCTGAAGTTGCCCACGGCCTCGCACGCGGACGCGGACTTGCACGAGATGCCACTGAGCTGGCCGGCCCCGGGATCGGGGATGTTGACCACCGTCCAGGTGCTGCCGGTGAGACTCTCGGCGAGCAGGCCGGTGGCATTCCCCACGGCCATGCACGAGGTCGTGGACGTGCAGGACACCGCGCTGAAATCCCAGACCGACGCGCCGGACGGCACCGGAGTGTTCTGCTGCAGCCAGCTTGCCGCCGCTGGCTGCGCCGCCAGCAGCACCCCGGTCAGCACCAGGGCCGCCGTCACCACGAACCGTCTCATCAATATCGTCACTCCCCGGAGTTTCCGCTGTTCGGGCGGTGGTCAGCGCGCCCCCGCCCCGACGCGAGGATGGCGTGGGCAAGCATGGCACGGGCAAAGTCTGGTTGCCCTGGCGATGGGGTAATAATTCCCTTTCCTGCCACTATGCCCGAAAGGGGAACCGCCGCCCGCTGCCGGATAAGAGATCGCTTAATCCGGGCTCGCTGTGGTCGTGGGCAGGAACTACAGTCAGGCTGGGACGACACTGCCGGCCTGGAGGAGGCGCGATGAGCCGCGAGCCCGATGAGGCCCTCGAAGTACTTCGCGGGATCTGGAGCGCGCAGGGGCAGACCAGCGCCGATCTCGACGACATGGGCACCGGGAAGTCCTGCAAGCGGATGGCCGATGTCGGATTCAGCGAGCTGGCGGGCGCCGAGGACGACCTGCGCGCCGCCTGGCGGGACCGGCTGGAGCGCGAGGGCAAGCTCAGCCCGGACGGCGGCACCGTCGCGGACCTGATACTGCGGCCGGCCCAGCGGGGCTGACCGGAATCCCAGGCTAAGGGAGACACTTGGCCGATCACCCGCGGACCGTCGGCGAGCTGACGGACGTCCTGCGCCGGGGCGGTTACCTCGCTGATCGTGGCCTGGCCACCGCGTTGTTCCTGTCGATGTCGCTGCCACGCCCGATCCTGCTCGAAGGTGAGGTCGGGGTGGGCAAGACCGAGGCCGCCAAGGTGCTCGCCGCGGTCTTCGGCCGCAGGCTGATCCGGCTGCAGTGCTATGAGGGCATCGACACCCACCAGGCACTCTACGAGTGGGACTACGCGCGGCAGATGCTGCAGATCCGGGCGCTGTCGGAGCACCAGATCGCCGGCGGCGACGCCGTCGACACGCTGTTCGGGCCGAAGTTCCTGCTGGAGCGGCCGCTGCTGGAGGCGGTGCGGGCCGGCGACCGGGCGGTGCTGCTGATCGACGAGGTGGACCGCGCCGACGACGAGTTCGAGGCGTTCCTGCTGGAGATCCTGTCCGACTTCCAGGTGAGCATCCCCGAGATCGGCACGATCAAGGCGCAGACGCCGCCGCTGGTGGTGCTCACCTCGAACCGCACCAGGGAACTGCACGACGCGCTGAAACGGCGCTGCCTCTACCACTGGATCGGCTACCCCTCGGCCGAGCGGGAACTGGAGATCGTGCTGATCAGGGAGCCGGGCGTGCCGCAGGCGCTGGCCGCCAAGGTGGTCGCCGCGGTGCACCGGCTGCGCGAGCTTGACCTCGCCAAGCCGCCCGGCGTGGCCGAGACGATCGACTGGGCCCGCACCGTCGACCTGCTCGGCGGTACCGAGCTTGACCCGCAACTGGCCGGGGACACCCTCGGCGCCGTGGTGAAGGACCGCGACGACCTCGACCTGGTCCGGGACAACCTGGAGGAGATCACCTCCGGTGCCTGAGCCCGGCCTCACCGGCGTGCTGGTGCGGTTCTGCCGCGAGCTGCGCCTGGCCGGGCTGGCGGTGGGCACCGGGGACGTCCTCACCTACTGCGTGGCGATGACCCCGCTGGACGCCACCGACCTGGTCGATCTCTACTGGGCGGGCCGGGCCACGCTGGTGACCAGGCGGGACGACATCGCCGTCTACGACGAGGTGTTCCGCCGGTTCTTCCTTGACGCCGCGAACCTGGTCCCCGAACTGGTTACGCTCACGGCCAGCACCGTGGCCGAGGCCGAGGCGGCGCTGGCGATGCCGGAGACCGAGCAGGCCGGCGAGGAGCGCGAGGACCAGGCGGTGCTCGGCTGGATGGCCTCGGACGTGGCGGCGCTCAAGCACAAGGCCTTCGCCGCATGCACCCCCGACGAACTGGCCGCGGTGCGCCGGATCATGGCACGGATCCGGCTCACCCCGCCGCGGCGGCGCACCCGGCGGACGACGGCGGCCCGCACGGGCCGCGCCCCCGACCTGCGGCGCACCGTCCGGGAGTCGCTCCGGCTGCACGGCGAGCCCGCCGAGCTCTACTGGCGGCAGCGCAAGGCCAGGCTGCGGCCGCTGATCCTGATCCTCGACGTCTCCGGCTCGATGGCCGACTACTCGCGCAACCTGCTCCAGTTCGCCTACTCGGCCAGGCGCGCGGCCGCGAAGGTCGAGGTGTTCTGCTTCGGCACCCGGCTCACCAGGATCACCCGGGAGCTGGGCAGCCGCAGGCCCGACGAGGCGCTCGCGCGGGCCGGGCGCGCGGTGTTCGACTGGGAGGGCGGCACCAGGATCGGGGACAGCCTGGACGCCTTCGTGCGCGGTTACGGCCGCCGCGGCCTGGCCCGCGGCGGGGTCGTGGTGGTCTGCTCCGACGGCCTGGACCGCGGGCGATCCGGAGGTGCTGGCCACGGCGGCGGAGCGGCTGTCCCGGCTGTGCCACCGGCTGGTCTGGATGAACCCGCACAAGGGCGACGACGCTGGCTTCCGGCCCAGCACGCTCGGGATGATGGTGGTGGCACCGCACGTCGACCTGATCCTGTCCGGCCACGACCTGAGGAGCCTGGAAGAGTTCGCGGCGCTGCTGCCTACCCTGTAACGGCTGCGCACCAGCGAGGAGCACCCGGGTGAGGTGGAGCGTGGGGATCGAGGCGGAGGCGGGACCGGGTGCTGTCCCGCGAGGAGGTGGTCGAGCTTGCCGACGCGGTCGCCGCCAGCGACGGCATCGCCTCGGGGATCGGGTCGACACGTTACGGCGTCACGGCTGGTCGTGCACGCCGACAGCCGGGACGAGGCGGTGGGCAAGGCGACGGAGGAGTTCACCAGGGCCGTCGCCCAGGCCGGGCTGCCGCTGCGGCCGATCGTCCGGGTCGAGGCGGTCACCGAGCACGAAGCGGCGAACGGGGTCGAGGGGCTCGGTGATCAGGCTCGGCTCGCTCGCCGGGTACCCGTTCGAGGGGCCCGCGGCTGCTCGGCGGCTGGACCCCGCCGTCCCGCCCGGCCGTCTACGCGATCATGTACAAGCCCGAGCCGGACACCAAGCCGGACAGCTACGCGGTCATCTACGTCGATCACTCCGACGACCTCTCCGCCGAGCGCTTCCCGTTCCGCACCCGCGCGCGCACTGCTGGGTGCGCCGCGCCGGCTCCCGGTGGAAGGTGTACGTCTGCACCTACGAGGTGCCCGGCGGGAGCCGGCCCCACCGGGAGCAGATCGCCCGCGAGCTCATCGCCATCTATCAGCCCAGTTGCAACAAGCCAGCAATACGACCAGTCGTGGCGGGACGAATGGATCGGCGAGTACCAGGCGCCGACCACAGGTCCCGTGGCCAGGCGCGGCCCGGACGGCTCGCCGCCGCGTTAGGGCGTATCCCGCCAGCCCCCTGGCCCGCGACCGCGATCATCGCGACTTGTCGATCACTAACGCGAGGCTCGCGCGGCCAGGCAGACGAGCTGCCGGTGCAGGTTACTGGCGGGGGGCGAAGCCGACCGCGTCGAGCAGGCGGGAGCGGCGGCGGCCGGAGGCGGGGCGGGCGGGCTCGGGTTGCGCGGGCTGCTCGGGCCGCGGGGTGACGTCGGTGACGATCTCCTCGGCCATCCCGTACAGCAGCGGCAGCGCGCCGGCCACCACGCCGCCGGTCTGGTTGATGTGCTCGACCCCGGGCCCGATCAGCTTGGCGTGGCCCACGATCGTGCGCACCGTCTCCGCGCACTCCTCGAGGTTCCTGGCGACCCCGGTCAGCAGCGTGCCGACCCAGTACAGGTAGAACGCCAGCCCGGCGATCAGCAGCACGACGTCGATGACCGTGAAGACGACCATGCCCGGTCATGACTTGACCTTTCCGAGCACGCGGCCGAGGAACAGGTGGTGCTTGAGGCCCTCGGCGAGCACCAGGTCCACGCCGTCGGCGACCTGCGGGATCAGCGCGGCGTCCGCGGTGTTCGCCGCCGCGGCCTTGAGGGTGTCCCGCACCTGACGACCCGGCGGTCGATGGTCTTCACCAGCAGATGAGCAGGCTCAGCAGGGCGGCGACGGCGACGACCACGACGAGGCCGAGGATGTTCGCGGTCAGCCACAGGGTGTGCTCGGTCGAGGACATGGCCACCTCATGCATTGTCGTCTCCCAGCCTGGCGCGGCCGCGCTGCAGGCCGCCGATGATGGTCACGGCGTACTCGATCGTGGTGCGCAGCGCGCCCAGCGGCGCGGTGTTGTGCACCGCCTCGGTCAGCGCGTCGTTGATCTTGGGTGCCTCGTTGCCGATCGACGCGGGCCAGCAGCAGGATCGGCACGACCAGCGCCACGACGACCAGGACGATCACGATGCCGATCGTGTAGCCGACGATCCAGCCGGTGTTGGAGGTCCCGTCGGTCACGAGGTGCCGGCGGCGAGGATATGTGGTTGCATCACGGCTCGGCATCCTCAGACCGTTTCGCAGAAGTCGCGGACCGGCTTCAGGCTCGCGTTGACCGAGGTGAGCCGTTCCGGCACGGTGCTGGTGAGCTGCGCGACGGCCTGCACGCCGCCGGTGGTCGCGACGAGCGTCTTGCGGATCGCGCGCAGGTGGAAGATGACCCGGAGCAGGCCGAGCGCGGTGATCGCGATGATCAGCGCGGCGATGATCAGGGTTGCCCAGGCGGCTGCTGGCATGGCCGTTCTCCTTCTGCCTGCTCAGCCGAGAAGCTTGGCGACGGAGCCCGCGTACCGGACCGCGCCGACCGATACCTCGTTGATCGTGGCGTCGGTGATGGCCAGCGCCGTCGGGAACGCCGTTCAGCTCGCCGACCAGGGCCACCCCGCCGGCGAGGATCTCGTCGGTCGCGCCGCGGATCCGCTCCACCGCGGCGAGCACGCGGTTGAGCAGGAAGATGACGACCGGAAGCACGACCAGCAGCAGGATGGCGTTGCCGATCCACCACAGACCATGGTTCGTTCTCCTCAGCTCGCTGCCTGGTAGGGGACGAAGAACCGGCGGAACACCCGGCGCAGCGCCATCAGCGCGGCCCGCATGCCGAGGGTGAAGCCGCTCGCCGGGCTGGCCGCGGGGCCTGGCCGGTGAGCGCCTCACGCCGCGCTCGGCCGCGGTCGATCCGGTCCGCCAGGTTGACCGAGAAGTCGCGCATCAGCACCGCGCTGACGTCGGAGATCATGCCCCGGCCGTACTGGGCGGCGGCACCGGAGAGCTGCAGGTCCTGGCGTGACGCTGACCTTGGTGCCCCGGCCCGGCCGGGGCCAGCGTCGCGGTGACCACCATGCTGGCCTGGCCCCGGCCCTTCTCCTCGGCGCCGGTCGCGTTCACCACGAGGCGCTTGGCCGCCTCGTCCGCTCGGTGATGTCGGCCTTCGCCGGCGAACTGGAGCCGGACCGGTCCCATCCGGACGGCCACCCGGCCCTCGTATTTGTCGTCGCCGAGGTCGTCGGTCAGCTCGGTGCCGGGCAGGCAGGCGGCCACCTGCGGGATGTCGTCGAAGAACTGCCAGACCTTGTCGACCGGGCGCCGCAACCTCGAAGTCGTTCTTGATCAGCATCGGGTTTCCTTCTGTGGCGTAGGCAGCCGGGTCCTGCTCGAACTTCCGGCGGCAGCCGGCACAGCAGAAGTAATAGGTCACGCCGTCGTGGGCCAGCGGGTGGCTGGCGGCCGGCGCCGGGACGGTCATCCCGCACACCGGGTCGGTTGCCTCCCCAGGGCTCGACGCCGCCTGCGTACGGCCCGAAGTCGCTGCCGCCGTGGAGCCCGGGGCCGCGATCGGCCGCCGGGCGTGCCTGGCCGGGGCCGCGCCGGCCGCCCCCGCCAGGGCCCCGGACGCACGCAACTGGACCAGCTCCGCCAGGATCGCGACCGCGATCTCCTGGTGGGTGGTGTGGCCGAGGTCCAGGCCGGCCGGGACGTGCACCCGGTCGAGCTGGTCGCCGGGCAGGCCCCGGTCGGCGAGGTAGCCGAGCACCGCGGCGCCGCGGCGGCGGGAGCCGACCAGGCCCAGGTAGGCGGGGCTGGCGGCGACCGCCTGCTCGACGGCCTCCTCGTCGCCGTGGCCCTGGGTGGCCACGATGACCATGGACCGCTCGTCGGCGTCCGCCGCGGGGAAGTCCGCGCCGGCGACCAGCTTGGTGCGCCAGCCGAGCGCGCGGGCCAGGTCGGCCAGCGTGTGCGCCATCGGCGAGCCGCCGACGATCACCAGGTGCGGCGCGGGCACCACCGGCTCGATGTAGACCTCCAGCGCGCCCTCGCTCTGGCAGGAGATCGGCACGACGGTGATCCCGTTCGGGCACGGCCGCGCCGAACTGATCCGGGGTGCCGAGCAGCAGCAGGCGCGGGCGTGCCGTCGGCGATCACCTGCCTGGGCCTCGCGGATCGACCACGGGCTCCGCGCAGGCCCCGCCGATCCAGCCGTGCAGCTCGCCCGTCGGCGGTGATGATCGCGCGCGAGCCCTGCTGGCTGGACGACGGGCCCTGCCGCCAGACCACCGTGGCCAGCGCGAACGCCTCCCCGCGCCGGGCCAGCTCGCTGGCCTGTTCCAGAACACCCCAGCCTGTCCATGCGTGCCGCCGCCTCAGTCGTCCGAGCGCACCGGCGGGGCGCCGGAGACGTCGCGGTGATAGGTCAGCGCCTCCCAGACCCGGTCCGGCAGCAGCGGCATGTCGATGTTGCGGACCCCGGTGTCGGAGATCGCGTCCATCACCGCGTTGACGAACGCCGCCGGGCCGCCGACCGCCGCGCACTCGCCGATGCCCTTGGCCCCGATCGGGTGGTGCGGGCAGGGGGTGACGACCTCGCTGTGCAGCTCGAACCCGGGCGTCTCCCAGGCGGTGGGCAGCAGGTAGTCCATGTAGTTCGAGCCGACGCAGTTGCCCTCGGCGTCGAACGTGATGAACTGCATGTTGGCCATCGCGTAGGCCTCGGTCAGCCCGCCCATGATCTGCCCTTCGACGATCATCGGGTTGATCCGCACGCCGCAGTCGTCGACGGCGACCATGTTCAGCACGTCCCAGACGCCGGTCTCCGGGTCCACCTCGACCGTGACGATGTAGACGGCGAACGGCCAGGTGAGGTTCGGCGGGTCGTAGTAGGCGGTGTTCTCCAGGCCCGGCTCCATGCCGTCCGGCATGTTGCTGTACGCGGCCATCGCGCACTCCTGGATCGTCACGCCCCGGCTCGGCGCGCTGCGCACGTAGAACCGGCCCAGCTCCCAGTCGACGTCCTCCTCGGACACCTCCAGCAGGTGCGCGGCCAGCTTCCGGCCTTGGCGCGGATCTTGCGGGACACCATGGCGACCGCGGCGCCCGGCGACCGGCGTGCTGCGCGAGGCGTAGGTGCCCATGCCGAACGGCGCCGTGTCGGTGTCGCCTTCCTCGACCACGACGTCCTCGGCCGGGATGCCGAGTTCGTGGCTGACGATCTGCGCCCAGGTCGTCTCGTGCCCCTGGCCCTGGGTCTTGGCCCCGGTCCGGACGATGGCCTTGCCGGTCATGTGGACCTTCAGCTCGGCCGAGTCGAACATCTTGATGCCGAGGATGTCGTACTCGCGGCTGTTCCCCGCGCCGAGCGGCTCGGTCATCGTGGAGATGCCGATGCCAAGCAGCCGGCCCTTGGCCTTGGCCTCCTCCTTCTGCCGCAGGAAGTCCTGGTAGCCCACCGCGCGCAGGCCGACGTCCAGGCACTTGCCGTACTGCCCGGAGTCGGTCAGGAAGCCGAACGGGGTGCGGTGCGGGAACTGGTCGTCGGCGACGAAGTTGATCCGGCGGAACTCGGCCTGGTCCATGCCCAGGTCGTGGGCGGCCGCCTGGATCATCCGCTCCTGGAAGAACATCGCCTCGGTGACCCGGAACGAGCACCGGTAGGCGACCCCGCCCGGGGCCTTGTTGGAGTAGGTGCCGCGCGCGGTGATGTGCCCGACCGGGATGTCGTAGGCGGCGAAGGCCGAGTGCAGCAGGCCGATCTTGAACTTGCTCGGCTGGGCATCGGAGAAGAACGCGCCGTGGTCGGCGTCGCAGTGCATCCGGACGGCGAGGATCTTGCCGTCGTTGCGCATCGCCACCTCGCCGTCGAGGTAGATGTCGCGGGCGAACCCGGTGGAGATCAGGTTGCCCGACTTGTCCTCGATCCACTTCACCGGGCGTTCCAGCAGGATCGAGGCCAGGATCGAGCAGACGTACCCCGGGTACACCGGGACCTTGTTGCCGAAGCCGCCGCCGATGTCCGGCGAGACGATCCGGATCATGTGCTCGGGCAGTTCGGCGACCAGCGCGACGGCGGCCCGGATGATGTGCGGCGCCTGCGTGGTCATGTACACGGTGAGCTTGGAGGTCGCCCGGTTGAAGTCGGCGATCGACGCCGCAGCACTCGATCGGCGACGGGTGCGAGCGCGGGTAGTGCAGCTTCAGCCGGGAGACCTTGTCCGCCTGGGCGAACGCGCGCTCGGTGCCGTCGGCGTCACCCACCTCCCAGTGGTAGATGACGTTGTCGCCCTGGTTCTCCTTGTCGTCGCGGATGACCGGCGCGCCCTCGGCCACCGCCTGGTCCGGGTTGACGATCACCGGCAGCGGCTCGTACTCGACGTCGATCGCCTCGCACGCGTCCTTGGCGATGTAGGGGTCGTCGGCGATGACGCAGGCGACCTCCTGGCCCTGGAACCGCACCTTGTCGGTGGCCAGCACCGCCTGGGTGTCGTAGGACAGCGTGGGCATCCAGGCCAGGTTGCGGGTGGCCATCATCTCGCCGGTGAGCACCAGGTGCACCCCGGGGATCTGCCAGGCCCGGCTGGTGTCGATCGACTTGATCCGCGCGTGCGCCAGCGGGCTGCGCAGGATCTCCATGTGCAGCATGCCGGGCAGCACGATGTCGTCGGTGTAGTTGCCCTTGCCGCGGATGAAGCGGTTGTCCTCGACGCGCTTGCGGCTCGCGCCGAGCCCGCCGATCTTGATCTCGTCCAGCGCCTGTGTCACTGCTGACTCCCGTCTCCGTTGGCCGGCGTCCGTGCCGGCTCTTCGGCTGAGCCGGGGCCGGCGGCCGGAGCTTGGCGGCGGCCCACAGGACCGACTTCACGATGTTCTGGTAGCCGGTGCAGCGGCACAGGTTGCCCGACAGCGCCCAGCGCACGTCTTCCTCGGTCGGGTCCGGGTTGCGTCCAGGAGCGCCTTGGCGGCCATCATCATCCCCGGGGTGCAGAACCCGCACTGCAGCCCGTGCTCCTCCTTGAAGCCCTCCTGGAGCGGGTGCAGTTCGCTGGCGGTGGCCAGGCCCTCCACGGTCTCGATCTCGTGCCCGTCCGCCTGGACGGCCAGCATCGTGCAGGACTTCACCGCCTTGCCGTCCACCAGCACGGTGCAGGCGCCGCAGTTCGTCGTGTCGCAGCCCATGTGCGTACCGGTCAGCCCCAGTCCCCGGCGGATCAGGTGCGACCAGCAGCAGCCGGGGCTCGACCTCGGCGATCTTCTTCGCGCCGTTGATGGTGAACCTGATCCGGCGCATCGGGACGTCGGTCGTGGCCTCGTCGCCGAGGTCGTCGTAAACGATCGTCATGTCAGGCTGCCTTCTCCGTCGCTGGGCCGGGTCCCGCTTCGCCGTGCCCGTCCCCCGCGGCCGGGCCGGTGCGGGACAGGATGCGGACCACGAAGGTGCGCACCATGTGCCGCTTGTACTCCGCGCTGCCGCGGTGGTCGGTCCGGGCCGGGCAGACCCCCGCGGCCAGGTCGGCGGCCTGCTCGATGGTCTGCGGCGTGAGCGCCTGGCCGGTGAGCGCCTGCTGCCGCCTCGGTGGCCGCGATGGTGGTACCCGCCGACTCCGGTCAGCGCGATGCCCGCCCTGGTCACGATGCCGCCGGAGGTCTCCACGGCGACCGCGACGCCGACCGTGGCGAAGTCGCCGACCCGCCGCTCCAGCTTGAGGTAGCCGCCCGCCCGCGTGCCCCGGTGCGGCGGGATCACGGCCTCGACGGCGATCTCGTCTGGGCCAGCACGTTCTCGAACGGGCCGGTGACGAAGTCCGCCACCGGGATGCTCCGCCTGCCGCCCGGGCCCTGCGCCACGATCGAGCCGCCGAGCGCGGTGACCGACCGAGGCCCAGTCGCCCTGCGGGTCGGCGTGACACAGCGAGCCGACCAGGGTGCCCCGGTTGCGCACGATCGGGTCGGCGATCAGCGGTGCGGCCGCGGCCATGGTCGGCTGCTTGCCCGGCAGCAGGGCCGAGTGCTCCAGGTCGGCGTGGCGGCAGAGCGCGCCGATGCGCAGCGTCCCGTCCGCGTCCTCGCGGTGGTAGTCCAGGCCGCCGATGTTGTTGATGTCGACGAGCAGTTCCGGGGTGGCGAAGCGGAGCTTCATCAGCGGAACCAGGCTCTGCCCCCCGGCCAGCACCTTGGCCTCGCCGTCGCCCTCGTGCAGCAGCCCGATCGCCTCGGCGAGCGAGCGCGGTGCCTCGTAGCGGAACCGAGACGGATACATAGCGTCCTCCAATGCCGGGCGCCGTCCGGTACTGCCGGGTACGCCCGGATCAGGCTCAGGACTGGGCCGGTGGCGCCGGGTTCGCTGTCGGACCCGGATGCGGGGCGCGCCCGCGGGCCGCGGGTCCGACTCAGGGTCGGGCACCGCCACCGGGAGCCGACTCGTAGTCCGGGTCCGGCCGCGGCTCCTGGTGTGGCGGCCATGGCCCGGCCACCGGCTGGCCGGCGATCTTGAGGTAGTCCATCAGCTCGGGCCAGGCCCAGACGGTCGGGCTCTTCCCGGTCTTCGGTGCGTGTTCCACCAGTTCGTACAGGCGCGGATTGCCCTGGCTGTGCCCGTCTGACTCGATCCGCATCGGCGCCGCTCCTGATATTGGACGGCGTTCCCCACGCTGCACCGTCACGGGTGATGCTCACATGATCCGCTCGGCGGCCCAGCCCCGCAACAGCCGAATAAGCTTGTGCTTAAGAGCCCCCTGACCTGGGCTGCCAGCATTCCTGCCCACTTCCGGGCCGCTTGGTCAGCTCCAGATCGTCACGTAGACCGGCGGGCGGAACCGGGACGGGGGCACCCCGGCCGTCGGGGACCGCATCAGGTGCATGGCCTCCGGGGTGCTCAGGAACCGCCGCAGCGCGCTGGCCGCGTTGCTCGCGGTTCTGCCGCTCCAGCACCGTGACGTACCAGGAGGCCTCCATCGGCACCCCGGGCAGTTCGACGAGCGACAGTTCGCCGCGGCGTAGCTGCTGGGCGACCAGGTGCTCGACCGCGGGCGCGACCCCCGCGCCGTCGGCGGCGGCCGCCCAGGCCGCGGTCTGGTTGGGGAACACCCCGATGCTGTCCTCCGGGATGCCGAGCCTGGCCAGCATCTGCCCGGTGTCGCTGCCCGGATCGGTGCCCGAGGGATCCACCAGCCACCGCCACTGCCGGGGGTTGCCGCGCAGCGCGGTCCTGCCTGGCGGTGACCACGACCAGCCGGTACCGGAAGATCGGCTCGGTCACCACGGCCAGCGCCGGGTCGCCGGCCGGGCTGGAGCCGATCGCGACGTCGGCCAGCCGGTTGGCGACCAGCACGCCCATCTCCGCGGTCGCCGCGACGCCGGACGACACCTCGACCGACCCCGCGTACCGCCGGGTGAACGCCTCCATCAGCGGGCTGACCACGAACTCGGCGATCGCGGAGGTGGCCACCACCCGCAACTGCTCGGGCGCGCCCTGCGCCGCGCGCACCGCGGCGTGCGCCTCGGCGCCGAGCACCACGATCTGGGACGCCGAGGACAGCAGCCGGGAGCCGCCGGCGGTGAGGGTCATGCCCGCCGGCCCGCGCGTCACCAGCTGGTCGCCCAGATGCTGCCGGAGAGCCGAGAGGGCCTGCGACACCGCCGGCTCGCTGACGCCGAGCGCGTTCGCGGCCGCAGTCACCGAGCCGAGGCGAGCAACCAGCACAAACGCGTTGAGCTGAGTGAGCGTCATGGCATGTCATTATGGCCGCCTCATACACTCATCACGCGAAGCCATCCGTCGAGGGAGGGCCGGGTGCAGGTTCCGGCGCAGGTCGAGTACGAGAAGGCGACCAGCGTCGAGCATGCGCTGGCGCTGCTCGCCAGGTACGGCCCCGAGTCCCGGGTGCTGGCCGGCGGGCACAGCCTCATCCCGATGATGAAGCTGCGGCTGGCGCAACCGGAAACCCTGATCGACATCAACGGGCTGAGCGACCTGTGCTACCTGCGGGTGACCGGCGGCGAACTGCAGATCGGCGCGCTCACCAGGCACGCGCAGCTACTGGACTCCGCACCGGCCGGCGAGCATTTCCCGATCCTGCACGACGCGGAGAAGGTCATCGCCGACCCCGTGGTGCGCAACTGGGGCACGATCGGCGGCTCGCTGTGCCAGGCGGACCCGTCCGAGGACCTGTCGGCGACGTTCGCCGCGCTGAAGGCGACCATGGTGATCCGCGGGCCGGACGGGCACCAGGACCGTGCCGGCCAGGGAGTTCCACACCGCGCCGTACGAGACGGTGGTCGCCCCCGGCGAGCTGCTCACCGAGATCACGATCCCGGTCCGGCCCGGCTGCGGCAGCGCGTACGAGAAGGTCGGGCGGCGGGTCGGCGACTGGCCGGTCTGCGCCGCCGGTGTGGTGCTCTGGCTCGACGGCGGCACCGTCACCGACGCCGGGATCGGGCTCACCGCCGTGGGGGCGCAGGCATTTCGCGGCCGCCGAGGCCGAGGAGTTCCTCCGCGGCGCGGCCGCCACCGAGGAGAACTTCGCCCGGGCCGGCCAGATCGCGGCCGAGCACTGCCGGCCGGTCTCCGACCAGCGCGGCCCGGCCGCCTACAAGCGGCACCTGGCCGCGAACTCACCGTGCGCGCGCTGCGCCGGGCGCTGGCGCGGGTGCGGGGCGAGGGACGCCTGACGTGCAGATCACGGTGATCGTCAACGGGCGACGCGTACACCCGCGAGGTCGAGCCGCGGCTGCTGCTGATCCACTTCCTGCGCGATGAGCTCGGAGCTGACCGGCTCACACTGGGGCTGTGACACCTCGAACTGCGGCGCCTGCGTGGTCTGGCTCGACGAAATCCCGGTGAAGTCGTGCACCGTGCTCGCGGCCATGGCGGACGGGCACCGGGTCCGCACCGTGGAGGGCCTGGAATCGAACGGCCGCCTCGACCCGGTCCAGGAGGGGTTCGCCCGGTGCCACGGGCTGCAGTGCGGCTTCTGCACGCCGGGCATGATGATGACCGCCCGCTGGCTGCTCGACCACAACCCCGACCCCACCGCCGAGCAGGTCCGCGAGGCACTGTCCGGCCAGGTCTGCCGCTGTACCGGCTACGAGAACATCGTCCGCTCCGTGCTGTGGGCGGCCGGGAGCGAGTCGTGAGCGCGCCGCTCGTGCCCAGCCCGAACGGGGCCTACGGTCCGCTGCGGCGCAAGGAGGACGCGCGCTTCATCCGCGGCCGGGGCACCTTCGTGGACGACATCCGGCTGCCCGGGATGCTGTACGGCGCGGTCCTGCGCAGCCCGCTCGCGCACGCCAGGATCACCGCCATCGACACCACCGCCGCCGAGGCCCACCCCAAGGTCAAGGCCGTCATCACCGGCGAGACCCTGGCCGGGCTCGGCCTGGCCTGGATGCCGACGCTGTCCCGCGACGTGCAGGCGGTGCTGGCCACCGACAAGGTGCGGTTCCAGGGCCAGGAGGTCGCGTTCGTCGTCGCCCAGGACCGGTACTCGGCCCGGGACGCGCTCGAGCTGATCTACGTCGAGTACGAGCCGCTGCCGCCGGTGATCGACGCCGAGCGGGCCCTCGATCCCGGCGCGCCCGGTGATCCGCGACGACATCACGGGCAAGACCGACAACCACATCTTCGACTGGGAGGCCGGCGACAAGGCGGCGACCGATGCCGCGTTCGCGGCGGCCGACGTCGTGGTGGCGCAGGACATGCTCTACCCGCGGTCCCACCCGGCCCCGCTGGAGACGTGCGGCGCGGTGGCCGACATGGACCAGGTCAGCGGGAAGCTGACCATCTGGTGCACGTCGCAGGCGCCGCACGCGCACCGCACCCTGTACGCGATGTTCGCTGGGCCTGCCCGAGCACAAGATCCGGGTCATCTCCCCCGACATCGGCGGCGGCTTCGGCAACAAGGCGCCGGTGTACCCCGGTTACGTCTGCGCGATCGTCGGGCTCGATGGTCACCGGCCGGCCGGTCAAGTGGATGGAGGACCGGTCGGAGAACCTGATGAGCACCGCGTTCGCGCGGGACTACCACATGCACGGGGAGATCGCCGCCACCCGGGACGGCAAGGTTCTCGGGCCTGCGGGTCAACGGTCCTCGCCGACCACGGCGCGTTCAACGGGGCCGCGCAGCCGACCAAGTTCCCCGCCGGGTTCTTCGGGGTGTTCAGCGGCTCCTACGACCTGCGGGCGGCGCACTGCCAGGTCAGCGGGCGTGTACACCAACAAGGCGCCGGGCGGGGTCGCCTACGCGTGCTCGTTCCGGGTCACCGAGGCGGTGTACCTGGTCGAGCGCATGATGGACCTGCTGGCCGGCGAACTGGACGCCGACCCGGCGCAGCTGCGGATGAAGAACCTGCTGCGGCCCGAGCAGTTCCCGTACACCACGCCGACCGGCTGGGAGTACGACTCCGGCGATTACGCCAGGACGCTCCAGGTGGCACTGGACGCCGCCGGCTACCCGGCGCTGCGGCGCGAGCAGGCGGAGCGGCGCGAGCGCGGCGAGCTGATGGGGATCGGCATCAGCTTCTTCACCGAGGCGGTCGGGGCCGGGCCGCGCAAGCACATGGACATCCTCGGCCTGGGCATGGCCGACGGCGCCGACCTGCGGGTGCACCCGACCGGCAAGGCCGTGCTCGGCGGTCTCCTGCCAGACCCAGGGCCAGGGCCACGAGACCACGTTCGCCCAGATCGTCGCCGAGGAACTGGGCCTTTCCGCGGATGACGTGGAGGTCGTGCACGGAGACACCGACCGGACGCCGTTCGGCCTGGGCACCTACGGCTCCCGGTCGACGCCGGTCTCCGGCGCGGCGGCCGCGGTGGCGGCCCGCAAGGTGCGCGAGCGGGCCAGGATCGTGGCCGCGGCGATGCTGGAGGCCTCCGCCGACGACCTGGAGTGGACCGGCGGCCGCTGGCAGGTGCGCGGCGACCCGGACCAGGGCAAGACGCTCGCGGAGATCGCGATGGCGGCGCACTCCTCGCTCGACCTGCCCGAGGGGGTGCTGGGGCACCTGGACGCGGACACCGTCTACAACCCGCCGAACCTGACCTATCCCTACGGCGCCTACATCTGCGTGGTGGACGTGGACCCCGGCACCGGCGTGGTGCAGGTACGGCGGTTCGTCGCGGTGGACGACTGCGGGGTGCGGATCAACCCCATGATCGTGGAGGGCCAGATCCACGGCGGGCTCGCCGACGGGCTTGGCATGGCCCTGATGCAGGTGATCACGTTCGACGCCGACGGCAACTGCCTCGGCGGCTCGTTCATGGACTACCTGCTGCCCACGTCCGTGGAGTGCCCGTCGTGGGAGCTTGCGCGAGACGGTCACCCCGTGTCCCGCACCATCCCATCGGGGCGAAGGGCGTAGGAGAATCGGCCACGGTGGGATCGCCCGCCGCGGTGGTCAACGCGGTCATGGACGCGCTCGCGCCGTACGGGGTGCGGCATGCCGACATGCCGCTCACGCCGGCCAGCGTCTGGTCCGCCATCCAGGGCACCCCGCTGCGGACCGACCTGGCCTTCACCTGAGCGAGGAACGATGAACTCAACCGGCGGGCCCGCGGGTGACCTGGACGAGCAGGTCCCCGACGTGGCCGCGCTGCGGGCCGCCCTGGATGCCACCGGGTACCTCGCGGACGACGAGCTGGCCACGGCCCTGTTCCTGGCCGCCCGGATGGGGCAGCCCATCCTGCTGGAAGGCGAGCCCGGCGTCGGCAAGACCGAGGCGGCCAAGGCCCTGGCACAGGCGCTGGCCACGCCGTTGCTGCGGCTGCAGTGCTACGAGGGCCTGACCTCCTCGGAGGCGCTGTACGAGTGGAACTACCCGCGCCAGCTGCTGGCCATCCGGCTGGCCGAGGCGCGTGGCGAGACGCTGCGCGACGCGGACCTGTTCAGCGAGGAGTACCTGCTGGCCCGGCCGCTGCTCGCGGCGCTGGACCATCCCGGCCCGCGCCCGGCCGTGCTGCTGATCGACGAGGTGGACCGCGGCGACGACGAGTTCGAGGCCTTCCTGTTCGAGTTGCTCGCCGAGGCTGCGGTGACCATCCCGGAACTCGGTACCCGGCGGGCCAGGTTCCGCCCGGTCGTCGTGCTGACCTCGAACCGGACCCGTGACCTGCACGACGCGCTGAAACGGCGCTGCCTCTACCACTGGATCGACTACCCGGACACCGCCGGGTCGCCGAGATCATCCGGCGCCGGGTGCCCGCTACCTCGGAGGTCCTGGCCGGCCAGGTGGCCCGGGGGGTCGCCCGGCTGCGTGACCTCGACCTCGTCAAGCCGCCCGGCGTCGCGGAGGCGATCAGCTGGGCCGGGGCGCTGAACGTCCTCGGCGCGGCCAGCCTCGACCGCGCCACCGCGGGCCGGACCGCCGGCGCGGTGCTCAAGTACTCCGAAGACCTGCAGGCCGTCCGGGACAGCGGGTTCGCGGCCGTGGCCGCCGATGAGCCCTGACCGGTCCGTGGCCGGGCCCGGCCCCCGCGAGGACCTGGCGCTGCTCGCCGCGCGGTTCGGGGCGGCGCTGCGCGCCGCCGGGGTTCCGGCCGACCCCGGACGCTGCGAGCGGTTCGCCCGTGCCGTGACCGTGGCCCGGCCGGTCACCCTGCCGGACCTGTACCTGTGCGCGCTGGCCACGCTGGTGGCGAGCAAGGAGCACATCGCGACGCTGCGCCGGGTCTTCGACGCGGTGTTCGCCGGGGTGCCCGACCTGCCGCCAGCCGGGTACGGGCCGCCTGTCCCCCCGGCATCCGGAACAGGCCAGCCCGGCCGCGGCGGACATCCTGCGGGACGCGGCACACGCCGCCCAGGCCCACGCGATCCGGCCGCTCGCGGCGGGCGAGGAACCGGTCACGGCCGGGGAGGAGGAGACCGGCGACGAACGCACTGGCCGCCCGCGAGGTGCTGGCCAGTGCCACGGAACGGCTGGCCAGCACCGACTTCGCCGAGTTGTCTCCCGCCGAACTGCTCATGCTGTCCGGGCTCATGCGCAAGCTGACGCTCGCGGTGCCGCTGCGCCGGTCGCGCCGGCCGCGGCGCACCCCGCGCGGGCGGCAGACCGACCTGCGCAGCACGCTGCGCCAGGCGCGGCGCACCGGCGGCCATCCGCTGCGGCTGGCCCGGCGGGCCCCGGTGCGCGAGCCGCGCCGGCTCGTGGTGCTGTGTGACATCTCCGGCTCCATGGAGCCCTACGCCCGGGCGATGCTGCAGTTGCTGTACTGCGCCGCGGGCGGTGCCCGAGGCCGAGGTGTTCACGTTCGCCACCAGGCTCACCCGGATCACCGGCACGCTCGCCCACGTCCGGCCCGGCGTGGCGCTGCGGCAGGCGGGCCTGGCGGCGCCGGACTGGCTGGGCGGGACCAGAATCGGCGCGTCGATCGCCGAGTTCAACAATTCCTACGGCCGCCGGGGCATGGCGCGCGGGGCCGTGGTCGTGATCATCTCCGATGGCTGGGACACCGGGGACCCGGCCGTCCTGCGCCGGGAGATGGAACGGTTGTCCCGGGTGGCGCACCGGATCGTCTGGGTGAACCCCCGGACGCAGAGCTCCCAGTACCAGCCGCTGGCCGGGGGCATGGCGGCAGCCTGGCCGTACTGTGACGCGGTGGTGAGCGCGCACTCGCTGAACGCGCTGGACGAACTGACCGCCGCCCTGGCCCATCCCGGGCCCCGGGGCTGACCGGCCGCGCCCTGGGGTTAATGCGTTGCCTGTCGTAGCTACGAGGGTTAGGTGGGGCCGGGAAGTGGTCCGGGGCTGGCCTGGGTCGGAAGGGGTAGCCGTGGGGCACGTGGAGGTGGCGCACCTGAGCCATGCCCTGCCCGACGGCCGGGCGCTGATCGACGATGCGTCGTTCCGGGTCGGGGAGGGGACCATCGCGGCGCTGGTCGGGCCCAACGGGGCCGGGAAGACGACGCTGATCCGGCTGGTCGCCGGGGACGTCCAGCCGCAGTCGGGGACCGTCAGTTTCAGCGGCGGGCTCGGCATCATGCGGCAGTTCGTCGGCGGGATCCGGGCCGGGGACAGCCAGCGCGCGCAGGCCGACACCGGGGCGCTCACCGGGGAGTCCTCGGTCAGGGACCTGCTGATCTCGGTGGCGCCGCTGCGGCTGCGGGCCGCGGCGGAGCGGCTGGACGCGGCCGAACTGGCCATGATGGAGCGCGACGACGAGACCACGCAGATGCGGTACGCGGCGGCCCTGGCCGAGTGGGGTGACGCCGGTGGCTACGACGCCGAGGTGCTCTGGGACGCGTGCTGCGTAGCGGCCCTGGGCACCGGGTACGAGCAGTGCCGCTGGCGTGAGGTGGGCACCCTGTCCGGCGGAGAGCAGAAACGGCTGGTCCTTGAGGCGCTGCTGCGCGGGCCCGCCGACGTGCTGCTGCTCGACGAGCCGGACAACTACCTGGACGTTCCCGGCAAGCGCTGGCTGGAGCAGCAACTCGCCACGACCGCCAAGACCGTGCTGCTGGTGAGCCACGACCGGGAACTGCTGGCCAACAGCGCCCAGCGCATCGTCACCGTGGAAGACGGGAGCGTCTGGATCCACGGCGGCGGCTTCGCGACCTACGCGCAGGCCCGCCGGGACCGCAACGACCGGCTCGATGAGCTGCGCCGCCGCTGGGACGAGGAACACGAGAAGCTCAAGCAGCTTGTCCGGATGTACCGGCAGAAGGCGTCCTACAACGACGCGATGGCCTCGCGGCTGCAGGCCGCGGAAACCCGGCTGAAGCGGTTCGAGGACGCCGGCCCGCCGGAACTGGCGCCCAGGGAGCAGAACGTCCGGATGCGGCTGCGCGGCGGCCGCACCGGGAAACGGGCCATCATCTGCGAGAACCTGGAGCTGACCGGGCTCACCCGGCCGTTCTCCACCGAGATCTGGTACGGCGAGCGGGTGGCCGTGCTCGGGGCCAACGGATCCGGGAAGTCGTCGTTCCTGCGGCTGCTCGGCGGGGATCAGCTGCCGCACGACGGGGTGGCGCGCCTGGGCGCCAGGGTCGTGCCCGGGCTGTTCGTGCAGACCCATGCCCGCCCCGATCTCGCGGGCCGCTGGCCGGAAGAGATCCTCATGACCGAGCACGCCCTGCTGCGCAACGAAGCGATGGCCGCCCTTGCGCGGTACGAGATCCAGTTCTGCGCGCGGCAGCCGTTTCGCACCTTGTCGGGTGGACAGCAGGCGCGCCTGCAGATTTTGCTGCTGGAGCTGGCGGGGTCGACGCTGCTCCTGCTCGACGAGCCCACGGACAACCTGGACCTGTCGAGCGCCGAGGCGCTGCAGGAGGGCCTGGAGTCCTATCAGGGCTCGGTGCTGGCGGTGACCCACGACCGCTGGTTCGCCCGGTCGTTCGACCGGTTCCTGGTGTTCCGTGCGGACGGAAATGTGCAGGAATGTGACAGCCCGGTGTGGGACGAGACTCGGCCGGTCCGGCCGAACTGACCGTCGGCCTTGCTAGGCTGCAGGAGTCTTGTCAGCCGGCCGTCCGTGGCGGTCCGGCTCCATGCGGCAATGTGAAGGGGTCCGCATCGTGAAGAAGCTGTTGCTGCTCGCGCTGGTGGGGCTTGGCGTCTTCGCGGCCTGGCGTAAGGTCCAGGCCGATCGCGCTGAGCTCGACTTGTGGACGGAAGCCACCACAAGCGACGAGTAACGCCGCGGCCACGACCTCCTGGGCTGTGGACGGGGGTGATCAGGTGAGCGGTGGGCCGCCAATCTCGCTGGCATGCTTCGGCCTGTTCGGGACCGCAGCGCAGGACGATGGCATGCTTGAGCGTGCCTTCGCCGAGGCGTGCGCCACCCAGGGCATCGTGCCCGGCACGGCCGACTACGCCCATTACATGGTGGCCGTCCATCAGACGCTCGGCGAGCCCGCGGTCGACGTGTTCCGCGCGCTGTTCCCCGGCAACACCGGCCGCGCCGAGGCCGCCGCGCTGTCCTTCGAGCGCTCGTTCCGCGCGGCCATCGAGCGGCACGGGCTGCTGCCGGTGCCCGGCGCGCTGGAGGCGATCGAGCGGCTGCGTGAGTCCGGTGTCCGGGTCTGCATGATCACCGGCCTGTCCCGCCGCCTGCTCGGCATAGTGCTCGACACGCTCGGCTGGTGGCGGCTGGTCGATCTCGCGCTGTCCCCCGAGGACGTGCCCCGGGGATGCCCCTGGCCGGACCAGATGCTGGCAGCCATGTTGCGCCTGGGCGTCGAGGATGTCCGGGAGGCCGCTTACGCCGGAAGCACCGCCAGCGGCATCCGCTGCGGGCGGCGTGCCGGGGCGCGCATCGTCGCCGGGGTACTGACCGGCGGGCACACCCGCGAGCGCCTGCGGACCGCCGGGGCGACCCACTTCATCACCGGGATCGGCGATTTCCCCGCCCTCCTGGCCGATACCGGGGCGGAAGCGGCTGACACGGGAGGCTCCGGGGCGGAATCCACTGGAGAAGCCCGGGCTGGACTGCCCGGGGCTGCTGTCCCGGCGGCGCGCCGACCGGAAGCGAAGCCCTTCGTGCCCCCTCAGGCGAGCGCCTCCCAGATCGCACCTTCGCGGCGGGTACCCTAGGAGCGCGACGCCCGGGGCTATAGCTCAGCTGGAAGAGCACGTGCTTTGCAAGCACGGGGTCGGGGGTTCGAGTCCCCCTAGCTCCACTCGCCGATTCCTGGTATCTGGCCAGGTCAGAGGCTCGTAGGACAGGCTCCACCCGCATTGTCCGGGTGGGGCCTTCCGTGTGTTTGGGAGGAATTTGGGAGATCATCTTCTCCCTGTCGTCTGGTGCCGGTGTCTGTTGCCGTGTCCCTCGTGGTGCCCGTGCGGGCTGACCGGTCCTGCTGGGAAACGGGGCCAGGAGTTCGTCGAGCAGTGGGACTACTGAGTGCGGGCTGATCGCGGCGCGGGCTCGTAGGGATTCTTCCCAGCGGGCCTGGAGTGCGGCCATGAGGTGGTCGCGCATCCGGGCCGAGGCGTGGGCGTAGAGGCCGCGCATGCCGGGGACCTGGTGGCCGAGGCGCTGTTCGGCGAGGATCTCGGGGATGCCATCCTCGGCCATCCAGGTCTTGTGACTGTGCCGCAGGCCGTGCGTGGTCAAGCCGGGCTGGATCGGCCGCCAGCAAGTGAGTGGCGTGTCATCCGGGATGACTTGGATGCCCCGGCCACGGGGCGGGGCGAATACATTGCCTGGCTGGGCGCTGGGCCAAGCTGCCAGCGGGATGCCGGGCCAGGTGGTGGCGTCCGCGATGACGAGCCGGGTGGGGCGGCCGGTGCCTGGCTCGTAGCGTCCGTCGCAGGCGGGGCGGAAGACGCGGCGGCCGTAGTTGCTGCGCCGGTAGTGGCCGCCGTCCGGACTCAAGAAGACGTACCGGCCGGTGTCGCCGTGCTGCGCGGCGCACGGGCACCGTTGCTCGCGGCCGAGGCTGCTGAGGCGATCGGGAACGCGCAGGCTCCGCAGGTCCAGTAGTCGGCTGAGGCTGTCCCATTGCGGCAGGGATGTCCTGGCCTGCAAGCTTCGCAGCGCTGGCTGCCGGGGTCGCCCCGCGTGAGCGGGCATGACCGAAGCCGGCCGCCCACGGCCGGGACTGGTTCACAGCCGTATGCAGATGAGCGGCGGATGTGCTCCGCGGCGGCCCTGGCTTGGCGGGCGGCGTGCCGGTAGATCTCGTCGCGTTCCGGGGCGGTGAACCGCGGTGTTCCGGGGCATTCCGTCGTTCCACCCGCCGGCCGGTTCCAGCGGTCCCGCAGCCGGGGCAGGGTGAGCCCCGCAGCCAGCCGCCCGCCTCCATACCAAACCGGTGTTCCGTCCGGCCCGGTGTGGCCGGGCAAGGTGACGGGTTACCCGGTGACCTGTCCCGGGTCGATCTCGCTGAACCGCACCCGCACCAGCAGCCCGGCCTCGCGCAACCGGGCGAAGAACCCAGTCTCATCCGTGGACTGTTCCGCCGCGCGGATGACCAAGGTGCGGAGCGTTCCGCGCACCGCCGCCGGCGGAACGCCCGCGCCGTTCCATGGAACATCTCCCGAACTTGCGCCTGTCCAGCGGGCCCGCAGTTTCGGCAGGGTCAGGTCAGCGGCCAGCTTCCCGCCGCCGTACCAGACCACCCCGCCGTTACGGGTCGTGTGGCACGGCAGGCCGACCGCATACCCAGTGACCTCACTGGGATGAACCGTGCTGTGCCGTTCGCGGATCAGCACTCCGGCCGCCCGGAGCCGGGCGAAGAACTCCCGCTCCGAACCCGCTGCAGCAGCCGCAGTGCACACCTCTCGGCGCAGCGTCCCCCTGGCCGGTTCTGCCCAGCCGCAGCGGGCCGCCTGTTCCGTCTCCGCCCGGGTCGGGCGCCGCGCGGCTGTGCGATCGGCCGGAGCGGTCGACCGTAGCCGGAACCGGCGTTCCGCGTCGTGGCAGGCCTCGCGGACCCGGTAGTAGTCGCCCCAGATCCGCGGCCGGGCGCCATCTTGGCGGGCCAGGGTGGCCACAATGTGGATGTGGTCGGCAGCGTGCCGGACCGCCACCCACCGGACGCCCAAGTCATCCCCTGCCGGGGCGAGCCCGGTGCGGTGCATGACTCGTTCCACGGCCAGGGCCCACTCCGCGTCCGACAGCATCGGATCCTCCGGCGCGGCGCGGACCGCACAATGCCACACCGGCTTGTCATAGCCGGGCCCGGCCACCGCCGCCAGCGGCTGCTCCAGCAACCCGACCAGCCGACGGAAATCCCGTGCGCGACGGCAGCGGGCGCGCCCGGGCTGGCCTCGTGCCTAGTGCGGGATTGGCGCGATGACTCCGACCGAGGCCAGGCCGTCCAGGACCAGCTGCACGGCGATCGCCGCGATCAGGAAGCCGAAGACCTTCTCGGTGACCAGCATGCGGCCTTCGTCGAGCTTCTCGCTGACCCGGTTCGCCCAGCGGAACACGACCACGTCGATGAGCAGGACGAACACCAGGATGCCGAACTCCACAGCGAAGACGCTCAGCGACTTGGCCTCGGCGGAGATCGTCATCAGGCCGACGATGCCCACCGGGTTGAGCAGGTAGGGCACGGCCAGCGGGTACTGGGCAAGCTGTATCGGGTCCTTCCCAGCGGTGCGGTGGCTGCTGCTGTCGGCTGGCCCGAGCACCATCCACACCGCAACCACGAGCAAGATCACGCCACCGGCGATCGACAACGATCCGATCGTGAAGTGCAGCAGAACTCGCAACAGTTCGCCCAGCACCATGAGGGCCACCGCCACCGTCGCCGCTGTGGTCAGCATCTTGCGGAGCACCCGCTGCTTGGCGGCCGGGTCCAGGGACGCGGTGATTTCCAGGAACGGGACCAGTGCGATCTTCGGCCCGATACCGATCAGCAGTACCAGGAACGTGTCGATCGCACCGGCAGCGGTGATCGAGGTCTGATCCATCCCCCAAGTGTGGCGGAGGCTGTGGCAATCGTCGTCCCCGCGGTCGTCTTGCTGGTAGACGTGGCGGCATTCCGCTGGGCGGACCAGGTCAGCGCCGGGCTAGACGAAAACGGATGCTGGTCACCGAGAAGCTCTTCGGCTTCCTGATTGCCGCGACCGGTGTGCAGCTTGTCCTGGATGGCCTGGCGTCGGCGCGGTCATTTGACGCTGTGGTGCACTGAACCACGCAGGCCTCTACGGTGATTCGTCTGGGAAGGTCAGGACGGTCTTGATGTCGTCGGGCTGGCGGGTGTAGGCGTCGGCCCACCGGCTGATGGGCATCTGGCGGGTGATGAGGCCGGCCAGCCAGTCCGGATCGGCTTGGGCGAGGGCTTTGGCGGCGAGTTCGTAGTGGCGCCGGTTGGCGTTGACGGAGCCGAACAAGACGGAGTTCTGCAGGACCATGTTGCGGTTGAGGAGCCCGGGGTCGACGGTGGACTCCGCTCCGGCCGCGGAGACGCCGGTGAGGCAGGTGATCCTTTGCCGGACGTTTTGCGGGCCTACCTCCAGCAGCATCGCCACGAACCCGGTGCATTCGATGACGATGTCTGCTTCGGCGGCCGCTTCGCTAAGGTCGCCGCGGTGAAAGTAGGTGGCGCCGAGCCGGCGTACCATCTGTGGCTTGCGGCCTTCGGTCACCAGGTCAACCACGTAGGTGTCGTAGCCGCGCTGAACTGACAGCAGGGCGGCAAGCAGCCCGATGGGACCGGCGCCGGTGATGAGTACCTTCGCGGGGGACCAGGTGGACCGGCGGCCGATCTTTTCGATGTGGTCCCAGGCCTTGGCGACGACGGTAGCCGGTTCGAGCAGCACGCCGAGAGTCCCGAGCGCGGGGTCCACCGCGACCAGGTACTCGGGATGGATGCGGTACCGCTCGGAGGCATAGCCGTGCCGGGCCTTGATCCCCCGCTCGGTGTACTGGCCGTTGGTGCACATGTCCCAGTCCCCGGCCGCGCAGGCCGGGCAGGGGACGGGGTCGGCCCGGCGCACGATGCCAACGACCAGGTCCCCGGCGGCGAATGCGGTCCCCGGGGCGGCCTCGGCCACCCGGCCCAGCGACTCGTGCCCGATGATGAGCCGTTCCTGCCCGGGCGGTGCCCACCCGTAGTCACCGTTGATGATCTCCAGGTCGGTGCCGCAGACGCCGATCGCCCGGGTCTGGACCAGGACGGGCCCCTCGTCTGGGGATGGCTCGGGCATGTCGGTGAGCGCGACCGAGCCTGGTTGTCCGGGGATGACGGTGATGGCGCGCATGGCCTCACCGTAGCGGATGAGGCCATGCGGTCCTGGCCAGGCAACGGGTGGCACCTGGGCCGATGTCTCGTCGCTACCTGCCGGACACCAATTCGCCTCCGGCTGGACACCGGTGGCTTGGAACCTGGCCCCCGGGGGATGACGGCGTGGTGACAATGACCGGCTATGCACGTTAGCATCCGAGCGGGTGAACCCGGAGCACCGTGCACCCTGGTGAAGCGGCGCTCGCCCGGATCACCGCCGTGGGCTTCTGGCAGGTCGGCAGTCATGCCGGCCGTCCGGGCGGGCACGCACCCTTACCGGCCCAGCTGGGCAGTGCCCAGCGGCGGCCCACAACGATGCCCGGGGAAGGCCAATCATGACGCAACCGGGGGTGACGGACTGGATCGACGTGTCGGTGACTGTCCGGCACGGCATGCCGCACTGGCCCGACAATCCGCCGATCGTGCTGGAACGGGTCCTGGACCTGCGCCGCGGTGATGACTGCAACGTCTCCCACCTGGCCATGGGCGTGCACACCGGCACGCACATGGACGCCCCCGTGCACTTCATCCACAAGGGGAACTGGGCTGGATAAGATGCCGCTGGCCGCGACGATGGGCGAGGCCCGGGTAGTCGAGATCGAACACCCCCGTGAGATCACGGCGGGCGAGCTCGGCAAGCACGGGCTGCAGGCCGGTGAACGCGTCTTGTTCAAGACCGCCAACTCGGCCCGGTGCTGGCAGGCCGGCGGTTTCGTTGAGGATTTCGTGTATGTCACCGAGCAGGCCGCTGCGCATCTGGCGCAGACGAAGGTGCGGGCCGTCGGGGTCGACTACCTGTCCGTGGGCGGGTACCACGCTGACGGGGCCAAGGTCCACCGCATCCTGCTGGAAGCGGGCATCTGGATCATCGAGGGGCTCGACCTTTCGCCGGTCACCGCTGGCAGGTACGAGATGATCTGCCTGCCGATCAAGCTGCACGGCTGTGATGGGGCGCCAGCCCGGGCCATCCTGCGGCCCGCCGGCGGGCCCGGCACGGGCCGGGGCGCCCCCGCGGGGCCAGCGTGCCGTCGGTTGTCACCAGCGCGGCCGTCTGCAGATCACCGATAAGCCCGTGATCGCTGATATCGGGATAATGCGACATGGTCATCTCCTCACCGTCGCCTGGGCGCCAACAGGGCTCACGCTATCCGGTCAGCACCTGCCACCCCGCCGATCGCGCTGGCCATGACGGTGAGAGCCGGATTCACCGCACCGGCGGAGCGCGCTGAGGCCCATGGGTGCGCCAATCCCGGCCGCGGCTCTGGCTAGCGGGAATGGCCGCCGCGTCCGGCGCGGGAACCTCGGGTGCGGCGGGCGGGCCGGAGAGCCAGGTGGACAGCACGAACGTCACCACCACGGCCACGATCACCACGGGCATCACTTCGCCGTCGGTGCCGAGCAGCTGAAATTGCTGTGGCAATCGTGGCCATGACGGCATAGGTGCTGGCGAACAGCAGCAGGAACAGCGGAACGCTGGTGGCAATGGCTGCCAGTGCCCGCAGGCCCGGGATGGTGGCGCGATGATCGAGTGCCCGAAGGTGACCAAGCTGATGAGCACCACCAGCCGTCAGGTGGCGGTGCGCGCAGGACATGGCTCACATGTTCCCGCTCCTTCGAAGGGCGCCCTCACCCGGTGCTGTCCACGGCTGGGCTGGTGGTGGCCGCTTCATGCTGGGGCCGTCCGATCGGCTGGACGGGGATCAGCCCGGTGAAGAACATGGCCACAACGGCGAACAGCGCGACGACCCACAGCGAGGTGCGCAACGCGGCGAGGCGGGCGTCGCTGTTGGCCTTGACCAATGCGTCGGCCTGGGCGGGCGGCACGTCGGCCTTCTGGAGCTGGGCTTTTAGGTCGCTGTCGGAGATGAAGGGGACGCCCGCGGCGAACTGCGTGGTGGCCTGGGTCTTCACGTCCGGCGGGATGGCCGAGCTGGCTTGCACGCCGTTGACCAGGCCGGTGGTCAGGCTGGCGATGAGCACGGCACCGACCAGGGCGGTGCCCAGCGAGGCGCCCAGGTTGGTCACGGTGTTCTGCAGCCCGCCCACCTCGGCGCTTTCCCGGTCGGGCACCGCGGAGACGGTGACCGCCCCGAGCTGGGAGGCCAGCGCGCCGATGCCCAGGCCCATCAGCAGCATGGGGATGGTGACGATTCCGGCGCCCGCGCCCGGGCTGATCCCGCCGATGAGCACCAGGGTCCCGGCGGTCATGGACAACAGGCCCAGGCGGACGATCAGGCGGGGCCGCGCCCTGGGTGCAAGCCGGGGGACGCCTATCGCCGTGGCCAGCAGGGCGACCGACAGCGGAAGCAGGCGTACGCCGGTCTGCAGCGCGGACAACTCCAGCACCACCGACAAGAACAGCGGGATGGTGAAGAACACCCCGGCCTGGATGAAGAACTGGAAAAAGAACATGGACAGGCCACCGGCGAGCTGGGAGTTGCGCAGCATGGCCGGGCGGATCAGCGGTTCGCCGCCCCGGTGCGCGAGGTGCGCCTCCCACAGGAAGAAGCCGTAGATGACCAGCAGCCCGCCGAGGATGAGCCAGACCACCGGCGAGGTGCCCAGGAGCTGCGGCTGCCCGGGCTTGGCTTTCACAAAGCCCCAGGTGCCCGATTGCAGGACGCCGAACACCAGCAGGGACAGCCCGGCAATTGACAACAGTGCGCCGATCACGTCAAACCGAACCCGGCCGGCGGGGGGCGCATCGCTGACCTTGCGCAGCGCCGCGAAGATGACGGCCACGATCACCACTTCGCCGACAAAAACCCACCGCCACGACGCGAACGTGGTCACCGCCCCGCCGATCAGCGGCCCGGCCGCCACCGCGATCGCGCCCGCCGCGGCGATCATCCCGTAGGCCGCCGCCCGGCGCTCCGGAGGAAAGTTGCCCGCGACCAGGGCCACGATGGCGGGCATGATCAGCGCGGCGCCGATGCCCTCCAGCACCGACCAGCCCACCAGCAGCACCCCCAGGTTCGGCGCCAGCGCCGTGGTGAGCGACCCGGCACCGTAGATGACAAGCCCGATCGAGAAAGCCCGCCGCCGCCCGACGATCGCCCCGATCTTGCCTCCGCTGATCATCAGTGAGGCCATCACCAGCGTGTACAAGGTGATCGCAGTCTGGATGCCGGTCACCGTCGTCCCGACGTCGGCAGCCACCTGCCGGATCGAGACATTCATCACCGAACTGTCCAGGGTCATCAGGAACTGGCCGGAGGCAAGCACCGACAAGACAAAGCCACTCCCGGCCGCCACCCGCCCGGCCTTCCCCGTGATCGCCACCCACCACTCCAATCATCCCCGGCCGACACCGACACGATCTCACCGCGGCCAGCCACCGATCCTGGTGGCCACCCGGACGATGGGGGGTGCTCTGTCTTCCCGCCGAGTGCGCCAGCAGACCCAAGGTTTCCTGAAACGCCTTTGCAGGTCCAGCCCGGTTGCCTGGACAGCAGCATGCGGGGGACGCCGGCCACTAGTTGCCGGTCGCGTAGCTTGAGTACGAGCAGTGTGACGGTGATGGCCCAACGACCCCGTCGGTCAGCGCCAGCACGCTGACGGGTCTTTGTGCTGCTCCTCGCTGCCCGGCGTGGCCTTGCCTCCTTCTCGCATCGGCGCCCGTTTGGCCGACCCGGCGCGGTGATTCCGCCTGGCGGCGCGGCCACCAGGGTCCACCGGAGGCTCCGGGGCTACCAGCGACGGCGCTCGGGCCGCTCTTATCGCGGGCACGCACGTGATAGACGACCGTCGACTCCTGGCGAAGGTGATGGAGCCGAGCCTCGCGGTCACCGGCATTTCAGGCGGGCGAGGATGGCCGGGCTTCCTGCTTTAATCGGTTGAGGAAGGGATGGCCGCCTCCGCAAATCCCCTGTCAACGGCTTGGTGTCTTGTCTGGCACCAGGAAAGGGCCCTGGCGCCGTGATGCACGCACTTGCCGCCGCTGGCTCGGCGGGTTCGGGTGGCTTGGGGGTGTACCTCGCTGTCTTCGCCCTGGTCGCGGTCGGGTGGGCGGGAGTGCCCGCCCTCGGCGGGACCGTGATCGCCGGTGCCGCCGTGCTCGCCAGCCAGGGCCATCTCAACATCGCTGCCGTGCTCGCCGCCTCCGTCCTTGGCACCGAAGCCGGCGGCCTGGCCGGGTACTCCATCGGCCTTCGCTGGGGCCGCGCCATCATGAACCACCCCGGCCCCTGGCTAGAGCGGCGGCAGCATGCCGTCACCGCCGGTGAGGCCCTTTATGCCAGGTGGGGACGCCTGGCCGTCTTCTTCACCCCCTGCCTGGTTTCCGGTATCGCCAAGATGAAGTACTCACAGTTTGCGGTCTGGAACTTCCTGGCCGGCGCGGCTTATGTCCTGTCGGTCGGGCCCGCCGCCTACGGCGCGGGCAAGATCTCCTCGGGCCAGCAATCCCTGGGCAGCGTGAGCTCGCTCATCATCGGTGTCGTGGTCGGCGCGGCCGCCGTGGTGCTCGCTGTGCGGTACTACCGCCGGCGCAAGGCCCGGAAGTCCGCAGGGGCCGCCCCCGAGCGTCCAGAAGCACACACGCGGATTTCGGCGGCTGCCGATGAGGACATGTAGGACTGCCTCGTTCAGTCCTCAGTCCGCGATCTGCCGCCCGCGATGCTACGACAACGTGTACGCCTTCGGCCTATCCGGCGGGACCACAGATGGGGTGCGCCGCCCCGACCCGGCAGCCCTGCGGCCGGACCGGCAGTTGCGGCCACCCGGCCGCTGACAGGCAACTCGCGCGAAAGGGAATCAGGGGCGCAGCAGACGGTCGGTGACTGCCCGGACTGGGAGGACAACCGGATTCTCGACCTGGCAGCGGCGGTGGGCGCGTTCCTCATCGTGTCGGCTGATACGGACCTAACCAGCATGTCGCCGTGGCGAGGCCGTCCGGGCATCGAGCCGCTGCAGTTTGCTTCCCTCGTTGACGCCGCCCGCCGGGCTCGCCGTTGGCGGCGGTAAATCGCGTCGCCTGCATCCAGCCGGTACCGGGCTGGGTTGAACCGTGCCGTCTTGGCTCATAACCCAGAGGTCGTAGGTTCAAATCCTACCCCCGCTACCAAGTGAGTGCAGGTCAGAGGCCTGATCGCCAGAAGGCGGTCAGGCCTTCTTGATCTTCATGGCAGCGTGGCGGCAGCAGGATCCAGCCGACATCGGGTGCACTTGCCTGAACGAGGACGGACGAGACAGGCATCGAACGGCATCTTGGGCTGGCACAGGCGGACCCTCGGTGAGGTCCATTCGGCGGCCGGCGAACTGCCCGCCCCGGACGGCACGACCTTCCATACGGCTGGATGAAACGCCTCTGCTGAGATGGGTTCGGCCGGGAAGTCGGTCAGCGGGGGCAGCTCCGGGGCCGAGTGCCACTTCATGATCGAGGCCTGGCGTCGAGCAGACGAACCGGACGCAGTCAACTCGGTCGATACCTCGTGACTCCCAAAGATGGACCGCCCGGCGCCCAGCCAGAGCTTGTCCCGCGGCACGCATCCGGCTATGGCGGTCCGGCCGGATTTGTCCCGTGCCATCGGATCTGAGCCACGGGCAGGCTACTGACCTGGGGTGGCTCAGTCTCAGTGGCGGGCCTTGCGGGGTTGCCTGGGTTCATCTGCCACTGAATCTGAGCCATTTCGCCGTGGCCCGCCTGCTGTTCCGGCAGTGGCGCGATCTACCCGGCGGTCTGGGGTGAGGCGCTGGTGATTCGTGATCTCGTGGTTCACCTGGACCCGGCTGGTTATCCAGCCTCGAACCGGCCCGGTGATGCCCGGCCGGGCGGGGAAGCTACCCTCGCCGTCACGAACGTCATTCTGCCCGCGCGCCCAGCCCCGCCGCGACTCACATGCTGGTCATCTGGTGGAGGGTCGGGCATCGATCCGGCGCGGCGCCGTGTTGCCAACCACTGACAGCAGCGGCGCGGGTGAGGAGCATGAGATGAGCAACGTCGCAGATATCAGCGAGCCCGCCAGCGAGCTAGAACGTCTGATCGCGGACCTGTCGGGGTCCGGGCCGCTGGTCTTCGTCTTCGGTGACGGCTTGAGTACCGCGCACCTGAAGGGCGTGACAATGCCGCTGTTTCGCGGGCCGGCCGACCGGCGATGGTGGCACGTCGAGCTCGGCGACGAGGCGGCGAGCTGGACAATGAGCGTACGGGTCGATGAGATCACCGGGGTCCGGTTCGTCCGCGCGCTCTACCCGTTCCGCCCACATTTCCCTGGGCAGGAGGTCTTGGCAGTGGACTTCCTGGGGCCAAGCGGGGACACCGTCCTCCACTGCTACGTGCACGAGCTGTATGACGGCCAGCGGATGCGCCCGGAGAAGCTAGAGGCCTGGCAAGCGCTTCGCGAGCGTTGTGGCAACCGCGACGAGTCGAAAGTCGATCACGGCACCCTCCTGACCCTGGCTGCCTGAACCCTTGTGACAAGCGGCGCGCCGAGCGGGTGCGCCCTGTTGCGTGCCGACCGGTGTCTCAAGGTCCTCGGGACTGGTGTCAGGCTGCGCGCGGCGATCCAGACGACGTCGGGGTAGATCGCGATCTCGCCGGCAGGGTGGCTGGGGTGGTTGTCGGGGCGCGTGATCTTCCATCCGGGGGCGCCCTCGATGGCTCAACTCAGATGGCAGACCATGCCTCATGATCATGTAACTGCCGTTGCAGTACTAATACTCCAGCAGCACTTCGTTGTGTTGGGCTTGTCTTCGCTGGTAGTGGCTGGTTTTAGCGCGGTGCTGGTGGCGTCTGCGCCAGCGTGACCAGGCCCAGGTGGCGGCGCGGCGGGGGATGGTGGTGATCAGGTGTGCCAGGAGACGGCGGACCTCGCCGAGCGTGATTGGGATGAGGCCGCTGCCAGGGCTTTTGGGGCGATCGCCGCCGTGACGGCCAGGTAGGCGTGTGCGAGCATGGCCAGGGTGGTGTGGCGGTACCAGGCGTCGTAGCGGCGGACCTGGTAGTGATCCAGCCCTGTCTCGTTCTTGGCGGTCTGGAAGCATTCCTCGATCCCCCAGCGAGAGCCCGCCACGCGGATCAGGTCCTCCTCGGTGGCCGCTGCTGGGGCAGCGCACAGGTAGTAGGCGAGCTCGTGCTCGCCTTTGCTGTTGCGGGTCAGTGAGCGGCGCACCAGCAGCCAGCGGGACCAGCCGGGCGGGGTGGTGTCCTCGTCGCACGGCAGTGAGGCGACCGCCCAGTCGTATACGCGGGGGCCTTTGGCGCCCTGTCCGCAGCTGCGGCGCTTCCATGCCTCCTTGGGGGCGTGCGCGGCCAGGACGTCCGCGCGGGAGGTGCCGGCGCTGCCGGGGATGACTTGGTTGCAGGCCACGGCGACGACGTAGCCGATCCGCCGCTGTTCCAGCCAGGACCGGAACTTATAGTCCTTGCCGTAAGCCTCATCGGCGGTCGCCCAGGAAGCGGGGATACCGGCATCCAGAGCGCGGGCCAGCATCATGCGGGCCAGCTCGGTCTTGGTGGCGAACTCCACCTCATCGGGCACCGCCGCCTCGCGGCAGCGCCCGCGGTCAGCAGCCCATGATTTCGGCAGATAGAGCTCCCGGTCGACCAAAGCGCGGCCCTTGGCGGTGACATAGGCGCAGAACACGCCCAGCTGGCAGTTCTCGACCCTGCCCGCAGTGCCCGAGTACTGCCGCTGCACCCCCGCAGACTTGACGCCCTTCTTGATGAACCCGGTCTCATCGACCACCAGCACGCCATCCGCAGACCCCAGATGCCCGGCCACATAAGCACGCACATCATCACGGACCCCGTCGGCGTCCCAGGCTGCGGCGTTCAGCAGCCGCTGCATCCCATCTGGCGTCGCATCCCCGGCCGCCTCCGCCAGCGTCCACCCGTTCTTGGAGGCCAGCGGCGCTAACAGACCCCGCACATACGCCCGCGCCCGCCGCCGCGGCTCCACCCGGAAGAACCGGCCAGCCACCAGCGCGAACAGGTCATCCAGGCCCGCGATCCACGCAGCGAGATCATCATCAGTCAGCACAAAACCGGCATGCTACCGGCATCCGTAACAAAGTGCTGCTGGAGTACTAAGGTTTGCTCGCGACGAACGCCTGCTGGTGGCCGGAGATGTCGGTGTAGGACCCGCCCGCGCTGCAGTAGCCCGCCGCCACACACGACACCGAGTTGACCGACGCAACCCCGCCGGCGTTGAGAGTCCCGGCCATCTCGGTCGCGGGCCGCCAGGTGCCGTTCATTTCGTTGACGACGAACGCCTCCTGCTGGCGGGGGACAGCGTTGTTCGTGTAGAACCCGCCCGCGCTGCAGTTGCCCACCGAAGCGCACGACACCGAGTAGAGCCAGGCATAATCACCGGCGTTGAGGGCCCCGGCCACCTTGGCCACGGACCCCCAGGTACCGTTCTTCTCATTGGCGACGAACGCCTGCTGGCCGGGGCCGGGCGTGTAGTACCCACCCCCGCTGCAGTTACCCGCCGACCGGCACGACACCGAGTCGAGCGCGGCAGTGCCGCCGTTGCCGGTAGCCCCGGGCACCTTGGTGGCCGTTCGCCAGCTGCCGTCGGTCTCGTTGACGGCAAACGCCTGCTGCGTGAGGCTGAAGTTGTTCATGGTGTAGTACCCGCCTGCGCTGCAGTTGCCCGCCGAAGCGCACGACACAGCGAAGGCCTGGGCTTGCCCGAAGGTGTTGAGGGCGCCAGCTACTTCCTTCGCGGGCGCCCAGGTGCCATTTGTCTCGCTGGCGACGAACGCATACGAGTTGCCATGGATTCCGTTCAGGTTGTTGTTGTAGTACCCGCCCGCGCTGCAGTTGCCCGCCGAAGCGCACGACACCGAGTTGACCGCGGCATCCGCTTTGGTGTTGAGGGCCGCGGCCACCTCAGTCGCCGGCTCCCAGGTGCCGTTCACCTCGCCGATGACGAATGCCTGCTGGTGGCCGGCATTATTGGCGTAGAACCCGCCTGCGGCGCAGTTGCCCGCCGAAGGACACGACACCCACAGGACCCGGGCCTCCCCGCCCGTGTTGAGGTTCGCGGCCACCGCGATCGCCGGGCCCCAGGTGCCGTTCACCTCGCTGACGACAAACGCCCCCTGCAGGCTGGAGCTCTTCGAGTAGTACCCACCCGCGCTGCAGTTGCCCGCCGATGCGCACGACACCGCCTCGACCTCGCCAACCCCAAGGGTGTTGAGGGTCGCGGCCACCTCGATCGCCGGCTGCCAGGTGCCGTTCGCCTCGCTGACGACGAACGCCTGGAGATTGCCGGAACTATCGACGTAGTACCCGCCCGCGCTGCAATTGCCCGCCGAAGCGCACCTAACCGAGTTGACCGCGGCTGTCCCGCCAGTGTTGAGGTTCGCGGCCACCTCCGTCGGCGCACCCCAGGCGCCAGCGGCAATGCTGGCGTGTACACCGGCAACCACCCGCGCCTGGGCGGGGGCAGCAGCCATCAACGACGGTAACGCGATGGCGAGTACCAGGGCCACGCCTGCAGCGCCGGACAGCACCGAAAACAGCCGCATGGGCCGAGTGTGCAAGGCAAAGATGGTCATGACGACCTCCACGATTGTCATAGCCGAGATGGGCCCGGCCCCGGGTCCACTGCGATAGCCTGGCCAGCTTAAATTGCGGGTGCCGCTCGGTCCAGGCCCTGCTGGTTCACCACCTCACGATCGGCGTACCTGGAGCGTCTACCTGGTGAGGATGGAACCGACAATGACCATAGGCAGGGACTTCCCCCAGCTCGGTTGACTCCTTGCCTGTGAGGATTTGGTCCTCGCTGGAAGGATGTTTGTCACGCCGAAGGCGTTTCCCCCTGGAGTTCCGCCGTGATGTGGTCGCGGTTGCCCATAAGGGCGAGGCCCCGCTGTCCCGGATCGCCAAAGACTTCGGGACCTCCGAGTCCTGTGGCTCAAGCTCGCCGACGTCGACGATGGCGTCCGGCCGGGCGTGACCAGCAGCGAGTCCGCGGAGCTGCGGGAGTTGCGGAAGCGGAACAAGACCCTGGAGCAGGAGAACGAGATCCTGCGCCGGGCGGCGGCGTTCTTCGCCCGGGAGATCGCCCCAAAATGACCTACCCGCTGGTCCTTGACCTTGCCGCCGAGGGTGTTCCCGTCGCGGTGACCTGCCGGGTGCTCGGCCGAGGTCCTCGCGGCCCGCGGCGTCATCGCCGGGGAGAACAAGGTGGCCCGGTTATGCTCCCAGCAGCGCATCTGGTATGCCTTCAGCAAGAAGCGGGGCCTGAGCAGGAGGGCCGGTCGATCGAGGACTGTTCGTTCTGGCCGATGCAGCACCTGGGCTGGCCTCACCGGTCTGAGTTCCCCCGTGCGGGCGCGAGCTTCAGCTCACCGGACTGGCTCCGCGCCGCTGACAGAAGATGAGGTCAAGCAAGGTACCAAGGAATTCCTGGAGGCTGAGGGGTTCCATGTCACGATTGCGTGGGGCCGCGACCGCGGCGTCGACATTCAAGCGGCATCACCCAGTGGCATCGTGCTGCTCGAAGCAAAGGGAAGCGCCCAGAATCCACCCCAGCAGGTGAACTACTTCCTTAGCGCTCTGGGAGAACTACTGCAACGAATCGCCGAGCCCAACGCTAGGTATTGGACTGGCTCTGTCAGAGAACGCGCAGTACCGCGGCCTGGTGAACCGGCTTCCGCCGCTTGTATGGGAGTGTCTCAGTCTTACCGTCTTGTTCGTCAGCAAGACCGCTACCGGAACATACGTTGTCGTCCAAGCGACCCGGTCGCCGCATGACTAGCGAGGCCGAAGACCGATACAACATCCTCTTCTGCATGGGCGATCGCGCGTCAGGTGGGACTGGGCACAGGGCGGTCAGGACGTACGCCAGGCATGGGACCGCCCAACTGCGCGACGGCCTGAACTGCTTCACCTTCCTGCTCGGCGGCAGCGGCGACGGTGAGCGGCTCTTCGGCCCTGACCGGCATTCCGGTCGGCCGGGCGCCTGTCCGAGGGTCAGGGCAGCCACCGCGCCGCGGATCTCATCGCCGGCTACGGGCTCACCTCAGCGCCTGGACCGGCCGGCGTATCCGTTTGCTGCTCTGTGCGGCCGTCGTTAGGGTCGAGTCCGCGCCACGGGGCCGGATCAGTTCCCTGGTATTCCCAATGGTGACCGGCAGGCCAGCTACGGTGCTCTGCCTGGCAAGCGGCTGTGCTGCCGGGTTGCCCGCCAGAGGAGCAATCGGATGACGCAACCGGATGACCGCCCGGTTCGCTGGGGAATCCTCGCTACGGGCGGCATCGCCCATGCCTTCGCGCGATGATCTCGCGCTGCAGCCCGACTGTGAGGTTGTCGCCGTCGGGTCACGGTCCCAGGCTTCGGCGGACGCGTTCGGGGACGAATTCGGCGTACCGCACCGGCACGCGAGCTACCAGGCTCTGGTCAACGATCCGGATGTCGATGCCGTGTACGTGTCAACGCCTCACCCCGGCCATCACGACGCCGCGCTGCTCGCGATCGACGCGGGTAAGGCCGTGCTGGTGGAGAAGCCGTTCGCCATGGACGCCGCCCAGGCGCGCGAGATGATCGACGCCGCGCGCGACCAGGGAACGTTCCTCATGGAAGCAATGTGGACGCGTTTCTTGCCGCACATTGCGCGGGTGCGTGAGATCCTCGCCGCGGGAACGCTCGGCGATGTCGTCTACCTGACCGCCGAGCACGGGCAGTGGTTCGCCGCCGATCCGCAGTTCCGGCTGTTCGCGCCGGAACTGGGCGGCGGGGCCTTGCTGGACCTTGGCATCTACCCGGTCTCGTTCGCGAGCCTGGTGCTTGGCGTGCCGGCGCGGATCACCGCGGTCAGCGATCCGGCGTTTACCGGCGTTGACGCCACGACGTCGATGATCTTCCAGTACGACAGCGGCGCCCACGCGGTGCTGACCACGACCTTGCTGGCCGCATCGGGCAACCCCGCCGCCATTTACGGCACGGCGGCGAGGATAGAGATCGACGGCTGGTTCTACACGCCGACCGCGTTCCGCGTGATCGCGCGTGACGGCACCGAACTGGAGCGCTTCGACGAACCGTATGAAGGGCGCGGGCTGCGCGGCGAGGCCGCCGAGGTGGGCCGCTGTCTTCGCGCGGGGCTGCTAGAGAGCCCGCTGCTCCCGCTGGATGAGACGTACACGATCATGCAGGCAATGGACGAGGTCCGCCGGCAGATCGGCTTGTCTTACCCGCCAGCCTGATCGCGCCCCAGCCGAGTCGTCTGGGGTGTTGTACGGCGCAGCGGCTACGCGCAGGTACCCGGTGCCCTCGAAATGGACCGGCGCGACTTCGACGCGCTCGCGCGACAGTGCCTCGTAGAACGTGTCGGCCTGGCCGGGCCGGAAAGAACTCCGTCTGGCAGCGGTATCAGCCGCATCGCCGGCGCGGGAACGGCCGGGAGCCGCTCAGCGGAACGCCGAGTGCGCCGGCCACCTGCTTCTGGCCGTCCGATACCAGGCTGGCCAGGCGGGCTACGGCCTGCCAGCCGCCAAGTGCCTCCCAGTGCGCCAGGCCATCGGGGGCTGCCAGCCAGCCGGCGTAGTCCCACGTGCCCGGGTAGTCGAACGACGCGGCATAGCCATCCTGAAGCTGCCAGCTGAGCACGGTCGGCGTCACCTCGGCCCCGGGCCGGCTCCACAAGATCGTGCTGCCGCGGGGGTGTACGCCCACTTGTGCAGGTTCCCGATCCAGTGGTCGGCGCCGAATGCCACGATGTCGTCGTCCAGCTGGCCGGGCGCGTGCGCCGCGTCGACCAGCACCGACCGCCCCGGACCCGCGACGGCCGCCGCTACCGCGGCGGCGGGGATGACGGTAGCGGTCGGTGAGGTGATCCGGTCGATCACGACCAGCCGCGTCCGGGATGAGCAGGCAGCGGCGTAGGCCGACACAATCGTGGCATCAGCGGCACCGACGGGATAGGCGGCCTCAACGACCTCCGCTCCAGCCCGTGCCGCGTGATGGCGAAGCGCTATGCCGACCGCGCCGTAGCCGTGCGTGCTCGTCACCAGCTCGTCGCGGGGACGCAGCTCTAGCGAGCCGAGTACCGCGGACACACCCTCGGACACGTTGCGTACCCACGCCGTGCGGGAGGGATCGATGCCGAGAAACCCTGCCGCGCGGTCCCGGGCCGCCGCGATGAGAGGCGGGAGCTCGACCCGGTTGAAGCGGTGCGGATTGCGCTCGGCGCGGTTCCGCCAAGCCGCAGCCACCCGGCGCACTGCAACGGGCGCTACACCGAACGCGCCATGGTTGAGGTGAAGGATGTCAGGGTCGAGGCCAAAGGAGTCCAGCGGTGCCGCATATGCCAGGCCGGCCCGGCCGGCATCCCGCGATAACCTCGGTTCCGCTTTGCCCTGTGCACGCTGGCATCGTCGGTTGCCCGGTCGGCTGGCAGCCTCAGCCGCCTCCGGCACAGACCTAGCACCTTCTGGCCTGCGGGCGCCGACGGAGCGCATCAGCGGATCGAAACGCTGAAAGCCGCGCGGATGGGCTGGGAAAGCACGTGTGCGTTGGTCAACGTGGCCGCGGTCCCGCAGAACACGCATGGCTTGGGCACGAGACGCCAGCGTAGGTGACGGACTGAGGGGCTTGATACCAATAATCTGCATTGGCCCGGCCGCCGGCCCGACACAGTCGCGAGCAGGCTCGATCCAGGATGCTGGCTGACGGCCGCAGCATGGCCAAGCAGGGAGCAAGAGGAGGCAGCTGGTATGGACGTCGGAACCCTGCTGATGAAAGCGTCGGACAGTTTGTCGGTGCGCCGCGCGTTCGGCACGGCGTACGAGAAAGACGGCATGCTCATCATTCCGGTCGCGGTGGTGGCTGGCGGAGGCGGCGCAGGTACAGGACACTCTCGCCACCGTGACCCGGCCGCCAGCCCCGAGACCCAGCCCGAGGAGGACCCTTCGGTACAAGGCGCAACACCACAGGACTCGGGGAACGTAGAGACAGGCGGGGGCTTCGGCGGGCTGGTGCTGCCCGTAGGCGCCTACGTCGTGAAAGGCGACCAGGTCCGCTGGGTATCCGCAGTGGACATGACCATCGCTGTCTTGGCCTCGCTGAGCCTGGCACGGATGCTTTCCCGCACCTTGACCCGATCGCGACGGCACCACGGGCGGCAATGACATTCTTCCCGGCATACCCGGGGATGGCACCGCTGGGCCGATGCACTGGTCTCACGAAGCGTGATCAGCCCAAGCCTTGACGGCGCGCATCGCCGCCGTTCGGCGTACCGACCGGCGCCGGATGGTGCGGCTTATGGTGACGATAGAACGGGATGTTCTGCGCGGAGCCGTGATGTGGCTGCGGTGGCCTGCATGCGGCCGCCGTGCTCGAACCGTGGCCCTGTCAGTGCCTGTTGCATGTCGGCTCTGCGCAGGTCTGGCGGGGCCCGTGTGAGGGCTCGCTCGATGTGTTGCCGCGGTATGGCGGGATGTTGGGTGCCCTGGTGTGGCGCGTAACAGGCGAGCCCGGGACTAGGTGGGCCCCGGAGGCGAGGCCTGCCATCCGGGGCTTACGCTCGGCAAACCCAGTCCGGGGAGGGACATCGTGACCATCAGCGGGCAAGCGTTGAGATCGACGGCGACAAGCTCAAGCGGTTCGGATTCCGCGCAGTGAAGGAGGTTGGCGCCACCGTGAATACGGCGCTGGTCGTGATGGGCACTTCGCGCGTACGGGGCAGATGCAGTGACCGGCATGTTAAGGCGGGGAGGCCACGATGAGGGCTCGTGAGCCTGACTACCAAGGGGCGGTCGTCCGGGACGGGATCTCCTCGGCGTACGACCTGTACAACCCTGACGGCGCTCCGACCGTGTTCTTGTTGCCGACGTGGTCGATCACCCACGCGATGCACTGGAAGGCCCAGATCCCGGTGCTGGCCCGTCACCACCGCGTGATCACCATGGACGGCCGCGGCAACGGGCGATCAGACAGGCCGGGCGACCCCGAGGCCTATACCCACGACGCCTACGTTGCCGACATCATCGCCGTTATGGACGACACCGGGACGGGCCACGCGGTCGTCGCCGGCGTCTCTGATGGCGCTGTGATCGCGATATGCCTGGCAGCTGCGCATCCCGACCGGGTTCTCGGAGCAGTGATCATCGCCCCGTCGGTTCCCCGCCTGACCCCTCCGCATCCCGAGCGAGCCGCCAGCCAATTCGACGTGGTGTATGAGAATCCCCAGCGGTGGCAGCTGTTCAACGAGCAAGTGTGGGAGACCGACTATCCCCGGTTCATCGACTTCTTCTGGCGCGAAGCCTTCTGCGAGACGCACTCGACCAAGCAGATCGAGGACTGCATCGAATGGTCTCTCCAAAGCGATGGACACGTGCTGGTCAACACGCTCCACGCGTCCGAGCCGATCGACTCCAAGGACAAAGCTGTTGCCCTCGTGCAGCGGGTGAAATGCCCGTCGCTGGTGATCCACGGCTCCGACGACCGATTGACTCCCCTCCACCGGGGCCAGGCGGTGGCAGAACTCTTGGGCAGCGATCTGCTCGTCATCAAGGGCGGGGGCCACCTTCCCCAAGCGCGCGACCCGATCGTCGTCAACCGGGCGCTGATCGGCTTCACCGAGCGCGTCAGTCCCGCCGCTGAGCGCCCGGCACTGCGCATAACCTGGACCCGTGCCCTCGACCGGCGCAAGCGGGTGCTCTACCTCTCCTCGCCGATCGGGCTGGGCCACGCCCGGCGGGACCTGGCGATCGCGCGCGCCCTGCGCGGCCGGCATCCGGATGTGCAGGTCGACTGGCTCGCCCAGGAGCCGGTGGTCACCTTCCTGGCCGGCACCGGGGAAACCGTTCATCCGGCCAGCCGCGAGCTGGCCGGCGAATCGGCGCATGTCGCCAGCGAGTCGCACGAGCACGACCTGAACGCGTTCCAGGCCGTCCGCCGGATGGACGAGATCCTGGTCGCGAACTTCTCGGTCTTCCAGGATCTGGTCGACACCGGCGACTACGACCTGGTCGTCGCTGACGAGGCGTGGGACGTCGACTACTTCTGGCACGAGAACCCTGAGCTCAAGCGCACCGCCTTGGCGTGGATGACCGACTTCGTCGGCTGGCTGCCCATGCCCGGGGGCGGTGCCGCCGAAGCGGCGCTCACCGCCGATTACAACGCCGAGATGATCGAGCACGTCGAGCGGTTCCGCCGCGTGCGCGACCGGGCCATCTTCGTCGGCGATCCCGACGACATCGTCGAGGACGACTTCGGCCCGGGCCTGCCGCGCATCCGCGGGTGGACCGAGTCACACTTCGACTTTTGCGGTTACATCACCGGCTTCGAGGCCGGCGAACCCGCCGACAGGCTCACGCTGCGAAGCCGCCTCGGCTACGATCCGGACCAGCCTCTCGTCGTGGTGACCGTGGGCGGCTCGGGCGTCGGCCAGGCACTGCTTCGCAAGGTGATCGGCGCCTTCCCCCAGATGCGCAAGCAGATCGATGACCTGCGGATGGTGGCCGTCGCCGGCCCGCGCATCGACCCGGCGTCGCTTCCGCTCTACGACGGCGTAGACGTCCGCGGATACGTACCCGACCTGCACCTGCACCTCGCGGCCTGTGACGCGGCGATCGTGCAGGGCGGCCTCACCACCACCATGGAGCTCGTCGCGAACAGGCGCCCGTTCCTGTACTTCCCGCTCGGGCAGCACTTCGAGCAGCAACGCCATGTCCGGCACCGCCTCGAACGCCACCACGCGGGCCAGTGCATGAACTACTCCGACAGCGACTCCGAATCCATCGCAGCCGCCCTCGCCGAGCAGCTAACCGCAGCCTGCGACTACATGACCGTGCCAGCCGACGGAGCAGACCGAGCCGCTGGGCTGATCGCCGAGCTGCTATGAGCCCGCATCCATAAACCACCTGGCCCCGCGTCTCCGCCCTCGCCCCGGCAAATACCTAGCCGACAGAACTGGCGATTCTGCATCGGACAGCGAGTTCAGAATCCGCTACCAGCAATGGCGCCGAATCGGCGTTACGTGTGACGCCGAACGCAGGGCGCGTCACTGGTTCGTCACAGTCTGTTACAGAGGCTGTGAGGCCGCGTCGAATGTGCCCGCGGAGTCCTCCGTCTGGGCACCGTTATCACTGCGATCGGGCAACGCATTTAGGGCCTCGGGTTCAATTCTGTGGAGTGTGATGAGAGACGGCTGTTCAGGACCGATGCCCCCGGCCTGGCGCGGGCAGGTGTCAAGATCGTCCGACCGTCGCTCGACCGTGGTCCTGAAGGTGGCCATTCGGCACCGGGCGTCACAGATTAGGCCTGGGCGGGCCAAGGCTGTCGGCAGTCGGCGAGCATGGCCTGGGGGGCTATGTTCGGTACCGATTGGAAGTCTGCTGGCGTGGACAGGGAGCGGTGTCGGGTTCGGTGCAGGCGATGAACCTGAGAAATTGTAGATGGTAAGGAGAAGGTCTACGGTTCGATTCCGTAAGGGGGCTCTGCAAAGTAGCAGGTCAAACCTAGGTTTCCGGCCTGTTGCAGGTGCTTTCAAGATCGACTGACGGTCAGTTGACCGTCGTCCTGGGCGTCAGCAGGCGGCTGGAAGTGGCACAGATTGGCCCTGTCGGCAGACCGATCAACCCGGCCGGGGCCGGAGTGTTGAACACTGCTGCGACGCTGGGCGTCGTTGCCGGTGCAGACGTGGTTACTGGCTGGCGCATGGTCAGCAGCCGAAGAATGTGCGCTCACGCTGCTGTCGGTCCAGGCTCCCTGGCAGGGTGCAGTGTTGCAGTGCCGGGCGGGCAACAGCGCCGGTGTCAGCAGGCGACGATGACGGCGCGGTTGGCGGCTGCTTCGGCGAGCGCTGCCAGGTCTTGTGGGTCGCCGGTCAATATCCGGTCGCCTGGGCCGGCTAGCAGCACCACGGTGGCGTCGACTGGGTCGCTGGTGCCGGTCATACCGAGGAGGACGCCGGCCCGGCGGCCGTCCTCGGGGCTGACGGCGCGCACATCGACCGCGCGCAGCAGCTGCGCGAGGCCAGCCTGGCGGCCATGGCGGTCACGCCACAGCTGGGCGATCACCATGGCGTTGCTGCGCAAGTCCAGGCCATGCTCCTGGGCCGCGCGCAACCGGGCAATCATCGCCCGGTCACTGCGGTCGACCGCAACCAGCGCTCCCGCGTCCAGAATCAGGGCGCTCATGCGGCGGAATCGTTGGCCGTCATGCCGAGTTCCTGCTCCGCCCGGGCCAGCTCGTCCGCGGTCAACACACCGTGCTCGGCTTCCCAGCCGTCGAGGAACTGGGCCAAGGCTTCGGCCCGGAGCTTGCTGGCGGCTGCCTCTGCCAGCCATGCTGACAAGGGCTTGCCGGCTTCGGCAGCGGCGGATCGCACCGCGTCGCCGAGTTCTGGGTCGAATGAGACGCTGAGCTTGTCCACCTTCACAGAGGCTATCCTACCGCAGTAGTTCCTACTGGGGTAGGAACCCTCGGGCGGCCACAGCATGCTCCGCGTCTGCGACGGTCGGCAACGCGAGTAATGAGGCCCCAGCCACCGGTCACACAGGCGACCCAGGAGTACCAGCGCCGGCATCGCAGAATGTGACCAGCATCAATACAGCCAGCGCGCAAGTATCCGCCGTTCTGGACGTTCGCGGTTGCTCTGTTCCTGCCGACTTGTGCCGCGCAGGTCGGGATGATCTGCGCGGGCCGGTCGCGCTGAGACGGGGCAACAGTTGTCAGCTTGCATTGCCTTGTCAGGTGCCAGGCCTGTCAGGTGATGCCGGAAGCGATCATCGAGTCGAAGGCGCTGAGCACACCGGGGTCACCGGAACGCTCGACTGGCATCAGGAACGGCCGGCGCCACAGCCAGCAGTCGAGGTTGGCAGCGGTGCCGCAGATGCTGGCGGCAGTCCCGGTGCCCGGAGCGCTGGTGACCTGGATGCCGGGCTCGTCGTACCGGGCCTGGTCATCAGGGTCGGTGCCGGTGAACCGGGCCACCGTGACCAGCCACGACTGCCCGGTGTCGGTAGCCTGCTTGCTCACCGGTGAGCCTCTCGCGCACGATCGTGCCCCAGAACCACTGCACCTCACTCAGGTGCCACAGCAGGTCATCGGCGCTCCAGTCCGGGCACGACGGCACCCGGGCATCTGGCGGAACCTCCGCGATGACCTCCGCAAAGCGCGCGGACTCCTGAGCCAGGTGAGCCAGATAGTCCACGTCCAGCCTCATTCCTGCAGGTTACTTTCGCACGAGCCCGCTCACCGAGCCGCAGATGGGGAGGGCCGTGGGTCTGTTGCCGGTTAACACTGGGCACACGCATGTTGGGGTGTTATGCGGGTGGCCCGCTGGCGAGGTTGACGGTTGCGGTGTGCTGCTGGCCGGAGGCGGTGGTGTAGCTGACGGTCGCGTTTTGGCCGGGGGTGAGGTCGGTGACCATGATGTGCTGGAGTGTGGTCTGGGAGGTGGCTGGGTGGCCGTCGACCGAGGTGATCACGTCACCGGTGGTGAGCTTGGCCTGGGCGGCGGGGCTGCCGTGGACTACGCCGGCGATCTGTACGCCGGGGCCTGGTGCCGGGGTGTCGCCGTTGCCGGGGCTGAATCCGCTGGCGGGGCTGCCGGGGGTGCCTTGCGCGATCTGGATGCCGAGGAAGGCGGTGGGCCCGGTGTGGACGCCGGTGGCGGGCTGGCTGCCGAGGATTTGGGCGGCTATGTGTGTGGCCGCGCTGATGGGGATGGCGAATCCGTCGGTTGCCTGCTGGGTGTTAAGGCCGGGGGTCTGCGACCCGGCGGCGTCCATTCCGATCACTTGCCCGGAGGCGTTGACGAGCGGGCCGCCGGAGTCACCGGGCTGGATGTCGGCGTTCGTCTCGATCATGCCGGTCAGCCGTTCGCTGGTGCCGGACAGATCGTCTGCCGCGGTGATGGACCGGCCGGTGGCGGTGACTGTCCCGCCCGCGTAGCTGGGGGTGCCGCCGGTGCCGCCGGCGTTGCCGATCCCGACGACTTCCTGGCCCGCGGACACCCTCGCCGAGCGGGCGATGGTGACGGCCGGCAGGCTGGCGGCGCCGGACAGCTTCAAGATGGCGACGTCTTTGCCCTGGTCGTAGCCGGCCACGCGGGCCGGGTAGGTTTTGCCGTTGCCCACGTCGGTGACGCTGATGGAGGTGGCGCCGTCGATCACGTGATTGTTGGTGAGCACCACGCCATCAGGGCTGAGCACCATGCCGGTGCCGGCGCCTCGCGCCTGACCGTAGTCGACCGTGACGTTGACGTCGACCAGCCCCGGATCGACGCGGGAGGCGATGGCAGAGGCATCCGCGGGCCCGGAGCTGGTGCCCGGCGAACCGGAAGGCGAAGACCCGCCAACGGGAGACCGGCCGGACCCTCCGGACGGGACGCCACCGAAACCGCTGCCCGGGCCCGGGCCAAAGCCACTGCCCGGGCCCGGGCCAAAGCCACTGCCCGGGCGCGCCGGAGTCTGGGCCGGGGTGAAACCTCCCGCCGCGGCAGTGCCGGAGCTGCCGATGGCATCGCCAATGAACCCTCCGGCCGTGCCGGCCACCAGCACCGCGGCCACGCCACCGGCGACCAGTAGGCCAAGGTGGCGCCCATGGCGCCTGGCCCCGGTGTTCGTCCCGCTGGACCCACGCCATCCGGCCTGGCCAGGCGGGGACGCAGGCGGCGGCCCGTACGCCCAGGCGCTGCCCGGCTCGCCATAGCCCGGCCCGGCATAACCCGGCCAGTACGGCGGCGGCGGGGGCGGGGCCTGCGCCGGCCAGTAGCCGCCCCCGGGGCCTTGCTGTGGATGCCCCGGCATCCCGCCGGGATTCTGGTTTTCGCCCGGCCCGGATGCCGGCTGCGCGCTTGGCTCGCTCGTCATGGTCACATCGTGGCCAGCGAACCCCAGCCTCCGATGAGTCACACCTGTGGGTTTGCCAGAAGGCCGCGCGCCCACGCCCGCAGCAGCCCCACACCGGCGGGTGAGCGCAGCACCTACCCCACGCCACGGATACACGCCCAGCAACTCGGCCGGTCCACAGCCAGCACGCAAATCCGCCTGGCTCGTCGATTCCATCACAAACGGGCTGCCGGGCCGTCGGCGGCTTAAACGCACGCCCGGTAGCCACCGGGCAACTGCGGCCGGGTGACCGGCCGTCAGTTCTGGTCGGGGTTGGTCGCCGTGCCTGTCGCGCCCGCGGTGCCGTTGGCGCCGGTCGATCCCGGGTTCCCGGCGGTTCCCGGTGCGCCAGGCCCGCCGCCTGGCTGGCCGCCGCCGGCGCCGGACCCGCCGGTGCCCGCGGCCCCGCCAGCCCCGGCGGTCACGGTGTCACCGCTGAACGTGTTGCCGGAGTCGGCCACTGGCGGCGAGACGCTGAACACGGCCCCGCCGTCGGCGTTGCCGCCCTTGCCGCCGGTCCCGCCCGCGCCGCCGGACCCGCCGTTGGCGCCGTTGCCGTTGGCGCCGTCGGGCGCCTGCGCGGTGTCGCTGCCGTTCTCACCGCCCGGGCCGCCTGCCCCGCCGCCGCCACCGGACCCCCCGGCGCCGCCGTGGCCGCCGACCCCACCAGCGCCGCCGCCCGCGGACTCGGTGGCGAAGGAGTTGCCGGTAATGCTGAGCGACCCGGTGGCGTAGATCCCGCCGCCTTCGGCGAGGCCGCCGGCACCGCCGGCGCCGCCCTTGCCGCCTGCCGCGCCCGCTACGCCGTTCGCCCCGGTCCCGCCGGCACCGCCGGTCCCGACTATGTCGCCGCCGCCGTCGCCGCCGCCACCGCCGGTCCCGCCGTTGCCACCGCCGCCACCGCGGCCGCCCGCGCCGCCGAACCACGCCGACGAGCCGGTCGCGCCCGTGGCCGTGTTGCCCGAGAACGTGTCGCCGGTCACGGTGAGCTGGGCGCCGCTGCCCGAGCCGTTGCCGTAGAGCGCGCCGCCCAGGCCCGCTCCGCCCGCGCCGCCGTTGAATCCGGCTGCTACGGTCCCCGGGTGCCCGGCCGCGGCGCCGTCTGCGCCGTTGCCGCCGTTCCCGCTCTGCGCGCCGCCGCCGCCGCCCCAGCCGCCGCCGCCGCCGAGGCCGCCGCCGCCGCCGTTCTGGGCGGAGCCACTGCTGCCCGCGGTGGCGCGGGTGCTCGCGGTGCCACCCGCGGCCTGGTTGGAGGTGAACTGGTCGGGCGCCGCGCCGTTGCCGACATCGGCCGAGCCGCTGTTATAGACGGCCCCGCCTTCACCGGCACCACCGGCGCCGTTGGTGCCACCGGCACCCCCCGCGCCACCGGACGGGCCGACCGGCGCGGAGCCGCCGTCGGCGCCGCTGTGCCCCGGGGCACCCTTCGCGCCCTGGGTTCCTGCGGGCCCGCCGCCGCCGCCGTTGCCGCCCGAGCCGCCGTCGCCGTTCTGGTTGGTGGCGCCGCCGCCCGGGCCCGCGGCCCCGGCGCTGCCGCCTTCGCCGCCGTCGGCGTGGTTGCTGGAGAAGCTGGTCCCGGTCAGGGTGTTCAGCGTGCCCGAGCTGAACACGGCGCCACCCTGGGCGGTGCCGCCCGCTGCCCCGCTGCCGGACCCGCCTCCCTTCCCGGCGGCGGGGACGCTCAGGTTGACGGTCCCCGGCGTGCCCGGCCTGGGCCCCGGCACCGCCACCGCCACCCTTGGCGCCTGCTCCCCCGCCGCCGCCCGCGCCGCTTTCCCCGGGACCGGCTGGGTCGCCGACGGTGCCGCCCTCACCGCCGGGACCGCCCGAGCCACCGGACCCGGCAACCACGCGGTTGTCGTTCAGGGTGCTGCCGGTGGTCTGCAACGTCCCGGTGTTGTAGATCGCGCCGCCCTGCGCCTGGCCGGCCACACCGCCCGCGCCGCCTGCCCCGCCGGCGCCACCTGCCCCGTTGGTCCCGTTCTCCCCGCCGTTGCCACCGACCCCACCGTCGCCACCGGGGCCGCCACTGGCCGGGGCACTGCCACCCAGGCCGCCGGACCCGCCGGACCCGGCGCTGCCGCCGCCGCCGCTTTGGCCGCCCGAACCGCCCGAACCACCGAGACCGCCGTTGCCGCCGATGGCCGAGTCAAGGCCGAAGGTGCAGCCCGACACGGTGAGCGTTCCCGCGTTCCACACCGCGCCTCCCTGGGCGGCCCCGCCAGCGCCGGCCTTGCCGCCCGCCCCGCCAGCCGAGCCGGGCGCCCCGTTCCCGCCCTTGCCGCCGTCACCGCCGGCGCCGCCGGTCCCGCTGGGCGCCCCGGCCGCTCCGGCCCCGCCAACGCCACCTGCCCCGCCGCCGCCGCCCTCACGGCCGGTGCCCCCGTTACCGCCATTGCCGCCGCTGCCACCGGTCACGCTGTCGTCGGTGAGGCTGTCATTGGTGAGGGTCACCGTGCCCGAAGTGATCAGCAGCGCAGCGCCCCGGGCCAGCGCGGAGTTCTGGCCCGCACCGCCGGCCTTGCCCGGCGTGGCCTTGCCGCCCGCGCCGCCCGCCTGGCCAGGGCCGCCCGCCTGGCCGGGGGACATGCCACTGGTCCCGCTGGCGCCATTGGTCCCGGCTGTCCCGGACGTGCCGTCCGCGCCGGTGCCGCCGTTCGCGCCGCTCACGGTCGACACCGCGGCATTGAACAGCGAGATCCCGCCGAGGGTGAGCTTGCCCCCGGTCACCTGGAACAGCCGCACCTTGTCACCGCCATCGAAGGTGACGGAGTGCCCGTTCGCCTCCACATCAGCGGCCAGTCCCGCGGGGACCTTGATCGTGGCGGTGAAAGACACCGGCGAAGACGTGCAGTCGACCCCGTAGTCGATCGTGCCGCCCGCCGCCACAGCGCTCTTCAGCGCGGTGAAGCCGCACGTGGTCAGCACCTTGGCCACCACGGGACCGCCGGTCGCGGCCAACGCCGCGGGGCCCCACAACACCGCCGCCACCACGGCCGAAGGCACTGCCAGGAAACCGAGTCCCGCTGCACGATGACTGTTCACGAGCCCTCCTTGGCCGGCCGGCCCCGCTGTGGGTTCCCCGCGCCCAGGCCGGGGCGCGGGGACGGTTAGCAGCATGATCCCCCGCGGCCGCGATCCGGGCACTGGGGCTGCGCCCTAGTAGCAAGAAACTAGGGCAGCGAGCCGGCACCGGCTCCCGGCCCGTGCGGCGGCGTCACGAGGAAGGGTCGGGCGGGTTCACCACCGTCCACGGCGGTGCGCAGTTCCTCCTCCAGGTGGCGGACGAGATCCAGCCATCCGGTGAACGCCATGGCCGGGCCCGATCCGACGTGCAGAACGCCGACCGGCTGGTCGTCTGGTCCGCGGTGTAGATCGATCACGATTCGGGTCATCGGCTCTCCCCGTCTGGCGTCCTGGCAGTAAGCCTCGCGCCGGAACGCCAGCGGCGCACCGGTGACCAGCCCTAGCCGGGGTCTTCAAGGGTGCCCTGAGCCGGTTGGTTCCTGGCGGTGGCCGGTCCGCCGGGGCACAATCGTTGCCAAGCGGCAGAAGTGGCTACGGGATGGATGAGCTTTTCATCGGGAGGGTCCGCGAACTGGCGCTGCTGAACGGGCGGCTGGCCGACGCGGCTGGCGGCCACGGCCAGGTAGTGCTCGTCGCGGGAGCCCCGGGCATCGGCAAGACGGCTCTGGTCCGGCATTTCCTGGCCGGTTGCGGGGCCCGCGCGATGACGGGCTCCGGTGACCCCGATGAGATGTCATTGTCCGGGGGGCTTCTGGAGCAACTCGCCCGCTCGGTCCCGGCCGGGTCGGCGGGGCCTCTGCTCGCGCTGCTGGAGACGGGCCACCCGGATCTGCTGCCTGCCGGTTCAGCGCTGCTCGGGATGCTCGCGGAACTGTCCGCGGAGCGGCCGCTGATCGTGGTCGTCGATGACGCGCACTGGGGCGATGAGCTGTCGTTGAAGGCGCTGACCTTCGCGTTGCGGCGGTTGGTTTCGCAGCCCGTTCTGTGCCTGATCCTGGCCTGCCCGGGGGAGATGGCCCGGCTGCCGGCCGGGCTGATGCGGGTGGTCGGCGACCGCGGGTCGCGGCTGGATCTGGGTGGCTTCGGCCCTGAGGATGTGGCGGTGCTGGCCGAGCGGTCCGGTGCCGGGCGCCTGCCGCTACGGGCCGCCCAGCGGCTGTGCCAGCACACCGGGGGCACGCCGTTGCACGTCAGGGAACTGCTGCATGACCTGCCCCGGCACGCGCTGCAGGAGCCCACGGCGGTGCTGCCCGCGCCGCGTTCGGTGGAGACGCTGGTGCTGTCCCGGCTGGCAACCTGTGCACCGGAAACGGAACGGCTGGTGGTGGCGGCTGCTGTCTTGGGAAGCGAATGTCGGCTGGCTGACGTGGCTGTGCTGGCCGGGCTCGGTGATCCGCTGCCCGCGCTTCAGGAGGCAGTCCAGCAGCGGCTGTTGCTGGAGCAGGAGACAGCCGGGGGCCGTTGCTGCGCGTTCGCGCACACGATGCTGCGGTCTGCGGTCTACCGGGATATAGGAGCCGATCAGCGGGCGAGCTTGCATCTGGCGGCGGCCGGGCTCACCACCGGGCCGGCCGCGCTGGCACACCGGGTCGCGGCAGCCCGCGGCACGGACTCTACGCTGGCCGCGGAACTGGACGCCGAGGCGAAAGCTGAGACCGCGGCGGGCAGAGACGCCGAGGCCGCCGGGCATCTCCTGGCCGCGGCCCGGGTCGGCGAACGCGGCCAGCGCGGCCAGCGGCTGGTCGCCGCGGTCGAACTGCTCCTCAACTCCGGTGACATGGCACGGGCGCACGGTTATCTTGACGAACTCATGAGCCTTGCCCCGTCGCGGACTCGCAGCCTGGTGCTCGGGCGGCTTGCCATTGTGACAGGCGATCACGACGCGGCGGAGCGCTGGCTCGCCGAGGCATGGGGGATGCTGGCCGCGCCGGCCGGCCCGCCAGCCGACGGCGTGGCGGCGGCGGCCTGTGAGATGGCGCTGGTGCTGCTGAGCGACCATCGGACCGATGCCGCGGCCCGGTGGGCGAAACGCGCCGTGGAGGTGGCGTCCACCAGTTTCACCCGCGCCTGTTCGCATTCGGTCCTGGGTGCCTGCCAGGCACTGGCCGGAAGCGGGGACCGGGCCAGGGCACTGCTGGAGTCCGAGCTCGCGCGGTGCGCGGACACCCGCAGCAAGCTGATGGTCCGGGTCGGGCTGGGCAGCGTGCTGCTGTGGACCGACGACCTGGACGGTGCGGCCGCGCAGCTTGGCACGGTGGCCTGGCGGGAGGACGTTCACGGCCTGCCGCTGCCTGACCTGCTGGTCGCCACCCTGCACAACGTCATCACCGACTACCGCCGCGGAGCATGGGACGAGGCGGTCACGGGCGCCGGGAGACTGGTGTCGCTGATCGAGGATCTCGACCAGGGGTGGCTGCTCTGCGGCGCTCATGCCACCGCCGTGTACGCCAATGCCGGCCGGGGCGAATGGCAGCAGGCGGCCGCGCACGCGCAGGCCGCTGCCCGCCATGCCCGCGCGCAATCAGCATCCGAGCTGGTCAACCTGGCGAACGCGGGAGCCGCCCTGGCCTTCGCCGCCGATGATCCTGGCGGCGTCCTGGCCGCCGTCCAGCCTGTCAGCGGCCGGCTCGACCAGCTCGCCTCAGTCGAGCCCACCCTGCTCGGGTTCTGGCCCAGCTACGCCTGGGCGCTGGTACGGCTAGGCCGGCTCGATGACGCGGAACAGGCACTCCGTCCCTTCGAAGACCTCGCGCAGGCCCGCGGCCGCCGCTCCGCCATGGCCGCCGCGGCCCGGGTCCGCGGCTGCCTGGCTGCGGCCCGGCAGCTGCCCGCCGCCGCACGCACATCGTTCGCCGAGAGCATCGGCAACCTGACCGGGCTCGGCATGCCGTTCGAGGAGGCACTCACCCGGCTCGATCACGGCCGGTTCCTGCGCCGCGTCGGCCAGCGCCGCGCAGCGCTCCGCGAACTGTCCGAGGCCAGGTCACTGTTCGCCGCCCTGGGCGCCCGGCCGTTCCTGGCCCGCTGCGACGCCGAACTCGGCGCCGATACACGAGCCGGGCCGGCCGCCGCGCCGCTGACGGGCCGCCAGCTCGCCGTCGCCCAGGCCGTAGCGCTCGGCAAGTCCAACCGGGAAATCGCCCGTGACCTGTACATCAGCCTCAAGACCGTCGAATTCCACGTCAGCCAGATCCTCACCAGGCTAGGCGTGGACTCACGCACGCAGATCGCCGGCGTCCTGGCGCAAACCGCAGCCCAGCGCAGCCCGCGTGGCGGCAACGGCGCGCTCGCCGGGAAGTGATACCGCCCGTTCGCTGGCCCGGCCAGCGGCCGGGTGCCGTACGGCGACCCTAGTACTGGGAACTAGGGTCGCACCCCGGGTGCGCGGGCGCCGGGCATATCTCACCGTGATCACATGTCGTTCCAGGCTGGCCGCCCGTGGCCGCACCGTTCCCGCCCGCCCGGCCGCATGCGCTCCGTACCCCCCGGACACCGCCGGAGGGCAGCGGCGTTGCTGGCAGCGGGCGGACTCCTGGCGGCCGTCACGGTCGCGGCAGGCAGCGGCCCGGCGGCGCTGGCGGCGACCGCGGGCCCGTCGTGTGCGAGCGGCGTGTGCTCGGTGACGTTCGCCACGCCGGGGATAGGCCAGTCGTTCACCGTCCCGGCCGGGGTGCCGTCGCTGTCGCTGACCTTGTATGGGGCGGTCGGCGGGGAAAACGACACCAGCGACGTTGCTGGCGGCGACGGCGCCAAGCTCACCGCGGACCTGGCGCTCAGCCCAGGCGATGGAATAAACATCGACGTCGGCGGAGCCGGCGGCACCCCCGCCCTTCCTAACCCCGATGCCCTGGGCGGTGTCAACGGCGGCGGGTATTCGTATGGCGGCGGCGGGGGCGGCGGCGCCACCGACGTGACGGACCCGGGCGTGCAGGAGTACGTCCTGACCGCAGGCGGCGGTGGCGGCGCCGGAGCGGATGAGTTCAAGACCGAATGCCAATCGGGTGGGATTACGACGCAGCGTGGCGGGGCAGGCGGCAACGCCGACACCCGCGGGAGCGCTGGTGCCGCCTACACGCTCTTCGGTGCGGACATCGAGGGGGGCGGCGGCGGTTTCCCTGGGTCGTTCAGGAACGGCCCGCCTACTTTTGGTGGGCCTGGTGGCCGGTACATAACGAGCTCTGGCTGCGGTACCAGCAGCAGCAACGGAAACACATCCGACAGCGGGGGCCTAGGAGGATTCTCGCCTGCGGGAATGGGGGGAAGCTGGCCGCCGCTCCCGCCCGGCCCTGGCCAGGGCGCCGGCGGCGGGGGCGGCGGCGGCCTGGTCGGGGGCGGGCCGGGCGGCACCGGCGCCGCCGAGTTCAGCGGCACTGACTACATCGGTGGTGGCGACGGCGGCGGCGGCGGTGGCGCCTCGGGCGTGGTGGCCAATCCCGGCTTTGAGCCCAGCAACGTCGTGGTCGACGATACGGGGAACTCCGGGCAGGTCAATGGCGGTAATGGGGAGGTGGTGCTGTCCTATGCCGACCCGGTGAGCACGGGGCCCGCGTCCTACAGCACCACCGCCGGCCAACCGCTGACCGTCACCGTCGGCGACGGCCTGCTCAGCGCGGGCGCGGGCACCTCGGGGCCGGCGTCCGACCCGCTGACCGCCTCAGGGCCCGCCAGCGGGGACACCGCTCAGGGCGGCACGGTGACCATCAGCCCCGACGGATCGTTCAGCTATGCCCCACCGTCACCGGCATTCACCGGCAGTGACAGCTTCAGCTACACCGTCACCGACGCCTTCGGCGACTACGCCACCGGCACCGCGGCCGTCGACGTGCAGCCGATCGCCCAGGCGGTCAGCTTCACCACCAGCCCGCCCAGCCCCGCGGTGGCCGGCGGCGCCACCTACTCGCCGGCCGCGACCGGAGGGGCGTCGGGCAACCCGGTGACGTTCAGCATCGACCCCGCCAGTACCCCGGGGACGTGCTCCATCAGCGGCGGGGCGGTCTCGTTCACCGCGGCTGGCACCTGCATCGTCGATGCCAGTCAGGCTGGCGGCGGCGGGTACGCGCCGGGGCAGGCCAGCCAGTCCATCACCGTGGACCAGGCACCGGCCTGGGTGGTCGACAGCCCGCCGCTGACCGCCACCACCGGGCACCTGTACGACTACGTCTTCACCGCCTCGGGCACCCCCGCGCCGTCCTACGCGCTGGCCGGCGCCCCGTCGTGGCTGTCGGTCAATGCCGGCACCGGGGAGGTCAGCGGCACTCCGCCCAAGGGCACCACCTCGTTCAACTACCAGGTCACCGCCACCAATTCCGCCGGCACCGCCACTACAGGGCCGTTCAGCGTCACCGTCACCACCGTCGCCGGAAAGCAAGCCGACCTGGCCGTCACCCTGGCCTGCCCCGCCTACCTGAAAGCAGGCGGCGCCGGCAAGTGCACGGTGAAGACCGCCAACAACGGGCCCAACCCCGCCGGAAACGTCACCGCCGCCGTCGCGCTGCCCGCCAGCCTGGCCAAGGTGTCCTGCAGCAACGGGTGCACCCAGGACGGCAACGTGTTCACCTGGACCCGGGCATTCCTGGCCGCCAGCGGCTCAGCGACCCACACCATCACCGTCAAAGCCGCCGTGGCCGGCCATGCGCAGGTGGCCGCCAACACCTCCGCCGCGACCTCCGACCCGCACCCCGGCAACAACTTCACCACCGCGACCATCGTCATCAAGTCCTGATCAAGTGACTGGCCCGGTGCGCGCCCGGTATGGCCGGGCACCAGGTACGGAGAGGAATCTGCCATGCGCGAGTGCCTTCGACAGTTCCTGACCGCAGCGGGCGCCATCTCCGCCGCGGCAATGATCACAGCGACTGGGGCCACCGCCGCCAGTGCGGGTACCGGCGAGCCGCCCGCCAGCCTGAACGCGGTCACCGTGACCTCGAAGGGGGCGATGGCAGTCGGCGCGGATAGCATCAGCCCGTTTCTCAACCCGTTGTGCGGCACCGACATGTCGGTCAGCCGCGGCACATCGCGGTGGGCGGCGGTGAAGACACCAAGCCCCAGCTGCGGCTGGCTCGGCTCGGTCGCGGGCCTGCCGGGCAACAAGGCATGGGCGGTGGGTTACCAGACCAACTCCAGCGGGGTCACGCACACCCTCACCGAGTACTACAACGGTTCGGCCTGGGTCATCGAACCCAGCCCCAACCCGGGGCCCACGGACGAGCTCACCAGCGTGACCGTCACGCCCTCCGGCACAGTCTGGGCGGCCGGCGTCTACTACAAGAGCAACGGCGACCAGGGAAGCCTGCTGCTCCAGCGCACCGGGTCGATATGGACCTCAGTCACCGCGCCCGGCTTGGCGTTCCTACAAGGGATCACGTCCACTCCTGGCGGCCAGCTGTGGGCCGTCGGCTGGGGCTTCAACGGCGACTACCTCAACAACTCCACCGTGATCTTGATGCAGACCGCCAGCGGCTGGAAACAAGTCCCCAGCCCCAGCCCAGGAAAGGGAAACGGAAGCTACCTGTATTCAGTGGCGGCAGGACCCGGCAACGCGCTGTGGGCGGTCGGCAAGTACTACGACAGCAAGACGGCCGCGCCGCACACCTTGACGGTGAGATACCAGTCCGGGAAATGGACCCAGGTGCCCAGCCCAACTCCCGGCTCGGCAGACGACTGGCTCTATTCGGCGGTCATCAACCCCAGCGGAGACGTATGGGCCGTTGGCGGGGCCGCCAGCTCGAAGTGTGAAAGCAACCTGGCCGAGGAATACACCGCCGGCGCCTGGAAGGTGGTCACAGTGCCAGACCGCGGGGCATGCGACAGCAGCAACGCCAACGCACTCTACGGCGTAACCGCTACTGGCACCGGGGCCCTGTACGCAGTCGGAGAAGGGGGCATCTCCACGTTGGTGGAAGAGGACACCTCTGGCACGTGGAAAATTGTCCTCTCCGACAACTGAACAGATTTGTTGGTGCCCGGTGTGAAGCTCCGCTATTCGGCGTGGCGTTGAGACCGATCTGGCATGGTAAGCGACCGTAAAGATCGGCCGTTCTGCGTCACCAGCCAGAGGCTGATGCGATTGCGATGATAGGCGCAGAACTGGTGCATCTGTACGATCTCGGTCCGCGGCTGAATCAGCCCTCTGCGCTGGCCGCCCGTTGCCAGCCCATAGCAGCGCCGTCCTGACACTCGCCCGGCGCGCGCTGGCCCAGAAACCGCCCGGTGGCGCGGCCGGCACATCGCTGGTGAATTGCCTTACATATCACCAGTGAATCTCTTATAGTTCTGCAAGTTCTCCCGGGCGCGGATCCGGCGCTCCAGCGAGTGGGCGTGGCGGAGTTGCCGCCGCTGCCGCCACCGCCCGATGGCAACCCTCAGCCTCTCACCCCTGGCCCCGCCTCCGGCTGAGGCGGCGGGCACGCCCAGCGCCCCGGCCGCCGGGGGGATCACCGGCCCATCTTGGTCTGGCCGCGGCGATCGCCTGGTCATCAACCCAGTCCGGCAGGTTTGCGGTCTGGTCACAAGGCATCTGCGGCCTGAAATGCCGCTTCCCGCGCCGGCCCTGCAACTGGGCGACCTACGGCACGGGAGACAGCGACGCCTCGACATGATAGACGGCATCACACTAGGTGAAGCAATGGATCAGGAGAACTGCGCACAGTGCCGCCGTTCTGCGTCGATGCTGGCTTGATGTAGCTCAAGGCAGCGGTCGCACAGATCTGGGTTATCTGGTCTTGGCGCCGACGGTGAGCGTTTTGGGACGCTGGCTTCATGTTGCGCCGTCAGCGCGCCCGCGCCGTGCGCGCCATGGCGGGGATCACGGCGGCCCCTATCGTCAGGTGCAGCACGACAAGCCCGGCGATAGCCGAGGCGGTGGTCGCGGCGGTGGTCGCGATGGTCAGCGGCAGCGCCACGGATGCGGCCAGGCCGGCCAGCGCCACGCTGGTCCACAGGGTCCGGGCATGCGGAGTACGCTGCTCCAGCACCGTGAGCAGCAGCCAGCCGAGCAGCGAGGCGGCCAGGCTGGCGGCGATGACCTGGGCGACCGCGACAATCTGGATATGGCTGGTGCCGTAGCGGAAGTTCAGGTCGATGCCCAGCAGCGGGACTTCCACGGTCCAGGCGAGGGCGGCGGCCAGCGTGCCGCCCGCGACGCACAGCGCCCGGGCGCGGGCGTGGCTGATGTCCGGTGCGGCGGGGGCGGTGATGGTCAGCATGTGCGGGCTCCTCATCTGATTCGAGGTGCATGGTTGCACCGCTGATCACGAGGCTCTCCGGGGCCGGGGTAATCGCGCATCGTCTGGCTGGCGCCAGCTGAACTGCGAGACGAGCAGCAGCGGGCTACTCCCCACGCAGTACGCCGGCTGCCTTGGCAGCGACGATGGCGCCGGCCCGCTGCCGGCACACGAAAGGGCCGCCGATCAGCGCGGCCACGCGGGCCGCGGTGACGGCAACCCGCGGCGTGCAGATCGGCCCGATATGCACGTGTAGTCACGGCTGTAGCACCGGCTGGCCGATGTCGCCATCGGTCATTGCTCAACAGTAGGGTTTCCGGCACCGGACGGTAGTGTCTGCGTATGAGCCGTCTGCCTTACCTGCGGCGTGACGAGCTTGGCCCGGCGGGCCAAGCGCTGTGGGATGGCCTGGTCGGCGGCCGTGGCGCCATGCTGGTGGGCGAGCATGGCGGGCTTGTCGGGCCGTTCAACGCGTTCGTCACCGCGCCGGACACCGGGAAGTACCTGTCGTCGCTGGGGGCGAAGGTCAGGTTTGGCACCTCGCTTGGGCGGCGCCTGTCTGAGATAGCGATCATTACCACCGGCGCCCGCTGGCAAGCGGAGTTCGAGTGGTGGGCGCACGCGCGGATGGCTGTCGAGCACGGGGTGGCGCAGTCCGCCGTCGATGCGATCGGCTGCGGGCAGGACCCGGCGTTCGAGGCCGCGGACGAGCGCGCGGTCTATGCGGCCGCGCATGAGCTCAGCCACACCGGCCGGCTGAGCAAGGCCGGGTACGACGCGGCGCAGCAGTTCCTCGGCGACGCCGGCATGGTGGAACTGGTCGCGACGTGCGGCTACTACACGCTGATCTCGTTCCTGCTCAACGCGTTCGACGTGCCGTTGCCGCCTGGCGCCGAACCCGCCTGGGATAGCACGGCCACGGGCAACGGCGGGCGGTGACCGGCTACCTGCCGCCGGAGGCAGCCGGCGCGGCGCCCGGCCGCGGGCGGCTGGCGGGCCGGCGCATCCTGGTCGTCGGTGCTGGCACCCGGCCCTGTCCAGAACTGGACGCGCCGGTCGGCAACGGCCGCGCTATCTCGGTCCTGGCGGCCAGGGAAGGCGCGGCGGTGGCGTGCGCCGACAAGGACAAGGCCGCCGCCGAGGTGACAGCCGCGATGGCCGGGGCCGAGGGCGCGCAAACGGTCGTGCTGCGGGCCGACGTCTCCGAGCCGGAGGCCTGCGCCCAGGTCGTCGCCGAAGCTGCCGGGGCGCTCGGCGGGCTCGACGGCTTGGTACTGAATGTCGGCATCGGGCTGGGCCGCGGCATGGCTGGGACCACCGCGGAGCAGTGGGACGCGGTCTTCGCGGTCAACACGCGGGCGCATTTCCTGGTCGCGGCAGCGGCGCTGCCGGTGCTCGCCGACGCGTCGTCGATCGTGTTCATCAGCTCGGCGGCTAGCCTGCGCGCGGCGACCGGCATCCCGTCCTATGACGCTTCCAAGGCCGCACTGCTCGGCGTCTGCCGGCAGACGGCACGGGAGGGCCTGGCCAGGAACATCCGCGCGAACCTGGTAGTACCCAGCCTGGTCGACACCCCGCTGGGCCGCGAAGCGTCCCGGCGGAATCCCGGCCGCACGGCCCGCGCGCTCCCGTTCGGCCGTCAGGCCACCGCCTGGGAGGTGGCCTACGCCGTCATCTGGCTCCTGTCCGCCGAGGCCAGCTACATCAACGCGCACCCCCTGGTCCTGGACGGCGGCGCCCTCAGCTTCTAGGTAAGCGGCGGCCATGGCACGTTGCGGCCGTTCGGGCGGCGCGGTCGCGGCGGCGCGCCACGCGCAGCTGTTAGGCGTCACTCTCCTTGGGCATCGGACCGCGGGCCCCCGTCATCCGGGGTGAGCGCCGCCGCCACCCGGGCGCGTGGCGTCATGCCCGCCGACAACGGCGCGTGAATTCACGTGCCGCCGACAGCTGTGCATCAGGAAGTCTGTGCGGGGTGAACCAGGCCAGCCAGCGGAACGTGTTGACTCATGCGGAGCGTGCTGGACGAAGGAACTCACGCTGCCTGCCGCAGGGTGCTGCGAGGGAGTGGGCATGACTGGATGGAGCCGGTATCCGGGGCGCCGCCGCGGTGGCCTTGGCCGGGGCGTGAACAGCCATGCTCATCGCAATTGGCTGGGCAGCCGCGGCGGACGGGGAAGCGGCGGCTGGTGGCGTCGCACGCATGGCTGGCGGGCTGGGGGCACGGGCGCCGTGGCTGGGGTTGCGCTGGTGACGGTGCTCAGCGCGGGGGCGCCGGCGGCAGCACGGCCGGGGGCAGCTGGGCAGGGTGACCCGGCGCCAGTGGCCGCAGGCGGCATCTGGCGGGTCGTGCCCACGGTCAGCCCGCAAGCGGCCGCCAGGACGCAAAGCGCGTTGTTTGGGGTGTCGCTGGATAGCGCGGGCGATGGGTGGGCGGTGGGCAACCTGGTGACCACGGTGCCCAACCCGCAGGGCGGCCCACGGCTGGTCGTCAGCCGGGCGCTTGGCGAGCGGTGGAACGGCACGAGCTGGCGGCAGGTGGCGATGGCCCAGCCGCCCACCCAGCACGCCCTGCCGCAGGCCGTGGCCGACCTGGGCTCGGGCGATGCCTGGGCGGTGGGGTTCACGGGGGACGTTGCTCCCGGGACCAGTTCACCATCGGGTGGCCTGGTCGAGCACTGGGACGGCACCCGCTGGCTGATCGCCGCCACCCCGGGCAGCGCGGCGGAAACGCTGAACGCGGTGGCCGGCACCGGCCCCGATGACGTGTGGGTGGCCGGCTCGATGAACCTCGGGGCGCCCCCGCCGGCCGGCGACAACACGTTCTTCGAGCATTTCAACGGCACCAGCTGGCAGGCGGTTCCGGGCCCGGCCGGCAATTTCTCCGAGGACCCGGTCGAGGTCACCGCGCTGGCGACGCTGTCGCCCAGTGACGTGTGGGCAATGGGGACCCAGAACCCCGAGCTTTCCGGCGAGCCCGGGAGCTTGAACATGGCCGCGCACTGGAACGGCAAGACCTGGGCCGTCGTGCCCACGCCCAATCTGGGCAACAGCGTGTCGCAGGCCGATGTGCCGACCGGGGTGACCGCTGTCAGCGCGGCTGATGTGTGGGCCTCGGGGGTGGAGTTCACCGGCTGCCAGGCCGCCAGCGCCCGCGCCGGGTCCCGGCTCGCTGCCGGCGGCCACAGCCCGGTGCTGCCGCTGGCGTTGCGGCTGCGACCGGGCGGGCTGCGGCGGCTGCCGGGCGCCACCGGCCAGTGCCTGGTGCCGTACGTTCTGCACTGGGACGGTAAGACCTGGTCGCTGATCAAGACCCCGGATCCCGGCGCCTTCGGCTCCGCTTTGGAGGGCATCACCGCGCTGTCGGCCAGCGACATCTGGGCGGTCGGGCAGACCCAGAGTTCCGCGAAGGGCCCGGTCCAGACTCTGACCGAGCGCTTCAACGGCACGTCCTGGACCGTGGCGGCCAGCCCGGACCCCGGCACTGCCGGCAACGACGAGTTGTTCGCCGTGGCCAGCCCTGGCGGGCGCCAGCTCGACGCGGTCGGCGGTGCCGCCGTGGCCGGCGATCCCTGCCTGACCGACGTCTCGGGGACGTTCTGCCTGCGGACCTTGGCCCTGCACACGACGTCAGGCTGACCGGCCGGGCCCGGTCACGCACCGCGGCGTGACCGGTGCCCCGGGCATTCGGAAAGGGACGGAGCAGATGGTGAGATCACCGCTACCGAGCCTGGCCGCCGCGGCGGCGCTGGCCCTGGCCACCGCAGCGGGGGCGACCAGCGCCCAGGCGGCGGCGCCGGGCGTCTGGCAGGTGCTGCGCAGCGTCAGCCCAGACCCCACCAAGGTGGACAACAGCTCGTTTGCCGGGGTGTCGATGTCCGGCGCCAGCGACGGGTGGGCGGTCGGCACCTTCGCCAACCCCCAGGCGGTCAACCAGCCGCTGGCCGAGCACTGGGATGGCCACGCCTGGCGGATCACGGCGGCGCCACCGCTGCCCAAGGCCGGCGCCAGCGGCGTGCTCAGCGGTGTCGACGAGGTCGGTCCCGCCAACGTGTGGGCCGCAGGCGTCGCTCACCCTGGCGGCCGGCGGAACGCGGACCCTGATCGAGCATTTCACCGGCACGTCCTGGGCGGTTGTCCCCAGCCCGAACCCCTTCACCGGCCCCGGCGCCGACGATGAGCTGAACGCGATCGGCGGGACCTCCGCCAGCGACCTGTGGGCGGCGGGCTTCGCCTTCGACGGCAACAATCTCGCCCAGGGCCTGTTTGAGCACTTCAACGGCACCACCTGGCAAGCAGCCCCAGCGCTGGCGGCGCCGGAGCATTCCCCGATTTCGTGGCGGTGTCGGCGGTCTCCGCCACCGACGTGTGGGCGGTCGGCACCGCACTTGGCGCCAACGACTCGACCCTGGCCGCCCACTGGGACGGGCACACCTGGCAGGTGGTGACCACGCCCTGCCTGAACGGGACCAAGATCATCCTCCAGGAGGACGCGTGCCAGCAAAGCCAACAACGAGCTCACCGGGGTGACCGCCGTCGCCGCCAACAACGTGTGGGCGTCGGGCTTTGAAACCGAGTCCAGCGGCTTCCACGTGCCATACGTGCTGCACTGGGACGGCAAGACCTGGTCGCTGACCAAGACGCCCAACCCCGAAGCCGGTCAGGGTCGGCCTCGCCGGCAGTTCGCTGTTCGGCATCACCGCCGTGTCGGCCAGCGACGTCTGGGCGGTGGGCCACAGCCAGGACAGCATCGGCACCATCACCACTGTCACCGAGCAGTTCAACGGCAGCGCATGGTCGGTGGTCCCCAGCCCCAACCCCGGGCTGCTGGGCAACGATTCGCTCTTCGGCGTCGCCGGGGCCGGGGGCAGCCAGTTGTTCGCCATCGGCAGCGACGAACAGTCCGGCCAGTGCTGCGCCCGGACCCTGGCCCTGCGGACCACATCCGGCTAATCCGCCAAAACCCGCATCCGAACAAGGCACGCGGCGTGGCGGGGCGCGACCCGGCTCACAGTCATGAATTGCACAGGCGTCGGTCCCCACCGGTGATCGCTGCAGTTCAAGTGCCGCACCGGGTCGGGAGTTCTGGGCGCAAGGCCTCGATGCTCAACGTTACTTTCTGTGATAAGGCCAGCTTCCGGCTCACGCACGCCTACCCGCCTAATGGTCGGCTAACAACTTTATGACGATCATCGCTAAATGTGCGCAGATCAGGTCGGGATGCGCGCTCGACATCGGCAGGATCCCGCCGGGACGTAATCATTCGGCTACTTGAATGTAAAGAGTGGTATTCCCGGCCAAGTGTTGCGGAAGTACTCGGCGGTGGGAGTGAAGAAGTCAATCTCATAAGTGAAGCCAGGCGCCCCGGCAGTGGTTGTCACGTCGATCTCGCTGTCCGAGACGACCTTGAACTTGGGATGCAGATTCTGCAAGTAGTAGTTTGGGCTCCCTTCGGGCAAGGGTGGCTCAGTAGAGTTCATGACCACGTTGTTCACTGAGCTGAAGCCGGATCCGTGGATCACGATGAGCGTGCCGCCGCTGGCCGGGCCGGAGGCCGGACTGCTGCTCGTCACGGCGAACTGAGCGGTGCTTTGCGGTGTCGGTGTCGGTGTCGGCTGGGCTGGCGGAGGCGTGGGGCCCCCGCTGGGGAAGCTGTTGGGAGGCTGTGGCGGACTGCCCGACAGCAGTGTCATGGTCTTGCCGTTCCACCCATAGAGGTAGGTGTCTGTGCCAGCGCTGCCGAATTGGTAGCAGGGTGCGTTCACTGCCGGGTTCACGCGCCATACGACGCTTATCCGCCCCGATGAGGGCGAACTGAGTCGCGCCATCGGGGGGGTGGTGCTGGGCGGCAGCGTGGTGGTGTCGGTGATCAGCCGCTCGCCGTCGAAAAAGTACACGATGGAGCCAGCGCATGAGTCGCCCGCTGTTGCGAGCATGGCGATGGCGTAGATGCGGCCCCCGGTCCCGTCGGGGGTGCTGGTGACCGCGAACGGGCAGCCCTTGCTGGCGGGCTCGAACGCCTCGCAGTAGGAGCGCATGCGGTTGATGATCGTCTCGTCATGTGCGATCACCTGAGTGCTGGGAGGCGGAGTTATTACTGGGCAGGCCGTCCCGGAGCACTGGCTGGTGAGGTGCAGATGGGCGAGCGAGTACAGGCCAGCGATCTCGAATCCGAACTGGGAGCTGAGAGCGCGCGCGACAGGGGCGACTCCGAACTCGACCGTAGCCCCGGCTGGCACGGTACCCGTCCAGGTGGGCAGCACCTTCGGCTGGCAGCTGAGCGAGGCGGTCAATGCCGGGTTGAGATCGGTGATGAGTTGCCCGATGTCAGTGGCCAGGCGGGCGGTCGTGCAGATCGTGAGAGAGGGCGCGCTGGTGAGCGGGGCGAGCTTTCTCGCGGTCTCCAAGCCGTCGCCCACGGTGGTTATGGCGGTCTGGGCGTAGGAAAAGATCTTGCTCAGCGCCTGAATGCTGGGGATGGGCGCGGTGAAGTGGACGCTGCCCCGGCAGTCGTCCACGTTGATGAGTGGTGGCTGGGGCAGGGGCGGCACCAGTCGGCCCAGCGGTGCACTGCCGCGCGCCGGTGTGCCGTATTCCATGAATGATTCGTGGCACCCGGCGCCGATCAGAGCCGTGGCCAAGGTCATCGTTACTGACGCGGCCGTCCCGGTGACCGTCACCTTCTCGGCCTGGGTGCTGTGGTTGGTGTAACTGGCAAGCAGCGGCAGGCCCGCCTGGCCAATGGCCATGCCCTTAGCCAGCACGGTCAGTCCTGCCATTCCGGCTGGGCGCGAAACAGTGCCCGTCGCTAGCACCTGCCCGCCGCAGACCTTGACGGGCCGCCCGAAGCTGGTGGTGGGATTACTCGCGCACGGGACCCAGCCGAGGAACGGCGCGAACGTGAGCCCGCTGTAGGCCGCACCACCGGCGCTGAACGGGCTGTCGCCGACCGCTGCCGCCCCAATGTCCTCCGTCACCGGGACTGGCTTGGTACCAGCCCACGAGGTCAAGACGGTGCTATCTCGCTCCGGGGCGAGCGCGCTTCCGGGCTCTGAGCCCCGCGCCGGTCTGACGACATGCGCCGTCAGCGGCGGAGGCGACGGAAACCCACGTGCCCGGAGTAGCTGGAATCGTTGCTCCGCCACGTGGCAGCCGGCTGAGCAATGCCGACCTGCCTGTGTCCGGTAGCCGCCGCCAGGCCGTGACGTCGTTGACGTAAAGGTCTTTCCCCAGCTGGTACGGCGTCACCGAGGTTGTCCCGACCCTCGGGAGCAGGAACTCCCTGGCACTGGGGCGGGCAGGCGCAGCCGATCCGAAAAACACTGGCGGCCATCGCAAATGCCAGGCGGTCATCCCAGCCGCGGCGAGAACCACGACCGCACCCAGCGAAGTGGTTACCTTCCACCCAGGCAGCCGCATAATCCCCTCCCGGCGTGCCGCCCCATTGCCGAACCAGTGTGCCTTTCCAGCGCGGAAAGAACAAGAGGCAACTCGGCTCACATTGTGCGAAGACAGAGGCTGCTGCAAGGCCCGACTGCGCCACGCTGATCGCACTACCGGGGACGGCCTGGTCCAGACCGCAACATCATGCCTGGCCCGCGCAACTGCGGGAGGCCAACTCCGGGAAGCAGGCGATGGACCAGTCGATCTGGGTATCGATTAGTTGCTTTCTGACAAGCAAATATCCACTCGGCCTTTGATATACCGAATTGAGCAGCGGGAGGTGGCCACAGCTCATGCGGCCCTCACGTTAGTGACGGGAGGCAATCCTACTGACGGCAAGGTCAACCCGCATGATCTGCGCGCGACGAGGCTGCAGTGCCACGTTCCGCTCGGCGCGCCGAACGGCGGCCTTTCGCACGTCGGCCCAAGGTCAGCAGCACAGATTCGCCGCCTGCAGAGCAGGACGTGATGCTTTTCACAGCGAGAAGGTGCCAGAAACTGCCGGTAGCCCTCGACCTGACGGCGACGAGCGGTAAGCCAAGGTGCACTGCGGGCGCCTGGCTTCTGGCGCGGGGCAGTCGTGCCGCATCTAGAGCTACTTCTGGCGAGGGCTCGGTCGCGCGAACCTGCTCTGGGGCTTCCCAAATACGTCCGTAAGTTGCGGCATCGACAAAGAGCGAACCAGCTGACTGTAAGGAGTGGTTCTGTAAACTGCTCGCATCGACTGACCCGAAGAACAGCTACCAGCGCTCAATAACGAATAATCTGTGCTCACTTTGCGGTCCGAGCCATCCTTTCATTCGCAGCGCATAGTCGGCGTTCCGCGCGAAGTCGGCCAAGAACCGGGTGACGTTCGGTGACCAACGCCCGGCTTGAAGAAGGATGTCAAACCGTCAGCTCAGGCTGCCCGGGTTCCGGGCGGCCACTGGCACGGGGTTGGCGCCTGCCGGAAAGGCGGGGAGGACCCGCAGCCACGCCTGTTCAGCGACATGGCGCGGGAAGGCGATAGCGGACGACCTCTCCGGCATCGGCGGCGTAGACGGTATCGCCGGCCACGGCCAGTTCTCCGGGCGGAAGCCTGGCCGGGATGCCGGTGACCGGCCCGGCTTGGCCGTTCTGGAATCTGAAGCAGACAAGCGGTTTCGAGGCGACGGAGGTAGACACCACGACGGTGTTGCCGGTGGCCCACACCATCGCGGGGAAGGCGAGGGCGGGATTGTTGCTGATGGAACGCGGGGTGACCACCTGGAGGCGGTCGTTGAGGCGGATCACGGCTGTTGACATCGGTGCGGCGCCCAGGGGGCCGGTGGTGATCCACAGGCTGGTGCCGTCGCTGGCCATGGAGTTGATGCTCACGCCAGAGCCGGATTCGAAGGCCGGGCGGCCCAGGCCTGCCAGGACGATGCGATAGTGCCCGGTGTTGTTGTTCTGAAGGACAGCGATCCGGCCAGCGAGCCGGGCGAATCCGGCAGCACCGTCGTAACCGTGATCAGTGGGCAGGGCCGATACCCGGTGAACCGCCCACTGGCCGGAATGACCGGGAACCGGCATGTGCACGTCCATGAGCCCGTTAGCGGCCACCAGTGCGGCGGACGGGCCGACCGGGTAAACGTCAGACGGGCCTACGCTCCCGGCGCGGAGACTCAAGGCGGAGCGCTGGCCAAGGTCAGGGCTGAGCAGCCAAAGGCCCCCGACACCGCCGTTTTGGCCCGGGTAGAACGTCAGCCAGACCAACCCGCCCGGCCCGACCCGCAACACACCCGGCGCCGCCGGGACACCGACCCGGCGGACCAGCTGCCCGGTCGCCCGGCTGAACGCACTCAGCGCGTCAGCCGGATAGTCATCGGTCGCGACGTACAGCATCGACCCGCCCACTGCGAGGGCGTCGACCCCCTCCAGCGTATTAATCGCCCAAGCGGGGTGCGGCGCCGACCGTGAGGAGGAGGAGGCGTGATGCGGCCCGCCGTGAGCAACTACCACTCCGGCCAGCGCTGCCACAGCGGCAACTCCGGCGACCGCCCATACCCACCGCGGCGGCCGGGGCCAGCCACCGAACTCCGTGATCTCACCTGATGGCACTGCAACCTCGCCCTCATCCTAAGTGGCGGTATTCGCAGTATTCACCGAAGCCGTGGGACTGTGGAATCACCAGCCGGGCAGGGCGTAGGCAGCAGAGCCCACGCTCCCGGCTGGCCTGGCCAGGAACCCGATCGGCTAGCGGGCTTACTACCCAGACTGGCCGAGACGCCAGAGACGGCCCTCAAGCCAGGCACCGGCGGCAGGGCGGCTGGGCTGGTCAGTGGGACGCACAAGCACCGTACAGAGACCGGGGAGACGTATGTCGTAGTGCTCATAACCCAAAGGCAGCAGAAAGTGCGGTGAGATCACACCGGCATGTGGCGCCCACTGGCGGCCGGCCGCCGCCGAATAGATAATCTGCGCGCCTCCACGGCCGGCCAGCATAGACCAGCCGGAAGCGGCGCGCTGCTGGTCACCGCTGGCCTGGGCCCACCGGCCGAGCATGCGCTGATCTCGCTGCTCGCCCTCAACGGGCTGCGCGTCTCTGAAGCCACCGGCGCCGACATCGAGGCCCTAGGCGCCGCGCGCGGGCACCGGACCCTGGTGATCACCCGCAAGGGCGGCAAGATCGTGACCATCCCGCTGGCGCCGCGCACGGCCAGGGCGATCGACCTGGCTGTCGGAGAGAGGAGCGACGGACCGATCTTCCTGGCCCCCGACGGGCGGCGGCTGGACCGACATGGCGCCGGGCGGATCGTCCGCCGCCTCGCCCGCCAGGCCGGGATCACCAAGCCCGTTGGGCCCCACACGCTGCGGCACGCGTTCATCACCGCCGCGCTGGACGCAGGGGTTCCGCTACGGGATGTCCAGGAAGCCGCCTCCCACGCCGATCCTCGCACCACGATGAGGTACGACCGGGCCCGGACCTCACTGGACCGGCACGCCACCTACATCGTCGCCGCCTACGTCGCCGGAGCTGCCCGGTAAGACGGCCAGCCTGACATCGCGTCCGCCTGGCCGTCGGTCGGCCAGGCGGACACGCAGACATCACAGGCCGTGACACTAGAGCGCTCGCGAACCGCCGATCTGGTCGCATATCCGCGCCTGGCCAGTCGCGATGGATGCCGCGCCGAACCGGTTACTCGGCGCGCAGGGCAGTGGTGGTGGTGGATGCGGCGGCCCAGGTGGCGGGGCCGAGCGCGCCGATGATGGCGATGGCCAGCCCGGCGAGGGCGAGCAGGGCGAGCCCGGCGGGGGTGTAGACGTGCACGATGCTGGCTGGGGCCGCGGCGAGGTCGGGTGGCAGCCGTGGGGCTTCTGCGCGGGTGATGGCGTGGATGACCGCGTCCTGCAGGGCCATCCCGGCGGGCAGGGCAATGAGGGCGGCGCCGATGGCGGGGGCTATGACCCAGCAGGTGACCATCGTGATGGCCTGTCGGGGTGTCATGCCGACCGCCTTGAAGATGCCGAGGTCGTGGACGCGTTCGCGGGTGAGCATGAGCACCGTGTTGAGCACGCCCAGCCCGGCGAGCACGGCAACCATGATCGTCAGCAGCCGGATGAGGGAGGTATCGATCAGCGCGGACAGTCCCACGCCGTGGATTTGGTGGTGGTCCCCAGTGGTGATTCCGGTGCTGACTGCGATCACGGTGTAGGCCGGCCCCAGCACCCGGTCCAGTGCCGCCTGGTACTGCGGCGGGTCGATACCGGGCTTCAGTACGGCCTCGTATCGCCGGACGGGCAGGCTGATGCCGGCGTGGGCGAGGGTCTGCCGGCTGGTGAGCAGGTCTCCCAGCACGGGGCTGGGAGCGTAGACCTCGCCTACGATCTTCGCGCTGATCTGCTTGCCACCGATGGTCATGCGGATGGCCTGGCCGACGGCCAGGCCGGCGGTGCCTGGGTGGGCGATGTTGACGACGACCTGGCCGGGACCGGTGTACCAGGTTCCGCTGGTGATGTCCCAGCCAAGCACGGCGGCGTTGCCGCCGAAGGCGGTGACAGGCGCCTGTGATCCCACGCCGGGCACGCTGGCCTCGCCAGACGCGACCTCCAGGTAGCTCTGCGTTCCGGGCTGGGCGCGCAGCGCGGCGGCGATCACCTGCTGCTGGCGCGGCGTGAGCGGCTGCTTGCCCGGCGGCATGCCGCTCTCGATAATCTGTGTCTGCTGCGCCTGGTTGGCGCCTGCGTTGATCTTCGCGATGGAGGTATCCAGGCCGGTCGCCAGCACCACCGCGGTCAGCCCGAAGGTGACCGCGGCCAGGGTGACCGCCGAGCGGGCGGGCCGGGTGAACGGGGCGGCCAGGCCGATCGAGACCGGCCTGGGCACGGCCAGCCGCCCGGCGAGCCGGTGTACGCCGTAACCGTGCCCGGCCCGGGGCGCCTGCCCGGCCGCGATCGCGGCCACTGCCGACAGCCGCCCGGCCCGCAGCGCGGGGACCAGCGCTGCCAGCATGGTCAGCGCAAGCATGCCGAGGGGGACGGTCAGGTTGATCCACAGCGGGACCCCCACGTGCGGGCCCGGGCCCCCGTTCAGCAGCGGGACCACCCAGGAGTTGCCCAGGAGTGTCCCGGCGATGGCCCCGGCCAGCGCGGGCGCCCCGAGCTGGGCGAGGTAGGCGGCGGCGACCTGGGCCGGGGTGAACCCGATGGATTTGAGCACGCCGATCCGCCGGTAGCCGGCGACGACTGCGGCGCTGGCCACGCTGGCGGTGATCAGTACCGCCAGCACCAGCCCGATGATCCCGAACGCCACCGCGAACGGGGTGTTCAGCCCTTGTACCGCACCGATCTTGCTCGAGCTGTTCAGCCAGGAGGCCCAGTTGACGACGGCCCCGTCGGGCAGCGCGTGCTTGAGCTGGGCGAGGTCGGCGCTGATCTGGCCGGTGGTGGCGGCGTGGGTGAAGGTGTAGAGCATCTGCGCCATCGCGGGTGCGCCTTTGGGCCGCAGCGCCGCGATCTCGCTGGGGATCACCCAGTCCCGCTGGTCGTTGGTGACCGAAACCGCGATGCCGACAACCGTGAGCTTCGGCTGGCCCGGGGCGCTGGCTATGGTGATCTTGTCGCCGAGCGAAAGGTTGCTGATCAGCCTGTCCGCTGACAAGACGATCTCGCCGGGGCGAGTGGGCATCCGGCCGTTCATGAGGTCGAGGTGATCCAGCGGCCCGCCCGTCGACGCCCGGCCCAGCACGTTCAGCCCTTCCCCGAGGGTCTCGCCGGACGGGTTCACCTCCCCGTGCGGGATCAGCCGCCCGAGAGCACCGGTGCCGGGAGATGGCTGCCCGGTGGCATGGTTGCGCTTGGGCGGCTGCGCGGAAGGGGCTGTGGAAGGTTTTTCGGTGCGCACGCCGGGCGGGAGGCTGCGCCCGGCCGACGGCGCAGAGGACGAGCCGTTGCCGTACGGTTCGCCGTACAGGATGTAGGTCTCGGGGTAGGGGCCGACGGCCTGGGTGACCCCCGGCAGGTGCCGGGTTGCGGCGACTTGCGCGGGTGTGGCCTTGGACGCGTTGATGGTCACGGCCAGGTCCGCGCCGTGCGCGGCGGTGAACGCGGTGGTGAACCCTTCGTTGGCGCTGGCGGCCAGGGCCAGGCCGAGCGTGCAGGCCGTGGCGCCCGCGGCCAGCACGACGAAGACCACCACGGTCTGCACCAGCCGGCGGGTCGCCCCGGCCGAGGCGGCCATCAGTACCGCCCTGCCGGTCACCGCCGCGCTCCCGCGCCTGGTCGTCCAGCGGCGGTGTCGCTGGCGATGCGGCCGTCCACCAGTTCCACCACCCGGCTGGCGTAACGGGCGGCCAGGTCGGGGCTGTGGGTGACCAGCACCAGGGTCTGCCCGGCGGTGTTGAGGTCCAGCAGCAACTGGCCGATCTCTTCGCCGGTCTTGGTGTCCACGGCCCCGGTCGGCTCGTCCGCCAGCAGCACCGCCGGGTCGTTGACCAGCGCCCGGGCGATCGCCACCCGCTGCCGTTCCCCGCCCGACAGCCTGCCCGGGTAGGTGTCCCGGTATTTCCCGATCCCGAGCTGGGCCAGCAGTTCGGCGCACCGGGCCCGGGCCGTGCGCCGTGATGCCCCGGCGAGCTGGGCGGGCAGCAGCACGTTGTCGGCGACGGTGAGGTCGTCGAGCAGGTTGAAGAACTGGAAGATCATCCCCACCTGGGTGCGCCGGTAGCGGGCCAGCCGGGTCTCGCTGAGGGCGTCGATGCGCTGCCCGGCCACAGTGATGGTGCCGCTGGTGGGCTTGTCGAGCCCGGCGACCAGGTGCAGCAGCGTGGACTTCCCGCTGCCCGGAGGGCCCCATCACCGCCACCGCCTCCCCCCGGGCGACCTGCAGGGTGACCCGGTCCAGGGCGGGCGCGCCGCCGGTCGACATACCGCTTGTTCACCTCGTTGAGCCCAATCAGCGCGGTCACCGCCGGCCGTCCTTTTCCCCGTGCTCCCGCCAGATGCCGCAACCGCCCGATGGACGGCGGCCGCTGGTGTCCTCGTTCATGTAAGCGCCCTTATCGCCGGGTGCCCGCCCCGCCGGCCGTCTGGCCCGCTGGCGTGGCACGCGTGTGTAGTCCTTGGTTGCTGGAAACGCCTCTACGGTGGTTGTACAGCGGAGGCCATAACCTGGTGGTAACGCTGTTACGCCGCTGTTATCGCTGGCCAGGCACGCTGGGGAGACAAGCGTGCTCGTTCGCGGGGTAACCCCGGGCGGGCAGGCCACGCGGCCGCAGGGGAGAGCGATGAGGGTGCTGGTGGTCGAGGATCATGCCAAGCTGGCGCTGGCGATCGCGGCCGTGCTGCGCCGTGAGGGCATGGCCGCCGACGTGGCCTTCGACGGCAGCGACGCGCTCGCCAAGTCCGCGGTGAACCGGTATGACGTGATCGTGCTGGACCGGGACCTGCCCGGCGTCCACGGCGACGAGGTCTGCCGCCAGTTGGCCGCCAGCGAGGACGGCAGCCGGGGTGCTGATGCTGACCGCCTCGGCCACGATCGAGGACCGGGTCGAAGGTCTGGGCCTGGGCGCCGACGATTACCTGCCCAAGCCGTTCGACATCGCCGAACTGGTGGCCCGCATCCGCGCGCTGGCCCGCCGGACCCGCCCCGCCCTGCCCCCGGTCCTGGCTCACGGGGACCTGCGGCTGGATCCCGCCCGCCGCGAAGCCACCCGCGCTGGGCGGGCCCTGGAGCTCAGCCCCAAGGAGTTCGCGGTGCTGCACCTGCTGCTCGAAGCCCAGGGCACCGTGGTCCCGGCCGAGGAACTGCTGGAACGCGCCTGGGATGAGATGGCCGACCCGTTCACCAACACCGTCAAGATGACCATCAGCCGGCTACGTGCCAAGCTCGGCGACCCGCCGGTCATCACCACCGTGCCCCAGGCCGGCTACCGGATCTAAGGGACCCCGATGAACCTGCGCCCCGATCCCGCCAGGCTAGCGGCCCGGCTGCCGCGGCGCACCGTGCGGCTGCGGCTGACCGCCCTGTACGGCGGCCTGTTCCTGGCTTCCGGGACCGGGCTGCTGGCCATCACCAACATCCTGGCCCGCAGCTTGGCCGGGCCCGTGTTCCACATCCCAGCCATCCGGCCCCGCCCCGCGTTCGGCGCCCGGCCTTCGCACACCGCCGCGCCCCCCACCGCCTACCTCCAGCAGGTGGCGGCCCAGGAGGTCCACCAGCACGCGGCCGCACTGAACCAGCTGCTCGTGGTGTCGGCGATCGCGCTGGGCATCATGGTTATCGCCTCGGCCGCGCTCGGCTGGCTGGTCGCCGGCCGGGTGCTGCGCCCACTACGGGAAATGACCGTCGCCGCGCGGGCGATCTCCGAAGACAACCTGCACCAGCGGCTGGCCGTCCCCGGCCCCGGCGACGAGCTCAAAGACCTGGGCGACACCATCGACAGCCTGCTCGAACGGCTGCAAGCAGCCTTCGACGCCCAGCGGAACTTCGTCGCCAGCGCCTCCCACGAACTGCGCACCCCGCTCACCCTCACCCGCACGTTGTTGCAGATGGCCCTCACCGACCCCCACCCCACCCTCGCCAGCTACCGGTCCACCTGCCAAGACCTGCTCGAAGCCAGCGACCAGCAAGAACAACTGATCGAGGCGCTGCTCACCCTCGCCCGCAGCCAGCGCGGCCTCGACCACCGCGCCCCCCTCGACCTGGCGGCCATCACCCGCGACGTGCTGGCGGCCCGCGAGCCGGACGCCGCCGCCCAAAGGCTGGCCATTGACGCCTCACTCGCCCCCGCGCCGGTGCTGGGTGACGCCCGGCTCCTGCAGCGGCTGGCGACCAACCTGATCGACAACGCGATCCGCCACAACACTCCCGGCGGCCGCATCAGCATCCGAGTCACCGCCGACAGGCAACATCCCTCGCTCACAATCACCAACACCGGGCCGGTCATCCTCCCAGACCAGGTCTCCCGGCTGCTCCAGCCGTTCCAGCGGCTGACTGCCCGGCCCGCCGACGGCGAAGGCCTCGGCCTGGGCCTTTCGATTGCCGCCGCCATCGCCAAGGCCCACCATGCCACCCTTACCATCAACCCCGGCCCGCACGGCGGCCTCGACATCGCCATCAGCTTCCCCCCAGTCGCCCGAACCACCCCAACCCAGCAAGCGGCACTCACGACCGCCTGACAAGCGCTGCCAGACCTCACCCAGGTCCACCCACGCCCGCGCCGGTCGATCCCGGTATCCCGGACCCGGATCGGCCCCCTTTACAATCGGGCGCGCCGAACGGGGGGATATGCGCTACTGACGCACGAACTGGATACATCATTGACAAACGCATACTCGGCGTTCGGATCGTTCGCTGCGGCGCGATTGCTGTCTGGAACTCGTTCACTTTCTGTGACACAGGTTCTGTTGCGTCAAAGGCAGCGATCGGCGGCAGAGAGTCGCCGCCGTTGTCCTGGCGGAGGGGCCACATGAGCGGGTACGCATCAATCTAGGCGTGGCTCGGGTGCCCTTTCATCGACGGCGGTAAGTGCCTGCCTTGTTGATCATCCGTTGGCGGTTCGTTGGCGGACGAGGCCTGTGCGATCCAGGCAGGGGCCGGACAGGCCACTGGGCGGGCCGTCATAAGCCGGCCTGGGCTTCCCCTCGTAACGTGGACACATCGCCTTAAAGGGAGATGGCGATGGGTGAGACACGCAGGAAGTTCGATCATGATTTCCGTGAGGGCGCGGTCCGGCTGGTCCGGGAGACCGGGAAGCCGATCGCGCAGGTGGCCCGGGACCTGGGCATTAACGAGGGCACCCTGGGGAACTGGGTGAACGCCGATAAGCGGCGCCGCGGTGAGGGTGACGGCGCGCTGGGTGAGGATGAGCGGGCGGAGCTGGCGCGGTTGCGGCGGGAGAACGCCGAGTTGGCGATGGAGCGTGATGTCCTCAAGCGCAGCGTGGCCCTCTGGGTGAAGGACGCGATGGGGCGGTAGCGGTGGCCGCCTTGATCGCCGCCCAGAGGGATCGGCATGGGATTCCGCACACGGTGGCCTGCCGGGCGCTGGATGTGTCCCGGTCGTGGTTTTACAAGTGGAAAGACGCCACTCCGGGGCCGCGGGCGCAGCGCCGGGACCGGCTCAAAGCCGAGGTCGCACGCCTGTTCGGGCTCCACGACGGCAAGTACGGGTCACCGCGGATCACCGCCGACCTGAAGGACGAGGGCTGGCGGGTGAGCGAGAACACCGTCGCGGGGCTGATGGGTGAGCTGGGCCTGGCGGCGCGGCGGAAGAAGAAACGGAGGTCTACGACCCGGCCGGGCAGGGGCCGGTGGCGGGCGCCGGACCTGGTCAAGCGGGACTTCCCCGCAGCGAAGATCAACCGCAAGTGGTACGGCGACGGCACGGAGATCCCGACCGGGGAGGGCAAGCTCTACCTTGCCTCGGTGCTGGACATGGCCTCACGGCGAGTGCTGGGTTTCGCCCTGGGCGAGCACCACGACGCCGCCCTGGCCTACGGTGCGCTGGCCATGGCGGTGGCGGTGCGCGGCGGGCAGGCCCCCGGCGTGGTGTTCCACACCGACCAGGGCAGCGAATACACCGCGGGCACCATCCGGGCGGCCTGCACCCGGCTTTCCATCGTCCAGTCGATCGGCAGGCCCGGCTCCGCGCTGGACAACGCGGTCATCGAGTCCTGGCACTCCACCCTGGAGTTCGAACTCCGCTCGGTGGAGCACTTCGCCACCAAGGCGCAAGCGCGGGCCAGGGTCGCCGCCTGGATCAATGACTACAACACCCGCCGGCGGCATTCCGCGCTGCGGATGATGTCACCGGTGGACTACGAACTGGCCCTGGCGGCCGGGGAGGCAGCCTAAAATGCCCCGCTTCCCCCGCCATCCATCATCCGCCGGTGCTCGGTCCTGTCCAGGTCGTTCCTCCCCAGGGCCTTACGGCCCTGCGGGGGCTCCACCTGGACAGGACCTGCGCTCCGGCAGTTACATGGCAGCTAACGAAGCAGGACACACAAGCAAGATCAGCTCCATCAGAGTGTCCACGCTTTCAGGGGAACCCCGGCCCTCACCGGCACTGCAGGATCAGCGCTCGGCTGCCTGGGTGGCAGTCCAGGTGCTACTGGCGGGGGAGGAAGATCACCTGGCCTGGTTGCAGGCCGGGATCCTGGTCGAGGAATGCGGACAGGGCGCCGGTGATGGCGGCGGTGTAGGCGCGGTCTTGGCGGAAGGTCTTGGAGGAGATGAAGATAAGCCCGGCGTGGGTCTGGCCTGCGGCCCGGTACTGGGCATCGAGGGGCATGAAGTCTTTGATGTTGGCAGTGACCAGGGCGCGGCCCGTGGCGGTGGCGTGCGCCAGTATCTGGTCATCGGGCAGGGCGAGCAGCGCGGAGTCGGCGACGGCAGCGAGCACATCGTGCCCCTTGGATCGGAGTTGATCGGCGATGTTGCCGGACAACATCTCATCCAGCAGCAGTGGGTAGCTCACGCTTTATCCGGCGAGCAGCCGCTGCTCGCGCTGCCAGGCTTGTTCGGCGAGTTCCTCGGCTCGGTCAGCGGTGGTGATCTCGGCATCGATTTCAGCAGGGTAGGAGGCCCAGTACCGGATGGCGATGCGCAGGAGCCGCGGCGGCACGCCGGTGTTGCCGGCCACCATGGCGAGCAGATCATCCTCGGCTAGCCCGGGTTCAGCCGCCCGGGCGGACTTGATCGCACGAACGGCTTCCCAGACATCGGGCCCGCCAGCCAGGCCGGCGCGCCGCCCGGTGGGACCGGGCCGGAACACGATGCCAGGATGCTCACTTAGCCGCAGTGCTTCATCGACAAGCCGGTTCGCCGCCGACGACAAGGACATGCCCGGATTGGCCGCGACGAAGGAAGACAGCCGCTCCGCCACTGCGGCATCGAACCGGACTGGTGTCGCGGCACGTTTACTCATGACTACATGGTAGTCGCTTTGTGCCGCCTAGGCGATCAGTGTCGGCGAGGGCCGGACTGGGTTGAACCGTGCCGCTCTGTGCTCATAACCCAGAGGTCGCGGGGTTCAAATCCCGCCCCCGCTACTAGGAAGTCCAGGTCAGAGGCCTGATCGCCAAGAGGCGGTCAGGCCTTCTTGATCTTCATGGCAGCGTGGCGGCAGCGGGATCCAGCCGACATCGGGGTGCACTGCCTGAACGAGGATGGACGAGTTCGGTGGGTAGGGGCCAATACTTGGCGCTTTAGGATCAGCGTGCCGCTGATCAGGAGGTCGTTTCCCCATGCCGCCGGACCTTCACAGGTCAGCCCTGGCCGGTGGGTGGCCCCGCCAGGGCTGACCGTCCGATCGAGGGTGATGTCCGGGCCGCCCGGTCTCCTCTGGGGTGACGGTTTCCGGTTCGCCCGTTTCGGCGCTCTCCGGGGTGGACTGTCAGCCGGTGCCGTGCGGTCCGGTGTAGGTGCCGCTGGTGACAAACCCGGTCGCCGACACGTGCACCTGGCCCGTACTGGCCCCTGTATCGGCTACTGCTGAAAAGATTACGCACTCGTCTTTGCCGCTCGGTGGGGGCATTACGATCGGCGACGCTGGCGAGAGGCTGACGGTGGTGCCCGACTGCATGTCGAATTGCTGGATTTCGCTGCTCCCGGTGGAATCCGCCGTACAGTCCCCCGGCGGCGTCCCGGTAGGCGCCTCGAGGATCTCAAAGAAGACGCGAATGTGGCCGCCCCCATTTTGGGCCTCATCGGCTGCGACGGTCAGAGAGGTCAGGTCGATATGGGCGGTGGTCGGCTCGACCAATTCCGTAAAGCCACCACCGACAATCCCAGTAGTGTCCAGGTTCAGCGGTGTTGTGGGTGTGCTGGGTGTGCTCGCCGGCAACGCCCCAGCGCTGCTGACCTGGCTTGCGGTATTAGCGGCGCTGGCCACCGGGGACGATCCGAGGTTGTAGCCGAGGAACGCTATGGCGGCGGCCAGCACTGCGACCGCGGCTGGTATGCCAGGCCGGTACAAACGAGATTCCATGAAAGCATTTCCTTTCTCGAAGGTGAATGGTGCCTACAGCAGCGTCGGCATCGACTGCCCCTATCTGTGCGGCGCGCGGCTGGCCCCGACTATCCCGCACGCCATGTGACTGGGCGTGTAAAAGCTTCGGGAACGAGGCGCCCGGAGGAGATCTAATGAGAGCCGACATTCGCCGGCGATCACCTGGGCGCCGGTCCACTCCAGCAGGCCCCGGGCAGCAGCGCGCGCAGCCGGGCATCAGCAGCGAGCACGTCACCGAGGCGGGCGAAGTCCTGAACCGCCAGGCCCTCCAGGAATGAGCCCGCCAGGGTGAACTGGGGCGCCGCGGCCGCAGGATGGCTATGGGATGCCGTTGTCATGGATCCGTTCTACGGATCTGCCAGCGGCGGCGAATCGGGTAACTGCCCGATCTTCTTGTCAGGTTCCGGATTCGCCCGCCGCCCCGATCAGGCCGTGGCGGGCGAACAACGCGGCCCCGTCCGGGTCTTCACGCCCAGCTTGGCGTAGATGTGCTCGACGTGCGAGGAGACCGTCTTGCGGCTGAGGTGCAGCTTTCGGCGCTCCCGCCGCGCCGCGTCGCCCGGATCTGCCGACGGTACAGGTTTAACCACTAGATGAGTTCGGTAACTGTGTGGTCAGTCTGCTGGGGCAGTGTTCGGTGGGAGATGTGGGATGGCGGTCAAGCCAGCGTGGGTCACGGGATGGACAGGCCAGCATGTGCGGCACGCCGCCGGGATGTTCAGGCAGGGCCAGAATCCCGCCGCGCGGGTTTACGAGAGCATCGGCTCGAACTTCTTCCTGGCGCTGGCGCCGGGCTGGCTGAACCTGGGGTTGTGGGAAGGGCCGGGTTCGGAGGGTGAGGCCGAAGAGGCTTGCCGCCGGCTGGTCAGGACGCTCGCGTCGGCGCTGCCTGCCGGGGGCGTGATCCTGGATGCAGGGAACGGGCTCGCCGCCCAGGATCCGCTGATCGCCGAGGCGGTCCGCCCGCGCCGACTGGTGGCGGTAAACATCACCGAGTGGCAGCTGCTGGCAGGCCGGGAGCGGCTCAGAGAGGCCGCAGCTGCGGCCGTGGCCGGAGACGCCGCCCGGCTGCCGGTCGCCGATGGAGCCATCGATGGGGTCATCAGCGTGGAGGCAGCGTTCCATTTCCGCTCCCGCAAGGCGTTTTTCGAAGAGTGTTACCGCGTGCTGCGTCCCGGCGGCGTGCTGAGCATCTCCGACATCCCTGTCCAGCGGTGGCCGGTGAGCCCTGCTGAACTGCTGGCTGGCCTGACTCAGCTGCGCGTGCTCGGGCTCCGGCCCAGCATGGCGATGACAGCAGAGCAGATCGCTGCGGCGGCACGTGCGGCCGGGCTGGCCGAGGTGGAGGTCACGGTATGCGGCGATCGCGTGATCGCCCCCGCGCTTCGGCTCACTGCAGCGCGGCTGGCAGGCGCGACCGCTGGGCCCGCTGGGCAGCAGGCCGCTGCCCGCCTGCTGCTGTGGCAGGTAAACTTGCTCTGGCGACGCCAGATAATCGATTACCTGCTGCTCCGCGCCGTCCGCCCGTAACTGGCTCAGTTGAGCACCACACCGGCTCAGCCTGCCCCACCGAGTCGACCGCACATCAGCGACCAGGTACGTCCGGCCAGACCGGACGGGCCCGCGCGGCGCGGCCGTAGCCCAAGATCGACGAGGACCTCGGCCAGCGACCGAGCGAGCTCCCAGAGATCGTCCACAGTGGACCTTCCGAACCGGCCGCGGGCAACGTCAACCGGCAGCATCACGCCGGGTGATAGGTGGAAGTCAGAGAGAACGCCCACCGAGCCGCCTAATTGTTTCTGAGGGCGTTGCGGTTGTGTCGTAGCGTTCGTGAGGTCCGACGAGGCTGGCTCCCGAGCCGCCTGCCGGCGGTGTGAGCGGTCTGGCTTTATAACGAGGTGCCAGCTCGCCGGGTCTTGCCGTGGCGTGGCCCGGAAGAGGTGCGAGCGAGAGCGGATCTGTAATTAGGCATGCCCGCCACGTCCCCCGTCCTAGCATCTGCGATGCGATCCAGCCGGAACGCCCGGTCCTCGCCGATCTCGGGCTCCGCACCCCGTCACGTACCTACGGCCGGAATGGACGACGAGCCCGTACGGGTACCTCCCCCCGCCCAGAAACCGATCTGCGCGGTTCAGTTCGGGGCTCATGAGAGGGTGCCGTCCGGAGCTGGGATCTGCGCGCCGGTGGCGTTGCGCGGGTGGTGCGGCCGGAGCCGCGGGTTCTTATCCGCGGCTCCGGCCTGTGTGGCGGGGCTAGTTGGCCACGATGCCGGCGGGCGTGGCGCCGGCGGGCAGCGGGGTGGGGGAGGTGGTCAGCTCGGTCAGGTTGCCGCCGTTGACGGCGAATGTGCCGACCGCCCCGATCCTGCTTTCATCGACATACAGAAAGCGGCCATCGGGGCTGAGCCGGGCGTCGACCGCGCCCACGCCGCCGGTGGCGCCGACCGGGGTGCTGCCCAGCAGGGTCAGCGCGCCGTCGGGGGCGATCTGGTAGCGGGAGATTTCGCCGGATCCGGTGTTCACGGTGAACAGGAACTGGCCGTCATGGGTGATTTCCACCCAGCACGGCGCGGTCTGGTCATCGGCGAACGGGGAGCCCGCGACCGGGGTCAGCGTGCCGTTGAAGGAGTCGCTGAACGCCGAGATGGTCCCGGTGCCAGCTCCGACGTTGTGCGCGTTGGACACGAAGAGCTGGCTGGAGTTGGTCGGCCGGAACTCGCTGCCGAACGGGCCCAGGCCTTGGGCCGGGAACGGCGAGCCTGAGGCGGCGGTCAGCCGCCCGGCGAAGCCGACGGTGAAGCTGTCGATCTGGGCGGTGCCTACCTCGGTGCCGGCCAGCTTGCTGCCGGTGTCGTTGAACAGCACGTCAGCGGGTGCGGCGTTGGCGGCCAGGGTGACGGTCGATCCGGGGATCGGATACAGCTGGCCGAAGAAGCCGAGCCGGAAGCCGGTGTAGTTGCTGCCGCCGGTACCGGAGTTGGCCACATACACCAGGTTGCCGTGGACGGCGATGCTGTCGGGCAGGAGGCCGCCGGAGGAGACGGCTCCACCGGGCACCAGGCTGAGCGAGCCGTCACGCTGGATCTGCAGCACCGAGATCTGGTTGCTGCCGGCGTCCACGGCGAGCAGGAACCGGCCGTCCGGCGTGATCTGGATAGCGCCTTGTGAGGCCAGCCCGGCGCCGGTCCCAGCGCCGCCGGCCACGAACGGGGAACCGGGTTCGGGGGTCAGCGACCCGTCGGCGTGCCGGTCGAACGCGCCGATCGTGTTGGTCCCGGCCGTGTTGTCGTTGACATACACGTGCCCGACCACTGGTGAATGACCGGTGGCGGCCGCGGCGGCCGCGGGTACCGCCACGGCCGCCACCGCCAGGCCGAGGACCAGCGCACCCAATCCGCTGCGTTTCAGGACATGCCTTGCTTCTGGTTGGACATCCCTGGCCCGGGCGGCTGCCCGCTCCTGCCGAGGTGACACGAACTTCATCTGCTGTCCTCTCCTCCGGCGGCACGGCGCCGCCGCTGTCTGCTCACCCTTGGTTGGCGTTCGGAGGCAGCCAGGTCTTACGTAGTGCAGGAGAAATAACCGGGGTCAGGGGCCGCGGATGCTGAATCGTGCGAGCGCCGGTCAGTCCGCCGCGCCGCGCCCTCGGGCCGCTTCGAAGTCCTCGCGCATGGGCCGCACCCGCGCCGGCAGGCGGCGAGGCCGGGTACCGCTGCTCCGTTGCGGTGCCCGGGGCCAGGCCCTAGCCGACGGGGAAGAGGTAAGAAACAAGGCGGCTGGTGACACCAGTAGATGGACACGGGCCGAACGGTCCGCGATGGCGCTTTCGCTGAAAGGACACGATCCCATGACCGTGACACTCGGGATACTCGCAATGCTGGAAGCCAAGCCCGGTAAGGGCGGCGAGCTGGAGGCATTCCTCAAGGCCGGCCGGGAGCTGGCCGTCGCCGAGGAAGGCACCGTCACCTGGTACGCGTTCAAGATCAGTGACACCAGCTACGGCATCTTCGACACCTTCGCCACCGACGACGCGCGCACCGCACACATCAACGGCCAGATACCGGCGGCGCTGGCCACAGTGTCGGCCGATCTGCTGGCCAGCCAACCAGACATCCGGGGCGTCGACGTCGTGGCTGTCAAGTAACGGACCAGCTGGGCGCGGGCCTCGGCCCAGCTCACACCGCTTGCAGGTCTGGACTCGCTGGCAGGAGCCGCAGCGGGTGTGCCGGTTATTGCGCTTCGTCGCGGATCGCGGCCACCAGCCCTTCGAAGTCTTCTCCGCACGGGCCGCACGCTTGCAGGTGCGCCGCGATACCGGGGTAGCGCTGCGTCACCGCTTCGCCCGCGGCGGCGAGCTCGGCATAGACGTGCATCATCTGCATCGCCTCCGCGCAGCCCACATCGCGCGGATCAGTCCGCAAGAATCGGTCCAGCGCCGGCCAGCCGTTCATGAGCGCCTCGAAGAGTCATCGGGTAGATACCCGTTAGCGGCAAGAGCAGCGCGCAGCTTACGCCGGGCGTCGAACAACATTTTATAGATCGCGTTACGGCTGGAAGCCAGCGAAAGAACCAGGGTATCCAGCGGGACGCCATTGAGCACGATCGCGACGAACACCTCACGCTGGCGCGGCGTGAGTTCGGTGTCCACCGCCCGGCGCAGCGCGGCGAGCAGGTCCCGCCACTCGGCCTGCTGCGCGGGGTCGAAGCCGAACCGGGCCGGCAACCGGTCCCAGTCTTCGGCGTCCAACCGCACGACTGGGTGACGCCAGAAGTGCCGCCCGATCTTGGCTGACACCTCGAAGATGACGAACTTGTACGCCCAGGTGGTGAACCGGCTCTCCCCCCGGAACTGGCCGATCTTGGCGGTGATGGCCAGCAGCGCATCGGCAGCGGCCTGGTGGGCCACGTCATCGAGTTCCGGGCCGCTGATCGCCAATCGCGGCGCGCGGCGCGCGGCCTCCCTGCGCGCGATCCGAAGAAGCAGCTCATGCAGCCGCGCCAGCGCGGCTTCCCGCCGCGGGCCCGCACCGGCCAGCACCTCGAGCCACTCAGCTGACTCAGCATCCAGCCGGGCAGGGCCGGCAAGGGCCTTCTGGACCGTATTATCACCCGCTCGCCGCTGCAGTGTTTCGTCACCCCTCATTCGTGGCTGCGGGGGCGTCCGGCTTGGTCTAATGTGCCCACAGCGTACAGCGAGGGCGCGGTGAGCCCGCTCTCCCGGCGGCCCAGGGCGAGCATTCAGCCGCACAGGGCCGGTAAGACCCGCCCACCACGGGGCGCTAACGGAATATGACAAACACAACACTTCTGCACCCCGGCGGCCAGTTCCCCTCGCTCACCGTGGCCCGGCCGGGCGGTGGCACTCTTCGCTTGCCGGACGACCTGGCCGGCCACTTCGGCGTGATCCTGTTCTACCGCGGGTCCTGGTGCCCGTACTGCAACGCCCAGCTCAGTGCCTTCCAGCGTTCCCTGGACCGCCTCGCCGACATCGACACCCTGGTGGCCGCGCTGTCGGTGGATGACGAAGCCACCACCCAGGACCTGATCGCCAGGCACGGGCTACAGTTTCCCGTCGGCCACAGCGCCGATGCCCGCGCCATCGCCGCCGCCACGGGTGCCTTCGTCAACGATGGCCCGGAGTACCTCCAGTCCACCGGCTTCGTGCTCGACCCAGGCGGCCGGGTAGTGGTCAGCGTATATTCCAGCGGCGCCATCGGCCGGCTCGTCCCCGGCGACGTCATCGGCCTGATCCGCTACCTCCGCGAACATGCCGACGCCAGCCGTCCCTCCTAGAGGGAGCCGCACCATTCCCATGGTGTTACAGGGACACACAGAGTCTCCCGCTCACCTTGAGTGACGCGGGACGGCCAGATGCCGTACCCGGCCGTCGCCTGCCGCTGCCCAGCAGCCAGTCCCTGCACCGCAACCGCATCCCGTCTTGGCCCACCCACCCAGGCCTACCGCAGCGAGCCCGTTGTGACGGCGTTCACAGCCGGATGTTTGAACAGTCAACTATCCTGGCGCGTGTCCTCTGCTGCCGGGCTCGCACGCATACGGCGTGGTGAGCGGTCGCACAGGAGGAACTTTCATGGTCCCGAAACGCATCATCGCGGCGGCGGCGGTCGCTGCCGCCGCGCTGGTCTCCGCGGGTGTCACCCAGCCCGCGTCCGCCGCCGCGGGCGGCCCCACAGCCACCGCCGGTGCTGCCCACGCCGGGGCCACGTCGGCCGGGCCGGGCGGCGCGGCGGCCGGCCCGGTCTGGAAGGTCGAGGCGACCGTCAACCCGCAGGGCATGGCGCCGGACCCCACCAACAGCACGCTGGGCAGCGTGTCGGCGACCGGGCCTGGGGAGGCGTGGGCGGTGGGTACCTTCATGGACCAAAAGGCCCTGGACCACCCGCTGGCCGAGCACCGGTCCGGCGGTACCTGGACCCGGGTGCCGGTCCCGCAGCCCGCCGGGCAGCAGGCCCTGCTGAACGCGGTCGATGACCTCGGCCCGGGGAACGCCTGGGCGGTGGGCACGAGCTTCAGCGGCGGCGCCGCATCCCCCCAGGACGGGCCGGCCCTGATCGAGCACTGGAACGGCACCCGGTGGTCGATCGTGCCCAGCCCGGACCCGGCCACCGGCATCCCGGGCGACGCCGACGTGCTGACCTCGATCTCCGGCACCGGCCCCGGCGACCTGTGGGCGGCCGGCTGGGACAACAACGAGGCGACCGACACGATCCAGTTGCTGTTCGAGCACTGGAACGGCACCACCTGGACGGCGGCCACCTCCCCGACCCCGCTGATGTCGTCGCAGTTCGCCACCGCGATCACCGCCGTCAGCCCCGGCGACGTGTGGGCTGTGGGCACCGACGAGACCGGCGGGTCGGCCACCTTGTCCGCGCACTGGAACGGGACGGCATGGTCGATCGTGCCCACCCCCGACATCACCCACGCCGGCAACGCCCAGAACATGCTGACCGGGCGTCAGCAGCGACCGCGCCGGCGACGTGTGGGCCTCCGGGCTGGCCGACAACGTCAACGGGCAGAACCTGCGGGTGCCCTACGTCCTGCACTGGACCGGCACCCAGTGGGCCATGACCAAGGTCCCCAGCCCCGGCACCGAGGGCAGCAGGCTCAACGGCATCCAGGTCCTCTCACCCACCGACGCCTGGGCCGCCGGGCAGACCCAAGACAGCAACGGCGCCATCCGCACCCTGACCGAACGGTACAACGGCTCCGCCTGGGCCATCGTCCCCAGCCCCGACCCAGGGACGCTCGCAAACCTGCCCGACAACTCCCTCGACGCCATCACCACCGCCGGCGCCGGTAACCTGATCGCCGTCGGCGCCCAAGAGACCCCAGGCCAGGCCGTCCTGCGCACCCTGGCCCTCGCCACCACACAAGGATGAGCTCAATCCCGTGAAACCCGGCCCGCCCCCGACCCCGCCGGGTTTCACGGGCCTCCCGCGTTCGAACTCTCACGGACCGGAAGCGCCGCGACCGGCCGGACGTCATACCATCCCGTCATGAAAACGTCTGGGATCACGGCAGCGCTGCCGGCACAGGACCTGGGCCGGGCCAAAGCGTTCTACGTTGAGAAAGTGGGGCTTCCGGCACTCGAGTCCGATTTTCTCCAGGCAAGAGATGGGCAGGTAGGCCTCACAGTCGGAGATGGTGCCAACCAGCTGTTCGTCTATCCCGCCCGGGCCAGGTCGTCAGGGGAGTTCACGCAGGCCGTCATCCATGTGACCGACGTGCGCGTCGCCGTCGAAGAGATGAGGGGCCGCGGCGTGGAGTTCGAGGAGTACGACACCCCGGAGACGCAGACCGAGAACGGCATCGCCCGGATGCCTGGTGGCGGCGAGGCGGCGTGGTTCAAGGACTCCGAAGGCAACCTGGTCGGCGTTGTTCCAGCCTGAGGAAATCAGCCGCGTCAGCGAGCCACCGAGGCGAGTCGCATACCCGGCACCTGGTTTAGACCGCGTGCTATCGGCTCACAGACACTCAGAACTGGTAGATCTGCGTGGGGCGAGCCATCGGGGCAGAGTCGACTCCGAGCCGCGCCAAGTCGGCGTTCGGCGTCGCCGGGCGGTGGGTTGCTCTCTGAGAGAAACGACCGTGAAGACCTATGTCGGCCGGGTGCTCAACAAGTTACAACTCGCGACCGGGGTCCAGGCCGTCGTTTACGCCTACGAGCACGGCCTCGTCCGCCCCAGCGCTCGCCCATGAACGCCCAACCGACAGGCTCCAGCGGTTCTTTGAGGGCGCGATGGCGCCCGCTGGCCGCGAGCCTCGCCTACTTGCTCACCCACGAGGCCGACCGAAGCCTGAGCCGGGCCGCGATGGCTACACCTCGGCGCCAGGCTCATCCTGAGGCGATCTCAAGCCGCTCCGCTGGTTATGCCATACTCGGAGCAAACATCGGATCTATCCGGGTCGGCTCGGTGCGCTGGAGCGTGGGGCGGCGCAGTGGCGGGCATGGGAGGTGTGCCGTGGCAGTGACCGACGAGGCCATCGAGAAGATCAAGGCCATGATCACCTCCGGGGCGCTCCAGGCCGGCGACCGGCTCCCGCGCGAGGCCGACCTCGCCGCCGAACTCGGGCTGTCCCGCAGCTCGCTGCGCGAGGCGGTGCGGGCGCTGTCCCTGGTCAACATCCTGGACGTGCGCCGGGGCGACGGGACCTATGTGACCAGCCTCGATCCTCCGGTGCTGCTGGAAGCGCTGAGCTTCATTGTCGACTTCCACCGCGACGACACCGTCCTGGATTTCCTGCGCGTCCGGCGCATCCTGGAGCCGGCCGCCACGGCGATGGCGGCCGAGCGCATCACCGAGGCCGACAGCGAGGGGCTCCGCAAGCTGCTGGACAGCCTGGGACCGGATCCGGATGTGGACGACCTGGTCGCCAACGACCTGGAGTTCCACCGGCGCATCTCCGCGTGCTCGGGCAATTCCGTCCTGTGCTCGCTGCTGGAAACGCTGTCCGGTCCCACGACGCGCGCCCGGGTGTGGCGTGGTCTCACCCAGGCGGGGACCAAGGAGCGGACGCTCGCCGAGCACCGGGCGATACTGGAGGCCCTCGTGGCGCACGAGCCTGAGGTCGCGCGCTCCTGGGCCACGGTGCATATCGCCGGCGTTGAGCAGTGGCTGGCATCTGTGCCGTGACGCCGGCCGTGCCCAGCCCCGGTCCACCGGCTCACGGCGAGACGCCCAGCCCGTAAAAACTGACGGCGTTCGCACCGAACACGGCGTCCGTCTCGCCCTGACTCAGCCGCCCGCCGAGGGTGGCGCGGGCCAGGGCTATCACCTCGGGGAAGCCCGCGGCCAGGGTGCAGACCGGCCAGTCCGAGCCGAAGATCAGCCGCCCCGGCCCGAACGACTCAAGCAGCCGATCCACGTACGGCACGAAGTCCGCTGTGCTCCAGCCGATCCCAGCCTCGGTGACGAGCCCGGACAGCTTGCAGGCCACGTTCGGCAGCCCGGCCAGCGTGCCGACGAGCCCGGCCCACGGCTCGATCCGGCCGGCCGCGATCTCCGGCTTGGCCCCGTGATCCAGGATGAACTGGACGTCGCCGAGTTCGGCGGCGGTGCGCAGCGCCGCGGGCAGCTGCGCGGACCGTACCAGCAGGTCGAAGGCCAGTCCCGCGGCGCCGGCGGCACGCAGCCCGCGCCGCACGTCCGGCCGGGCCAGCCAGTCCGGATCCGGTTCGTCCTGGACGAGATGGCGCAGCCCGACGAGCCGGTCGCCGCCGGGCAGGCGGCGCAGCCGGTCCAGCTCCTCGCCTATATCGTCGCGGGCCAGGTCGGCCCAGCCGACCACCCCGGCGATCACCGGCGGCCCGTCCCCGGCGCCGTCGGCCGCCACGGCCAGGAGCTCCTCCGTCTCGGAGGTACTGGCAAGAACCTGGACCAGCACGCTCGCGGTGACGCCCTCGGCCGCGGCCACCGCCCTGAAGTCCGCCAGCGTGAACGGCCGGCGAAGCCGCGGCAAGCCGTCCAGCCACGCGTGCCGCCGGGCCGCCGGGTCCCAGAGGTGATGGTGCGCGTCGACGATCACGGCTGGTCCGCCGCAAGCGGTGCCAGACCCTCGGCGGCCAGCTCGCCGAACAGTTCCGCGGGCACGGCCGCCGTCAGGTAGCCCACGTCCTCGATGACCTCCGCCGCGTTGCGCGCCCCGACCACGACGGCGGTCACGGCCGGGTGGCGGAGCACGAACCGAATGGCGGCGGCACCGATCGGCACGCTATGGCGCGCGCACACGGCGCGGATGCGCTGCGCCCGGTCCAGCAGGCCGGCCGGCGCGGGCGCGTAGTCATACGTCGCACCGGGACGGGGGTCGGCCAGTATCCCGCTGTTGAAGACGCCCGCAGCGAGCACCGGGACCCCACGCCGCTGGCAGGCCGGGAACAGGCTGTCCGCGGCGGCGGTGTCCAGCAGCGAGTAGCGGCCGGCCACGAGCACGCAGTCCAGGTCCGCCCGCTCGACGAACCACTCCAGCAGCGGCGCCTGGTTCCCCCCGACGCCGACCGCCCGGATCGTGCCCTCGGACCGGAGCCGGTCGAGGGCCGCGTAGGCGCCGTCCAGGGCCTGCGCCGCGTGGTCGTCCGGGTCATGGATGAACGCGATGTCGATGCGGTCGGTGCCCAGCCGGCGCATGCTGCCCTCCAGCGTGGCCAGCACGCCGTCCCGGCTGTAGTCGCGCACCCGGGCCAGCTGGGGCGTGCCGTAGAAGCCATCCGCGCCCTCGACGTCACCGGCCGCGGGCACCAGCCGTCGGCCGACCTTGGTGGACAGCACAACGTCCTCGCGCGGCTGGCCGGCCAGGAATCGGCCGATACGCTGCTCGGACAGCCCGACGCCGTAGTGCGGCGCGGTGTCGAAGGCCCGTATCCCCGCCGCCCAGGCCGTCTCCAGGGCCGCGGCCGCTTGGTCGTCGCCGACGGGTGCGTACAGGCCGCCGATGGGGGCGCCGCCAAAGATCATCTCGGAGACGCACACGCCGGTTCCGCCGAGCGGGACCTGGCGCATGGTCAGGTCGGCTGGCCGGTAGCCTGCCATGCGGCTCCCGAGGGGTAAGAGAACTCCGCCAGCGATTCCGGCCGCATCCGGGTGGAGGCACCGGGGGTCTCCGGCACGACGTACCGGCCGCCCGAGACGACCGCGGGCGCGACGAAGTGCTCGTGCAGGTGGTCGATCCACTCAATCATCCGCTCCTGCGTGGTGCCCGTCAGCGCGACGTAGTCGAACATCGACAGATGCTGCACGATCTCGCAGAGCCCCACCCCGCCGGCGTGCGGGCAGACTGGCACCCCGAACTTGGCGGCCAGCAGCAGGTTGGCGATGTTCTCGTTGACGCCGGCCACCCGGCAGGCGTCGATCTGCATGACGTCGATGGCTCGTGCCTGGAGAAGCTGCTTGAACACGACCCGGTTGGCGGCATGCTCCCCGCTGGCCACCTTGACCGGCCACACACCGTTCCTTATCGCCGCCATGCCGAGGATGTCGCCGGGGGTGGTGGGCTCCTCGATCCAGGCCGGCTGCGCGGGTGCCAGTTCGCGGACCCAGGAGATGGCGGCCGGGACGTCCCAGACCTGGTTCGCGTCGATCGCGATGCCGATCTTGTCGCCCACCGCCTCGCGGGCGATCGCGATGCGCCGCTTGTCGTCGGCGAGCCGGGCGCCCACCTTGATCTTCACCTGGGTGAAGCCGTCCTCGACCGCCTCCGCGCACAGCGAGGCAAGCCTGTCGTCGGAGTAGCCGAGCCATCCGGGCGTGGTCGAGTACGCGGGATACCCGTCCCGGCGCAGCAGGGCGATCCGCTCCGCCATGCCCTCGCGCCCCCGTTCGAGGAGGCCCAGCGCCTCGCCCTGGGTCAGCGCGTCGGTCAGGTAACGGAAGTCGACGAGGCGGACGACCTGCTCGGGCGATAGTTCGGCGAGCAGCAGCCAGAGCGGCTTGCCGGCCCGGCGCGCGGCCATGTCCCACAATGCATTCACCACGGCACCGATGGCCATGTGGGCGACTCCGCATTCGGGGCCCAGCCAGCGCGTCGGGCTGTCGAAAACCAGGCGCCGGGACAGCGCGCCGAGGTCGGCGAGCACCTCGTCAACGTCCAGTCCGGCGACGAACGGCTCCAGCGCCCGGATCGCCGCAAGCTGGACGTCGTTGCCCCGCCCGATGGTGAAGACAAAGGCATCCCCCGCCAGCGAGGCCCTGGGGTCCACCGGGTCCGCCATGTCGGTCCTGATGACGACGTAGGCCGCCGAGTAGTCGGGGCTCGGGTTCATGGCGTCGGAACCGTCGAGCCGCAGCGACGTCGGAAATCGGACGTCGTAGGTCTCGAATCCCAGGATCGTGCTCATCGGGGCGGCAGTGTCCTTCTGTCGGGCCGGATCATTCGGCTGTCGCCTCGCCGCCGATGATCCGGGCGAGGATCAGCGCGAACAGGATGACGGCGCCGTTGATCGCGTCGATCCAGTAGTTGGGCGCGTTGACCAAGTCGAGGATGTTCTGTATTAGGCCCAGCAGGATCACGCCGGACGCGGCGCCGACCATGTTTCCCCGGCCGCCCTGGAGGCTGACACCGCCGATCACTGCCGCGGCGAAGACCGAGAAGATGATCCCCTCGCCGTATCCCTGGCTCCCGGTGACCGAGGAGACCCGGCCCGCTTCCATCAGCCCGGCGAGCCCGGCGAGCGTACCGCCCGCCACGTACACGCCGATCCTGATCCGGTCGACCTTGATGCCGGCTGCTCGCGCCGCCTCACGGTTGCCGCCGATCGCGTAGATGGAGCGGCCGACCCGGTGGTACCGCAGGAAAAGCCCGACGACGACGAAGACGAGGGCGGCGACGATGAGTGAGACCGGGATCTTGCCGATGTAGGCGGCTCCCAGGTAGCTGAACGCCGTCGGCAGGTTGAACGGGGACTCCCCCTTGACGATGCCGTCCTGGATGCCGGCCAGCAGGATCGTCATGCCCAGGGTCACGATGAACCCATTGAGCCGCCCCTTGACGATGAGCAGGCCGTTCACGGTGCCCACCGCGGCGCCGACCGCGAAGACGATGAGGATCCCGAGGTAGGGGTTGAGCTCGGTGCCGTTGCCGAACGAAGCGACCGGCACGAGCAGCCACGCCGCGACCATCGGGGCTAGACCGTAGATCGACTCCAGCGACAGGTCCATCCCGGCGACCAGCAGGATGAGGCTCTCGCCGACGGTGATCACGCCAAGGGCAGAGATCTGCTGGCCGATGCCGGAGATGTTGGTCACCGACAGGAACGTCCCGCCCTTCAGCACGGTCCCCACGATGATGAGCACGATCAGAACGGGCAGCAGTGCCGCCTCACGGATGAGCGAGATGGCCGCCGCGCTGCGGCTGCGGCCCTGCCGCTGCAGGGCGGCCTCGACCGCCGCCCGGCTGCCGGGAGCCGCGTCCGGCCCGGTGCCCATGTCCGGCCCGTCATACGGTGTATCGCTCATTTCTCCGGTTCCTGCTCATTGTCGCTACCGGCCGGTCCGCCCAGGGTCAGGCCCTCGGTGGCCGCGATCAATGCCTCGCGGCCGAACGGCGGCTGCGTGAATTCGGCGAAAACCTCGCCGCGGACCATGACGATGATCCGGTCACAGATCACCAGGTCGTCGAGTTCGTCGGTGGCCAGCAGCAGGCCCGGGCGGCCGCCGGAATCCGCCGCGCCGGCCAGCGCGCGCAACAGCAGTTCCTTTGACGCCACATCCACGCCACGGGTGGGGGTGACCGCGACGATCAGCGTCGGTTCGCGGGCCATCGCCCGCGCGACGGTGACCTTCTGCTGATTGCCGCCGGACAGTTCACCGGCCGGCTGGGACAGGCCGGCCGAGACCACCGACAGCCTGTGCGCCAGCGGCGCGGCCGCGGCCGCACGTGTTCCCGGCAGCAGTACCCCTGCGAAACGTGCCAGCAGGTCAGCGATGGTCATGGTCACGTTCTCCGCCACGCCCAGCGTGGCGACGAACCCTTCCCGCTGGCGGTCCTCCGGTATGTAGCCGATGCCGGCGCGCAGCGCAGCATCCCGCCGGCCCGCCGAAAGCGCCCGGCCGTCCAGCATCACGCGGCCTGCGTCGGGCGCTGTGGCGCCGGCCACGACCCGGGCCAGCGTGGTGGCACCCGAACCGCGCAGCCCGATGAGACCGACCCGCTCGCCCGCGGCCACCCGCAGCGAGACGTCGATGAGCGAAGTACCGGGAGCGGCCAGGCTGACGTGCTCCACCGCCAGGCGCGGAGGCTCCCGGCCCCCGGGGGCGCCCGCCGCGCCGCCGGTCCGCCACATCGCGGTCTGCGCGACGCCGGCCTGCGCTCCTACCATGGCCGTCACCAGGTCGCTGGTGGACAGGCTGGCCGTCGGCGCCGCCAGCACAATTTCCCCGTCCCGGACGACCGTGACGTCCTGGCAGATCTCGAAGACCTCCTCCAGGTGGTGCGAGATGTACAGGACCGCCACGCCGCTGTCGGTGAGCTGACGGATCCGCTCGAAGAGCCGCTGCACCGCACCCCGTTCGAGCGCAGCCGTCGGTTCATCGAGCAGCAGGCAGCGGGTGCCGGCGGCCAGCGCCCTGGCGATCTCGACGACCTGCCGCTGCTCCACCGTCAGGTTGGCGCACGGCTCGTTCGCGTCGATCTGGAAGCCCCATTCGGCCATGACCTGACGGGTCTGCTCCCGCATCCGGCGCCAGTCGACGATGCCGAGCCGGGGCCCCCGGCGCAGCGGCTGCCGCCCGAGGAAGACGTTTTCAGCGACCGTGAGCCCGGGCACGACCATCGAGTGCTGGAAGACCGTGGCGATCTTCCGGCGCCACGCACCGGTCGCGCCGGGCGGCGGTGCGGGGTTCCCGTCGAAGCGGATCTCACCGGCGTCCTGCGGCTGGATGCCGCTCAGGATGGAGACGAGCGTCGACTTGCCCGCGCCGTTCCTGCCGACCAGGCCCAGGCACTGGCCAGGCCGCAGCGCGAGATCCACGCCGCGCAGCGCCTGGGTGCTGCCGAACCGCTTGTGAATGCCGGCCGCCTCGGCGGCGGGGACGCCAGGCCCCGCCGCCGAGGCGGCCGCTCGTGCGGGCAGGCTCATCAGGACGATGCCGAGGCGCTGCACACCCCGCCGTGCGCGGTCCCGTAGACGTTGCCCCAGAGGGTGCTGTCGCTCACCGGCGTGGTGGTCACCGTGCCGGGCAGCCCGGACACGGGGGTGATGTTGAGGCTCTGGGCCGTCTTCGTCACAATTGGCGCGACGATCGGGTCGGCGAGGTTGGTGTCGCCGTGGTAGGTGACGTTCTGCAGCGCCGGTGCGCCACCGCCCGGGTCGCCGGGCTTGAACGTCATGCCCTTGGCGGCGTCGACGGCGTACTTAAGGGCCCACTCGGCGTAGAGGTTGGCCGGCTGGGACTGCGACGCGCTGAGGGTCCCGTGGGAGATGTCGCACATCTCGAACGGAACGCCGTCATCGCTGATCAACATCGTCTTGCCGGTCAGCCCCTTGCTCTTGAGCAAGGGCAGCACGCCGGTGTCCGGGCTGCTCCACTGCGAGTAGATGGCCTTGAGCTGGCTGCCATAGGCGTTCACGGCGTTCTGCGCGTCGGTGACCGCGGTCGACTCGGTCCAGACGGTCGGGTCCTTGAGAATCTTCACCCCGGGGTCGTTGGCCTTCATGCAGGCGTTGAAGGCGTTCGTCCGGTCCGCGCCGTTGGAGGACGTCAGGTCGCCCTCGAGATCGAGGACATAACCGGACTTCACCTTGGAGCTGATCAGGGCGCACGCGTCCTGTCCATAGAGCAGGTTGGACGCCCGGACCACCATGTACACCTTGCCCACGCCGACGATCGTGTCCACTGAGATCAGCTTGACATGGTGCGCGCTGGCATAGGCGATAGCCGGGCCCAGGCTCGTCGCGGTCTCCGGGTTCACCACGATCGCCTTGGCGCCCTCGTTGACCAGTTCCTGGATCTGCTGATTCTGCAGGCCCGCGTTGGCCGCGGCGAGCAGCGGGCCGAGCAGCTTGATGTGCAGTTGCTTGGCGTACTGGGTCTCGTAGTTGATGTAAGCCGCCCAGAACGCGGTGTTGTTGTACGTCAGATCGACGCCAATGGTCGTCGGGGAGCTACTGTGTGCCCCCGGACTGCTCGTGCCAGAGCTGCTGGATCCGCCGGACCCGCATGCGACAAGAAGCGCGGCGGCCGTGACCGCGGCCGCCACCGAAACGCCGGTACGCTGACGAACTCTCATCGGTCCTCCTGCGGCCACTCCGCCCGGCCGGGTGCGCTCCTATGCTCACCGTCGAAGGGGCCGGGGGTGCCGTGCCAGGAAAATAGATCCGATGTATCGGTTGTGTCAACGGGGGATTTCGGCCCAGCATCGAGCTGAAGCCAAACTGAGACCTCAAGCTCATCCGATCTTTGCCCTCCGAGCGGTGGGTGGGCCGGGAGCGAGCGGCCGGGGGGCGACCGGACTGGAGGACGAGTGCGCTGGCGGGGCTGAGCGGGCCGGGACGAGCGGGCGGCGGCCTGGTTACCTGGCGGGCCTCAGCCTGAGGCCGGCCATGCCGCCGTCGACGGGCAGTGCGATACCGGTCGTCGCCCCGGCGAACGGGCTCGCGAGGTAGACGATCGCGGCGGCGACCTCCTCCGCCGAGACCAGGCGCCCCATCGGCTGGCGGGCTTCCAGCGCGGCCCGCTCCGCGACCGGATCGGCCGCGGCGTCGAGCAGGCGGCCGACCCAGGGCGTGTCGGCAGTGCCGGGGGTCACGCAGTTGACCCGGATGTTCTCGCCTATGTGGTCCGCCGCCATGGCCAGGGTGAGCGCGTACACCGCGCCCTTGCTGGCTGAGTACAGCGCCCGCTGGGGCAGGCCGGCGATGCCCGCGATGGAGCAGGTATTGACGATGGCGGCCTGGCCCCTGGAGACGGCAGCCCGGCGCAGGTGCGGCAGCGCCGCCCGGCTGCTGCGAGCCATGCCCACCACGTTGACGTCCAGTACCCGGTGCCATTCGGCGTCAGGGTTGTCCGCCACCGTTCCGATGGCGCCAATCCCCGCGTTGTTCACCAGGATGTCGAGGCCGCCGAGCGCCGCGGCGGCCTGGTCCACCGCGCGGCGGACCGCCTCGTCGTCGGTCACGTCGGCGATCATGCTGACCAGGCCGTGGCCCGAATCGGCCGCATCCCGGTCCAAGACGGCGACATCCGCACCGCGGCCGGCGAGCATCCTGGCCGTGGCAAGCCCGATGCCGGAAGCCCCGCCGGTGACGAGCGCGGCCAGTCCGGTGAACTCACCGCCCGCCGCGCCGCCGGGATCGCCGTTCAGTTCCCCCGCAGGACCCTGGCCCGGTCCAGCGAGCCGCCCCATGCCCGGCTCAGTCATGCGCTGCCTCCGTATGCGGTCACCCGGTGTGCCAAGATACATCCGATGTATAACGCAGGGAGAGTTTCTGCGTCCAGGCATCAGGAGGGCATGAATCGCTGGTGTGCGGTACTGATCAGGAGCCTGGCCCGGCGTGATACGCACTCCAGAGACCCGATGTAAGGCACTGCCGTCAGCCGACAACCACAAACTGCCGAAGGCGCCGATGCGAATCGCTCTGTTCATCACCTGCCTGACCGACACCCTGTTCCCGGAGACCGGCAAGGCCACGGTCAGGCTGCTGGAGCGGCTCGGGCATCAGGTGGAGTTCCCGCAGGCCCAGGCCTGCTGCGGGCAGATGCACTTCAACACCGGGTACCGGCGGGAGAGCCTGCCGATGGCGCGCCGGTTCGCGGCCGTGTTCGGCCCGTTCGACGCGATTGTGAGCCCGTCCGCGTCGTGTGCCGCGATGGTCCGCGAATACTACGGGCAGCTCGCGGAGGAGGCAGGCGACCGGCGCCTGGCCCGGGCGATGTCCGGCCTGGCGCCACGGGTACATGACCTGCCCAGCCTGCTCACGGGCGTGCTCGGGGTGACCGATGTGGGCGCCCACTTTCCGCATCGGGTCACCTACCACCCGACCTGCCATTCGCTGCGGGTGCTGCGGGCTGGTGACGCGCCGCTGCGGCTGCTGCGCCGGGTGCGCGGGATCGACCTGGCCGACCTGCCCGCGGCCGAGTCGTGCTGCGGCTTCGGCGGCACGTTCGCGCTCAAGAACCCCGACGTCTCCGCCGCGATGTGCGCGGACAAGGTCGCCGCGGTGCAGCAGGCTCGCACCGAGGTGCTGTGTGCCGCGGACAACTCCTGCCTGATGCACATCGGCGGCATGCTGACCCGCCAGCGGACCGGGATCGCCACCATGCACCTGGCCGAGATCCTGGCCAGCACCGAGGACCGGCCCGCAGCGCTGCACAGGCTCCCGCGGGCTGCGGTCCGCCCCGCCACCGCGGACCAGCGGGCGGCGGCCCGGTGAGCGCGTCCCGCCCCGCTCAGCCGATGGCGGGCGACGGTCCGGTAAGCGCCGCCCGGTCCGCTCCCGGCATGCCCACCTACCTGGGCATGCCGCCCTTTCCGGAGGCCGCGGCGGTCTCCGTGGCGGATGCCCAGCTCCGCCGGAACCTCGCGCACGCGACGGGCGTCATCCGGGCCAAGCGGGCCGGCGCGGTCGCCGAGCTGAGCGACTGGGAGCAGCTCAGGTCCGCGGCCAAGGCGATCAAGGATCACACGCTCGCCCACCTTGACACCTACCTCCTGAGATTCGAGGCGGAGATCATCCGGGCTGGCGGCCACGTCCACTGGGCGCAGGACGCGGCGGAAGCGAACGCCATCGTCTCCCGGCTGGTCCGGGCGGCCGGGGCGGACCAGGTGGTCAAGGTCAAGTCGATGGCCACGCAGGAGACCGGGCTGAACGAGGCGCTGGCCGCCGATGGCATCACCGCGGTCGAGACCGACCTCGCCGAGCTGATCGTCCAGCTCGGCCACGACCTGCCCAGTCACATCCTGGTCCCGGCCATTCACCGCAACCGGGCCGAGATCAGGGAGATCTTCCGCCGCGAGATGCCGGATGCCCCTGAAGACCTGACCGACGACCCGGCCGAACTTGCCGCTACGGCGCGCGCGCACCTGCGGCGGGTGTTCCTGTCCGCGAAGGTCGGCATCTCCGGTGCCAACTTCGCGATCGCGGAGACCGGGTCGCTGGTCGTGGTGGAGTCCGAGGGCAACGGCCGGATGTGCCTGACCCTGCCGCGGATGCTGATCTCGGTCGTGGGCATCGAGAAGGTCCTGCCCTCGTGGCAGGACCTGGAGGTGTTCCTGGCACTGCTCCCCCGCTCGTCCACCGCCGAGCGGATGAACCCCTACACCTCGATCTGGACCGGGCCGGCGCCGGGCGACGGCCCGCACGATGTGCACGTCGTGCTGCTGGACAACGGCCGGACCGCCGCCCTGGCGGATCACGTCGGGCGGCAGGCACTGCGCTGCATCCGCTGCTCCGCGTGCCTGAACGTCTGCCCCGTGTACGAGCGGGCGGGGGGCCATGCGTACGGATCGCCGTACCCGGGCCCGATCGGCGCCATCCTGACGCCGCAGTTGCGCGGGATGTCGTCCGCGGCCGACCGGTCGCTGCCGTACGCCTCCAGCCTGTGCGGCGCCTGCTACGACGTGTGCCCCGTGGCCATCAACATCCCCGAGGCCCTCGTATACCTGCGGTCGAAGGCCGTGGCCGCCAGCCGCGAGAAGATGTTCAGCGCGGAGCGGGCTGCGTTCGGCCTCGCCGCCTGGGGGCTGCGTTCGCCCCGGCGCCTGCGGGCCGCGCAACGTGCGGCATCGGCCAGCAGGCGCCTGGTGGCCCGGTCGGGGAGGATACGGCGGCTGCCGCCACCGCTGTCCGCCTGGACGGATACCCGGGACGCGCCCGCGCCGCCGCCGGAGTCGTTCCGGGCCTGGTGGGCCCGCACCCGGGCGGGGCAGCCATGAGCCGGGACAGCATGCTCGCCCGGATCCGGGCCGCCATCGGGCCCGCCGTCCCGGGCCCCGCGGCTGACCACCAGGCTGACGCCACATACGCGGCGCTGCCCCGGGATTACCTGCGCGCCCACCATGACCCCGCCAGCCACGACATCGTCGCGCTGTTCGCCGAGCGCGCCGCCGACTACCGGGCGGTCGTGGAACGCGCCACCCCGGGCGAGGTCCCGGGGGCCGTGGCCCGGATCCTCGCCAGGCGCGCCGCGGCCGGCGAGTTCGTGGTCGCCGACGGGCTCCCGGGCGAATGGCTCGCCGGAGTCACCGCCCCGGTCCGGCTGGTCCGGGACGTGCCGCCGCTGCCGGTTGACCGCCTGGACGGCCTGGACGGCGTGGTTACCGGCTGCGCGGCGGCGATCGCCGAGACGGGCACGATCGTCCTCGATCACGGTCGCGGTCAGGGGCGCCGCGCGCTCAGCCTGGTCCCCGACTTCCACCTCGTGATCGTCCGCGCCGATCAGGTGTCCGCCGACTTGGCAGACGGGCTGACCGGCTGGCCCCGGCCCGGCCGCACACCCTGATCTCCGGGCCCTCCGCCACCAGCGACATCGAACTGATCCGGGTTGAAGGCGTGCACGGCCCCCGCACGCTGCACGTTCTGCTGGTCGGCTGAACCGCGGGAGCACGGTCCCGTGCCGGCCCGGTTAGCGGCGACGAGCGTAATGCGACATGGGGCTCAACTACCGCGACCACGCGGCGGAGCCGGGGCAGCCGGTTCCGGCGGAGCCCATCCTGTTCACCAAGCCGCCGAACACGGCTGCTGGGGCGCCCGGCGCTGGTGCCGGGTCACAGAGGCCCGTGCGGCGCGCGGCACACACTGACGTCGTTGTTACTGACCGTCGCGGCGGCAGTGCCCGCCGGGCGCGGTCGTTCCGGCTCCACGGTCCTTTCGCCGGCCGTTTCAGATACCTGACTCTCGCGACTCGGGGTGTCCGCGACCTGCTGCGATGCGCAGGTGAGTCCAGCAGGCCGAATCTGGGTACGGACTGCTACAAAATGCTGCCTTACTCGTGAGTAACAATTTCCCGCGACCTGGTGTGTACTTGCGCCAAACCGATCCGCAAGGAGTGGCACTGATGACCCACACAGCGCTCAGGCTGGCAGCGGCGCTGGTCATGGCAGGCGGTGCAGTTACCGCACTCACCATGGGCCCCGCGGAGGCTGCCCCGGTCGCATGCAACGCATCCGACGCGGCCATCTATACCCCGCCGGCCTCGGTGTCCGGTGCACCCGGAAGGCTGTTGGCCTGCGAGCCGGTCACGCTGCCTGAGGTTCCCGGCAGCATCTCGATGCAGGCGTGGAAGGTGCAGTACGTCTCGACCAACGTGCACGGCGCCAAGATCGCGGTCTCCGGCACGGTCGCCGTCCCAACGGCCCCATGGCCCGGCCCGGGGCCCCGGCCCGTCATCGCCTTCAACCCCGGCACTCTCGGCCTCGGCCCGCAGTGCGCGTTCTCCAAGCAGCTCGCCGGCGCCTATCAGGGCGAGTACGAGGGCAACAACATCGCCGCGATACTCCAGGCGGGATATGCGGTCGCCGCCACCGACGGCGTTGGCTACCTGAACGGCCAGGTCCACACCTACGTCGTCGGCCAGAACGCCGGCTATGCCCTACTGGACATCGCGCGCACCGCATTCCAGGTGCCGGGCGCTGGGCTCAGCCCGGCCGCCAAAGTCGGCATCTGGGGTTACTCCGAGGGCGGCCAGGCCTCGCTGTGGGCAGCCCAGCTCGCCGCCTCCTACGCACCGGACCTCAACGTGGCCGGCGCTGCGGCCGGAGGGGTGCCCGGCGACCTGAAGGTGACGGCCGCGGCCCTGAACGGCGGCGCGTTCGCCGGCTTCGGTCTGGATGCGGTGATCGGCCTGCATAGCGCCTATCCCGACATGCCGTTCAACTCGCTGCTGAACAGCGCGGGTGTCAGCGCGGTCAGCCAGGCGGAGAGCCTGTGCTGGGTCGGCACGATCGCTTCGTTCGCTTTCGCGAACATCGAAAACTACTCCACCAACCACCTCACGCTGAACCAGATCTACGCGCTGCACGGGCCCGAGGGAACCTGGGGCAAGATCGTCAACAGCCAGAAGCTGGGCGTCGGCCTGGGTGGCACCTACAAGATCAGCTTCCCGGTGTTCCAGTACCGAGGACTGGCCGACGAGGTCATCCCGGCCTCCACCGAGGAGACCACCCGTGCGGCCTATTGCGCGGCAGGCATCCCCACGCAGTGGAACACCTACCCCGGCGACCACATCCTGGCCGACACCGAGGCGATCGGTGATGTCATGAACTGGTTCGGACAGCGCTTTGCCGGCCTGCCCGCGACCAGCAACTGCTGAGGTCGGTAAACCGGCAACGTCCTTTAGCGGATCTCACGCCCCGTTTGCGTTTCAATCGGAGGCGTTCCCTCGGACCTTCTTCGTTGGCTTACGAAAGCGCTCGATCATTGGATGCAGGCCGTTTGGCCGACGGGAAGCCAAAATCGCCCGGACGCTCGCGAAGTCGAGCGAAAAGTGCTCACTTTTACTCCCCGCGCCGCGCCGCGCCCACCGGCCGGCGCGGGCGGGCCACCAGCGCGCTGGGTACAGCCCGTTGCATCTATAGATGCAATGCAGATACAATCTGGGGTATGTCTACATCGACTGTCGGGTTCGCGGTGGCGGACGAGGACCAGGAGCGACTGGCCCGCCTGGTAGAGCACTTCGGGGGCGGAAACCGGTCAGCGTACCTGCGGGCGACACTGCCGGTGATGGAGTCACTGGCGCGGGCGGAGCGGCTGCGTGAGCTACAGGCGCGCAACGCTGAACGGGCTGCGGCGGCAGGCCTGGACTATCAGTCCCTGCTGGCGGAGGTCCGCCAGGCATACAAGGGCGGGACGCGGGAGCGTTGAATCTGCCCGGGCCGGTCCCCGTGCCGGTGGTGTTCGACGTGAACGTCCTCGTGCTTGCGATCGCGGCCGGTGAGTCCCCGTTCCGGAGCTGGCCATCGCCTCCGCCGACGTCAGGCAACCCGAGCGCGGACTGCCTGGGCGTGATCAACGACGCTGCGGAGTTCGCACTGTGGCTCTCGCCGCACATCCTGGCCAATACCGGCCGGGTGCTCGCCACGGTGCTCAAGACCCCGGACGACGAGGTCGACGAGTACCTGCGGGTGCTCGCCGAGATGGCCGAGGCGTCCGGCGGCGGCATCACCGACCCGCCGCAGACGGTCGGTGACTGCCCGGACTGGGAGGACAACCGGATTCTCGACCTGGCGGCAGCGGTCGGCGCGTTCCTCATCGTGTCCGCCGATACAGACCTGACCAGCATGTCGCCGTGGCGAGGCCGCCCGATCATCGAGCCGCCGCAGTTCGCATCGCTGGTTGACGCCGCCCGCCGGGCACGCAGACGGCGGCGGTGAATCCTGAATTGTGCCGCCTGCCTTCGGCCAGTGCCAGTTCAGGTTGAACACTGCCGTCTGGCATCCTCCCAGCGTGCTCGCGGCTGGGCGGCGCGTTCCACGTAGCCAGTGGTTCTGGATTTGAGCGATGCTGTTCTCAGGACCGCGGTCTCCGGAAGGGAGTCGCGCGGGCATGGAGGAGGCGGGAGAGGTATGGCCACTGACGAGGATCTGCTGATCGAGGCGGCGAGGCGGGAGCGCAGGAACCGCCGGTCCGGCCGCAATCTGCTCCTCGCGCTAGTCGTGGCGGCGGTCTGCGCCGCCATCGGCTGGGTGCTGGTCTTCCGGGTGCGCGCGTTCGTCAAGGCGATCCCGTTCCTGCCCCTCGGCACCGTGACCAGCTGGCTGCTGGTCATCGGCATCGCCGCCTTCGTCATCGCCGGCCTCATCGTCGCCGGTGCCCTCCTGCTGGCCAACCCCCGCAAGCGCTGGGGTGACCCGGCAGCCGGTGCATGCCCTGCCTGTGGCAGCTGGACCCTCCGCCAGGACACGGTGGTGCCCGCCGACCCCGGCTCCGGCAGCCTCAGGAACGCCCCCAAGGGTGTCGTAACCCTCTGCGACACCAAGGGCTGCGCCTACGCCAGCGCCACCGTCACCACCGCCAGTCGTGCCAGGTAACGCTGGCTGGCGTCCGCTGTTATTCAGCGGCGCCCTCGGTGTGAACTTCCGCATCTGCCGCGAGTCGCGCGTTCGAGCGAGCATAGCGGCCAGGTCACTCCGCCAGGGTGGACCCGGAGACTGTCAC
>CAVRXW010000025.1:0-155505 GCA_963725125.1 uncultured Actinomycetes bacterium
ATCGTGCTAGTACTCCAGCAGCACTTCGTTGTATTGGGCTTGTCTTCGCTGGTAGTGGCTGGTTTTAGCGCGGTGCTGGTGGCGTCTGCGCCAGCGTGACCAGGCCCAGGTGGCGGCGCGGCGGGGGATGGTGGTGATCAGGTGTGCCAGGAGACGGCGGACCTCGCCGAGCGTGATTGGGATGAGGCCGCTGCCAGGGCTTTTGGGGCGATCGCCGCCGTGACGGCCAGGTAGGCGTGTGCGAGCATGGCCAGGGTGGTGTGGCGGTACCAGGCGTCGTAGCGGCGGACCTGGTAGTGATCCAGCCCTGTCTCGTTCTTGGCGGTCTGGAAGCATTCCTCGATCGCCCAGCGAGAGCCCGCCACGCGGATCAGGTCCTCGTCGGTGGCCGCTGCTGGGGCAGCGCACAGGTAGTAGGCGAGCTCGTGCTCGCCTTTGCTGTTGCGGGTCAGTGAGCGGCGCACCAGCAGCCAGCGGGACCAGCCGGGCGGGGTGGTGTCCTCGTCGCACGGCAGTGAGGCGACCGCCCAGTCGTATACGCGGGGGCCTTTGGCGCCCTGTCCGCAGCTGCGGCGCTTCCATGCCTCCTTGGGGGCGTGCGCGGCCAGGACGTCCGCGCGGGAGGTGCCGGCGCTGCCGGGGATGACTTGGTTGCAGGCCACGGCGACGACGTAGCCGATCCGCCGCTGTTCCAGCCAGGACCGGAACTTATAGTCCTTGCCGTAAGCCTCATCGGCGGTCGCCCAGGAAGCGGGGATACCGGCATCCAGAGCGCGGGCCAGCATCATGCGGGCCAGCTCGGTCTTGGTGGCGAACTCCACCTCATCGGGCACCGCCGCCTCGCGGCAGCGCCCGCGGTCAGCAGCCCATGATTTCGGCAGATAGAGCTCCCGGTCGACCAAAGCGCGGCCCTTGGCGGTGACATAGGCGCAGAACACGCCCAGCTGGCAGTTCTCGACCCTGCCCGCAGTGCCCGAGTACTGCCGCTGCACCCCCGCAGACTTGACGCCCTTCTTGATGAACCCGGTCTCATCGACCACCAGCACGCCATCCGCAGACCCCAGATGCCCGGCCACATAAGCACGCACATCATCACGGACCCCGTCGGCGTCCCAGGCTGCGGCGTTCAGCAGCCGCTGCATCCCATCTGGCGTCGCATCCCCGGCCGCCTCCGCCAGCGTCCACCCGTTCTTGGAGGCCAGCGGCGCTAACAGACCCCGCACATACGCCCGCGCCCGCCGCCGCGGCTCCACCCGGAAGAACCGGCCAGCCACCAGCGCGAACAGGTCATCCAGGCCCGCGATCCACGCAGCGAGATCATCATCAGTCAGCACAAAACCGGCATGCTACCGGCATCCGTAACAAAGTGCTGCTGGAGTACTAGTACTCCAGCAGCACTTCGTTGTGTTGGGCTTGTCTTCGCTGGTAGTGGCTGGTTTTAGCGCGGTGCTGGTGGCGTCTGCGCCAGCGTGACCAGGCCCAGGTGGCGGCGCGGCGGGGGATGGTGGTGATCAGGTGTGCCAGGAGACGGCGGACCTCGCCGAGCGTGATTGGGATGAGGCCGCTGCCAGGGCTTTTGGGGCGATCGCCGCCGTGACGGCCAGGTAGGCGTGTGCGAGCATGGCCAGGGTGGTGTGGCGGTACCAGGCGTCGTAGCGGCGGACCTGGTAGTGATCCAGCCCTGTCTCGTTCTTGGCGGTCTGGAAGCATTCCTCGATCCCCCAGCGAGAGCCCGCCACGCGGATCAGGTCCTCCTCGGTGGCCGCTGCTGGGGCAGCGCACAGGTAGTAGGCGAGCTCGTGCTCGCCTTTGCTGTTGCGGGTCAGTGAGCGGCGCACCAGCAGCCAGCGGGACCAGCCGGGCGGGGTGGTGTCCTCGTCGCACGGCAGTGAGGCGACCGCCCAGTCGTATACGCGGGGGCCTTTGGCGCCCTGTCCGCAGCTGCGGCGCTTCCATGCCTCCTTGGGGGCGTGCGCGGCCAGGACGTCCGCGCGGGAGGTGCCGGCGCTGCCGGGGATGACTTGGTTGCAGGCCACGGCGACGACGTAGCCGATCCGCCGCTGTTCCAGCCAGGACCGGAACTTATAGTCCTTGCCGTAAGCCTCATCGGCGGTCGCCCAGGAAGCGGGGATACCGGCATCCAGAGCGCGGGCCAGCATCATGCGGGCCAGCTCGGTCTTGGTGGCGAACTCCACCTCATCGGGCACCGCCGCCTCGCGGCAGCGCCCGCGGTCAGCAGCCCATGATTTCGGCAGATAGAGCTCCCGGTCGACCAAAGCGCGGCCCTTGGCGGTGACATAGGCGCAGAACACGCCCAGCTGGCAGTTCTCGACCCTGCCCGCAGTGCCCGAGTACTGCCGCTGCACCCCCGCAGACTTGACGCCCTTCTTGATGAACCCGGTCTCATCGACCACCAGCACGCCATCCGCAGACCCCAGATGCCCGGCCACATAAGCACGCACATCATCACGGACCCCGTCGGCGTCCCAGGCTGCGGCGTTCAGCAGCCGCTGCATCCCATCTGGCGTCGCATCCCCGGCCGCCTCCGCCAGCGTCCACCCGTTCTTGGAGGCCAGCGGCGCTAACAGACCCCGCACATACGCCCGCGCCCGCCGCCGCGGCTCCACCCGGAAGAACCGGCCAGCCACCAGCGCGAACAGGTCATCCAGGCCCGCGATCCACGCAGCGAGATCATCATCAGTCAGCACAAAACCGGCATGCTACCGGCATCCGTAACAAAGTGCTGCTGGAGTACTAGGGCTTCCGCTATACAACTTCGGCGCACCCAGCAGCGTCAAGGCCTGGCTCGACCACCTCATCGGGCCCGGGCTGTCGCACGATCCCCAGACCAAAGCCCCCCTGCTCGGCGGCCGCGAGTTCGTCGTCCTCGCCAGCCGCGGTGGGGGCTACGCCGAAGGCACACCCCGGCACGGGTGGGACCACGCGGAACCATGGCTTCCGCACGCCATCTCACTCACCGGCCTAGAACCGCGCTTCATCACCGCCGAACTCACCCTCGCCCACACGAACCCGGCCATGGCCGAACTGATCCCGCTGGCCGACCAGAGCCTCGCCGAGGCCGAGCGCGCCATCGACGCCCTGTGGGCCCGGTATCCGCACTGGCCTAACGCAACCCCCCGACAGGTCACGCATTCACGACGCCGCGCCATGACCCGGGCTCACGTTTCAGCCCGCGCGTGCGAGTCCGGTAGAGCCTTCTGGGCACCGGCACGTCCGTCGTAGCCTGGTGGCGCAGCGGGCTGGCTGTCACTTTGCGTGATCGAACGCCTGACCCGCAGGCAAGAGTGGGTGTTGCTTCGTGGAACGGAGTACCCGTTCCACGAAACAAGATCAACAAGTGACGTTTTCGCTGGTGGGGCGCCAGGGGCTCGAACCCTGAACCCACGGATTAAAAGTCCGCTGCTCTGCCATTGAGCTAGCACCCCGTACGAATTTGCTATCTGACCTGCGGTTTCGTTGACCTCCAGCGATCCGTGGGGCTGGGCACAGCGCTCATGGAGACCCGGATTGCCGGAGTAATGCTGCTGCTGTCCGGCCTGTTGACATCCTGGAAGCTGGCGCTCGATGCCGCCAGCAAGTCACCCAAGACAACCATCTCCTTCCTGGACTCAGCGAGGCGACTCGAAGCCTACCTCGCAGCACAGGGGCTCCCCCCCAAGAATCTGAGGGCATTCGGGCCTCCTGGCGGCCGGGTGCGACCGCACTTCGCCCGCGTCGGCAGCTAAGCACCCGTCAGGGCTTGCTGAGATCGGTCAAGAAGTCGAGCATGCGAGCGTCGCTCGCCCGGATGTCGTTCACCGCGAACCCCTGGACATACGGGCGGATCGTCTTGGCCGCCTGGGCGACCACGCTGGCTGGGGCATAGCCGCCGTTGGGCGAGACGCTGAGCATCGCGAAGATGGTCACGTTCGGGTTGGCCTTCCGTGCCTCGGCCGCGCCCTCCTGCACAAGCTGGCGCAGGGCGGGGAAATTGGTCTCGACGGCCGAGGACTGGATGATGTAGATCGGCGCGTAAGCCGCAGTCGCCGGCAGGCCGCAGCGCAGGTACGCCTGGGAGATGGTGTCCTGTGACCGATAGGAGCACGCCGCGCCCGGCACCATCATCAGGTCGCGGCCCGGGACGAGAATCGGCCGGTAACCGTTGGCATGCGCGGTATCGGCGAAGCCCTTCAGAGCCCAGATCGGATGCTTCTGCTCAACCATTGGCGTGGTCGCCCCGTTCTCGAGGTCATCGACGACGAACTTGACCCCGGGAATGACCCGGCCATGCTTGATCGCGGTCTGCAGTTCCGCGCTGCTGAAGAACATCTCAGCGGGGATCACCTGCTGGGGAAGGCGATCCCCGCCCATACGGTGCTCGAGCACGTATACAGCCGGGCTGGCGACTATCTTCTTGATGAGGGCAGGGTCTTCCACGTTAAGGTGATTGAAGTCCTCTTTGTAGAAGATCCACTGCACACTGGACAAGCTGATCGGCCCGCTCACGGGTGTGGCACTGACCCGTGACCAAGAGCCGACCGCGAGCACAAGAGCAACTAGGCCGATCATGGCGGCGAATGCTCGCGGGCGCGGTATCCCTGCTCCCCTGCTTGTGTGATTCACCTGGAGCCCCTTCAGCTTGCTGGCCAGGATGAGCCGCGCTGGTGGCCGGGTTGGCCGCCCACGCCGATCGGCTGGATCCCGGGAACGATGCTGACCAGAAATATCTCAGGCCGGAACACTAACCGTGCCGATGCGATCAGGCCAGCATGACGGGAATTAGAGATACACCGCAGACCATCTTTACCCTGGTAGGTACTTATACGTCTGAGGTGCACCTTGCGTAGGAATCCGGCCTGTATGGTGGGCCTCGGCAGGATGCGCCGAGTGGGTCCGCCAAGCCATTACGACCACTTGCTCAAGCAAACGGTCTGGCCAGCATGGGGGCGGCTCTACCCGATGAGCTTCACTGTGCCGCCAGAGGGTGTGGGCCCGGTGCCGGTGACAGAGGTATTGCCGCTGTTGGTGAACGACACGCTCGACGCTTCCATGAGGCCTGTGTTCGTGCCGCCACTGACAGTAAAGCTCGCCTGCCCGTATGGCGCGAAGGCGTCACCGGTGAACGTCCCCGAGCCGCTGTTGGTGACGCTGATCCCCCCGGCTGTGGCGTAGAAGAGGGTCTGCGGTGTGCCACCCGACGAACAGGATGACGGGCAGTAGCCGTTGAACGTCATATTCCCGCTGGTGACAACGTTGATCGCGGTCGAGCTGGTGCTCTCGCTCACGAACTCGTAACCGTCGAACGTCATAGTCCCGCTGTTGGTGATGCTGATGGTGCCGGTCGTGCAGTAAATCCCCGGTGGGTTGGAGGTGAGCCAGCTCGCGCTGGTGATGCTAATGCTCGCGCTCGGGCACGAGGATGGCATGTTTCCCTGCGCGGCTGTCGGCAGCGGGACCGGCCAGCCAGGGTTGGTACCCACGCTGGTCGCCCCGGGCGGCGTCAACGAGCTGGGGAAGGGGCACGAGGAGTTCGCGACATCCACCTGGCCGGTCACGGTGACCGCCTGGCCGGTAGCCGTGATCCCTCCGTTGCTCCACAGCGTGGTACTGGATGAGCTTGCCAGCGCTGGTGATGCTGATCGCGTTGCACGCGGTGCTTGCCGCATAGATGAAGGTTCCCGTGCCCTGGGTGGCCTTCGGCCACGGCGCTTGCGGTGATCGTGGGCCCGCTGATCCCGAAGACGGATGCAAACGTGACCGAGCCCTGCTTGGACACCGTTACCTGGATCTCGCTGGAATCCCCGTCATAGGGGGTCACGGGCGTGACCGTCGCGCCCGAGACGTTTGCAGCCGCAAGGGTCTGCGCGGCAGACGCGGCGCTGCTCGGATTGTTCGGCAGGTGCTGAGCACCCGCGAGCGCGGCGGCGTCTGCCGCGTTCTGCAACTGCGTCTGTGTCACGTACCAGGATCCCACGTCAATGACCAGCCCGGTGACGCCGATGATCACCGGCAGCAAGATCGCGACTGCCACCGCCACCGCACCCCGCTCGGCACGGCGGCGACGCCGCAGCATCCCAGGCACGCGGATAGTGCCCCGACCGAGCTGCCGCGCGCGAGCCGTGAACATGACAGACCCCCCGAGGCCGACGACGCGTGAATACGCCAGTGCTGCGAGCACAGTGCGCTATATCGAACACAGTACGTGATAGATGCTGGTCACGGCGTCGGCCGGATGGGTGTTCCTATCTCGCCATCCGGCCGACATGTCAGCCGATCAACCGACAAGTGCCACTAAAACGATCACCTGTTGACGTATCCCGGTTAAGAGCGCTTGCGGCCGATGCCGGCCAGCATCCCTGCCGCCACGGGCGCTGGCACCAGCCGCAGCGCCGGTTGCGGCGTATCGGTCATCTCGGCCGGCCATTCGGTGACCGGGACTATGCCGGGCGGCATCAGGTCGAAGTCGCCGAAGTAGGCGGCGAACTCGGCCGCCGTGCGGCCGGTGAGCACGGTGCCGGCAGCCGTAGGCTGCCTGGATCTGGCCGCGCACCGGGTTGCTCCGGTCGTTCCCGTGCCCGGCCGAGATCACCAGGTAGCTTCCCGGCGCCATCCACTCCCGGAACGCGGCAACGGCGGCGTCGGCCTCGTCGGCGGGCAGGAAATGCAGCATGCTGACGAACAGGACGCACACCGGCTCGGCGGGATCAATAAGCGCAGCAAGTTCCGGGGCCGAGAGGATCGCTTCGTACTCGCGTGCGTCCCCGTTGACCACGGTCACCTTGTCATCGGTGGCCAGCAGCGCGCGCGCATGCGTCACCACGAGCGGATCGTTGTCGACGTAGGCCACCCGGGCATCGGGGACGGCCTCGCGCGCGCACTCGTGCACGTTCGGCGAGGTAGGCAGGCCCGCGCCGATGTCCACGAACTGCCCGACGCCGCGGGAAGCCACGTACCGGACCGCGTTGGCCAGGAACTCGCGGTTGGCCTTGGCGACCTTCGCGGCATCGGGTAGCGCCTCGACAAGCCGGTCCGCGGCGTCCCGGTCCGCGGCGAAGTTGTCCTTGCCGCCGAGCAGGTAGTCATATACCCGCGCCGCGTTGGGCCGGCTCGGGTCGAATCCGCAGCTTCCCGTGCTGTCCGCGGGTCCTGCTGAGCCGCCAGCCACCCTCGTCGCTCCCGGGTTCGTCGTGTGCGCGGGCCGCGCCCTGCGCCGCGGTGTCGAAGGCGAACATACTCTACGAAGCCCAGCCATCCGGATTCCGGCACCGCCGCCGTGGTCTCGTGGCAGGCCACGCAGGCGGTGGTGGTTCGGGGCTCCCCGGCACCCGGCCGGGTAACCGAGCAGCGGACTGTAGTACACCCGTTCATCCGGCGTTCGCGCACGCAGAGCGCGGCTAGCGCGGACCGCCTGGTTCAGCGGTAGGCGGGGATGCCGGTGAGGGCGTGGCCGAGCGCCAGCGCGTGGATCTCCTCCGTGCCCTCGTAGGTGAGTACCGACTCCAGGTTGTTGGCGTGGCGGATCACCGGGTACTCCAGGGTGATCCCGTTCGCGCCGAGGATCGTCCTGGCCTGCCTGGCGATGTCGATGGCCGTCCGCACGTTGGCCATCTTCCCGAGGCTGACCTGCTCCGGGGTGAGCGGGCCCGCTTCCTTCAGCCGCCCCAGGTGCAGCGCGAGCAACTGTGCCTTGTTCAGGTCCGCGAGCATCCACGCGAGCTTGCCCTGGGTCAGCTGGAAGCCACCGATCGGCCTGCCGAACTGCTCCCGGGTCCGCGCGTACTCCACCGCGGTCTCCAGGCAGGACCTGGCCGACCCCACCACTCCCCAGGCGATGCCGAACCTGGCCTCGGTCAGGCACGACAGCGGCCCCTTGAGCCCGGACACGCCGGGGAGCATCGCGTCCGCGGGCAGCTTGACCTCGTCGAAGTGGAGTTCCGCGGTGACCGAGGCGCGCAGCGACATCTTCTTGTGGATGCTGCGGGTGGTGAAGCCGCGCGCGCCGCGCGGCACCAGGAAGCCACGGATCCCGTCCGGCGTGCGGGCCCACACCACCGCGATGTCGGCAATGGCGCCATTGGTGATCCACATCTTGGTGCCGGAGAGGACCCAGCCGGTGCCGTTTGGCTTGGCATTGGTTTTCATGCTGGCCGGGTCCGAGCCGTGGTCCGGTTCGGTGAGGCCGAAGCAGCCAAGTGCGTCGCCCGTCGCCATTCTGGGCAGCCATTCCTCTTTCTGCTCGTCCGAGCCGTACCGCCAGATCGGGTACATGGCCAGCGAGCCCTGCACGGAGACCAGGCTGCGCAGGCCGGTGTCGGCGGCTTCCAGCTCACGGCAGGCGACGCCGTACGCCACGGGCCCCATGCCCGCGCAGCCGTACCCGGACAGGTGCATGCCGAGCAGGCCCATCTTCCCCAGTTCCGGAGCCAGCTCGCGGGGCAGGACGCCGGCCTCGAACCAGTCGGCGATGTGCGGCATCACCTTCTCCGTGGTGTAGGCCCGCACGGTGTCCCGGACCAGGCGCTCTTCTTCGGTGAGCTGGTCCTCGATCTGGAGCAGGTCGAGGTCTGGCCGCTGGGCTGGGGAGGACGATGGCATGGCGAATCCTCTCTTTTTGCTACCCGTCAGCGTATGCCGTGGCAGCTGGCCTGCGGGGTCCGGCCAGCCGCGCGGGCAGGCGGGCCGGGCTGACCCGGCGCCTGCCGGAGGGGCATGATCGGACTATGAACGGAACGGATGGCAAGAAGTTGATCCGCCCCCGGGAAGGGCGGATGATCGCCGGGGTCTGCGCGGGCGTCGGGCAGTTCTTCGGAATCGACGCCAACATCGTCCGCATCGTCTTCGCCGTGCTGACGGTTTTCAGCGCGGGCGCGGCCGCGCTGGTGTACCTGGTCGGCTGGGTAATCGTGCCGGAAGAGGGCGAGAGCGGCTCGATCGCGGAGAACTACCTCAACAAGAAGAAGTAACCGCCGCCGCAGCCCCGCTGCGCCAGAACTCACCCCGATTCCCCGGAAAGCCTGGCCGCTTGCAGTACCTCATGCGCCCGGAGCCGATCGGCCCTAGCCGGCCCGCCCGCCGCTGGCATCGGGCTCCAGGCCGTCCCCGCAGTCCCGTCAGCAGGTGCGGACCGCGCTATCTGGGCCGGAGCGTTCGGCTGCTTCTTTACCGGCCTCCACCTGGATCGCTCGCCGCCGCTGGGCCGGGGGACGGTGCACTGGCTGCCGCCGTGGGCCGGCGGTGCTCGCCGGCTAACCCGGCGAGGAGACTGCGGTGGCGGGCCCATTCGGTGGCCAGGACGGCCGCCGCCACGACACCCAGGGCCCCGGCGCTCGCCACCACGGCCGGCGGGCTGATCCACCGGGCGGCGGCACCCGCCATCAGGATGCCCAGGCCCTGAGCTGCCAGAAGCCCCGATTGCGCGACGCCGAACGCCCGGTCGCGCTGTCCGTTCGGCAGCGCCGCCACGAACGCCCGGGCGGCGGCAAGCTGGTAGGCGCCGCCCGCGCCAGCCACCATGAGCAGGAGCAGCAGCAAGGGTAACGGCGGCCGAAGCAGGCTGGCGACGAGCGGGGCGCAGGACAGCACGGCCAGCACGCCGATCATCCTGAACTGCTCGTCCGGCCGCGACAGCCGTCCGATGATCAGGCTGCCGGCCACGGTGCCCGCCGGCATCGCGCACATCAGCAGCCCGATGGTGACCGGGCCGCCGCCCAGAGTCCGCGCGTACGGCGCGGCCAGGCCCTCGGGCACGATAGCGAACCCGGCCAGCCAGCCGAACAGGACGAGCGTGCGCGCCGCCGGGCGCCGGAAGATGAGGGACACATCCTTGGCGAGGGAGTGCAGCGGCCGGGCCGGCGTCTCCCCGCTGTACGGGCGCGGCCGCACCCAGCCGGTGATCAGCGCGGCCGACAGGCAGAACGACAGTGCGTCCAGGGCCAGCGAGCGGTACGCGCCGAGGGTCGCCACCAGGATCCCGCCCGCCAGGAACCCGGCGGCCTGGCTGGACTGGAAGGTCATGTTCCCCACGGCCGAGCCCAGCGCGAGGCGCTCGCGGGGGAGGATCTGCGGGAGCATGGCGGAGCGGGCCGCGGAGAACGGGGGCCCGAGCAGCACGGTGCCGCACAGGAGCGCACAGGTACCGGCCAGCGGCATGCTGGGCAATGCCATGAGCTCCACCAGGCCGCCGCGGACGAGGTCCAGAGTGATCATGACGTGGCGCCGCGGGAACGTGTCCGCCAGGCCCGCCAGCAGCGGGCCGCCCAGAATTGGCGGCAGGTAGGTCAGGGCGTAAGCGAGTGCGGTGAGCCATGGCGAGCCGGTCTTGGCGTAGACGAGGGCCGCGATCGCGACCTGCGCGATCTGGTCGCCGAGGTAGGACACGACCTGCGCCCACCACAGCGTGCGGAACTCGCGAATGGCGAAGATGGCACGGTAGTCCGCCGTGCGCCGCCGCACGGCGCGGTGCCGCCCACGCTCGGCGCCGCTCTCGGGCAAGTCCAGGAAGGGCTGTTCTCCGCCGCGCATGGTGATGCTCATGGCCGGCTTCCCCGCTCGCGTCGTACCATGTGACGTGGGATAATCACTATCCGCAGTCATCCCATGCCATTCTGGTAACAGCCAGTAGTGACTATACGTGGTCTTTCGATTGCTAACCGTGGCTGATTTTCAGCGGCAGCGCAAGGGGATCAGGAAGGATCGATCCACGGATGGGCGTTACGCTTGTACCCGGTACCCGCTTCCGTCCCCGCAGATCTGTCCTCGGGGGCTCGCTTTGCCGGGGGCGGCCTTCGTCCCCTATGCTGGGGCGGTCCCCGACGGCGGGCGCCACGGGTTCAAGGCGGCGAGGACCGTCGCAAGCCCCCATCGTCTAGCGGCCTAGGACACCGCCCTTTCAAGGCGGCGGCACGGGTTCGAATCCCGTTGGGGGCACTGCTCGCCGGGTCGGCGGGCGGTACACATGGTCCTGTAGAGCAGCTCGGAGTGCTCGCCACCCTGTCAAGGTGGAGGTCGCGGGTTCAAATCCCGTCAGGACCGCGCAGCCCGGGGGAGTCATCCCGGCATGGTCAGGTAGCTCAGTCGGTATGAGCGTCCGCCTGAAAAGCGGAAGGTCGGCGGTTCGACCCCGCCCCTGACCACCTCTTCTGAGCAGCGCAAACGCTGCCTTTGTTCGTCTCGCGTGGCCAGCCTTGCTAACGGTTTTTGCTAACGCGTGCCGTTGACGACACCGTTGACGGCCTGGGCGAAGATGTCGCCAACGCCTGCTGCGTGCTCGCGGAGGACGTGGGAGTAGACGCGAAGTGTCACGGCCGGGTTAGCGTGACCGAGGCGGGCGGCAACGACATGGACCGGTACTCCGGCAAGCAGCAGTGTCGTCGCGTGCAGGTGGCACAGATCATGTAGCCGCGCCCCAGGGCCTGTTGTTAGGACGGAGTGCTCACCCGCTGGTGCCTTTGCCGGTTTGCAGGGTCAACCAGTCCACCTCGGTGCTGGCCAGATACTGGTCCCGCTCGTCGAGATAGCGGCGGGTGTGCGGCGCTGCCTCGTGCGCGTGGAAGGCGTCCTCGTCGCGGTACAGCTCATAGAAGATCCGCTGCAACGGCTGGCCGTCCACCAAATGGGAGGCATACACCAAGGTTCCCGGCTCGTGGACCTTGATCGCTTCGATGGTCTCGGCCACCAGCAGGTCGTACATCTCAGCGCTGGTCTCGTCCTTGCACGTGAACCGCACGCACAGACCGAACATGCTGCTGCCCTCCCAGATTCTCGTGACGCCATGCTCGCACTCAATGTGCCGCACCAGTACAGCCCGGCCAGCCCGGCGGTCAGCTTGCCCCACACCCGCGCATAGCCAAGGTGCGGGAACATCCCCGGCGCCAAGACAAAGTACGCCCCGGCCCGGGACGGCAGGGCCCGCAGTCGCCGCTGTGCCCGTCCACTAGTCGGCGCCGCCAGACCCAGGATCATCCGCGGCGTCGTCTTCTTGCCAGCGCCATTCGGGCCGAGAAAGCCCGTGATCGTCCAGCCTCCAACGCAAATGACAGATCCGTGGCCGCGGAGACCCCACCAAAGCGCTTGGTCAGCGACTCGGCTTCGACGACCGCCGTCATCCGCGTGACTGACCGTTGAACGGGGTGACCGCATCCAATCCGCGCCGGACCTCGGGCGTGTTCACGTCGAGAGCGCCCAGCAGTACTGCCGCAGGATCTGGTGGCTGGAGAGTGAGGATCTGGGCCAGCACCTGCTGGGCCGTGACCTGGAGCTTGCGGCGGTTGGGCCTGACCGCATCCTCAAGCACTTTCTTTGCCGCGGGCGTCAAACGGAAGTGATCTTTTGTCGCGACGTCCCTGAGCCTCGGCTTCTTGGGGACGGCGCGCATCGGCAGTGCGGGAGCGTCGGTGCCGAAGACCATGCCCAGGGCGGCCAGGGCTTCGTGATCGAGCGACTCCTGGACCTGTCGGGCTTGCTGCAGGGTCACGCCCAAGGCGGCTTCGATCGAGGGATCCTCCAGCAACGCGAGCAAGAGGTGATCGGTGCCGGTTCGGCGATCACCTCGGCGGCGGGCCTCCTCACTGGCTTGCAAATAGATGGCCCACGCGTGATGCACCTCGGCCGGAGCAGATTCGGCGGTCATGATGACTCCCTGCTGTATTTGGTGTGTACGGACTGGCGGGTGACGCCCAAGGCATCGCCGATCTGCTGCCACGACCAGCCCTTTTCCCGGGCCGACGCGACTTGGTTCGCTTCGACCCGCTCAGCCAGGCGATGGAGCGCCAGCGAGGCGCGAAGCCCGATTGCCGGGTCATCCGACGAGAGAGTCACGCTGAGTTCTTCGATGTCCACGCCTGTCAGTTTAGACTGACATCCTGGGTTGTCAATCTAAACTGACACGGCAGAGTGCCACACCGGAGTGCCCAGATGGCCGGGTCACGGACACACTTTTCTGGATCCAGACGCTCCAATGCCTGCCCCGGCGTCTCGTATCCGGTGGCGCAGTGGCGCCGCGAGCATCCCGGCGAGCAGATCGGTGACGGGCAGCTGTTCACCTTGCGGTGGCCGGCGCTGGCGGACAGCGGCCACCGCGACCAGCCGGTGAGAACTTCATCTAGGGCGTGTAAAGGATCAACTGAATCCGCCCCGTAAAGGATCAAGTGGAGCTAGGCATTCCTGGCTCACGACATCCTGGCACCTCGACGTCCCTGGTTCAGGTGGACGACTCCCCTTCTGTCGCTGCGCCGCGTCCGGCGCTCCCCGCGCCGGGCTCAGCCTTGGGAGGGGGCTAGGGCCATACCACCCCTTTGTCGGTCCACGTGACCCCTTCGTGGCGGCACAGGCAGAAGGGATGCCCGACCGGGTCGGTGTAGACCTGCCAGCCGTAGCCTTCGGGTCCGATGAAATCTTTCTGCAGTGTCGCGCCGAGCTTGACGACGCGGCGCTGTTCGGGCTCGATTTCGCCCACTTCGAAGTCGAGGTGGTACTGCTTGGGGTGTTCGCCGTCGGGCCAGCGCGGAGGGCGGTAGTCCTCCACCCGCTGGAAGGCCAGATCGACCTCGCCGAAGGTGATGCCGGCAAGGTTGTCGGAACTGCCCTCCATGATGGCGCGGCCTGTCACCTCGGAGTAGAAGGCCGCCAGCTTCATCGGGTCCGGGCAGTCGATGATGAAACCCAAGAGTTGTAGCATCAGGCGATCTTGCCACAGAGCAGGGCACGTGCCCTGTCCCGACGACCACCCGCCATGGACCCATGGAACCCAGGACCCCGGCCCGGCAGTCGGGCCATTGTTACGACCCCCCGCGTACACCGGGCAATGCTGGGCAACGCCCTTTCCCGAATCGTTTTCGCCTCAAGCAAAGGCGACCTGCTCGGCCGCACACAGCCTGGTCAGTCCGGGGGCGACCGACCGTCGACCCCGGGAGGTGGCGCTCACCTTTCGACCCGGGAGCGATGCTTTGGCAGGCCTTCTGGCCCGTCTAGGACATCGGGCGTTTGAGGTCGATGCCCGGGCCGTTCAGGCATCGCCTGCTAGCGGACAACCGGAATCCCCCCTATGGATGCGGGCCACAGATGGCCGCAGTCGTGCTGTGCGGTCGTGACCTGCGTCGAATCGAGGCCGGGTATGCCTTGAAGATTGAAAGAAGCGGTCCCCCCGGAATTGATGCTGGCGTCGGGCCAGTTCGGCACCCCGTGGGAGCGCATGCACTGGCTGAATCTCCGCATGCCGTTCAGCTGGGCCTCGGTCGCCCTGCCGGTTTGGCCGGACTGGCCGCTGTTCGGGAGCAGGTGTTCGCAGGCTCTGTGGGCCGTCTGGAACTGAGAAAGGCTGGACCCGAGTTGCTGCGGGGTGACCTTAGGGAGCCTGCTGCTAGTGGGGTCGGGGTATTGCGACACCCCGTTGGAGCGCATGCAGTGAGAGAAGGCGACCAGCTGAGAGCTCGGCAACCCGCCGGCATTCGATGAGCCGCCCGAGCCGGTGGACGATGGGCTACCGCTGCATGCCGCCGCCAGCACAACCAGACCGGCCGTGGCGATGATAGGGACCGCAGTTCGCGCTATTGTCCACCGTGGCCGGCGTCTGCCGCGGGTGCTGTCGTCCATCGCGGTCTCCTCAGGGATGGATGATCGTGCTGGCCGCCAGCGCAGGCTTCCGGCCTGGATACCATCGTTGCCCGCACCGCAGACTGTGCGCCAGGGGGCCGCGCCCACATCTGCGGTGGGCCTGGGCCTACTGCCCCAACGACCTCGAACGACCCCGCTGCGCTGAGTTCGCACCGAGGGGATCATAGGCCAGCCGAGACTCATACGAGCATTCGCTGCCCCAGGCCCGGCCGCGTGCTGCCGCAGCATGCCCTTGCCGCCGTGGCGCTCCCGCAGTTGTTAGCGCTTGATCTATCAATCTTCAATGGCGGGTTGCCGGACTTTGTGACGTCTTGTCATCCGCGCGGCGTCTTGGGCTAACCCTGACCGGCTTGGGAGCATGTCGGGAGCAGGACTGCCACTGACAGTCACGATGGTCTGTTATCGGAAGATAGCAGGACGTTCGACTTCTGGTATTACGTGGGAGAGGGGACAATGGACAAATCTATCGAGAAACGAGTTTCGGATTCATTCCGGATAGGACCGGTGGATCAGGTTCGAGAAGACGCGAGGGAATATGGTCGGAGCGTATATGCGCTTTGGAAAGACACATCTGTTTCGCTTGGCCGGATTGCCCTGCTGATCTTCCTGCTCATGGCTGTCTTTGAAGTGCTCGTATATCAGCACGCGTCGGCTAGTATCTCAATTGGGGGTATCACGCTTGCTAATACTCCCATCGTCCAGATAGCTCTCCCAACCATCGTGGCATATGTAATTTATGACGGCTCTCGCCTTACCATACGCTGGAGCCGTCTTGAGCTGATCTCTATGCAGCTTATGAAAATATATGCGCCAGAACAGCAGCAAAATGGCCTGGACCGGCTGATCGAGCCGAACCTGCCTTCGTTGTGGGGAATAGGCGCGCTCAATTCCCTGCGAACAGGAGACATTGCCGACAGCTTTATGCGCCGGGTACATTACATTTTGCTGCCCATCATAATGATCGCCGTCCCCGTTGCCTTTGAATGCCAGGCATACTATCGGCTGTTTCTAAAATTCGGGTATCATAATATATTCCTATGGATTAACGCAGTCATCACTACACTACTTGGCGTTTCCGCGGGCTTGTATTATTTGTTCGACCGAGCCGGGCGCGCGACCTGGTGGAAGGAGCTGCAGTAGAACCAGCGATCCTGTTTTGCGCGAAGCATTAGGCAAGTGCCGGATCCTAAGGTCGGGCCTTTTCCACGGTCGCGTCAATCTCGCTGTTTGGTGCCGTATTTTTCCCGGCGTCTCGGTTGAGTGCTTTCGCCAGCTCTGTCAACGTCTTTCCCCAGCGCTGCTTGAAAGCCCGAGGGCTGAAGACGCCCGCGACTCCACGCTGCCAGCAGGCTCTCGCCAGTGACCGGTAGAGGGGCGCTACAAGCAGCACGGTGCCTATGATCCCAGCAACGAGCGGTCCTGGGCGTACCCCGCTGAGCGGCCCGCCGCCGAAATGAAGCACGAGGATATAGATGGCGGCCAAGGCCGAAGCCGCTGTAGTCAGGAACCCCAGGAGTACAGGCTGCACTTCCTGATCGCCGTGGATGTCTAGCTTAATCCTGAAGAGTCGCTGGGGAACCCCTACAAGCAGCCAAACCGTGATGAGCGGGAGAGTGAACGTGGCGAATACGTCTATGACCGTCATCAAGGACGAAGAGTTGGAGTCCAATCTGGCTGACCCAGCGCCTCCCGTGGCTATGAATCTCAGAGCTAGAGGCCCCTCGGCAACGACGAAGTAAATGACAAGGACTCCCGCCGCTACCCTGACCGTCCCGGCAAGGGTCAGGTGCTTGTGCCTTCGCCGGCGGTCCCTGACTGCGACCACTAAGGCCCAAATGAAAAGGGCAACCGCCAGATTTACTATTAGCAGGCCGGGCAAAAGGATGACCCCGACTTCTACCACTGCGCCGACCACCAGCAGGATGACGCCTAGGAAGACGAGCCGAACCTGCAAGGTCGCCGGGAGAAGCAAGAAAGCCAGCACTTTACGCCCGCTGGGCTTCGCTGTGCTTCCATACGCGTTCACCGCAACGATGCGCCCTACGTGAGTCATCGCGTCTCACCCTGTCCCGCTAGGCGCGACCCCACCTGCGGCAAAGGTTATGGAGCCAGTGCCTCACCTCTAGCCAGCGCTGTCAAGACGTCACGGCGCCGGACCTGCGGACACCTGCGTGGCACGGGCTGACGCTTCGGCCAGGCCCGGAACGCGCGCGGCGAACCTCCGTCGATTACCGACCGCAGGCTCAGGTTCGGGCAGATGCGGAACGAGCGATAGCCAGGTCCCAGGCTGCCCATGCGAAGCTTCCCGCCGCTGCCGCCAGGAACAGCATCGCCCACCCGACGGCCTCCGCTGTGAAGGAACCCCCCACGAGCGTAACGGCGCCAAGGCCGACCAAGACGATGCCAGCGGCAATGCGCAGGCGCGCGAAGCCACGGAGGTGGCGGTACTCCCATGGCGCGATTATGCGTTGCATGCCGGATCGCGGGGGAGATGCCCACCGCCCGCGCAGGCCCCTCGGAGCGGTGCTGTCATTCGGTGCGTTCATCGGGATGCCTCCTGTCAGCTGTGGTGTCGGCCACCACCCCGACCTTCTATCAATATGATATCACTTTGATAGGTGAATCGCAAGAGCGGCAGTGCAAGCGGCCCTGGCAGACGGTCAGCCGTCCGGTGCTCGCGGACCAGAGGCGGACCACCGCGATTGGGCGAATCCTGCGGCTTGGGTCGCCAGGCCTGGTTCCGTATCTGGGATCAGATGCTTTTACTGCCCATGAGTGCCTGTCGCATGTCCGTGTGAGGCGCGCTGCAGGCGGCCGCGAACCCTGCAGACCGGGTTAGCTTGTCAGGTCTTTCCGGAGCGCCCGGTTCCATCCTCGCTTGGTACGGGTGAGTTCCTGAAATCCGACCGCTGGAAGGAACGCCCGGTAGTCGGCGTAGTCCACTCCTCCAGGGTCGGTGCCTTCGAGCCAGGCGTAGTCCAGGAGCCGGTCGACGTCGGCCATCCGCAGCCAGGCAGCTGCCTGCCCGAGCAGCCAGGCCCCGACGCCTCGGCGCCGGTACGGCTCGCTGACATGCAGGTTGCCGATGTCAGCCCACCCGCCGTGCCGGGACAGCCGTTCTCCCTCGTCGAATGTCTCGACCTCGATATAGCCGATCATTTCCTCGCCGAGGACGCCGGACAGCCGGGTTCCGTTCATCCCGACCGACCGGCGCACCGACAGCCCTGTGACGGGAACCTCGGCCGGGCGGGGCAGGTCATCGACCCTAGCCAGGTAGACGACCTCGGTGTGCCCGGTATGAGCGAACCCGGCCCGTTGGTAGAGCGCGCGGATGTGCGGCCACTGCTCAGGCACCCCGTAAACGCCGCGCGCGGGCAGCTCGCCGCCCGCATGCTGGCGCGTCACGCCCCACTCCTCCAGTTGGCGGATACACGCGGCCATCAGCGCCTCGGCAGCTTCCGTCGCGTCCGGCCAGCAGGGATTCCCGGCGGGAGCCTCAGGCCAGAACAACAGCCAGTGGATCTCGCCGACGCCCCGCGCCGCCTCCCCGGCCCGCTCATCGGAGAAGTGCCGGAGCAGGTGGGCGGCGGCAGCGACCCGATCCTGCTGGTCGGCGACCAGGGTAACCCGCTCGCTCACCCAGGGATCTTCGATGAACTCGCCTGGCTGCCGTTCCAGTGCGGACAGGACGGTGCTGACCGACACGCTCATGCCGGGCACAACCGCGGCGGCGTGGGCATTCACTAGCTGGGTGAGCTGGTCCCGGTCGCTGCGGCGGAACGGGCGCACCTCGACAGAAGACATGAGCGGGCCTCCATAGCACGAATGAACAACGCGAAATGATGGAGGCCGCTACCAGTGCGGTACATCCGGAATGCTATCAAGCGCGCGAGCGGCTGAGGGGATCCTGCAGCTGACCGGAACAGGCCCTCGATGGTACCCACCTACGACCTGCGCAGCGGCACAGCCTTCGGGCGGATAGGATCGCGGATCGTCGGTAGTACGGGAGAAGCGGGGTGCCGTGCGGCGCGCTGGTGTTGTGACCGCGGCGGGGCTGGTCGTCCTCGGCTTGGCGGCTTGCCAGGCATCGGCCCCGGGCAGGCCGGAGCGGACCAGCCCGGTGACGGCATCGCCGGCAACGTCCGCGCCTGGCCACGCAGCGTCCGGGCCCGATCAGGCAGCGTCCGCGCCGCTTGGGCCGGCCGGGAACCCGCCTGGGACGTGGCACCTGGCGTTCAACAGCACGTTCACCGGGCAGGCGCTCAACACGGCCGGCTGGTCCACGGGCTGGCTTGCCAACGGGATCACCCAGCCAGTGAGCTCGGGGGAGCTGGAGTGCTATGCCCCGGCCAACGTCGTCGTGTCGGGCGGTGCCCTCAACCTGAGCCTGATCAGGCAGCCGCGCTCGTGCGGGGGGAAGGAACGGCCCTACACCAGCGGGATGATCAACACCGACGGCAAGTTCCAGTTCACCTACGGGTTCATGGAGGCACGGATCTGGATGCCCGGGCAGCGCGGGCGGATCACCAACTGGCCCGCGTTCTGGGCGGACGGCCAGAACTGGCCCAGGGACGGCGAGATCGATGTGCTGGAAGGCCTGGGCGGCAAGGCCTGCTGGCATTTCGTCAACCGGGCCGGCGTGCGCGGTAACTGCGCGGCCGGGACGTTCTACAACGGCTGGCACACCTTCGGCGCCAACTGGGAGCCCGGGTCGATCACCTACTACTACGACGGCCACGTGGTGGGCCGGATCAGGTCCGGGATCACCCATGCGCCGATGTACCTGATCCTCAACAACGCGACCGCGCACCTGTATCAGATTCCCGTCCAGGTGCCTGCGGACGTGCGTGTCGCCTACGTCCGGGTGTGGCAGCACCCGCGGCAGTGATCAGGCCAGCCGGGCCAGCGTAAAGCAGTAGCCCAGGCCGGCTGACGGCTGCGAACATCTCCGCATGGACCAGACCGCCGAACGGGTGCCGGCTGACGAGCAGATCGCCGCGGCCATGGCCGCCGAGCGTGAGTCGCTGAGCCCGGCGTGCCGCGCCGATGCGGCCCGGCTTGACCGGCTGCTCGCCCCCGACTTTCACGAGTTCGGTAGCTCGGGAGCCGAGTTCGGCTACGAGGGAACGGCTGCCCGCGTGGCGGCAGCCACCGATCCCCACGGCGAGCCGATCACGGTGGAAAACCTGCGGGGCTGGCTGCTGGCCGACGGCCTGGTCATGCTGAAGTACGTCTCCGAGGTTCACGGGCGGCGGGCCAACCGCACTTCGCTGTGGCGCCGCACCCCGGACGGTCACTGGCAGATCTTCCATCACCAAGGCACGCTCGCGGCCCGCTGACCAAGCGTGCCCTACTGCCACACGGGGCACAGGACCTTGGCCCGGGGTAGAGGTTATTTTTAATCTTTCTATTCCCTGAGTCCCTCCAGATTAGATAGTGTCCAGAACATGCCCGTCGACCCGGCTGCTTTCCTTCGTCAACGCGGCTATCGAGTCACGGGCCAGCGCCTGGCCGTCTTGCGGGCGGTGACGCGCGAGCCCCACGTGACCGCCGATGCCGTGGCCGAGACCGTCCGGGCTGAGATGGGTGCCATCTCGCTCCAGGCGGTGTACGACGTGCTCGGCGTGCTGGTCGACGTCGGCCTGGTCCGGCGGATCCAGCCAGCCGGGTCACCGGCGCGCTTCGAGGCCAGGGTCAGCGACAATCACCACCACGTGATCTGCCGTAGCTGCGGCCGCACGGCCGACGTCGACTGCGCGGTCGGCTTCGCGCCGTGCCTCACGGCGGTCGACGACAAGGGCTACGAGATCGACGAAGCCGAGGTCATCTACTGGGGCCGCTGTCCGCAGTGCCAGTCCCCGGTCCCGAGGTGAACCCGCGCCCGATGAACCAGCAATGCCGATGCCGCAGCCAACGGGGCTGAACACAACTAAGGGCACTCCGGTGCCTGGTAACCGCACCACAGCCAGAGGGAGGACAACATGGCCGACGAGAGCAACTGCCCGGTGGCGCACTCGACCGAGGCCCGGTCGAACCGAGACTGGTGGCCGGATCAGCTGGACCTGAAGCAACTCCAGCAAAACCCGCCCATGGCCAATCCCATGGGCGAGGACTTCAACTACGCCGAGGAGTTCAAGACCCTCGACCTCGATGCCCTGCGCAGGGACGTCGAGGCCGTGATGACAACGTCGGTGGACTGGTGGCCGGCCGACTACGGCCACTACGGGCCGCTGTTCATCCGGATGGCATGGCACAGCGCGGGCACGTACCGCATCGAGGACGGCCGCGGCGGTGCCGGGCCGGCACGCAGCGCTTCGCGCCGCTCAACAGCTGGCCCGACAACGCGAGCCTCGACAAGGCACGCAGGCTGCTCTGGCCGGTCAAGCAGAAGTACGGCCGGAAGATCTCCTGGGCCGACCTGATGGTCTTCGCGGGCAACTGCGCACTGGACTCGATGGGCCTGCGGACCTTCGGCTTCGGTGGCGGCCGCGAGGACGTGTGGGAGCCCGAGGACATCAACTGGGGCTCGGAGAGCACGTGGCTCGGCGACGAGCGCTACAGCGGCGACCGGGAGCTTGCGGAGCCCTTCGGTGCCGTTCAGATGGGCCTGATCTACGTGAATCCGCAGGGCCCCAACGGCAACCCGGACCCGCTCGCCGCCGCCAGGGACATCCGGGAGACGTTCCGCCGCATGGCCATGAACGATGAGGAGACGGTCGCGCTCATCGCCGGTGGGCACACGTTCGGCAAGACCCATGGCGCGGCCCCCGAGTCGAATGTCGGTCCCGAGCCCGAAGGCGCCCCCCTGCAGCAGCAGGGCCTCGGCTGGTCGAACAGGTTCGGCACCGGTGTCGGCGACGACGCCATCACCAGCGGGCTGGAGGGTACCTGGACGCCCTCCCCGGTGACGTGGGACAACAGCTTCTTCGCGACCCTGTTCGGCTACGAGTGGGAGCGGGTGAAGAGCCCCGCCGGCGCGTGGCAGTGGATCCCGACGGACCCGGCCGCGGCGAGCACGGTGCCCGATGCCCACGACCCGGCGAAGACACACCCCCCGGTGATGCTCACGACGGACCTCTCGCTGCGGATGGACCCGGTCTACGAGCCGATCTCCCGGCACTTCTACGAGAACCCGCAGGAGTTCGCCGACGCCTTCGCCAGGGCGTGGTTCAAGCTGACACACCGCGACATGGGGCCGATCACGCGGTACCTCGGCCCGCTGGTTCCCGCCGAGCCACAGATCTGGCAGGACCCCGTCCCCGCGGTTACGCACGAGCTGATCGGGGCGGCGGACATCGCCGCGCTCAAGGGCACGATCCTCGCCTCGGGCCTGACGATCTCCGAGCTGGTCTCGGCCGCGTGGGCGTCGGCCTCGACGTTCCGCGGCACCGACAAGCGCGGCGGCGCCAACGGAGCGCGCCTCCGCCTCGCTCCCCAGCACGACTGGGAGGTCAACAACCCCGCCGCGCTGGCGAAGGTGCTGCGCACCCTGGAGGGGATCCAGCAGCAGTTCAACAGCGCCGGCGGGACCAAGCATATCTCCCTGGCCGACCTCATCGTGCTCGGCGGCTGCGCGGCGGTGGAGCAGGCGGCGAAGAACGCCGGGTACGACGTTGAGGTTCCGTTCGCGCCCGGGCGCACGGATGCGTCGCAGGAGCAGACCGACGTCGACTCCTTCGCCCCCCTGGAGCCCGTCGCGGACGGGTTCCGCAACTACGCCGGCAAGATAAGCCCGCGGCTGGCCGAGCACGCCCTGGTCGACCGGGCCAGCCTGCTGACGCTGACCGCGCCCGAGCTGACCGTCCTGGTGGGCGGCCTGCGCGTGCTGAACGCGAACTACGACAGGTCCGGCCTCGGCGTGTTCACCGACCGCCCCGAGACGCTGACCAACGACTTCTTCGTCAACCTGCTCGACATGGGCACGGCATGGCATGCGACGTCCGAGTCCGAGGACACCTTCGAGGGCCGTGACCGCGGGACGGGCGAGCTGAAGTGGACCGGCAGCCGGTTCGATCTGGTCTTCGGCTCCAACTCCCAGCTCCGCGCGATCGCGGAGGTCTACGCGAGCAGCGACTCACAGCAGAAGTTCGTGCGCGACTTCGCTGCCGCATGGGGCAAGGTCATGAATCTCGATCGGTTTGACCTGGCCTAACGCTCCCGGCCTGGTGCCCGCTTTGCTCCCTCCGGTCACCAGCCGAAAGTTTCGGGGCACCTCGCGAGCCCGGGTCATCCGGCTCGCGCGGTGCCCCGTGGCGTCAGCACCCGTTATGGCCGAGAATACATAGCAAACGATTGTCATGTAAATACATAACACCTGCTACCTTTGCGGGCATGGCCAGGAAGGCTGGATCCAACGAGGAATCCCGCGAGAGGTCCCGGGCGCAACTTCTTCAGGCAGGTGCTGAGCTGCTGCTTGACCGGGTTGCGCAGAACCCGTTCGCGGCCCTGCGGCTGCGCGCTCTCTGCCAGCGGGCGGGCTTGTCCACGGGGGCGTTCTACGTCCACTGGGCGACCCTGGAGGAGTACTACACCGAACTGGCCAAGCACCTGACGCAGAGGAGGACAGCTAGCTTAAGGCGTGATCTACGAGCCACCTCGTCGACCCGGCGGCAGGACGCGGGCCGACGCCCTGGTGCCGATCACCCGCCGACGGCCGAGACAGGACCTCCGGCTGCGTGACCGCCAGAGCGCGAACTGGACCGCCGGCATACGGCGTCGCCTATGACCCGATCCGGGGCGCGACGGCACTGCTGCGCGAGCGGGGCCGGATCGTCACCGTCACGGCCGGGAACGCTCGCCGCGGGTACGCAACCATCGACCAGCCGGACGGGGGAGATCTAGCGGCGCAGCGCCGGCCAAGCGCGGCCGCCAGCGCCCGCCGGCCGCCGCTGGACTGGGATGGCATTGGCGCGGTCCTTCAAGCCCTGGCGGAAGGTTTCGGCTTGCGGCACAAGGTCGATCCAGCCATGGCTCCGCCGTCCGCGGAGTCGGCGTTCGAGCTGTATGCCGTGGCTGCGGCGGCCGTGCTGGCGGTGCTCACCCGGCCGGCCGGCGATGACAGCGCAACCGCCCACGAAGCGATCCGGAGCCTGCTGAACGCCGCCACGCCAAATCCAGCATGATCGGCCGGCGGCCGGATGTGCCGCACCGGCACCCTTCGCTGCTGTCGCACGCCTGACCTTTTCCCGGTTGCGGCTGGCCGGCGGCCGGTGTCAGCATCACACCCATGCCCGCCTTCGCCGCCGCGGACGGAACCGAACTGGCCTACCAGGTCCACGGGGCAGGCACCCCGCTGATCTGCGTGCCCGGCGGCCCGATGCAGGACCCTGCCTACCTGGGCGATCTCGGGGGGCTGGCCGCGCACCGGCAGTTGATCGTGCTGAACCTGCGCGGCACCGGTCAGTCGGCAATTCCCGCGGATCCGGGCAGCTACCGGTGCGACCGCCAGGTGGCGGACGTCTCCGCCCTGCGTGATCACCTGCACCTCGGCAGTTTCGACCTGCTGGGCCACTCGGCCGGCGCCAACATCGCCCTGCAGTACGCGGTGCGGCTGCCACAACATGTGGGCAAGCTTGCCCTGATCACGCCAAGCGCACGGGCCGCGGGCCTGGAACCGGACACCGAAACGCGGCGCCAGATCGTCAAGCTCCGCCACGGCGAACCCTGGTTCGCCGTGGCGGCCGCTGCCTTCGACCGCATCGCCGGGGATGCGGGCAGCGACGCCGACTGGGAGGCCCTGGCCCCGTTCTTCTACGGCCGCTGGGACGCCGCCGCGCAAGCTCACTCGGCCGCGGGCGAGACGCAGGCCAACGAGGCCGCGGCCCGTGGCTTCGCCGCCGACGGCGCCTTTGATCCTGCGGCTGACCGCGCGGCGATCGCCGCATTCGGCTCGCCGGTACTGGTACTCGCAGGGAGCGTCGACCTGCAGTGGCCGCCGCAGGTCCTCGCCCGGTTCGCCGCCATGTTTCCCGCAGCCAGGTTCATTGTCCAGCCGGGCGCGGGCCACTACCCCTGGCTCGATGACGCCGGCTCGTTCGTCTCGGCCGTCACCGAGTTCCTGGACGGCGACTCCTAAAGCGGCGCGCCGTCGAGCCGTCCGGCTGGCAGTGCCCGGCCGCAGAGCGCGACCGCCAGGTCCCCGGCCTTGCCGCGCAGCGGCGGCCCCGATCCGTAGGACCAGTCGATGTCGGTGGCCTGGAGGCTGCGCCCCGCGATGCTGGTGCCGAAGCGCTCGTGCACGTCGCCCCGGGTGAGGTCGTCGAGGATGATCCGGATCGTGTCATCCGGTGACCGGCGCGGCACCCCGAGCGGCACGGTGATGTCCAGGCCGTGGATGACCACGTGATTGAGGGCTCCGTGGTATCCGCCGCCCGGCGGCGTCCACTGGGCCATCACGTCCGAGCGCAGGTTGGCGACGAGCTCACCGGCCGGCAGCGCGGCATCCCGGCCGGCGATCTCGTTGGACAGGCGGCCGAAATCGAAGTCGCAGCGCCGCAGTTCGGCCATGAACTGGTCCTCGGAATACCGCGCCGCCATGGTCATATGCGCGACCACCTCGCGGACCCGCCACCCCGCGCACAGCGAGGGCGTGTCCCACTGTGCCTCGGTGGCCGCCGCGAGCAGTTCGGCAAGAGCCACGAAGTCGGCGGCCACAGCCGGTTGCAGGTCAGCATCGTTCGTCATGGCCGGGCTCCGTCCCGCCGGGTGATGATCTCACCAGGGTAGACCGCCCGCCCGCACCGGACTCATCGCTGCGCCTGCTGCGAGAATCGGCTGGTGCGCGGACCTGGTGATGACCCACAGACGGAGCCTGCCGGGGAGATGCGGGCCCGGGTGCGGGCAAGCTTCGCCCGGCAGGCGATGATGGCGACGCTGGGAGCCGAGCTTGTGTCGGTCGAGCCGGGACGGGTGGAACTGGCCCTCCGCCACGATGCGCGGTTCACCCAGCAGCACGGCTTCATGCACGCGGGCGCCGTCGCGGCGGTGCTCGACAGCGCCTGCGGGTACGCGGCGTTCAGCGTGATGCCACCGGAGGCGGCCGTGCTGACCGCCTCGTACACCATCAACCTGCTGGCACCGGCAGCCGGGGAGCGGTTCCGGATGACCGGCACGGTGGTCCGGGCGGGCCGGACCCTGGTGGTCTGCCGCGGCGACGCCTTCGCCGCCGGCGCCGCAACTCCGTTCGCGGTCATGCAGGCGACCCTGACCGCCCTCTACGACCGGCCGGGCATCCGCCACTGACCCGCGGTGTCATCGCCGCCGGCCTGCGCACAAGCCTCGGCCCGGCGGTGACGTCTCAGGCCGCCGGGCCGTGGGTGACGACAGCAAGCGCCGGGTGCTCCCGGCACCTGGGCCGCTAGGGCAGGACGTGCACGTGCCGAGCCCCCGAGTGAGACAGGCTGAAGGCCGAGCTGCCGCTGTACACGGCGTTGATCGGGTAACTGTGCCTCCGGACCGGCAGGGCTGTCGGCGACGGCGAGCAGCTCCCCCTCCCGGCGCTGTCCAGCGTGATCGTGCACAGCACCATCGAGTGGAACGCGATCGTGACAGTGCCGCCGGGTATTCCGCTGGTACCGCGGACCCTGGCCTTCACCCTGACGTGGAAGACCACGTTCTGCTCGCTGCCGAAGTGCGTCACGTGCCCGGCGATGGCGAGCCTGGTCAGTGACGGGCAGGTGCCGTAGCACGACGAACCGCTGGTTCCATCGCGCGCAGCCCCGAAGGCGACGCTGCTCACACCGGCCGCCAGGAACGCCGAAGCGAGAACTGCGAAACCGAGTTTGGAGTGGCTAAAGCGCATTGAACCTATGGGTCGCATTGTTAAACCTCCTCGCGGAACCATAGCACCGGCCACTTCGGCATGCAATCACGGGTGCAATTAAGGTCGTAGCCCAGATATACTTTATGTCCCAGTAATACCGGAAACATCTAAGCTTCTTCTAGAATGGCAGCCCGGCGTCCGGGTCCTGCGTTTGAATTGGCAAATCAGGTTACGGGCACTTAGGGCGGCCGTAAGCTCATTCAATCGTCTTTGAAACGCGAAGATGGCAGGATGTGGTATTCCGTCGGGCTATGTAAGTGATCGCTCGTGTCGTAGACAGCGCCTTTCCGCTTAATCCGGGCAGTCGAACGCTGTGCCAGTAAATTCGCCTGCGGACAAGATCGGAGATCGCTTCACCTGAACGATCTTCCCGATAACATCAACCCCGCGGTCCTAAGAAGGAGCTGGCTATGCGCATTTCTGTTAACAGATTGGTTCATGTGCGCCGCTAGCGGGCGAATAGTCGCATCCTCAAGTTCATTCAGCTCGACTCAGGAAGTGAAGCATGCGCGTGGTCCAGCGGTCAGGCAGGCGGGTCAGAACGGCCCTGCTGTGCCGCCGGGTTGGCGATTCACGGCGCGCGCATTACGACAAAGCCGGGAACGTGCTCGTACGCGAGCCTGAAGAGGCCGCCGTCCGGGCCCTGGTCTCCGAGGGCTGCCATCGCCGTAACCTACGACGGCGCATCCTGCCCGGGGTACTAAGCCGCGGTGGCTGGTCCTTCATGATCGCCACGGCGGGGGTTAACGGTCTCAATTTCCTCTTCCACCTCCTGATCAGCCGTCTGCTTGGCCCGTCGGGCTACGGAGCGCTCGGCGCTGTGCTGCAAGTCATATCTGTGCTCGCCGTCCCGCTCGGCGCGGTACAGCTCGCCGTGACGCAGGCCGTCACCTCCGGCACAGGCAATAAACGGATGTCGCTGCGCAGCTTGACTGTGAAGGCCACGCTCTGGGGACTCGGGGCGATGGCTGGTTACTGGGTTCTGTCACCGCTGATCGATGGTTTCTTGAACCTGACGTCGCCCGTTATGGACCTGGCCATGGCTGTTTGGGTTCCCGTCGCGGTCGTCGGCGCTGTCCTGCAGGGTGCGCTGCTCGGGGAGTTGCGCTTCAGGCCGGTCGCCGTCGCCACGTTCTTCGGCGGCGGTGCGCTGCGGCTGGCCAGTGGTGTCCTGCTCGTCTCGGCCGGCTTCGGGCTGGGGGGCGCTGTGGTGGCGACGTTGGTCGGCCAGGTATTCACTACGGCGGCACTCCTGCTGGTCGCGAGGCGGGAAGTGTTCGCCAAGGGACTTGAGCCGGTACGGATCTCCCTGCGCGACGCCGTGCTGTCGATCGGCGCGCTCGCCGGGTACACCACGCTGACCGGGATCGATACTTTTCTGGCCCGTCACTATCTCGTGCCCGTCGCTGCGGGTCGCTACGCGGCCGCGGCGATCGCGGGCCATATCGCCTTTTACCTGCCCGGAGCGCTCCTGACAGTCGCCTTTCCGCGGCTTGCCTCCGCTTACGCCACCGGCGTCAGCGCCCGAAAGACTCTCACAGAGACGCTCGGGCTCGTCACCATCGTCGGGCTCGCGGCCTTCGCTGTCCTTGCAGCAATGCCCGGCGTAGTCGTCGGTGTGCTCTTCGGCCCGAACTATCGCGCAGCCGCGAGCGTCGTGGGGATCATCGCCCTGATTTCCGTTCTCTACGGCATCGTCGGCGTGCTCACCTACTTCCACATCGCCCGGCGCTCGGTGGCCGCCTTGTACAGCTGGGCCGGGGTCGCACTCGTATGGGTGCTGGTGGCCGTGCTGCATGGCGGGATGGAAACCATCGCGGACTCCATGCTGGCCGCTAGCGGGTTCGTCGTGGTGGCCTTGTCTCTGCCGGCTTTGGCGGCGGTCGTGCGGCCGGTGCCTGACGCAGCCGCGCTGAGCGACGGCTCAGTGCAGCTGCCTCCTGCCGAAATCGACCTCAGCCTTGTCATTCCGTTCTACAACCCAGGACACCGCCTGGGTTTCCACGTGCAAGCCGCCGTCGACGCCCTCAGGACCGAGCAGGTCACCTTCGAGGTGATCGCGGTATCCGACGGCTCGACCGACGGAAGCCCAGCGTCGATCGCGGGGATCGACCAGGTCCGGATAATCGAGCTGGCGGAGAACCAGGGCAAGGGAGCCGCGCTGCGTGTCGGCCTGGCTCAGGGGAGAGGCCGCTACCTCGGCTTCATCGACGGCGACGGCGACATTCCGGCTCGGCAGCTGAGCCACTTCCTTGCGGCGATCAGGGCGGGCGATCCGGATGTGGTCCTCGGCAGCAAGCTCCATCCGGGCTCGGATGTCGTCTACCCGCCGCTCAGACGGCTGTACTCGTTCGGTTACCGGCAGCTGACGAGGTTGCTCTTCCGGCTGCCGACCCGGGACACCCAGACTGGCATCAAGCTCATCCGCCGCGAGACGTTGGCGGCCGTTCTTCCGAAGATGGTTGAGAAGCGCTTCGCGTTCGACCTGGAACTGCTCGTCGTCGCCCGCCGGATGGGCTACCGGAACTTCGTCGAGCTCCCGGTCCAGATAGCCGAGCGCTTCACGACCACCATCTCGCCGAAGGCGGTCTGGCGAACGCTCCTCGACACGTTCGCCATCTTCTACCGGCTGAGGGTTGCACACTTCTACGGGCCCCAGCTCGCGCCGGCCTCTGGCCACAGCCAGGTGGCCCGCTCTCTCGGTCACGAGCAGGCGCCCGGTCGCTCGGCGCCGGAGCACTGGCCGACTCACTGGCGGGCTCTGGGCCCGCGGACAGGCCGCTGCGGATCCTTGCCTACAACTGGCGGGATCTCGCGCATCCCCGGGCGGGTGGCGCCGAGGTCTACCTGCAGTCGGTGGCGCGCGAGTGGGTGAGGTGCGGCCACGAGGTGACCATCTTCTGTGCCGCCGTGGACGACAAGCCCGCGCGGGAGCTTGTTGACGGAGTGGAGATCATACGACGCGGCGGACGCCTCGGCGTCTACCGGGAGGCCAGGCGCTTCTGGCGGCGCGAGGGAGACGGTCAGTACGATCTCGTGGTCGATTGCGTGAATACGAGGCCGTTCCTCTGTCCTCGCTTTGTGGGGAACGTGCCGATCGTGGCCGTCATCCACCAGGTCGCAAGGGAGATCTGGCGGTACGAGACTCCCTGGCCGATCTCCGTTCTCGGCCGTTACCTGCTGGAGCCGGCCTGGCTGCGGGCATACCGGGATGTACCGGTTGTCACGGTGTCCGAGTCAAGCCGTGAATCGCTCGCGGAATATGGCCTGCGACGGGTCACAGTCGTGCCGGAAGGATGGGTGCCGGCGTGACGGCACGGGCTGCAGTCGAGAAGGAGACTGTCCCGACCGTTGTTTTCATCGGACGGCTGAGCGCCAACAAGCGCCCTGAGCACGCCATTCGGGCCTTCGGCCTCGTCCGCCGCCAGATGCCCGATGCGCAGATGTGGGTGATCGGGAGCGGTCCCGAGGAGGCGAGGCTTCGCCGGACGGCGGGCCCGGGCGTGATCTTCCTCGGGCGCGTGTCCGAGGAGGAGAAGCGGGAGCGCCTGGCACGCGCGCACGCCCTGGTCGCCACGTCCGTCCGCGAGGGCTGGGGGCTTGTGGTGACGGAGGCGGCCGCGAGCGGCACCGTCTCGATCGGCTACGACGTGCCGGGCCTGCGGGACTCGATCGGGGCATCGGGAGGCATCCTCACGCGCGCCGATCCGGCGTCTCTGGCCACCGGCCTGGCCGGGCTGCTCTCGTCGGTCGTCGCGGACGACGGACCTCGGGCCAGAGCCGGCCGGAGTCGTCCCGTGGACGGAGGTCGCCGCGGGCATCCTCACGGTGGCGCACGAGTCCGAGTCGCCCGCGATCCAGGTTCCTGACCAGGCCGGATCGCTTGCTGGCGACCGGGCTGCTGGTGACCGCCAGAGGCTCTCCTGGGTAAGAGTCGGCCTCGCCGTGCTCGGCGTAGCGCTGCTCCTGCTCGGCGGCGTCGCGCGATCTCGGACTGTCACCAATCCTCGTCGGTGCGGCGTTCTTGGCGCTGCTGGCCGCAACCCTCATCGGGGGCGTCGAGGGCTGGCCGACCCGCGGATGGCGCCACAGTCAGCCGCGGCCTGCGGCGCGGCCGGCCGCGCGGGGCGCTGGCACCTGGCCATCGCGAATCGGCCTGGCCATCGTCGGACTCGTCGCTGCCATCGCCGCGCAATCCTGGTTCGACCCGGGCCGGCTGCTCGCAGGGGGCGACTTGTCGCCCGTGGTGGGCACGGCTTGGCTGGGACGGCTCTTCGCTCCCTGGTCGTGGTCGGGCTCAGATCTCGGCGGCCCGGCCGCTAACGAGACCAACGTGCCGTTCGCTGCGGTCTACTGGCTCGTCCACGCGCTTCGGCGGATCGCCAGCCCTCGCCCAAAGGATCTGGTACACCGCGCTTTTCGCCGGCGCCGCGGTGGCCTGCTATCTGCTCCTGCGGGCCCTTCGCATCGGCCCGGCAGGATCCACCCTCGGCGCTCTCGCTTATGTCTTCAACGCCCACGTTGTCACCATCGGAACCAATCCGGTGTACCTCGCCGCCATGGTGCTGCTAGCCGGGCTTCCGGCAATCGTGCTCGACCACGGCATCCGGCCGGTGGGCACTGCGAAGGGGCATTCTCCTCCTCGGCGCCAGTGCGCCGCTCCTCGGTTACGTATCCCTGAACCCGCCGCTCGTGCTCATGATCGGCGCGCTGCTCGCCTCGATGCCGCTCCTCGCGGGGTGGCTCGACGGACGGGCAGCCGCACGCCGGGCGTTACGCACCCTCGCACTCGGCGTCCCGCTCCTCGCGCTCGCCTCCTCTTACTGGCTCGTACCGACCGTGTTGCAGACTCAAGATCGATGCGACCTCAACGCTCGCCAATCCGTCGAGCTGGATCTGGACCGAGGGCCGCGCCACCCTTGCCAACGGGTTCTGGCTGAACAACGACTGGGGCTGGAAGTTCGCGGAATACTTCCCGTTCGCCGGCGCCTACGATAAGTTCCCGCTCCTGATCCTGAAATTCCTCCTGCCCGTAACGGCCTTCGGCTTTCTGGCGCTGGCCCGGTTTCCACGAGCAACCGGGTGACGGCCCGCCGGGCGCGTCTTGGCATCGCCGCCTCGGCCACGGCACTTTTCCTCGTCCTGCTCAGCACGGGCACCCGTCTTCCAGGAGCCCTCGTCTTCGACCCGCTCTACAAGCTGCCTCTCGGCTGGCTGCTCAGGGAGCCCGGCCGGTTCCTGATACTCGCAGGGCTCGCCTGCTCGGTCCTCCTCGCGCTGACCACGGAGGCCGCCTGCGAGAGACTGAACTCGTTTGAGCCGAGCACCGTGTGGCGCTGGCGCTCAGCTTTGCATCGCCCGGGACTTCGTCTCGCGGCGGTCAGCGCGGCGGGCGCGGCGGTGCTCGCGCCCGGATTCCCGCTCATGACCGGAGCGGTCGCCCCCGATCACCGTCCGCTGCTCCCGTCGACGCACGTCAGCGTGCCCGCGTACTGGACAGCGATGGCGTCCTACCTCAACGGTTCCGCTCCGCCCGGCAATCTCCTCGTGCTCCCCGAGGACGACTTCTACCAGATGCCCTACACCTGGGGCTACTACGGAGCGGACAGCTTCATCACGGACCTGATAGCGCGAAACGTGGTGGACCCGGTTGCCCAAGGCTATGCGCCCGCCCCGCAGGAGCTCACAGGTGCCGTCCGCCTCGTCCAGCAGGGGCTGCTCGCCCACGACTGGCCATCTGTGCAACGGACGCTCGCGGCCATCGGAACGCCGCTGCTGCTGGTCCGCGGAGACGTGAACGCCGCCTTTCCCGGACGGCATATCACACCGCCAGCGGCACTCGACAGGGCACTACGCGAGGACAAGGGCATGCGGCTTGTCCATCGTGCCGGAAAGCTCGATCTATTCGCGCTTCGCGGGCGCATGAACGCGACGGGCCCGGTCACTTCTTACGCCACCGTCAACTCTGCTGCGCCGGATCTGCGTGACCTGGCGCTCTTTCCCTCTGGGACGGCGCTGATATCAAGCCCGATGCGGTCGGCCGTTCCCGCGGTGCTACAAGTTCCGCCTGTTTCACAATGGCGGCTTGTCGGCGACAAACTCGAAACCTCTGTCGCCGGGCAGCCGGGCCGGCGGTACCAAATCAAACTGCTGTCAGCCACAGGTGCCGGCAAGCACCCAGATGCCTCCTCCTCAAGGGCCAGTCGATCTCGGACGGGTCGGGCAGGTCGCCCTGGGCGACCGGCAGGTCGCACACGTGGGCCGGCTCGCCGGATTCGAAGTCGTTCAGCTGGCCGGACCCCGGCGCGCCCGGCCCGGCTCATCGCCCGCGTCCGCCATAACCACGGCCAGGTGGTCGAAGAGCTCAGCTACAAGTTGGGCGGGTCCTTGCTCAGCGACGGCAACTTCGCGTCTGGCGCGTGGGGCGCAGTGGGCAACTGTGCGGCATTTCCCGGGACGGCGGCGACGGCTCAACTGGCTGCGGGCGTCCTACCAGGACAAGGCCCGGCTGGACAATCGGCGCTCGCGCTCTCGGCGAACGCGGACAGTGCGTGCGAGGTGCGCTCGCTGGCCTGGCGGTCAGGACCGCTCTTCGTGAGCCTCTGGGTCCGCAACGTCAGCAGGGCTGCACCGCGGATCTGCCTCTGGCAGACTACCTATCAAAGTGTGCGCCGCCACGTCACCGCTTCCGCCGAGCTCATCCCTTTCCCGGTGGTACCACTACCAGACGATCGTGACGCCTGATCCCAGGACCCGCAGCCTGATGCTCTTCCTCTACGCAGACGTGTACACACCCGGAGCACTGACTACCAACGAGTACTCGGATGTCGTGGTCCGGCGCTCCCCCGTCCTTCTGAGGCCTGTGGTCGTGGGGACTCCTCGGGGGCAAGAGCGCCCGGCAGCAGCGCTCTACACCACAAGCGAGAGTTTCTCGCCGGACTGGATCGGGCCGCCCGGGGATCAGCACGTGGAGATCGATGGACTGCGCAACGGCTGGTTCGCCTCCCATTCAAGGGACGTTCCGGTGCGTTTCGGCCCGTCATCGTGGTACGGGCTGTCGCGCATTGCATCGCTTCTCGCCGCCGGTTTGCTGCTCGCGCTGGCGTTCGCCTATCGGCGCGGAGATCGGCACCGAATAGCCGCAACCGTACAAACCGCTTCGGGGGGGCGGAAACATGAATGACATCTCCGACGACAGGTGCGGCGGCAGCGCTGCTGCAGACCGGACTGGGGCCACTACTGGTAAGGACGGGTACGTCTCCGCCCGAATGAGCTCCCGAACCGGCGTGGGACGAGGCGACGTCTCCGGCCGCCCCGCTCGGCGAGCACGGCAGGACTCCTCTCGTCAGCGTGGTGCTCGCCACCTTCAACCGGGCCTACGTGCTCGAAGAAACACTGCGCATGGTGTTCGCCCAGACGTTTGACAACTTCGAGCTGATCGTCTGTGACGACGCTTCGACCGACGAAACCCCTGTTCTGATGGCCGAATGGGCCTCGCGAGACCCACGAATCCGGTACGTCCGCCGGCCCCGCAACCTCGGTTTGGCCGGGAACGTGAGTCGCGGAATCGCCCTGGCGAACGCGGAATTTGTCGCCGTCCTCTACGACGGCGACGTTTATGATCCCCGCCTGCTCGAACGATGGATTGCCGCGCTCCGCGCCTGCCCCGAGGCGGCGTTCGTCTTCAACGCCTACAACAAGCTTGGCCCAGACGGCAGGATCGAAAGGACCTATCGAGTGGATCTTGATTCCTGCGTGCCAGGACGAGTCCTTCTCGAACGCCTCTACTTCAGGCGCTGGCCCTTCTCATCGCCTGTCTGGGGGACCGTGATGCTCAGGAAGAGCAAGTACCTGGCCGCAGGGGGCCACGACCCCCGCTTCTCGGTCGTTGCGGACGTCGACCTGTATCTGCGGCTGGCGGAGACGAACTGTGTGGCGTACGTACCGGAGCCACTGATCGGGCTTGCGAGTCGGGAGAAGGTCCCAAAGCTCTTTCGCCCTGCCCCCAAACAATTGGTTCGTCAACTCTTCCTAGAAGCGAGGGTGCGACACTACCGGGGTCGTCCGCTCCGGCTCCTGGCCGAAATGTTCCGACACTGGACGTTCGCCGCCATCGACGTCTCCGTCGGCCCGGTATGCAGCGCCCTGTCTGGCTGGCAGAGGCCGACCCTGGCCTCCCGGCTTCGGCGGCGGCTGTTCCGGCGACGGAGTCCGGCATACATGGTCCCGGTAGGTGAGGCAACGGAGTGAGCTATTCGCGGGGGCTCCGCTCGATGCATTTGGTGTCGGACTCCCTAACTAGCACAGTTTTCATAAGTCGCCAACATGCCAAGAAAACGAACGCGGAGCCGATAGCAACCTCAAATAACTTCATGAGCTGAATATGTTAACTGGTAGGCGAGAGCGTGCTAGCATGCAATGCCGAGCCGAACTTAGCAACGGCGAGGATCGTGTCAATGACGCAAACTCAGGCTGAAGCGAATGGTGGTTGACCTACTGTGACATCTACACGAGCGCGGTGGCGCGAGAATGCATCCTTGGCGGTAATAAAGAGTGCGCGGAAGCTATTCGCGAGGACCCCCATCGAAAAGCTGCCGCTGACTACTGCGATCAAAACTAAAGTCTTTAAATTCGGTGTTGTGAGTGGCGAGATAACCTCCGACTACCGAGGCGTCAAACTTACCCTCCCTGCCAAGGACGTCATCATTGCGCCTGGTCTCATGGGCGGATTCTACGAGAAGATCGAGCTTGATGTCTTCGAACGGCTAGCAGCCATCAGCACCACGATTGTCGACGTCGGGGCGAATATCGGGCTGTACTGCTGCATCGCCGCGGATCGAGCGCCAGCCGCTGGCAAAGTCGTGGCGTTTGAACCGGTTCCCGAGAATTTGGGGTACCTAAGGCGAAATCTTGAAGGGAACGAGCTAGCAGCGCGGGTAGTGGTAGAAGAACAAGCTGTCGGGCAGGCTAGTGGCAAGATAGAGATATACCTTCTCGAGGGGTCCACTGTCAGACACTCGGCCTCGGCCAAGAATGTTCTTAACTCGTCAACTTCGATTACAGTGCCGACGGTCTCACTTGACGATTATGCGGAGCAGGAGTTCCAAGGCCGCCCCATCGACTTGCTCAAGGTCGATGTGGAGGGTTTTGAAAGCGCTGTCCTTCGGGGCGCACGTAGAGTGTTGCACGAGGACAAACCTAGTCTTTTCATAGAGTTTGTGCCAGGCAACCTCGCCAACTGCGGCTTCAGGCCAGATGAATTTTTGGACATAATATTCGCGACATACGATAACGTGCTCGTAGTGGATGAACCAAAAGCAACGCTTAAGCCTTGCAGCAAGCATGATCTTCTTCGGTATTCGACCCGACGCTATATGAACACCAACTTGATCGCCACTTCGAAATCGAGTCAGCCTGCCCATTACCAGGTGATTGAATCGGTCCGTGCTGCGCTCAATCAAAAATAGGCCTGGCGCGCAACCCGCCGGGGACTGTGAGCAGGCACGCACGTTGGTGAGAGCGGCAGTCGCCGTGACCGGGGGCGGGCCGGGTGCGGCGCGGGCAAGGCTTGTAGCCTGGGCACCGCTCTTGCTTGGCGTGGGGCTGGCGGTGGGCGTCTGTTATCCGTTCGCTGGTGGGCGTCTGCTGCTGCTGGACTTCGTCTCAGGTCCTCATCAGCCGGTGCTGCCAGCGACGGCCTTCGGCCTCGGCAGTGGCCTGACCGAGGGAGTGCCGCTCGCGATCGGCTTCCACCTCCTCGATCGCCTCCTCGGGCAGGCTGGCTCGGTCGTACCGGCCGCGGTCTTCTTCCCGCTTGCCACGACCGGGGCGGCGCGCCTGGTGCGCACAGCGGTGCTCCCCGCGCGCCTCGGCGCCGGATTCTTCTACGCTGTCAACCCGTTCGTGTTCGACCGGCTGTACGCAGGGCAGCTGGGAGTTCTGCTCGGCTACGCCTTGCTGCCCTTCGCCGTGACAGCACTCCTGGATGCCACGCAACAGCCGTACCGCGTGGGCCGCGCTGCCTGCTGGGCCGGGGCCACGGTGATGATGAGCGTGCACTTCGCATGGATTCTGGTGCCGGTAGCGGCTGCGATCGTCCTGACCCGGCCGCGCCGGTTGCTGGCCTCGCTGCGCCTCGGCGGAGTCGCGCTCGGCGCCGCGGCCATCAACTCCTACCTGCTGGTGGCACCGTTGCTCGCGGGCGTTAACCCGGCCGGGCCCCTCACCCAGCTCGCCGCGTATCGCACCCGGGCTGACCCGCGAGTCGGGCTGGTGGTGAACGTCGCCGGGCTGTACGGCTTCTTTAGCCAGGGACCGACCGAGCCGAAGGACCTCTTCTCCCGGTGGCCTGCCATACTCGCAGCCCTGGTGCTGATCGTCGCGACCGGCTACGTCGCAGTGCTGCGCGATGCGGCGCGCAGGCGTGACGGCCTGGCCATCCTCGCCGCGGGCGCTGCCGGATACCTCCTCGCCCTCGGAGACCAGGGCCCGACCGGCGGCCTCTTCAGGCTCGCGTACGAGCATCTTCCCGGCTTCGTCGTGATGCGCGAGCCAGACAAGTTCGCCGTCCTCGTCGCCCTCGCCTATGCGTACGGGTTCGGCTGGGGGATCGCGTGGCTCAGCACCGGGAGCCGCCAGAAGGCTGCCCAGCTCGCGCCGGCCGCGCTGGCGATTGCCTTGCCCCTCGCCTATACGCCGAACCTGTTCGGTGGCCTCGGTGGCCAGGTCAAGGCCAGCGAAGTCCCGTCCTCGTGGGCCTCAGCCTCGCGCCTTACCGGGGACGCTACGGTACTGTTCCTGCCCTGGCACGAGTACTTCCCGACCCCGTTCACCGGCCGGCGGACAATCGCCAACCCGGCAGCGTCTTTCTTCGCGGGGACCGTCCTCGTTAGCCAGAATCCCGGCCCTGGTTACGCTTTCGCTGCCGAAGACCCCGAGCACGTGTTCCTCGACAACTTGCTCGGCCCGCCGGCGAACCTGCGACGGCTGCGTGTCGCACTCGCCGGCCTCGGCGTAAGGTTCGTCGCCCTGGCGAAGGTGGCCGATTGGCGGGATTTCGCCGGAATCGCAGAGGCTCCCGGGATCCGTCTCATGTACTCGAGTCGCTCGCTGGACCTCTTCTCTGTCTGGCCGACCGCCACGGAGACACGCAACGCCCTCCGGGTGCGTTCCGTTGATCGCGTCGACTACCGGGTCCTTCCCGGCCGTCCAGGCGTTGTCGCCCTCCCAGTTCCCTACTCGCGAAACTGGACACTCGACGGCCACCCGGCCATACGGCTCGCCGACGGGCAGGCGGGTATCGTCGCGCCCGCAGGAGGAGGTGTCGTTCATTACAACCCGTCCGGCGGCATCATCGCGAGCGAGATCGCGTCCCTCGCGGCGGCTCTTGCTCTCGCGGGCATCACATTGCTCGAGTGGAGAAAGCGGATGCGTGGTGGCAGCGTCGTTCCAGCCGTCGATGAAGTTCTCGATGGCGGCGATGAGGTCTTTGACGGAGGTGAAGCTGCCGCAGCGGCTCGCTTGCCGGGTGATGATCGAGAAGAAGATCTCCATGTTCAGCCATGAGCCCGACGTTGGCGTGAAGTGCAGTGTGCCGGGGTTCTTCGCCAGCCAGGCGCGCACGTCCGGGTGGTCCCGGCTACTCGCCGAGAATCTGGGCCTTCTCGGCCGTGAACTCGCTGTCGGTGAGGATGCCCTGACTGTGCAGCCGGCCAAGCTGATCCAGCAGGCTGATGCGCCGCGCCTCACCGGCCTGGCCTGCCGGGATCGGCCCGCTGGTGAAGTGGACCGTGGTGGCCGGGATGCCCGTGGTGGCCGGGACGGCCGTGGCGGCTGAGTTGGCGCCGGGGACGGGCCGCGCCGCCCGGCCGCCCTTGCGGTCCTGGCCGACGTCGATCGTGACCCGGCGGTGGTTGAGCCGGCTGGCCGCGACGTTCACCACGGACCCCGTGGGGAGCGCGGGGATGCAGATGGAGCAGTCGGTCTCGTACGGCGCCCGGCCCGGGATGCTGACCCGCAGCCGGTACTTCCAGACCCGCGGTGCCTCCCAGGCGAACTCGCCTTCCTGGATGACCGTCCTGGTCGCCTTGCCGGAGAGCACCACCGCGGTGCCGCGGCTGCCCCGCTTGAGCAGTCGCCGGTCACCGTTGCGCATGCCGGCGAGGCTCAGGTACATCGCGTACCCGAACGGCCCCCACCACAGGGTGCCCACCACGAGGATCACCAGCACCAGCCGGGGCGTCGGCGGCAGCGCGTGCAGCGCGTGGAACAGGCCGGCTCCGCCGGCAGGAAGGCCACGGACATGATGACGAAAAAGGTCCAGCACGCGATGGAAATCTTACTGAGAGTCACAACAATTGCCCTTCTGGACGAACGCCCCGGCCACGGTGCGCGAGTGGTTCAGGCTCAGGGCGGGCCTTGATCTTGCTGGACGACCCTGGGTACTGGTACGCGGCCCGTCGGGCCGCCCTCACACAGTTGTAAGCCAGCCGTCCTGGCCAGGGCTTGAGTAGCGGCTACTCATTTCCGGCGCCCGGCTACTCAGGGACCGGGTATTTGTCAGCGCGGCAGGTGGTGCGGCACAGGTCTCACGCGGGCCCCGCAGCGGCGTAGCGGACCGAACTAAGGCAGGGTCACCGGAAGATCATGTGCGCTACCGAGAGCGGATGCGGGAGCGCGCCGTAGAAGGACATCAGGTCCGCGACCCGCTGCAGGCTCGCCACCTTCAGCGAGGTGGGATACACGCCGACGGTGATCAGCGAGGCCGTCTCCTTGTTCATGCCCGCGTAGTGCATGAACGCGGCCTCCAGCGGCGCCGGCTGGACCGCGTTGGCCTGGGCGCGCATCAGCACGGAACGGAATGCCAGCAGGGCAGCGCGGTGCTTCGCGGCGAAGGAATCCGGCGCGAAGTACCCCTCCAGCGGCAGGTTGACGGTCTCGCCGCTGCAGGCGTCCAGGATGGTCCGCGCGCCGAGCTGGCTCTCGGCCTGGTAGATCTCCGGCTCGGTGACCAGGATGGCGTCCACGCTGTGGTTGCGGAGCGCGCTGACAAGATCATCCGGCGGCATGGGCTTCCAGGTCACCGACGTCGGCTGGACGCCATCGTTCTCCAGCGCCGAGGAGGCGGCCACGGTGTCCAGGCTGTACGGCGCGCCGACCTGGTCGGGCATCAGCTGCGGGCTGGCCGTGCCGATGGTCTTGCCCGCCAGGCCCTGTGGCGTGGTGATGGTCGAGCCGGGGCTGACCAGCACATCCATGATGTTGGACGCGGCGTCGTAGCCGTCGGCCAGCACAACCATCGGCGCGGCGGCGTCGTGCTCCTGCTCGTAGAAGAAGTCCGCGTAGTCGCCGACGGCGATGTCGGCCTGACCGCTGTGCAGCGCCGCCACCTCGGCTGCCACGGTCGGATAGGAGCGGATGTGGACCGTCAGGCCGCTGCGCCGGAACAGGCCCTGCTGCCAGGCAACGTAGAGCGGTGCATTGCCGACCCCGGCAATCGAGGCGACGGTGATCGAGGCTCCCGCCGCCGGCCCGGCTGCCGATGACATGCCGGGGAACTGGCAGCCTGCCAGCAGCACGGCCGCCGCCGCGCACGCTGCAGCGACCCACGCACGGCCAGCCTGCCCGCGCAGGGCCGTCCGGCCGGTGGGCCCCCCCGTCATACGTCTCCCGGTAATAGGCAGGTTATTCCCGCAGTTCAGGACATAGCGCTCTGGCAGAGCGTACCCTAACTCAAGGTAGAGGCAGGTAAATCGTCCACATTTGTTAATAACACGCTTGTAATGCTGCTTTGATCGTTTGTTGGGACGGCGTAAGGCTAGGCCGGTCGCGGTGGTCCAGGCCGCGGTCGCCGAGCGCCGCCCGGGAGGGGCGCGACATCATGCCGCATCGGCTACCAGCGCAGGCCGTCAGGCTCGGGTCTTTTCCCTCGTGAGGGGGGCAGGCACTCGCCGGTCCGGGGTCAAGTCAAGCCGGGGTGGCCGGGCGCGCGGCGACGGGGGACATCAGCGCACAGCAGGGGCGGCGGCGGCCGGGGCCATCGCCGCACCGGGGCTGGAAGCCAGCGCCACTGATGCGCCGGCAAGCCCCGGCTGGCCGGGGGACCAAGGCGAGCCCGGTGCACCGGGAGATCACCGCGGGCCCTGGGCGCCGGGGGACCATGCCGGGCCCTGGGCGCCGGGGGATCATGCCGCGGCCGGACCGCCGGGAGACCGTGACCGGGCCCGCGAAGCGGGGGGCCATGACGAGACCGTTCTCCCGGGGAGCCCTGGCGCGGGCGGCACCCCGGCGAGCACCGCCGGGCGGCGCGGGACCGGCGGCCGCTCCAGCCTGAAGAACTGGCGGGTGCGCTCCCGCCTGATCCTCCTCATCGCGATCCCCACGGTGACCGCTTTGGTGCTCGGCGGCGTGCGCATCTCCTCGGCGGCGCAGAGCGCCATGTCCTTCCAGCGGGCCGAGGAACGTGCCGTGATCGCGGCCGACACCACCCAGCTGGCCCAGCGGCTCGAAACCGAGCGCGACCAGACCCTCTACTACATCGCGCTGGGCAGCACCGGCCGGGCCGGGTACCTGGCCAAGACGCCCGCGGCGGCCAGGAGCGGCGCGATCCAGCAGTACCACGTCATCCAGGCCTTCTACCGGCAGACCGATCAGGCGATCGCGCATTTCCGGGCGCTGCTCGCCCAATACCACGATGCCTACTCGGCGGCCTCCCAGCAGCGGGTCGGCGTCGCCGTCGCCGGCCTGGACGATCTGCAATACCTGCGCGCCTCGTCGACGCTGACCTTCTTGTACCCGCTGGCGGTGGTGAACAAGTACGCGGAGCTGATCGACGACCTGCTGGTGATCGGCGACCAGACCGCCCAGGGCACGGGTGACCCCGTGCTGTCCCAGACCGTCGGGGTGCTGGGACTGGTGTCCCGGATGAAGGAAGAGGCGTCGGAGCAGCGGGCCATCCTCTCGGCGGCCCTGCTCCAGGGATCGCTGACCCAGCCGGAGGTGTCCGCGCTGGACACCGCCCAAGCCAACCAGTCGAGCGGCCTGCAGACCTTCGACCTGTCCGCCACCGCGCCGCAGCGCGAGCAATGGGACAACACCGTCTCCGGCTCCTTCGTCTACCTGGCCGCCTCGCAGGAACAGCAGGCGGAAACGCTCCAGACCACCACCAAATCGCTGAATGGCGACTCGCTCACCGCGGCGGGCTTCTACGACGCGATGACCAGCGGCATCGGCGAGATGGGCTCGGTCGAGCGGTCGCTGGCCACGGATGTCATCAACCAGGCCAACTCCCTGCGCAGCGCCGCCCTCACCAGCGCGATCCTCGTCGGGATCGCCGTCCTGCTCCTGTTCGCCCTCGCGCTTCTCTGCACGATGCTCGTCGCCCGGTCGATGGTGCGGCCGTTGCGGCGGTTGCGTGCGGGGGCGTTGGAAGTGGCGGGGATGCGGTTGCCGGAGACGGTGCGGCGGATGAGTGAGGGGGAGGGTGCGGGGGCGCCGTTGGAGGTGGCGCCGATTGAGGTGGATTCCACCGATGAGATCGGGGAGGTTGCGCGGGCGTTTGATCAGGTGCACCGGGAGGCGGTGCGGCTGGCGTCGAATGAGGCGGCGTTGCGTGGCAATGTGAATGCGATGTTTGTGAACTTGTCGCGGCGGTCGCAGTCGCTGGTGGAGCGGCAGATCCGGCTGATTGATGATTTGGAGCAGGGCGAGCAGGACAGCGAGCGGCTGGCGAACTTGTTCCAGATGGACCATCTGGCGACGCGGATGCGGCGTAACTCGGAGAACCTGCTGGTTTTGGCGGGGCATGAGGTGTCGCGGCGGTGGACGCAGTCGGTGGGTTTGGTGGATGTGCTGCGGGCGGCGGTGTCGGAGATTGAGCAGTATGAGCGGGTCAGTTTGAATGTGCAGCCGGGGATCGCGGTGCGGGGGCAGGCGGTCAACGATGTGGTGCACCTGTTGGCGGAGCTGGTGGAGAACGCGACGTCGTTTTCGGCGGCGGAGACGCCGGTGGCGGTGTCGGGGCATCTGCTGAACAGTGGCGGGGTGCTGCTGGATATCACGGATCAGGGTGTGGGCATGGGCGCGGAGGAGATGGCTCATGCGAACTGGCGGCTGGATAATCCGCCGGTGGTGGATGTGGCGGTGTCGCGGCGGATGGGGTTGTTCGTGGTGGCGCGGCTGGCGGCGCGGCACGGTATCCGGGTGCGGTTGCGGCCGGCGTCGATGGGTGGGCTGACCGCGCTGGTGTGGCTCCCCGACGAAGTCATCGCCCACGAACCCACGGGCTTCACCGCAGGGCTGCGGCGCCTGGACGCCACGGAATTCGCAGATCCAGCCCCGGGCGGCCCCGGACTGGACGATCTGGTGCTCGACCGGGCCGGGACCGACGGCGGCCCGTGGGCCTCGGGTGGCCGGCGGCACGCGATGGGCCAGCGGCCCGCGGCGGACGAGCGTGAGCCGCTCGGCGCGGTTATCCCGGTCCAGGAGGAGGCGCCGGTCCTGGCCGCACCGGGCACGGTCGGCGTGATCGTGCCGCCCGCGGTGAGCACCGGAACGGAGAACCGGCTGCCGATCTTCGAGTCCGTGGAGTCCGACTGGTTCCGGCGCACCAGGCAGGGTGCCGACGCGCCCGCTGCCGCCGGGTCGGCGGAGCCTTGGTCGACCCCGGCGGACGAGGGCTGGCGCGCGGCCGAGGTGGCCCGCTCGCCGGTGTCCGAAGGCGTGACCGCGGCCGGCCTGCCGCAGCGGGTTCCCAGGGCGAACCTGGTCCCGGGCCGGGTCGCCCCGGCCGCCGCCGTCGCCCCGGCCGCACCGGCCCGGTCAGCGGCACAGACGCAGCAGCGCCTGGCCAGCTTCCAGCGGGCCGTCCGGGATGCGCGCGCGGCCACGCGGTCCGCCGACGGGACCGGCACCAACGGCGCGGGCGCACCCGGCACCGGCGAGAACGGCACCGGCGAGAACGGCACTGGCGAGAACGGCACCGGCGAGAACGGCACCAGCGGGGCCTGGACCTTCGGCGGGACCGGCACCAACGGAACCGGCACAGGCGGTCCGCAGGCCGGCGAGGACGGCGGCCAGCCGGGCTAGCTCAGGCGTTCCGCCTGCTCACCACGATGCCAGCCGGGCTAGCTCAGGCGTTCCGCCTGCTCACCACGATGCTGGCGACCGCGCACAGGATGCCCACTCCGAAGATCGCGCTGCCGAACACGAAGACCTGCGGCGGAATGCCGACCCGGGTGGCGCCGTACACCCAGACCGGGAACGGCACCGCGCTGCCGCTGACGAAGTTCGAGGTCACGAAGTCGTCGATGGACAGGGCGAACGCCATCAGCGCACCCGCCAGGATGCCCGGCATGATGATCGGCAGCGTGATCTTGCGGAACGTGGTCCACGAGTTCGCGCCGAGGTCGGCCGCGGCTTCCTCCAGCGACCTGTCGAAACCGGCCATCCGCGCCCGCACCGTGACCGTCACATAGGCGATGCTGAACGCGACGTGCGCCAGCAGCAGGGTCAGGAAACCGCGGGCCAGGTTGATCGTGACGAACAGGCCGAGCAGCGAGGCGCCGAGGACGATCTCGGGTGCCGCGATGTTCAGGAACATGACCTGCTCCACGAACGTCCTGCCGCGGAACTTCGGCGGGCGGTAGCGGACCAGCGCCAGCGCCAGCAGGGTGCCCACGACCGTGGCCAGCACTGTGCTGGCGATGCCCAGCCGGATCGTCAGCCAGAACGCCGAGGTGAGCCCGGGGACGCTGCTCCACTGCTGGTACCACTGCGTGGTGAACCCGTTCCAGGTGAAGCTGACCTGCGGCAGGCCGGTGGTCACCTTGTTGAAGCTGTAGGCCACCATCACGAGGATCGGCAGCACCAGGTACGCGATGACCAGCCACGAGTAGAGCGGCAGCACCCATCTGGCCCGGCGCCGGCGGCGCGGCGCGCGGTGCCCTGGCGCGGCTTCCCGCTCGGGGGCCGCGACGGCCACGCTCACAGGTACTCCTCGATGGTCCGCGAGCCGAGCAGCCGGGCGTAGGCGAAGATGCCGACCAGCGCGATCGCCAGCAGCACCGCCGACAGGGCCGACCCGCCCGCGTAGTCCAGGTTGGTCAGGAACGCGTTCTGGATCACGGTCCCGATCATCGTGTCGTTCGTACCGCCGAGGATCTGCTGGTTCACGTAGTCGCCCAGGGCCGGGATGAACGTCAGCAGGAACGCCGCGAACAGGCCGGGGACGGTGAGCGGCAGTATCACCCGGGTGAACGCCTCCCGCCTGCTCGCATACAGGTCGTAGGCGGCGTCCAGCACCGACCTGTCGATCCGCTCCAGCGCCACGTACAGCGGCAGCGCGGTGAACGGCAGGTAGTTGTAGGCGAGGCCGGCCACCACCGCGTAGCCGGTGGCGAGGATGTGGAAGTTCTGCGGGAGCAGGTGGGCGCTTTTCAGGCTGCCCAGCACGATGCCCTGGTCGGACAGGATGAACTCCCACACCACGGTGCGGATCACGAAGGACACGAAGAACGGGACCAGCAGCATGAGCAGGAAGAAGTTCTTCTTCGTGCCGCCGTAGAAGGCGATCCAGTAGGCGATCGGGAACGACACGACCAGGTCGATCAGCGTCGCCGCCCCGGCGAAGTAGATGCTGTTGAGGAACTGGGCGTGGTACAGGCTGAGTTGCTGCCCGAACTCACCCCAGTGCCAGGTCATGACGCAGGCGCCGGTGCCGAAGTTGCAGCTCTGCAGCGACAGCGACAGCATCACGACCAGCGGCACCAGGAAGAACGCCAGCAGCCACAGCCCGGCCGGCAGGCTGAGCAGGTAGGGCGCGAGCACCTTGCCCGGCCGTGCCCTGCGGCGCTGCGTTACGCCGCCCCGTGGCGCAGCGCCGTCCGCGCTCGTCACGCGCCCTGGGTGATCGGCAGGAACAGGTTGTTCCACGCGGTCAGTTCTTCCTGGGACTTGTACTTGTAGTAGTTCCTGGAGTTCTTGATGTACGGGCCCGTGGGGAAGACCAGCGGCGAGTCGGCCGTGGTCGAGGTCGGCAGGCCGATCTCCGGCTTCATCTGGTGCAGCGCCGTCTTGGCCCAGCCGGTGGGGTTCAGCAGCACCTGCTTGGCCAGCGGAACCGGGCAGACGTAGTCGTTGTAGTACTCCACCACGGCCTCGATCGGCGGCTGGTAGTAGTAGTCCATCAGCGTCATGGCATCCTTCGGGTTCTGCGCGTACGCCGGGATGCACATGTTGTCCGTCCAGAACATGCCGCCCTCATCGGGGATCAGCAGGTGCAGGTCGCGGTACTTACTGTTCAGGTCCGCCTGGAAGATGTCCCCCGACCAGGCCTGGCTGACCACCGTGTCGCCGTTCTTCAGGTGGTTGATGTAGTCCTGGTCGTAGTAGGCGCGGACGATGCCGTCGCTCTTCTGCAGCTGCAGCTTCTTGGCCGCCTTCGCCCAGTCGGACTCGGTGGAGGAGGCCGGCTCCACCCCGATCGCCAGCAGGCCGAGGCTGCCGAGTTCCTGCGGGTCGGCCATCATGCCGACCTTGCCGGCGAACCGCCTGTCGAACAGGATGTCCACGCTCTTGCCCGGGTTCTTGACCACCGAGCTGTTGTAGCCGATCGCGGTCCAGCCGGACTGCCAGGCCATCGTGTACTTGTTGCCCGGGTCCCACGAGGTGTTCTTCACCAGCGGGCTGGCGTACTTGTAGAAGTTGGTCATCGCGCCCTGGTCGAGCGGGGTCAGCCAGCCGTAGTTGATCAGGTAGCCGAGCGGCGGGCTGTTGTTCGTCATCACGATGATGTCGTAGCCGGTGTACTGCTGCGCCTGCAGCGACGGCCGGATCTTGGCGTAGAACGGCAGGTTGTCGCTGATCGGCTCGGTGTAGTTGACCTGGATGCCGGTGAGCTTGGTGAAGTTCTCCAGCGTTGGGTGCTTACCGCTGAGCACGTCGATGTAGTAGGGCCAGTTCGCGAAGTTCACCTGGTGGTGCAGCTTCTGCTTGGCCCACCAGCCGGCCGAGCCGACGCCGTCGGCCTTGGGGGCTTGATTGGCGACCGTCGCGCCCTTGACGCCGCAGGCAGCGAGGAATGCGGTCACGCCCAGCGCACCCGCGCCGGTCCCCGCGGCCGTCAGCATCTCGCGGCGGGACATCCGCCGCTGCGTCAGGCCACGCCAGAGGGACGGGTCGAGAGCGGGGTCATGGGACTCCGGCTGCGGACTGTGCTGATCTTGCATCGCTTCCTCCAAAGCAACCGCCCGGGCCGCGGCACGCGGTCCCGGCCGGTCACGGCCTAGCCGATTGGATACGAGTGCTCCGGCTGCCATGACAGCCACACGTTGTCCCCCCGCGCCGCCACGTCACCGGCGGCGGCCGAGTTCTGCTGGAAAACAACGATGTCGGCGCCGGTGGTGGTGGTGACCGAGAAGTTGGTGGAGGTGCCGAGGTAGACCACCTCAGTGACGGCACCGCGCAGCACGCAGCCGCCACTGGCCGGCAGGCCGGCGGAAATCTCGATCTTCTCCGGGCGGACCGTGAGCTCCACCGGTGCGCCGGGCCCCAGGCCCGCGCGGCTGACCGGGACGAGGATCCGCTCCTCCGGGCTCACCTCGATGACGGCGCGGCCGTCGTCCACCCGGGTTACCGTGCCCGTGATCAGGTTCGACGTGCCGATGAAGCCCGCCACGAACCGCGTCCTGGGGTGTTCGTAGATGTCCCGCGGCGTGCCGAGGTGCTCGATGGTGCCGTCGTTCATGACCGCGATCCGGTCCGACATCGTGAGGGCTTCGCCCTGGTCGTGTGTCACGTAGACGAACGTGATCCCGACCTCTCGCTGGATCCGCTTCAGCTCCACCTGCATCGCCTGGCGGAGCTTGAGGTCGAGGGCGCCGAGCGGCTCATCGAGCAGCAGCGCCCGGGGCCGGTTGACCAGCGCACGGGCCAGCGCGACCCGTTGCTGCTGACCACCGGACAGCTCCCTGGGGCGGCGCTGGCCGCGCCCGCCCAGGTCGACGATGTCCAGCATCTCGCCCACCCGGCGGGTGATCTCGCTCTTGCCGGCCTTCTTGCGCCGCAGCCCGAACGCCACGTTCTCGAAGACGCTCATGTGCGGGAACAGCGCGTAGGACTGGAACACCATGTTGACGTCGCGCTTGTTCGGCGGGACTCCGGTGACGTCCGAGCCGTGCAGCCGGATGGCGCCCCGGGTCGGCTCCTCGAAGCCGGCGATCATCCGCATCGTGGTGGTCTTGCCGCACCCCGACGGGCCGAGCAGGGAAAAGAACTCGCCCTCGACGATCGCCAGGTCCAGCCCGCGCACGGCGGTCACGACCTCGCCGCGGGCCTGGAACTCCTTGGCCACACCGGCCAGCTCAATGGCCGGCAGGTCCGCGGCGCGGCCATTTTCGCGGTTCCCGGCCACGGTCCGGGCCATGGTGGCCGGTCTCGCCGGATTCGTAGTGGGCTCGGTTCCCGTCCAAGCGGGCAGATGGCTCTCGGTCATGAGGCGCGGCGCATCCCTCTCTTTGCAGTGGGCAGCCCCGTACATGACCGGCAGGGCCACCCCCCTGGTCCTCGATCCTGGCCCAGGCGTCCGATCCTGACAGACAAAGTTCGTTAATTCCACCGAATCGGTAACTATCCCGGCTAGGTAACGACGAATTCAGTACGCACCAGCGACCGCCTGGGACCGCGTAACGGCAAGGTTGCTACTTTCCGTCACTGAGCGGGGCCTGCTACGCGACGGCTTGATCGCGGCAAACCGCCTCCTGTGTCACTGCCAGCGCAGACGTCACAGAGGTTCGCAGGGCGGTGCTCCGCCGGGAAGCACGGCAGGCAACCGGATTGCAACATCGGCAATGATTTTGCAACGCCGCTGTAAGCGCCGGGCATGACGATCAAGCGTGCCGTGAGCCTGCCAGGGAAGGCCACGGCCGCCTGCGGAGGGAGACAGGAATGAGGGCAGTGCTTCGAAGCATGGTCGGCGTGGCCGGCGGGGTGGTGGTACTGGGCCTGGCGGGCCCGGCTACCGCGACCGTGGCCGGGGCCGCCGGGACCGTGGCGACCGGGATCGTCCACGTTGTGCACGGCATCGGCGGGGCCGTCAACACCAACCAGAGTTCCAACTGGAGCGGCTACAACATCGGGGCCGACTACCCGCAGGTGTCCACCGGCACGACGTTCACCTCGGTCAGCGGCGAATGGACGGTCCCGACCGCGACCCAGCGGACCCCGGGCCAGGCGGAGGATTCGGCAAGCTGGGTCGGCATCGGCGGCGGCTGTGTGGATGACAGTTGCACGGTGACCGACAACACACTGATCCAGGCCGGCACCGAGCAGGACGTGTCCGCCACCGGGCAGGTCAGCTACGACGCGTGGTGGGAGATCATCCCGGAGACCGAGACCGAGATCTCGCTCCCGGTGAGCGCCGGCAACAAGATCTCCGTGTCGATCGCCGAGAGCACCAGCACCCCCGGTCAGTGGTCGATCGTCATCAAGAACCTCACCACGCACAAGAGCTTCTCCACCACGCAGACGTACTCCTCCAGCATGGACACGGTGGAGTGGATCGAGGAGACGCCGCTGGAGATCGGGACCACCGGCAGCGGCATCGCGGCCATGCCCAACCTGACCACGGTGCATTTCCTCAACGCCAAGTACAACGGCGCGGCGGCCGGCTTGCAGACGGTCGACGAGATGCAACTGGACAACAACAACATGATCGAGGCCACCCCGTCCGCCCCCGGTGCCAAGATGGTCGCCTTCAACGACTGCACCTGGAAGACGAGCTGCCCAGCCCCCTGATCCGCTGACGTCCCTCCCGCCGCGCCCAGGTCAGCGCCGGTCGAATCGTCCCGGCCCTATGATCAGCGGTGCGGCGGGAGGAGACAGCAGCATGACGTTCGGGGACGCCCGCGGTCCGGAGAGCCCGGCCGAGTCCGAGACCGGGCGGGTGGAGGCGTTCAGCGACGGCGTGCTCGCGGTGATCATAACGATCATGGCCTTCGAACTCCGCGCGCCGCTCGGCGCCACCGGCACCGCGCTGCGCGGCCGGCTCCCCGCGCTGCTGGTCTACATCCTGAGCTTCGTGTTCATCGGGATCTACTGGAACAACCACCATCACCTGCTCCGCGCCGCCCGCCGGGTGACCGGCGCGGTGATGTGGTCGAACCTGCACCTGCTGTTCTGGCTCTCGCTCATCCCGGTGCTGACCGAGTGGATCGGCGAGGATTACGGCGACACCGCCCCAGCGGCGACCTACGGCGTGGTGTGCCTGGGCGCCGCGGCCGCGTTCACGATCCTCGTCCTAGCCATCATTCGCGCCGACGGCCACGAGTCCGCCGTGGCCATGGCCATCGGCCGGGACGTCAAGGGCCGCGTCTCGCTGGTCATCTACGCGGCCGCGATCGGGCTGGCTTTCGTCAGCCCGTGGATCTCCTACGCGCTGTTCGCGACCGTCTCGGTGATCTGGTTCATCCCCGACCGCCGCTTCAGCCGCCGCCGGTAATTCACGGACGATCATCCCGCGGAAAACGAAAGGGATCGTCCGCGATCATGAATCGGGGGAGGCAGGCGGTCAGCGGCGTCGTGTCCCGGGGGTCCAGTTGCTCGCCGCAGGCCTCGCAGATCACCGTCGCCACGACCGGGTGCCCACAGTGGTGCCGCAGCACCAGGGGCGGGCCGTCGTCGCCGGCCAGGTACTTGTCCCCCCAGCGCATCAGCGTCGTGATCACGGGATACAGGTCGCGTCCCGCGTCGGTGAGCCGGTACTCATACCTCGCCGGGTGCTCGCTGTACTGCCGCCGTTCCAGGATCCCCGCGCCGGTCAGCGTGCGCAGCCGGGCGGCCAGCGTGTCGCGCGGCGCGCCGGTACGCCGGACCATCTCGTCGAACCTGCGGTTGCCGAGGAAGACCTCGCGCACGGCGAGCAGCGCCCACTTCTCCCCGACGAGTTCGAGCGTGCGCGCGACGGAGCAGGCGCGTGGTTGCGTGGTGGCCGCGGTCATGCACCCAGTGTACCTGCTTAGTTGGATTTCTGGACGTACACACGATACGAAGGTACGGTAGGTCCAGATTCCGGACTGACTGGAGGGCCGTGGTGAGTCAAACAGCGCCGTCGGACGCAGCCCGTGCCGCGGAGCCGGCCGGGGCCCGCAGCGGCCGCCAGGTGACCGCGATCGTGGGCGTGTTGTCCCTGGCGGTCTTCATGTCCAGCCTGGATCTGTTCATCGTCAACCTGGCGTTCCCCTACATCGGCAGCCAGTACCCGGGCACCAGCCTCGGTTCGCTGTCCTGGGTGCTCAACGCGTACACGATCGTCTTCGCGGCGGTGCTGGTGCCGGCCGGCCGGTGGGCCGACCGGGCCGGGCGGCGCCGGGTGCTGATCGGGGGCCTGGGCACGTTCGTGCTGGGCTCGGTACTGTGCGGCGTCGCGCCGGGCGTCGCCGCGCTGATCGCGGCCCGGATCCTCCAGGCGGCCGGGGCCGGGCTGATGGTGCCCGCGTCGCTGTCCCTGGTGCTGGCCGTCGTGCCGCCACGGGCCAGGCCGCAGGCGCTGGGCACCTGGGCCGCGCTGGGCGCGCTCGGGGCCGCCCTCGGCCCGGTGATCGGCGGCAGCCTGGTCCAGCTCAACTGGCGCTGGGTGTTCTGGATCAACGTGCCGGTGGGACTCGCCGCCGTCGCCCTGGCTTACCGGCTGGTCCCGGAAAGCCGGGACGAGTCGGCCCGGGCCGGCCCGACCTGATCGGCGCCGGGCTGCTGGCGGCGGCCGTCGGCCTGGTCGCGCTCGCGCTGGTCAAGGCCCCGGAGTGGGGCTGGGGCGCACCGCGCTTCACCGGCGTGCTGCTTGCCGCGCTGGCCTGCGGGGCGGCCGTGGTGACCCGGTCGCGGCGGCACCATTCCCCGGTCATCGAGCTGGAACTGCTCCGCTCCCGCACGTTCAGCGGTGCCTTCGCCGCCTCCATGCTGTACTACGCCGGGTTCGGCGCCTTCGTGCTCAACTCGGTCGAGTTCCTCACCGGCGTCTGGCACTACTCCGCCGTGGTCGCGGGCCTGGCCATCGCGCCCGGGCCGCTGATGGTGCTGCCGTTCGCCCGCGTCGTCGCGCCCCGCCTGGCCGGCTGGCTCGGCGGGCCGGGGCGGGCCGCGGTCATCGGCTGCGTCGTCAACGCCGGCAGCCAGTTGCTCTGGTACACCCAGATCCAGGCGCGCCCGGCCTACCTGACCCACCTGCTGCCCGCGCAGTTGCTCGGCGGCGCCGGTGTCGGCCTCGCCATCCCCTCACTGCTGGCGGCCGGCAGCGCCGCGCTCACCCCGGCCAGGTTCGGCACCGGGAGCGGCATCCTGAACACCGCGCGCCAGGTCGGCACGGTGCTCGGGGTGGCCGGGCTGGTGGCCATCCTCACCCACATTTCCCGCGCCGACCCGATCGCCAGCTACCGTCACGGCCTGATCATGATCGTGGCCTTCTTCGCTGCCGCGGCCGTGACCGCCGCCGCGCTGCTCACCCGGCGGCAGCCCGTTCCGGCGGCCCCGGCCGCCGCCCTGCCGGGCGCCCCTGAGCCAGCCGCTCAGGTGGTCACCGGGGGCGGCTCCTGACGTGCCATGCCGCCGCCGTCGCCCGTCGCGGTGACCTCGCCGCTGGCCTCCTCGGTCCGTTCCGGCAGCAGCAGCACGGCGCCCACCAGGAAGCACACCGCGCCGATCAGGGTGCCCAGGTTCGCCCGCTCAGCGTTCCGGAGCTGGCCCGTCACCGGGCTGATGTAACCGGCCACCGCGGACACGCCGAAGGCCACGGACCCGAGCAGGTTGATCAGCGTGATCCACCAGGACCAGGACCGGGGCCGCCAGGCCGTCCAGCCGTGGCAGACCTCGTACCAGGCCAGTGCGCTGGCCACCAGGAAGCAGACCGAGCCGATCGCGTCGGGCCGCCACACATGCTGATGCGCGGCCGATGCGGTCAGATCGGTCTTCACCGCGGCGCCGGTGCTGACGTTGAAATAGAGCGTTCCGGCGAGCTGCACCGCGGTTGCCCACCAGTCGATCCGCCCGGGCTGGTAGACGAAGAACCGCCGGTGGGCGGGATTGTCCTGGGCCCCGGGGGCCGCGTCGACCGCCTCGCGGTAGGTGAGGAACGCGGCGGAGGTGAAGAACAGCGAGCCGGTGAAGTAGGTCACCGCGTCCCACCGGGCCCCGACGGCGGTGACATACGCCGGTACCGACCCCACGGCGAAAAGCGCCGACCCCACGGCGAACAGGACGGCGATCCACCAGCCCCGCGCCCCGGGCGCCCACCAGGTCGAGCCGCCCGCCGCGGCGGCCTTCAAATGCTTGCGGTGCCGCCGGGACTCCCAGCGGACGACCGGGCCGTCGAGCCGCCGGTGATCGACATACGTCGCGGCCCGCAGGCCACGATCGGCGCTTCGCCACCCAGGCATGATCACATCATCGCCGCGCGGGCCCGCGATGTCAGCCGCGGGCCGGTGCGGTCCGGTAGTGGTACCCGTGGTGGCCGGTGAACCCGCGCCGCGTGTACAGCGCGCGGGCCGCCTCGTTGTCCTCTTCCACCTGCAGGTAGAGGCTGGCGGCGCCCTGGCCGGCCGCGGCGCCCGCCAGAGCCGCGGTGATCGCGGTGGCCAGGCCGGTCCGCCGGTGGCCAGGGCGCACCGCGACCGCGGACAGCCCGCCCCAGCCGTCCGCCACCGCGACCCGGCCGATGGCGACCGTGCCGCCGTCGCGCCGGATGCTGGCGAACGCCTGGAACGGCGCCGACAGCAGCAGCCGCCGGGCGATCGGTGGCAACTGCCTCCGGTACCCGTGGTAGAGGTCAAGCCAGGCCTGGCCGGGCTCCGGCCGCAGTTCGGCTTCCCCGGCTGGGCGGAGCCGGGCCAGCCCGGCCGTGGGTGCGGTCATCACGATCGCCGGGCCGGCTCGCGTGCCCCAGCCACGCCGGCCGAGGAACCGGTCGAGGTGACTGTCGCCCGGCCGGCCGAGCGGATAGGGCACGGCGACCATCGGCGGCAGGCCGCGCGCGGCATACCAGTCACACACACCGGTGAGCGCATCGGCCAGCGGCATCCCCGGATCCCCGGTCGCGAGCGCGCTGTTGGCCCGTCCGGTGAAGCCCTCCGCCGCCCGGAGCAGCCACTGGCCCAGCGGCGCCTGCTCCGGCGCGCGCCAGCTCGCCGCGGCCACGGCTTCGAGTTCGGCGATGGTCGGTGGCATGGCACGAGAATGCCAGCAGCGGCCGTCGCCCGCCACCGTGGCCTGCCTGGCTAGCGGGTCAGCCCAGCCAGCGCAGCCATGTCCCGTGCGAGTCGGTGTGCGCGAGCGGTGTCCGGCCGTCGCGGATCAGCAGGTGCGCGCTCTGCTCGCGGGCGGCCGGCCCGATGCCAGGGACCACCCCGGGTCCCTCGTTGGACAGCCAGACGGCGCCCAGGTCACCGACCGCGGTGAAGAACCGTCCCCGGTCGCCCGGGGCGACGTAGGTCAGCACGGAGGTGTGGTAGACGACCAGGGTCGCGCCCGCCGGTGCCTGGGCCGCCAGTTCGGGCAGATCCGTGAGCAGGTCACCGCGGTGCACGGCGGGCGGATCCCGGCGGGCCGAGGCGACCGCGGCGGCCAGCCGGTCCTGCCGGTCGCCCTCACCCGGCCAGACCAGGCAGGTCAGCCAGCGCACGTCCGCGGCGTCGTTGACGTCCAGCGGGTTGAGGTCCAGCCCGGCCCGCCAGACGACCTCCGGGACCGCCTCCGGGAGGGGCACCGGCCCGCGTGGCTCACAGCGCAGGGTCGGCGCCAGCGGGTCGCGGCCGGCCAGCCGGTGCCCGGCGTAGTCGTAGGAGTACTTGTCCACCAGCAGGGTCAGCCCGGCACTGGCGCCGACCTCGATCAGCGCCAGCGGCCCCGGCAGCTGGGCCAGGGCGGGCAGCAGCGTGGCACAGCGGGCCGGCTCGTTGGTCTGCGTGCGGTGGCCGAGCATCACCCCGGTGAGTTCCGCCCTGGAGCGGCTGACCAGGTCCCGCAGTTCCGGCAGGCCGGGCGCGGCGCCGAGCAGGTAGCGCGCCGCCGCGAACAGCAGGTTGGGCTGGCGCTTGGCATCCGGCAGCGAGCACACGTAGCTCACCAGGGCGGTATCGGCGGCGACCGACTCGGCCAGCGACTCATACGCGGGGGAGCGGCCCCGGGCCTCCTGCCGGGCGAACGCCCGGTATTCCGCCGCGACCTCCGCCGCCGGGTCCTCCGCAGTCGTCGCCACGACCCGGACACTACCCGGCTCCACGCGGGCCGGGCCGGCGCCCAGGTAACCGCCGCGCGGCCGTTGTGCGTTGAATGGGCGTGGGAACCAGACGGCCGGATTTCGCGGAGTTCTACCGCAGCTGCAAGGACGAGTGCCTGTTCACCGTCCTGGTGAGTGTCGGTGACCGGGACACGGCGCAGGACCTGGTCGCGGAGGCGTTTGCCCGGGCCTGGGCGTCGTGGCGCACGGTCAGCAGGCATCCGGCGCCGGCGGCGTGGGTCGTCCGGACCGCGCTGAACGCGCATGTGTCCCGGTGGCGGCGCCGCCGCCGGGAGGTATCGCTGGCCGACCCCGGCGTGCTCGCGGACCGGCCCACGGCCGGTGATACCTCCGATAGCCCGGTCGATCCGCAGATCATGGCGGCGCTGCTGCGGCTGCCCGAACGGCAGCGGCAGGTCGTGGCCCTGCGGCTGTTCCTCGACCTCGACACCGCCCGTACCGCGGCGGTGCTCGGCATCGCACCGGGCACCGTGCAGGCTCACCTGGGCCGGGCCATCGCCGCGTTGCGCACCGAGCTCATGCCCGAACGACAGAAGGGTTTCCCGTCATGACCGACGACGACCTGATCACCCTGGTGCGAGAGCAGCGGGGCAACGTGCACATGGACATCCCGATGGAGCGGATCGCCGCCCGTGGCCGGGCGCTGCGGGCCCGCCGCCGGATACCTGGTCTCGCCGCCGGGGCGCTGGCCGTGGTGGGTGCGGCCGCGCTGGCCGTGACCGCGCTGCTGCCCGCCGGCCACCAGGCCGGCCTGCCGGCGCCTGCCCAGCTGGCGGCCTGGACGGTGACCAGGCAGGCCGACGGCACGATCACGGTAACGGTCCGGCAGTTGCGGGATCCGGCAGGCCTGCAGCGCAGGCTTCGCGCCGACGGGGTGCCGGCCAGCGTCACGTTCTTCGGCCATGAGCCGCGTTCGTGCCATGGGTACCCGATGAGCGCGGTCTTGATAGCCGAGGTGTTCGGCGGTCACGGGCCGCCCCTGGTGATCCACCCCGGGGCCCTGCCGCACGGGGCCGGCATCCAGCTCAACCCGGGCCACTATCCGCACGGTGCCCCGATCGCACTGGCGGCCGGCCTGGTACGCGCCAGCCCGGGGTGCACCGGAAGCTGAACCGCACCGTCCGGCCGCAGGGGCCGCGCCGCGCTAGGCGCGGCCCCTGCCGGTTCCGGGCTGGGCCCACGGCAGGTGACGGCACGCCGCCCCGGCCAGATCCTGGCCGGGGCGGCGTCCCGCACTGATCTCAGTGCTTGCGGATGATTGCCTTGTCGCTGCTGGTGTTGTCGGCGGGTGTCTTGTCGCTCGGGCTCACCGTCGCGGTGGCATGCCGCGTCTTGCCGGCCCTCGCATTGATCCACACCGTCACCGTGATCATGGTGCGCCTACCGGCGCCGAGCGGCGTCGACCTGGTGCACTGCGTCGAAGTGCCCGCCTTCTGGCACTGCCAGCCGGTGCCCTTGCCACCCTGGACCATCTTGATCCCGCGCTGGGTGCCCAGGTTGACCACCATGGGATGCGACACGGTCGTCGCGGCGGTCCCGGTGTTGGTGACCCAGATCCCGTAGGTGCCGAGGCGGTGGTGCTGGAAGACGCCCTGGTGCTTGAGGAAGACCTTCAGGTCGGAGGTCCCCACCGGCGGTGGCGGCCCCGGTGCCGTATAGGTGATGCTGACCTCCGCCGGGGCCGTCGTCGCGCCGAGGTCGGTTGCGGCGAAGCTTGAGCCTCCGCCGCCTCCGCCGCCGCCGCCCCACGTAACGGTGGTGTTGGCCGCGCCGCCGCCACCGCCGCCACCGCCGTACAGGCCGCCGCCGCCTCCGCCGCCGCCGTCGGTCGCGCCCGCACCACCGCTGCCCAGAGTGCCGATGATCCCGTTGGCCCCGGCGGTGGTGCCGCCGGTGCCGCCGGTGCCGACCGTGCCGCCGCCGATGGCCGTGCCGCCGCCGCCACCCGCACCGCCGCCGTTCGGGGTGCAGAGGGTGCCGGCAGCACCGACCGTGGCCGCGGCGCCACCGGCGCCACCGGGTGCCGTGCCACACTCGGCACTGCCACCGCCGCCGCCGCCGCCCCCGGCGACGATCATCCGGGATGCCAGCGTGCCCCCGGTGACGTTGCTGATGGCGCGGACGTCGGAGGCGCCGCCGCCCCCGCCGCCGCCGGTGTTGGTGCCACCGGCCGCTCCGCCGCCGTTGAAGCCTCCCAAACCCCCGGCGGTGGTGACGCCGTTCGCGCCTACACCGCCGACCTCGACGAACAGCGTGGTCGACGGGGTCACCGCGAGCGTGCCGGTTACCTGTTCGCCCTCCCCGCCCGCGCCGCCGGCGCTAGCGGCGGTCGTCCCGTTGCCTCCGGCCGCGCCGATGGCGATCACGTTGATCGAGGTCACCCCGGCCGGGACGGTGAAGGTCTGTTCGGTTCCGGTGAAGTTGTAGACGAGCGTGGTGCTGCTGGCCTTGTGCCCGGCAGGAGACAGCGGATGCACGGGCGCAGCGCCCGCCGGTGCTGCCATAGCCAGGCCCGCCGCCGCCATCGTGGCTACGCCGGCCAGCGCCGCCACGGGGCGGCCGGCCGGGGCCAGGCGCGGTATGAGTTTATTCATGGATAGACCTTCCCCCCTTACCTGGAATTCCAGGTTTAGTTCTCTTTATCGCACCCTGACTTGATTAAACGCTCTTTGTGGCTGGCGGCCCGTTTCGATGCTTTTTGCGGCCTTATGCACGGCCGAGATAATTGAACGTAGGCCCAGCCTGGAGGGCAGATAGTAGCTTTCCCTGCCCCCGTCCCGCCATCGGGATCGAGCGAAAAAGACCCGGCATAACGGGATCAGCTTTCAGCATTCCGTACTCCCCCACGCACGGATTCCCTCATGTGCTTTTCACCATCATAAAACATATTGCCGGGAAGAACCTATGAGGGACCTATGCCAGCAGGTTTACCCAGCCAGGCACGGGCCTGGCGCGGGTCTTCGGCCGCGGCGTCGGCGTGTCGGGTGCGCTGCGGGCCCGCCTTGCCCGCGGCCCGGCGCCGATGCGGCGGGATGGGCAACCGGACGGCCGGCCGGCGCGTGCTAGGGATGTGACATGCGCGCGGCGGGCCGAGGCGACCATGCTGGCCGGGATGCCCCAGTGACCGGTGAGGCGGTGCGCGCCGGTCACGTCCGCACCGGGGCTGCCCGCCCCGGAATCGCCGCGTTGTTCCGCGCTTGTCACGAAGACCTGGTCCGGCTCGCCGCGCTGCTGGTCCACGATCAGGCGACCGCCGAGGATGTGGTCCAGGATGTCTTCGCCAGGCTGCATGCCCGCGGCAGCGCGGGCGCCGAAGGCGACGAACTGGCCTACATCCGCGCCGCCGTGCTGAACGGCTGCCGCTCGGTGCTGAGGCGCCGGGCGGTGGCCCGCCGCCTGGGCGCCGGGAGCCCGCCGGAAGCCGCCGACTCCGCCGAGCGCGAGGTGATCCTGGCCGAGGACCGGCGGCAGGTGCTCGCCGCGCTGGCGGCGCTGCCGACCCGGCGCCGCGAGGTACTGGTACTGCGTTACTACCTGGGCATGTCCGAGGCGGAGATCGCGGCCACGCTCGGCATCAGCCCCGGCACCGTGAAGTCCACCGCCGCCCGTGGCCTCGCCGCGCTCGCCCGCACGCTGGGGGAGGAGTCGTGACCAGGACCGAGGACCGCCTCACCGACGCACTCCACGCGGCCGCCGCAAGCCGGGTCAGCGCGGACCGGCTGCGGCCGCTCACCGCGCCGGCCGGGCCGCGGTTCCCGCGGGCGCGGCTGCTGGCGCCGGCCGGAGCCGCGGCGGGCGTCGCGCTGGCCGTGGCGCTCGCGTTCGGGCTGTCCAGCCTGGGCGGGGCGGCGCTTGGCCGGCACCCCGGCCACCACGGTGCGAAGCACCCCCCGGCCACGCTCGGCTGGGTGCCGTCGGCGCCGCCGGCTCCGCCGGGCCCCCGCGCCACTACGCCGAGCTGTCCGGGACCCAGATCCTGGTCAGGGACACGGCCACCGGACGGGTCACCGCGACGGTGCCGGGCCCGCGCCAGCTGGACCCGGCCGGGGTGGCGGCGGGCCCTGACGGGGAGTACATCGCGGCCTACGACGTGGGGGAACTGTCACCCGAAGCGTGGCGCCAGACCAAGCTGTATTCCTTCCGGCTGACCAGCGCGGGCGCCGTGGCCGGGCTGTCCCTGGTCCGCGGCGGCGTCCTCACCGGCCTGACCGTCGGCGGGTTCACGCCGGCGGGTGCCATCGCCATCTCGCCGGACGGTGCCGAGGTCGCGCTCGCCGCCTACAGCACGTTCGGCCGGTCGACGGGAAAGGCCAGCACGCCCGAGGTGGCCCGGATCGTGGTCGTCAACCTGCGGACCGGGGCACGCGAGAGCTGGCAGGGCGGCCTGCAGCGCGCCGGGTACGGGTTCAGCATCCCCAGCGTCTCCTGGGCCCCCGGCGGCCACTGGCTGGTGTTCCTCGGCTCGTGGTGCCAGGGCCAGTCCGAGGGCGGTTTCTGCGGGCCGGGTGGCCACCTTGCCCAGGTCCGCACGCTGCACCTGGCGGCACGCGGCGGTGCGCTGTCCCACGGCTCGGCGCTGCTCAGCGAATCAGCGAGCTATCCGTTCCTCGTGCAGGCGCTGCTCACGCCCGGGGGCGGCAGCATCACCGCGGTGGTGCTGCGCGGCCCGTCCAACTCCACCGCGGTCCAGGACCGGCAGGACCTGCGGGTCGTCCAGGTGCCGCTGCCCGGCGGACGGCCGGTGCTGCTCTATCGCGGACGGCTGGGTGACCGGGACGGCGTGGCGCTGGCCAGCGACCCGTCCGGACGGTACTGGCTCCTGGCCGGGCACGCGAACGGCTGGTTCCGCCGGGGCACGCTGCACATCCTGGCCCCGCCGGGCGGGTACGCGGTCGCGGACGCCTGGTAGCAGCGGGCTGCGCAGCGCCAGCGGAAGTAACCCGGATTTGGGCATCCCGGATAACCCAATCCTCTGTCATGCTGAGGGTCAATGGCTGGTAAGGGGGACCCCATGAATCGTCATCGTGCGGCGCGACTCGGATTCCTGGCGGTGCCCGCGGCCCTGATGGCGGCCACGTTGTGGGGCCCCACCGCGCTGGCCGCGACCGGCGGTCCCACGGTGGCCAAGGTCCTGACCAGTTGCGGCTTCACCGCGCTGAAGAACGCCGTCGCGGCGGGCGGCACGATCGACTACGGGGTCAACTGCACGTCCCCGCCGGTCTCCTTCACCGTCACGGTCAAGGTTCCGGCGGGCCTGACCGCCGACGTCGAAGCCAACGGCCACTCCGTCACCTTCGACGGCGGCAACAAGGTGCGCCTGTTCCAGGTGACCGGGGGCAAGCTCACCATCGGCGGCATCACCCTGATCAACGCCGCGGTGTCCACGGCGAGTGGCACGAACGGCGGCACCGGCGCGCCCGGCACGTCCGGCACGGTCGGGACCAGTGGCGCCAGCGGGATGGCTGGCACATCCCCGGGCCAGGCGGGCGGCCCTGGCCAGCCCGGCGAAGCGGGCGGCTCGGCCACCGCGGGGCACCCTGGCGGCGCCGGCCAGAGTTCCGCGCTGGCCAGGGGCGCGGCGCTGCTGGTCACCTCGGGCACCGTGACCCTGACCAATGACGCCTTCACCAACGACATCGTGGCCGGTGGCACCGGCGGCGGCGGTGGCACCGGTGGCACCGGCGGATCCGGCGGCGGCGGTGGCAACGGCGGGACCGGCGGAGCCGGGGCCGGTGGAGCGCCCAGCGGGCCCGGTGGCGCCGGCGGGGCCGGCGGCAAAGGCGGGAACGGGGCCCCGGGCGCGGTGGGCGGGGCCGGCGGCAAAGCCGGTGCGGGCGGCAGTGCCCAGGGCGGCGCGGTCTGGAACGCCGGGACGCTGACCGTATCGGGCTGCACCTTCTCGGGCGACGAAGCCGTGGGCGGCGACGGCGGCTCCGGTGGCTCGGGCGGCGGCGGCGGCCAGAGCGGCGGCGGCGGCAACGGCGGGTCCGGCGGGTCCGGCAACCTCGGTGGCAGTGCCCCGGCCTCCGGCGGCAGTGGCGGAACCGGCGGGGCAGGCGGCCACGGCGGGGAGAACGGGACCAACGGAGCGGGCGGCGCCGGCGGGGCGGGCGCGGCGGGCGGTGCGGCCGGCCAGGCGCAGGGCGGCGCGATCTACAACACCGGGACGTTGCAGATCACCGGCAGCACCCTGAGCGGCAACCGCGCGGCCGCGGAGAACGGCGGTTCCGCCGGTTCCGGCGGTGCGGGCGGCACGGTCGGCGACCCGGGTTCCGCCGGGGAAAGCGGCTCGGGCGGCGGCGGGGGAGCAGGCGCCAAGAGTGGTGGTGGCGGCCCAGGGGCCCAGGCCGGCGCTCCGGGGGCCGTCAATCCGAGCGTCGCCGCCGCGGGCAAGGGCGGCACGGCCGGCAGCGGGGCGGGAGGTGGCACGGCCCAGGGCGGCGCGGTGTTCAACTCGGGCACGCTCAACACTCTGACCGGGACCACCTTCTCCGGTAACCATGCACAAGGCGGGACCGGCGGCAGCGCCGGGATCGCGGGTACGGGCGGCGGCGCCACCAACCAGAACGGCGCGGGCGGCCCCGGGGGCTTCGGTGGTGGCGGCGGGGCCGCAGGTAGCCAGGGCGCGCAGGGTGCCCCGGGGCACGGCGGCGCCAACGGCGGCTCCGCGCCCGTCGGCCCGGCCGGTGGCGCGGGCGGTGCCGGTGGTACCAACGGTGCCGGTGGTCCCGGCGACGGCGGGGCCGTGTACAACAGCGGCTCGGCCGATCTGGGTACCGCAGCGGCCCCCGACCACTTCACCTCCAACCAGGCTGCCGGCGGCACCGCGAGCACCGGGGCCACCGCGGGCAGCAGTGGTTCCGCCCAGAACGGCGGGCCCGGCGGGCCCGGTGGTGGCGGCGGCTGGGGTGGCGGCAACGGTGCGCAGAGCGGTAACGGCGGTGCCGGCGCGGACGGCGCGAAGGCCGGGCACCCGGGAGCCGTGGGGGCCGGGTTCAACGGCGGCGCCGGCGGAGCGGGCCTGGGCGGTGCGGTGTATGGCAACGGCTCGGGCAGCGGCACCCAGCTCACCGTGACCGGCGACACGTTCTCGGGCAACACGGCCACGGGCGCGACCGGCTCGTCGGCATGGTTCGGCGGCGCGGGCGGCCGCGGTGGTGGCGGCGGCAACGGCGGGTCTGGCGGTGGCGGCGGCGACGGTAACGGCGACGTGGTCGGCAACGGCGGTGCCGGCGGGACCGGGGCGAACGGGATAGCGGGCGCGACAGGCGGCAAGGGCGGCGCCGGAGGCGCCGGAGGCCTCGCCGAAGGCGGCGGGATCTACGCCACCGGGTCGCTCAGCATCACCGGCAACTCCTTCGCCACCGAGTCCGCGGCCGGCGGCGCCGGCGGGTCCGGCGGGCGCGGCGGCAACGGCGGTGGTGGCGGTGGTGGCGGTGGCGGCGGGTCCGGCGGCGAGAACGGCAGCGACACCGCGCAGGCGCCCGACGGCGCCAACGGCAACGGCGCCAACGGCGGGTCCGGCGGCGCGGGCGGGACCGGCGGCAAGGGCGGCAACGCCGACGGCGGGGCCGTGTTCAGCGCCTCCCCGCCGGTGGCCGACTCCGGCAACACGTTCAGCGGTGACACCGTGACCGCCGGGGCTGGCGGGGCCGCGGGCACCGGCGGGTCCGGCGCCGCCGGGGGCCAGCCAGGTGGCGGGCCCGGCGCGCCGGGGACCGCCGGGAACCCGGGCTCGAACGGCGCCAACGGCACCACGGGCGCGGCAGGCACCGCGACCAACCCCGACCAGAACTGACGGCCGGTCACCCGCCGTTGTCTTCGGGCCGCGCCATCGGGGAGCGGCGCCGTGGCCGGCCGGGCCATCGGGGAGCGGCGCCGTGGCCGGCCGGGCCATCGGCGGGCCGTGGCTCTCACCGGCCGGGCCATCGGGGAGTGGCGCCGTGGCCGGCCGGGCCATCGGCGGGCCGTGGCTCTCACCGGCCGGGCCATCGGCGGGCCGTGGCTCTCACCGGCCGGGCCATCGCGGGCCGCGCCATCGCTGGGGCCGCGCTGTCACCGGGCGCGACGCTATTTCGGCGCCCTCTCCCCAGGGCGTGGGCGCCGGCGGGCGCCCCGTGGCGGCCTTAGCCACGGCGGCCCCGTGCCGCCTGGCGGCGCACCGCGGGCCGCCGTTGGCCGGCTCAGCCGGGCGGCGCGGTCTTGGCCGCGGGGCTGCCGCCCGGGTGGAAGACCCCGAGGACCCACAGCGTGCCCTGCCCGGTGTTCTCCAGGCAGTGCTGCTGCCCGGGCGGCAGGTGGACGCAGCTTCCCGGGCCGATCGGGTGCTCGTCCGGCCCGGTGTGCAGCACCCCCGCGCCCGCCAGGATCAGCACCAGTTCGTCGTAGGTATGGCTGTGCAACGGGGCCCGGCCGGGCGGGATCTCCCCGACGAACTGGGTGGCCGCGTCGCAGCCGTGACCCGGGCCGAAAAGGACCCGGAACCGCCGGTCCCCGGTGACCTCCACGGCGCAGTCCTCCAGCCGGGCCAGCCGCGGCACCCCGGTGCCGTCCGGGATCCCGGTGGCGGGGGGCAGCGTAACGCTGTCCAATCTGAGCATGTCCCCGGCGCTGGCCGTCGCGGTGCAGCCCGCGCCGGGCGGCAGCCACACCGCGGTGCCGGGACGCAGCGCCGTGGCGGGCCCGGGCCCGGAGGCCAGCGCGCCGGTCCCGCCGATCACGTACCAGAGTTCACCGCCCGGGCCGGCCGCCGCCTCGAACCGTGCCCCCGGGGGGATCTCCGCCAGCCGCCGGGCCAGCCCGTTCGCCCCGGTGTCCAGGACGATGCGCATCGTGGCCTCGCTGCCCCCGCTCATTCGGGCCTCCTCGCTGGCGCCGTTCCCGCGGGCGTGCCCGTCCGCTCATGCCCTATCGTCCCAAATACGCGCGTTCGGGCCCGCGCTGGTCAACTGCCCGGCCCTGCGGGGCATAACCCGGACGCCGGGACGCACCGGCGCCCGCGCGGGAGAGGAAGCCGCCGATGACGCAACCACCCCACCCCGGCTTCGACGTCGCCGCGGTACGCAAGCGCTTCTCGTCCCTGCGGGACTTCGCGTTCCTCGACGCCCCCGGGGGCACCCAGGTGCCCGATGAGGTCGGCGACGCGATCGCCCGGGCGCTGCGCGAGGCCAGTGCCAACCTGGGCGCGGGTTATGCGACGAGCCGCCGCGTCGGCGAGATCCTCGTGGCGGCCGAGCACAAGGCGGCGCGGTTCCTCGGCTGCGACCCCCATGAGGTGATCTTCGGCCAGAACATGACCTCGCTGAACTTCACGCTGTCGCGCACCGCGGGCCGCGGCTTCCAGCCCGGCGACGAGATCCTCGTCTCCGCGCTGGACCATGACGGTGGTGTCGCCCCCTGGCTGGAACTCGCCCGCGACGCCGGCCTGGTCGTCCGGCACGTCGGGCTGCATGACGACACCACCTACGACTTCGACGACCTGCAGCGCAAGCTCGGCCCGCGCACCAGGGTGGTCGCGTTCGCCTGGGCATCCAACGCCGTCGGCACGGTCGTGGACGCCCGCCGGGTGTGCCGGCTGGCGCACGAGGCCGGCGCGCTCGCCTGGATCGACGCGGTCCACTACGCGGCACACGAGCCGATCGACGTCCGCGAGGTCGGTGCCGACGTGCTGATCTGCTCGCCGTACAAGTTCTGCGGCCCGCACCTGGGCCTGGCCTACGGGCGGGCCGAGGTGATCGAGCGGTGGCGCCCGTACAAGGCCCGGCCCGCGCCGGCCAGCCCGCTCGGCCGCCGGTTCGAGACCGGCACGCTGCCCTACGAGCAGCTCGCGGGCTTCAACGCGGCGATCGACTACCTGGACTCCATCGGCGGCTTCGCGGCGATCGTGCCCTACGAGCGCGCGCTCGGCCAGCGGTTCCTGGACGGCATCTCCGGCGCGGTCACCGTGTACGGGCTGCCGGGGATGGCCGGCCGGGTGCCGACCTTCCTGGTCAACGTGGCCGGCGTGGCGGCGCAGGACGTGGCCGCGCGGCTCGCCGAGGCGCGGATCGGGGTCTGGGCGCACGACTCGTGGTACTCCCTGGACCTGTACCGGCGGCTCGGCTACGACGACAAGTCGGTGCGCATCGGCTTCATCCACTACAACTCACCGGACGAGGTGGACCGCCTCACCGAAGCCCTCGACGCCGCCCGCACGCTGTAGTTACCGTCCCCGGGCAGTGCGAACGCATAGACGTCGCCGTCGCCGGAGCCGGGCTGGCGGGTACCATGATCAGTTCCTGGCTGAGTACGACGCCGCTGCGACGGGTGCCCGGCGGCCAGAGCACTACCACGAGCTTCACCATCTGCTGCGGCTTTGGCGGTTGCGCGCAGTCGCGTACTCCGATCCGGGGTTCGCCACCAGGCTGGCGGCCGTTGAGGACGCGGTACGCGCCAGGCGGCGCGACGGGACCTGGTGCTGACCGGGAACGCGCAGAGCACCGACCCGAAACCGGCGTAGCCTCGTCCGGCGGGGCTCGACGCTGGATGACTTGCTGACTATAATTCGGACTATGGAGACGCTGCCGCTTGCGGATGTCAAGGCCCGGTTGTCGGAGTTGATCGCCCGCGTCCAGCAGCAGCACGACCAGGTCACCGTGACCCGTAATGGCCGGCCTGCGGCTGTAGTGGTCTCGATTGACGAGTGGGAGAGCCTCCAGGAGACCCTGGAGATCCTCTCCGATCCCGCCGCCGTGGCTGCAATCGTGGAGGCCAGGGATGCCGTTTCCCGGGGCGAGGTCTTCACCACCGAGGACATCCTGACCGACCTCGCCGCCCGGCGCGCACAAAGCGCGTGAGCGATCTGCCCTACGACGTGAGGTGGTCAGCCACCGCGCGCCGCTGGCTGGCGGAGAGACTTCCTGAGCCGGTGGCCGCCGCCGTCGTGGAACTCGTTCTGGGGGCGCTCAGTCACGATCCGCGCCGGGTCGGCAAGCCGTTGCGCGAGCCCTTCCACGGTCAGTGGTCGGCGCGCCGGGCCACCTACCGGGTCATCTACACCATCGATGAGGACAAGCACCTGATCGTCATCGATGCTGTGCTGCCCCGGGGCATCGCCTACCGACCGCGCTAACGGGCAGACCGCCCGTGGCGAAGCCCTCGGCGGGCCGGCCGACCGAATCCCAGGCGGCGACCGGCAGGTCGTGATCATGGGATTCTCGCCAGTGGGGGTGGCAGAACAAATCCCCGGCCCGGCCAGCCAGGTCCCCCGGCTCGTCATCGAGCAGACCGCCGACCTGTGACCGACTCGGTCCCGCAACTCTGAGTTCGATGATCTTGTGAGTCTGTTCACCGTATCCATGTCCAGACTCACAAGATCATGGTGATGGCGTACCTGGAGCGGCCGGGTTGCCATGATCATGGGAAGGGTGCGGTTCCCGGGTGGCGGACTAGCCGGTGGCGCCGGTGAGGATCTCGGCGAGCTTGCCCAGGTTGATGTTGCCCCCGGAGACGATGCAGACGACCGTTCCGGAACCGGTCCGCCCGGACAGGGCGGCGGCCAGGGCCAGCGCTCCCGCCCCTTCGGCGATCACCCGGGTGCGCTCGGCCAGCAGCCGGACCGCGGCCGCGACCTCGGCGATGCTGACGGCCAGGGCCCCGTCGACCAGTGGCGAGACGAGCGGCCACATGCTGTCCAGCACGCGCCGGCTGCCGGAGCCGTCCACGAACGAGGCGCTGTAGTCGACGTCGACCGGGTGCCCGGCGGCCATCGCGGCGGCCAGGGCGGCGCCGGTCTCCGGCTCGGCGGTGAAGATCTTCGTCTCCGGCCGCAACGCCTTGATCGCGCTGGCGATGCCGACGGTCAGCCCGCCGCCGCCGTACGGGATCACCACCGCGTCCGGGCCGGGCAGGTCCGCCAGGATCTCCAGGCCGATCGTCCCGTTCCCGGCCATCACCCCCGGGTCCTGCACCGGGTGCACGAACAGGCCCTCGGCCCCGGCCACGTGGCTGGTGACGATCACGTTCCACCAGTCGTCGTACGGCAGCTTGAGCACCCGGCCGCCGAGCCGGGCTATCGCGGCCAGCTTCGCCTCCGGCGCGTGCTCGGGCACGGCGATGGTGGCCGGCACGCCGAGCGTGCGCGCGGCCCAGGCGACCCCCTGGGCCATGTTCCCCGCGCTCGCGGTGACCAGGCCCCTGGCCCGGTCGCCTGGCGGCGCGAGCAGCACGGCGTTGGTCGCGCCGCGGATCTTGAACGAGCCGATCGGCTGCAGGTTCTCCAGCTTGAGATGGATGTCGGCGGGAGCGCCCTCGACGGGCAGCCGCACCAGCGGGGTCCGGACGGCGGCGCCGCGGATCCGGTCGCGTGCCGCCTCGATCTCGGCCAGCGCGATCACAGCTCGACCGCCGTGCCGAGGCCCTGTGCCCGGGCGGCCGCGACCGCGGTCTCGGCCGCGGCCAGGTCTTCGACGCCGATGCCGAGCGAGCGGAACAGCGTCAGCTCCCCGTCGTCCCGCCGGCCCGGCGCGATTCCCGCGAGCACCTCGCCCAGCTCGGCCCGGACATGCTCGTCACCGGGGATCGCCCCCTCGCGGACCGCGAGCTGGAACTCGCCGGCCTCGTTGCGCAGCGACTCCCGGCTGTCGCAGAACAGCGCGCTCGCCGCCACGGTGGCGGTGTCGATCTCGCGCGCATTCGGGGTGCTGGCGCCGACCGCGTTGAGGTGGGCGCCCGGCTTGAGCCAGGCGTGTGCGAGCACCGGCTCGCGCGAGTTGGTCGCCGCGACCACGACGTCGGCACCGCGGACCGCGTCCTCGGCGGTCGCCACGGCGCTGACCTGCACGCCCGGCAGGCCGGTCTGCTCGGCCAGCGCCTGGGCGTGCGCCCGGGTGGGCGAATAGATGCGCACCTCCGCGAAGTCGCGCACGGTGGCGAGCGCCGCCAGGTGCGCGCGGCCCTGCACGCCGGCCCCGAGTACCGCCAGCGTGCGAGCGTCCGTACGGGCAAGCAGGCCGGTGGCGACCGCGGTGACCGCGGCGGTGCGGATCTCGGTGATCGCGGAGGCGTCCAGGATCGCGGTGGGCTGGCCGGTCTCCCCGTCGAACAGCGTGACGGTGCCCTGATGCGCGTCGAGGCCGCGCGCCGGGTTGCCCGGGATGATGCAGATCGCCTTGAGCGCGAACACCGCGCCGCCGTCCGGCCGTGCCCCGCGCCAGCTTGGCATCAGGCCCATCAGCCCGGCGGCCCCGGGCGCCCGCATGATCGACCGAAGCGGATGGTAGGTCTCGCCCCGGGCCCGCGCCGCCAGCACCGCGGCCATCGCCTCGGCACATGCCTGCGGCGGGAGCGCGGCCGCCACGTCGTGGTGGCTGAGAACAAGGACTCGCATCAGGTGACCGTCCTTTCGACCAGGGCCCGCTCCGCCGCGGTGAGCGGATGGCGCAGTGCCTCGGCCACCGGCGCCAGGTGCTCCGGGCGGGCGGGGCCGATCACGACCTGGGTGATTCTCTCGTCCGCGAGCAGCCAGGCGAGCGCGAGGCCGGCCATCGAGATGCCCCGGCTGCCGGCCAGGGCCCCGAGCCGGTCGAGCGCGTCGTAGGTCGCGCCGGTGACCAGCCCGCGATAGGGCTCCGGCCGCTGGGTCATCCGGGAGCCTGCCGGGAACGGCGCATCGCGGCGGTACTTGCCGGTCAGCCAGCCGCCGGCCAGCGGGCTGAAGGCCAGGTAGGCGACACCGTGCCCGGCGCACTCCGCCAGCAGCCCCGAGTCCTCCCTGGCCAGCAGCGAGTGGCTGTTCTGGACGGCCCGCGGCGTGCCGGCCGCCAGCGCGGCCCGCAACTGGGCGGCGCCGAAGTTGCTGACCCCGTAGGCCCCGATGGCACCCTGCTCCCGGGCCTGCTCGAACGCGCCGAAGGACGCCGTGAGTGGCACGTCCGGGTCGAAGTCGTGGGCCAGGTACAGCTCGACGTGGTCCACGCCGAGGCGATCGAGGCTGGACCGCAACTGACGGGCGATCCGCCCGGGCGCCAGGCCATGATCGGCTCCGGCGTCCATCGGATTGAAGGTCTTCGTGGTGAGCTGGGGCCGGACCCCGCGCGTGGCGATCCAGCGGCCGATCGCCGCCTCGCTGCGCCCGCCGCCGTAGGCGTCGGCGGTGTCGAAGTGGGTGATGCCGGCCTGCCAGGCGGCATCCATCACGGCAAGCGCCCGGTCGTGGCTCAGTCCCTGGCCGAAGAACTCCGGCGCCGAGCCGACCCCGCCGAAGTTGCCGCAGCCCAGCGCGATCCGGGCGATCGGGAGGGCGGGACGTGTGATCCCGGGCGCCCCGGTCACCGGCCGGAGCCGCCACGGGCAATCATCGGTGACATTCAACCAAACGCCGGAATGGGCGGCAATGCCCGCCTGCGGCCGTGCGAGCCTGAGCTTGTAATGATGTAATCATCGAGGTATCGAATCGGCAGAGGGGACGGAGAGGCTGTGCGCAACGACGTGGACGCGGCGGGCGGCGGACCGGCGGTGGGCAGGCTGGCACAGGTCATCGCGACCAGGAGCGGCAAGGCGGCGCCGGAGGCAGAGTTCGTCATCGAGCACCGCGAGGCGCTGATCTACGCGCTGTGCCAGGCGGCGGAACTGGAACACGGCATCATGTGCCAGTACCTGTTCGCTGCGTTCTCCCTCAAGCAGTCCACGGATGAGGGGCTCACCGAGGCCGAGGCTGGCGCCACGGCCCGCTGGCGCCGGCAGATCTCCCATGTGGCCACCCAGGAGATGCTGCACCTGGCGCTGGTGCACAACCTGCTCTCGGCGATCGGGGCGGCACCGCACCTGGCGCGGCCGAACCTGCCGCAGCCCGCGAACCATTACCCGGCGGGCGTGCAGCTCGCGCTGATCCCGTTCGGAGAGCAGGCGCTGCGGCACTTCATGTTCCTGGAACGGCCGGAAGGCATGGACCTTGATGACGCCGAGGGCCTGGCGGCGGTCGGGGAGGCGGCGCCGCTGCTGAACGAGCGGGACATCGTCCCGCGCGGCCAGGACTTCGCCACCGTCGGCCACCTGTACCGGTCCATCGAGGCGGGCCTGGCGCACCTGGCCGCCAAGAACGGGGAGGACTGGCTGTTCGTCGGGCCGCCGCGGGCGCAGGCCACCGCCGCGCACTTCGGCTGGCCCGAGCTGGTCTGCGTGACCGACCTGGCCAGCGCGCAGCGCGCCATCGAGGAGATCCTGGAGCAGGGCGAAGGCCCCCGCGGCGAGTGGCGGGACGCCCATTTCGGCCAGTTCGTGACCATCCTCGACGAGTATCAGCAGACTCCGCGCGGCGAACCCGGGCTTCGACCCGGTCCGCCCGGTGCTGGCTGCCAACGTCCGCCCGCACGAGCGGGACGCGGACCATCCGCTCATCTCCGACCCGCTGACCGCCCGGGTGACCGACCTGTTCAACGTGGGCTACGAGATCCTGCTGCAGATCCTCGAGCGTTTCTTCGCGCACACGCGGGAGTCAGACGGCCAGCTCAAGGTGCTTGCCGACGCGACGATCACGCTGATGGTCCGGGTTCTCAAGCCGCTGGGCGACCTGATCACCACGCTCCCGGCCGGGCCGGACCACCCCGGCAGGACCGCCGGTCCCAGCTTCGAGCTGTTCTACGAGAACGACTACCTCATGCCGCACCAGCACGCGGCCTGGGCACTGCTGGCCGAACGGCTGGACGAGGCGGCCTGGCTCTGTGAGGCGATCGGCACGGGCCGTGGCGCGGCCATCGCCGGGGCCCTGGCGCCGGTGCTTGCCGCGATGCGGGAGATCTCGCGCACCCTCGCCGCGCATCTTCCGGCCGCCAGCGCGCACGCCGCCCTGGCGCAGGCGCCGGTCCCGCTGGGCGCCGGTGAACTCGGCGCGGTGCTGAGCCGGGCCGCCGGGCTGGCGGGCACCGTCGGCCCAGGCCGGCCGCCGATCCCGGCCGGGCCCTGCGGGAACTGTTCGACACGGGGTACTCGATCGTGACCACCGCCGCGGCGGGCCAGGGCTGTGACACCGCGCACCAGGCCTGGATCGTGCCCCGGCTGGCCGACAGCGTCCTCCGGCCGCTCGCGGACGCGCTCGCCCGGAACGCCGCCCCCGGCGCCCCCGGCGAGGGCAGCACCCCGGCCCAGGAAGGTACCTCGGCCGAGGAAGGCGCCTGGCACGCCGCGCCGCCGCGCGCCGCCCCAGCCGGGAATCGCCGCCGCCGACCGGGTCTGGGAACTGACCAGGACCGCGACCGAACTGCGGGCCCGGCTGGGCAAGGCCGGCGACTGCCCGCCGGAACTCGCCGAGGCCGCCGCTGCGCTCCAGGACCTCGCCTGCCGGCTCGTCCGGCCCGGCCAGGCCGATTCGCGCCGGGCCGAACTGTGGCAGCTCCAGGCCGGGCTGCCGCCCGGGATCCAGGCGGCCCATGACGGGCCGTACCTGGTGACCAACGTGCCGCGGCTGATCGACCGCCTGGGTGCCGAGGAACGGCCGGTCGCCGCAGCTGGCGCTGTGCCGCTGCGGTCAGTCGGCGATGAAGCCGTGGTGCGACGGCAGCCACGCCCGCACCGGCTTCCGCGACGCCAAGGATCCCGGGCGGGTCCCCGACCGGCGCGACAGCTACCCGGGCCAGCAGGTGACGATCTTCGACAACCGCGGCATCTGCCAGCACTCGGGCCTGTGCACGGACCGGCTGGCCACGGTGTTCCGCACCGGCGCCGAGCCGTTCGTGGCACCCAGCGGAGGCCGGCTGGACGAGATCATCCGGGCCGTGCGGGACTGCCCGTCCGGGGCGCTGAGCTACGCCATCGACGGCATCGAGGCGCGCGACCAGGTCGACTGGGGCAACGCCAGGCCGCCGGCGATCGAGGTGACCAAGGATGGCCCATATCGGATCACCGGGGCGATCGCGCTGGCCGGCCCCGACGGCGCGGCAGAGGACCGTGCCGAGGGAGCGTCGCGCGAGCACTACGCGCTGTGCCGGTGCGGGCAGTCGCAGAACAAGCCGTTCTGCAGCGGCATGCACTGGTACGTGAACTTCCGCGACCCGCAACCGCGGGAGGGGAACGAGCCGGGCCCCTACGAGTGGGCCGGCGGGCTGACGGCGCTGACCAGGATGTGCCGGCTGTTCTACGAGAAGCACGGGCCGGCCGATCCGCTGCTCGCGCCGCTGCTTGCGGACATCGGCCCCGATCAGGCACCCCTGCTGGCCGGCTGGCTGGCCGAGGCGCTCGGCAGGCCGACGGCCGGCGGGTCCGCTCCCAACGCACGCGCTGCCGGTGCATCCGTTGCCGGCGGAAACGCGGCCGGCGCACCCGCTGCCGCTAGCGCCGACGTGCGGCTGGCGCTCATCGGCGCCACGGGCGGGGAGTTCGGGGAGCCGCAGCGGGCCCGGTTGGTCGCGCTGATGTCCGCTGCCGCTGACGATGCCGCGCTGCCGGCCGACCCGGAGTTCCGCGCGGTGCTGTCCTCCTGCCTGGAGTGGGCGTCGCGGACCGCGCTGGCGATGACTCAGGCGGGCGCGGAGCCCCAGCAGGTCCCGGTGCCGCGCTGGGATTGGGGCCCGGCCGGGCCGCCCGCCCGCCAGCACATGCCGAGGACGGCACCGCCGAGGACGGCACCGCCGAGGACGGCACCGCCGAGGACGGCGCGGCCGAACTGCCCGGGCCGGATCAGCCGGTGACCTTCGCCGCGCACATCAAGCCGCTGTTCCGCGAGCGCGACCGGCAGTCCATGAGCTTCGCCTTCGACCTGTGGTCGTTCCAGGACGTCAGTTCCCGGGCCGCCGAGATCCTCAGCCTGGCTCCGGGACGGCTCGATGCCCTGTGACGGCGCCTGGCCCGCCGCGAAGATCGAGGTGTTCCAGCGGTGGGCGGACACCGGCCGGCAACCCTGACGCCACGGTCGCACCGCGCCAGGACGCCACGGTGAGCAACGGCTGACAGGCAACGGAACGGGGGCAGGCCCGGCGGTCTGCCCCCGTCCTCTCGCGGGTTTCCTGCCCGGTCAGCCGACCTTGTAGGAGTAGGGGATGTTGACCAGCTCGTCACCGCTGTCGGTGGCCAGGTTGAAGGTGTCCACGCCGATGAAGCCGTGGACCACCGTCCCCTTGGGCGCGTTCGGGGTGATGGTGAGCGTGATGGTGCCCGTCTGGCCGGGCCCGAGGGTCAGCGGTGAGTAGGGGCGGTCGGGTTGACGCTCTGCGCCCAGACGTCGCCGCTGCTGGAGGTGACGGCCGAGTCGAACGGGTTGGTGTTGGCGACCGCCGCCAGGTTCACCGTCCCGGTGGTGCCGGTGGTGAACGGCCCGGTGGCCTCGGGGAGCGCCGACGAAGAACCCGGGCGCGACCTCCGGGGCCGCGCAGGGCGGCGACCGAGTTGTTGCCGAACGAGACGCCGAGCACGTCGGGGTCGCCGAACGCCCACTGGATGTCCATGGTGATCGGCGACGGTGCCCTGGGCGGCCACGACCAGCGCGTTGGTGTCGGTCGGGACCAGCCAGTTGGGCTTGGAGCGTCAGGACAGCGGCAGCGGCACGTTGTTCACGGTCATTGCCGAGCAGTTCCTGCGGGACCTGGCCGTTCAGCCGCGGGTCGGCGAAGAAGTCCTTGGCTGATGTTGCCGGTGTTGGTCACCGTGATGGTCGCGGTGACCGGCTGGCCGGCCGGCAGCACCGTGCTGGGCGAGTTCGGTAGGCCCGCTGCTGGTCACCGACGGCGCGGTGAACGAGATGGACCCGGTGAACGGCTCGCTCAGGTGCGCGCCGTCGACCGGCCGGCGACGACCAGCACCAGGGTCCACAGGCCAGGCGCCGGTGAGCCGTGGAAGAACTGCATGGTCGGGCCGAAGCCGAGGAAGTTGTCGTTGGCGTCGAACTGCGCCGTGGACTGGAGGTCCAGCGGCTCGCCGTTCGGATCGATCAGGAACCCTTCGACGTCGTAGTCGGGGTCCGGCAGCTGGACGCCGACGTTCAGCGACGGCTTCCCCGACGGCACGTTGAACTGGTAGGTGAACTCCTGGCCGCCGTTGCCGAGCTGGCCCGCCGCCGGTCAGGTTGCCGCTGAACGATCCGCCGGCTGAGGTGATCGGCACCAGCGAGCGCAGGATGATCGGGATGCTCCCGTCGGTGCTGCCGCCGGTGCCCAGGTGCAGGTTGAACGCCTCGTCTCCGGCCTGGCCGGCGGTGACCGTCACCTGGAAGGTGCCGGACTGCCCCGGTGCCAGCGTCAGCGACGACGGCGACACCGACCCGGCCGCGTGGAAGTTCTCGGCGAAGTAGCTGAACTGGACCGGCCCGAAGTACGGGCGCGGTGCTGACCGTGAAGATCACCGCGGTCCACGTGCCCGCCATCGGGTTGTGCACCTCGACGTGCCCGAACCCGCTCTGGTTCGTCCCGATCAGCGAGTACGCGGCCACGTTGCCCTGCGGGTCGAACAGCGTCTCGAAGGCCGACGCCGCCGATCTGCTGGGCGTTCCAGGTGATGTCGCCGTTCAGGTTGTCAGCCCCGGCCGGCACGCTGAACGTGTGCAGCGGCGTAGGAATCGGTGTTGCCCTCGCCGTCGATGTAGGTCGGCGACGAAGCGCTGAGGGTGACGGTGCCGGTGTCGGTGGACACCGTCGTCGGGTTACCGGAGACCGTCGGGGTGACCGTCTGGCGGCCGGTGCCCTCGTTGGTGACGCCGACGCTGAACGTCTGGCGACTGACCGGCGTTCACCGTGGCGTTCAGGCTCGTCTTGCTGAGCAGCAGCGTGCTGCCCTGCGGGCTGGTTGCTGTTGATGGACTCGGCCAGCTGGACGGCCTTGAGCGTGTTGACCAGCCCGGCGCCCTGGTGGTCGGCGGGCGCGCCCAGGTCGGTGGCCGTGCTGACGATGATCTGCTCGACCAGCGCCGGGGACGGCGCGTTGCCGCCGTGGGTGTTCTCGTAGGCCTCGATGACCAGCGCCGCGGTCCCCGAGGTCTCGGGTGCCGACGCGCTGGTGCCGCCGGCCGCCCAGATCCCCGGCGCGGCACCGGTTGGTCGATGTCCGCGCAGCCGAAGAACGCCGTGGTGTTGGTGCTGCACAGCGACCAGCCGCGGTCGCCGGGGGCGACCACGTCCACCGTGTGCGGGTTGAACTCGGTGACGCCGTCGGAGCTGACAGCGCGGTGATGTTGTTGTTCTCCCAGCCGCCGGGCGACAGCTGCGTGCCGTACCGGGTGGTCTGGCGGTAGACCTGGTAGGTGGTGGTCCCGCCGACCGCGATCACGCCGGGCGTGGTGGCCGGTGAGCCGATGTTGTTGAACGGGCCCGCGTCGCCGCTGCTGGCCACGACCGTGACGCCGGCGGCCACCGCCGCCTGGTCGGCCAGGGCCACCGGGTCGTCCTGGGTGTTGGGGACCGGGTAGCCCGCCGATGGACTCGTTGAGCACGTTGACGTGGTCGTGCAGGACGGCCCACTCGACCGCCTGGATGATCTGCGAGTTGAAGAAGCCCGGCGTCGCTGCCCGCCACGTTCAGCACCGCCAGGCTCGCGCCGGGCGCGATGCCCTCGATCTTGATGTTGCAGCCTGGCGGCAGCGGGTGCGCCGGGTTGACGAAGTTGGACAGGTCGTAGGTCTGGTTGCCCTGCGAGGCGATCGTGCCGGCGTCGAGGAAGGCCTCCCGGCCGTCGGTCGGCGCGCCGAGCCCGTACCCGCTGAAGTCCTCGTAGTCGAAGATGACGTGCTGGCCGTTCGCGCGGATCAGGTCGGCGTTGTTCGGGTCGATGCCGTCGGCGATGATGCCGACCTTGATCCCGGTCCCGGTCGACGATCTGGTTGGCGGCGTCCACGTTCATCACCTGGCGCGCCTCGGGCTCGATCAGCGGCTGGGCCGGGTTGCTCGGGCAGATCTGCTGTGCCGGCGGTTGGCCGGGCCGCTGCGTGGCGGCCACGGCGCGCCGCGGCGGGGAAGATCGGGCCCGGCGCCGCCGCCCAGCGACGGCGAAGTGCCGCATCGGGTCGGGCACTACGGCCCGGATCGCGGGTTGTGCTGCAGCCGCGCTGGCCTCGGCGGCGGAGATCGTCGCCGAGATCGCGTTGATGATGTGGAAGCTGTGCACGTGCGTGGCGTGCACCTGGCGCAGTTCGGCCAGCACGCCCGCCTGGGCGGCGTTGGCCGCCTGGATCCGCGCGTTCGCGGTGGCGCCCCTGGCGGGCAGGCCGGTGAGCTGGTTCTTGAAGATGATGATCGAGCGGTGCGTCGCGTGGGCCGCCAGGCGCTCGACCTGCGCGGCGGTGAGCACGGACTTGGTGCCCTTGAAGACCCGGCCCGGCGAGTGGGCCGCCACGGCCGCACCACTGGCGGCGAGCGGCATCAGGGCCGCGGTCCCTAAGATCGCGACCAGGCGAAAACCAGAACGAAGGCGCATGCTGAGGTCCATCCCTTCCAGAAACGGGCAACGCGTGATCACCGATGATCAGGTTGCGCGTGATTTCCGGCCCCACGCAAGCGTCCGCTTTGCTGGCCGGCTTGTCAACCCTTGACAAAACGAACAATCGTGCTTCCCGGCACCCGGACGGGTCACAAGACCCAGCAGGCCCTGGGGCAAAGGTGGTGCCGTGGCATCGCCGGCCATCGGCGCACGGGCATGCAAAGGGGGCCGCCCGCATGGCGGGCGGCCCCCTTGTCCGTGCCTGCGGGGTTACCCCGCAGCCGTGATCTCAGCCGAGGTAGGTGTCCAGGAACGTGTTGGCGATGACGCCGTAGCCGAGCACGGTGGCGTGCTCGTTCGGCCCCACCGGGGGAGCCGCGCACTCCCAGGTGTACATGCAGATGTAACCGACGTCCTTGGGCACCTGGCCGAACGCGGGCAGCGTCACGGTGGTGTGGAACGCGGGGGTGTGGAACGCGGTGTACACGTCGGCCACCTTGGCGCCGAAGCCCGTGTACACCCCGCTGAGCAGGTTGCCGAAGGCCTCGGCCAGCGCGATGCTGTCCTTGGCGAAGGCGCGCCCGGCCGCGGTGCCCTCCAGCCATGCGACCAGTTCGGGGTCGTAGTAGGTCATGCCGATGATCGGCGGGGTCGGGCCGCTGCCGTTGGCCGTGGTCAGCGTGTTCATGATGGTGGTCAGGTTGGCCTGGATGGTCGGGAAGACCCCTTCCAGGCACTGGACGATCTCGGGGATGGTCTTCAGCGCGAGGCACGGGTTCAGGTCGTTGGCCCCGATGTCGATCGTCACGAGCTGGACCTTGCCCTTGTGGCTGGCCAGGAACGCCGCCGCCTGGGCGAGCTGCGAGCCCTTGGCGTAGCTGCAGATGCCGCCGTTGATCATGGTCGCGGTGGTCTCTCCCGGGCAGCCCAGCTTGACCAGCTTCAGCGTCGGGTTGCCCAGGTGCAGCGAGGTGTAGAGCTGGTTCGGGTAACCCTGGTTGGTCTCTACGTCGGTCCCGGAGGAGTTCGGCTGAACCCCCTGAGCAAGCGAATCTCCGAGCGACAGGTAGTAGGATGCCGTGGTCGTGGCCGAAGGCCGGTGCGCGGCGAGGGCAGGTGCCCCGCCAGCCATCGCCACTGTGGTGACGACGGTGGCCACAGCGACGGTTGCAGCGATGCGACGCATCAATTTCTCCGTATTTGGAAGAGATGACCGCTAGGTGAACTGGATCGTAACTGGCCTGGCAGTGCCGTGTAAGGAATCAGCAAAAACCGTGGCCAATTAGTGTCGGCCCAGTACGCGTGCCGTTCATACGCGAGTCGATTGCGTAACTGAAGTGACTCGTGGTGATGTTGCGTTCCGGTCGCGTAGGGATTGCAGTTGTGACAGTTTCCCTTGGGTACACTGACCGCCACGGGACGTCATGGCCGGTGGGCCGCCACCCCCGGGCGGCCCTATTGGCCCTCCCGGCGGCCTTGGCCGTGGGCTTTCCTCGATGACGCAGCGTGATGGGAGTCGGAATGCGCGTTATGGTTCTGGGCGGTGATGGGTTCTGTGGCTGGCCGACATCGTTGTATCTGTCGGACCGTGGCCACGAAGTCACCATCATCGACAACCTGAGTCGCCGGAAGATCGACGTCGAGCTTGAGGTTGAGTCGCTGACGCCGATCCGCCCGGTGAGCGAGCGGATCCGCGTCTGGCATGAGGTTTCCGGTCACGCCATCGGGTTCGAGTACCTCGACCTGGCGACCGAGTACGACCGGCTGGTCGCGGTGCTGGAGAAGATCCGCCCGGACGCGATCGTGCACTTCGCCGAGCAGCGTGCCGCCCCGTACTCGATGCGGAACCCGCAGACCAAGCGGTACACGGTGGACAACAACGTCCGCGCCACGCACAACCTGCTCACCGCCTTGACCGAGACCGGCATCGACCCGGCGCTGGTGCACCTGGGCACGATGGGCGTCTATGGCTACGGCTGGTCGGGCAGCGCGCCGATCCCCGAGGGCTACCTGACTGTGAAGGTGCCCACGCCCGACGGTGAGATCGAGCGGGAGATCCTGCACCCGGCCAACCCGGGGTCGGTCTACCACATGACCAAGACCCTGGATCAGCTGATGTTCTCGTTCTATGCGAAGAACGACGGGCTGCGGATCACCGACCTGCACCAGGGCATCGTGTGGGGCACGCAGACCGAGCAGACCGGCCGGGACGAGCGGCTGATCAACCGGTTCGACTACGACGGTGACTACGGCACCGTGCTGAACCGGTTCCTCATGCAGGCCGCGATCGGGCACCCGCTGACCGTGCACGGCACCGGCGGGCAGACCCGCGCGTTCATCCACATCCGCGACACCGTCCGGTGCATCGAGATCGCGATCACCAACCCGCCGCAGACCGGTGACAAGCCGCGCGTCCTCAACCAGATGACCGAGGTGCACCGCGTGCTGGACCTGGCCAAGATGGTGGCCGACGTGATGGGCGCGGACATCGCCTACCTGCCCAACCCGCGCCGCGAGGCCGAGGAGAACGATCTCAACGTGCGCAACGACCAGTTCCTCGCCCTGGGCCTGAAGCCGACCACGCTGTCGGAGGGCCTGCTGGATGAGGGCCGTCAGGTCGCTGCCCGGTACCGCGACCGGGTGGACCCGGGCAAGATCGTCTGCCGCTCGGTGTGGCGGGCCGGCATGGAGACCGCCGACGACCTGGTGACCGAACTGCCGACCCAGGCCTAGCTGGCTGCCAGCGGCCGCGGCGCGGGGAATTCCCCGCACCGCGGCCGTTCGCGTGTCTGGCCGGCGCGGGTGCCGCCCGGCCGGGGTCTTGCGCTCCACCCGCGTGCGCCTTCATGATCTGCTCAAATGCCCAGATGTGCTCCGGGCTGGGAGTGTAGGGGTAGGTGCGCATGGCCGACGTCACGGCGGGCGTGCTCGTCGCGCAGGAAAAAGCCAAGCTCCGCAAGGTGCTCCGGCGCAGCGACCTGGTGTTGTTCACCGCGTGCGCCATCGTGGGCCTGGACAGCGTCGCGTTCGCCGCGGAGGCCGGCGCCCAGGCGATCACCTGGCTGGTCATCTCGCTGGTGATCTTCCTGATCCCGTACGGGATGCTGGTCGCCGAACTGGGCTCGGCGTTCCCGGTGGAGGGCGGGCCCTACGAGTGGGTGAAGATGTCGTTCGGCCGCCTGGCCGGCTCGATCACCGCCGTCCTGTACTGGCTGTCCAACCCGATCTGGGTGGGTGGCACCCTGGCGGCCACGACGATCGCCACGCTGAACACGTTCGTGCTGAGCAAGCCGCTCGGCACGACCGGTGAGATCGTCGTCGGGCTGATCTTCACCTGGGTCACCGTGGGCACGGCGATCGTGGCGTTCCGTTACGGCAAGTGGGCGCCGAACATCGGCACGATCATCAAGATCGCCGTTGTCGCGATCTTCACGATCCTGTTCATCGCCTTCCTGGTGCACCACGGCCGGCCGCCCGGCAGTTCCACCGCCGCCGACCTCAAGCCCAGCCTGAACGGGTTCCTCACCGTGATCGGCGTGCTGGTCTTCCTGTGGGTGGGCTTCGAGCTGTCCAGCGGCGCCTCGGAGGAGATGCACAACCCGCGGCGCGACGTGCCGCGCATGATCGTCGGATCCGGGATCATCGGCGCCCTGCTCTACGGCCTCGCCATCCTCGGGATCATCCTGGTGATCTCCAAGGCGAACCTGTCGAGCGTGGCCGGGTTCACCGACGCCTACAAGGCGGTCGCGACCGACCTGCACTCCCGTGCCCTCGACGTGACCTTCGGGGTGCTGATCATCCTGACCCTGATCGGCAGCGGCTCGGTCTGGCTGGAGGGCGCGGACCGGACGCAGGCCATCGCCGCCCTGGACGGCGCCGCCCCGTCGTGGATGGGCCGGTTCTCGAGCCTCGGCACCCCGGTCACCGTGAACATCATGTCCGGGCTCATCGCTTCGGCCTTCGTTTTCTTCGTGTTCCTGATCACCAGCGGCAGCCTGGCCCACTTCTTCTCGGTGATGATCGCGCTGGTGATCTCGACCACGTCGGTCAGCTACGTGTTCGTCTTCCCGGCCCTGATCGCGCTGCGGCGCAAGTACCCGGACGCGCCCCGGCCCTACCGGGTGCCGTTCGGCACGGCCGGGGCCTGGATCGCGGCGGTCATCACCGAACTGTTCGTCATCGTCACCGCGGTCACGCTGCTGTGGCCGGGGGCCATCAACTCCTGGTTCGGCCAGTCGTATTCGATCGAGAGCGGCTTCGGCGTATCCCGGGTCTTCTTCGAGTCGGTCACCCTCGGCGCCTTCGGCGTGATGGTCGCCCTGGGCGTTGTCTTCTGGGCGGTCGGTTCGCTGGGCAGGCGCCGCGGCCTGACCGGCGAAACGGAACTGGTCACCGAGCAGGCCGCCGCCCCCGGGCAGTAACCGGGCCCGGGTCCGCGAAGGCGGAACACCGGGCCCGGATCGGCGAGCGCGAAGCTTACCGGTTGGCGCCGGAGGGGGCGAAGGTCACCAGCTGGCCGTCCTTGCCGGTGATGTAGATGGTGCCCTGCGAGACGGCGGGCGAGGACCAGATCCCCGCGCTGTCGGCCGTCTGCGTCCACAGCGTCTGCCCCGTGGCCAGGTTGAGCGCGTAGATGTGACCGGTGATGCTCGCGGTGATCAGCACCTGCTTGCCCGCTGGCCCGACGACCGCCGGGGAGGCGTAGAACGCCTTGTTCGGTATCGCCCGCCAGACCTGCGCGCCGGTGGTGGCGTTGAGCGCGTAGACGCCGGTGTCCGAGCCGAGGTAGACCGTGTCGCCGACCAGTGCGGTGCCGGACACGTCGCCCGCGGTGCCCACGGCCAGTGCGTGCTGCCAGATCAAAGCCCCGGTGGTCAGGTCGAAGGCGTAGGTGACCTTGTCCTTGCCGGTGATGTAGACGACGCCGTCGGCGAAGCCGTTCACACCCGGCGGGGAGATGGTGGGAGAGGCGCCCACATCGTCATCCGCGGTGGTGTCGTTCGTCTGGTAGGTCCACAGCAGCGCCCCGGTGCCCGCGTTCACCGCGTAGACCGAGTTGTCCGGGTCGTCGCTGCCGAAGACCACCACCGGGACGCTGTTGGCGTTCGTGCCGTAGGCGGGCGGTGACCAGGTGCCGGTCTGGTGGATTGTCCACCCGTCGAACGCCCAGTCCTGGGTGCATGAACCGTGGGTGTTGCCGGGACCGTAGATGGCGAATTCGAAGCCGGGACCGGGTGTCGGGGCGGTGCCCTCGTAAATCACCGGGCCTGAGCCATCGGGGTCTTCGGTGACCAGGGGGGAACCCTCAGTGAACTGGTGGGTGTCGAAGGAGCAGTCCAGCGCCCCGGTCGCCGCGTTGAGCGCATAGATGGTGCCCTCGGTCGAGTCGAAGTACACGACGCCGTTGAGCACCGCGGGCGAGGCGTTGACCATCTTGGTCACCGGGAAGGTCCACAGCGGCACGCCGCCGGAAGCCGGGTAGGCGGCGAAGGTGCCGAGGCCGCCGACGAAGACCACGGCCTCGCCGAGCGCCGGGAGGTACGCCACGGCCGGCGAACTGTAGCTGACGGAGGCGACCGAAGCCGACCAGCCAGCGGTCAGCGTGCTGGCGTTCGTGGTGTTGATCGCGGTTTCGCGGGATACGCCCGAGTGGGTCAGGTTGCCGCGGAACTCCGACCAGTTCGCGAACCCGGGAGTTGGCGCACTGACGGTGCGGCAGGCCGCCCGTGCCGTCCCGCGCCCCGTGGCGGGGGAGGTGCGGGTGGCCGCGCCGGCGGTGCCTGCCATGGTGCACAGGCCGGCCAGCGCGACGCCGGCCGCCACCATCAGGGCAGGCCTGGACAGAATCGGTGTGCGCATAAAAGAATCCCCCCACCTCGTGGCAAATAAGATCACCACGGACCGGGTCTGCGACGTTATTCGCCGCATACTACCGGTCGTCCTATGTGTCCGGGATCGTACCAACTGTTTCGCGAAGTTCCCGTGATTTCGCTAATCCGGCTGGCGGCCGGGCGGGCCGCGGCGCTCACCCCAGGCCACGGAAAGTGACCGGGCCCGGTGCCCGCCTGGAAGCAGAACACCGGGCCCGGATCGGCAAGCGCGAAACCTACCGGTCGGCGCTGGGGAGGGTGAAGGTCACCAGTTGGCCGTCCTTGCCGGTGATGTAGATGGTGTTCTGCGAGACGGCGGCCGACGACCAGATGCCCGCGCTGTCCGCATTGTGGATATAGAGGGTGTTTCCGTTGGCCAGGTTGAGCACGTAGATGTCGCCGCTGATGTTCGCGGTGACCAGTACCTGCTGGCCCGGCGCGCCGACGATCGCCGGTGAGGCGTAGAAGGCGCGATTCGGTATCACGTGCCAGACCTGCACCCCGGTGGTGGCGTTGAGCGCGTAGACGCCGGTGTCCGAGCAGAGGTAGAGCGTGTTGCCGACGAGTGCGCTGCCGCACACGTCGCCCGCCGTGCCCACGGACAGCGCGTGCTGCCAGAGCAGCGCCCCGGTGGTCAGGTCGAAGGCGTAGGTGACCTTGTCCTTGCCGGTGACGTAGACGACGCCGTCGGCGAACCCGTTCGCGCCCGGCGGGGAAATGGTCGGGGACGCGCCCACGTCGTTGTCAAGGTTGGTCTTGCTGGTCCGGTAGGTCCACAGCATCGCCCCGGTGGCCGCGTTCAGTGCGTAGACCGAGTTGTCGGTGTTCTCGCTGCCCATGACCACCACGTGGATGCCGTTGGCGTTCGTGCCGTAGGCGGGGGGTGACCAGCTGCCGCCCGGCTGGATCGTCCACCCGCTGAACGCCCAGTCCTGCGTGCACGAACCGTGGGTGTTGCCGGGGCCGTAGATGGCGTATTCGGAGCCCTGGCTAGGCAGCGACGGTGAGGTGCCGAAATAGACCACCGGCCCGGAGCCGTCGGGGTCCTCGACGACCACGGGGGACGTCTCGGTGAACTGGCCGGTGGGGAACGAGCAGCGCGCCGCCCCGTTCTTCGCGTTGAGCGCGTACATGGTTCCGCCGGTCGACACGAAGTAGACGACGCCGTTGAGCACCGCGGGCGAGGAGTTGACCATGTTGCCCACGGGGAAGCTCCACAGCAGCGCGCCGGTGGACGCCAGGTAGGCGTTGACGCTGCTGGAGCCGCCGGCGAAGACCACGGGCTCACTAAGGGACTTGAGGTCCACCACGGCCGGCGAACTGAAACTGGCGGTGCCGAGGGAGGCGGACCAGCCGGGCGTCAGCGTGCTGGCGGTCGTGGTGTTGATCCCGGTCTCGGGCGAGACGCCGGAGTGGGTCAGGTTGCCACGGAACATCGGCCAGTTCGCGAACCCGGTGGCCTGGTGCTGGCTGCCGCCGCGGCCGGCCGGCCGTGCCGTGCCGCGGTGCGCGGCGGGAACCGTGCGGGCGGCCGCGCCGGCGCTGGCCGCCATGATGCAGAGCCCGGCTACCGCGGCGCCCGCGGCGGCCTTAAAAATGGCATGCCTAAATAGAGTCGATGTACCCATACACAAGCTCCCCTGCTAAGCTATAAAACCGCTAGGTTTTGTATATGTAGCCGTTTCGACTACACATACCGGTCGCCCCATGCGGGCGAAATCGTACCAAGTCTTTGCCTTGACTTGCATATATTCGATGCCGAATAGCCGTATTCGTGCGTATCGCACGGTTTCGTCAGCCCCCGGATGGTGCGAAGGTCAGCAACTGGCCGTCCTTGCCGGTGATGTAGATGGTGTTCTGCGAGATCGCCGGGGAGGACCAGAAGCCCGCGCTGTCGGCCTCGTGGATATACACCGTCTTCCCGTTGGCCAGGTTGAATGCGTACAGGTGGCCGGTGAGGCTCCCGGTGATCAGCATCTGCTGGCCGGGCGGGCCGCTGATCGCCGGGGAGGAGTAGAACCCCGACGTGGGCAGGACATGCCAGACCTGCGCGCCGGTGGTGGCGTTGAGCGCGTAGATGCCGGTGCTCGCGTCGACGTAGACCGTGTTCCCTACCAGGGCGGAGCTGCCTTCGTCGGCGGACCTGTCCTGGTCCAGCGGGTGTTGCCAGATCAGGGCGCCGGTGGTCAGGTCGAAGGCGTAGGTGACCTTGTCCTTGCCGGTGACGTAGACGACGCCGCCGGCGAACCCGTTCGCGCCCGGCGGGGAGATGGTCGGGGACGCGCCCACGTCGTTGTCTTCATGGGTCTTGCTGGTCCGGTAGGTCCAGATCTTCGCGCCGGTGTCCGCGTTCAGCGCGTAGACCGAGTTGTCGATGTTCTCGCTGCCGAAGACCAGCACCGGAATGCCGTTGGCGTTCGTGCCGTAGGCGGGGGGCGACCAGCTGCCGCCCGGGTGGATCGTCCACCCGTGGAACGACCAGTCTTCGGTACACGAACCATGGGTGTTGCCGGGGCCGTAGATGGCGTATTCGGACCCCTGGTTAGGCAGCGGCGGGGACGTGCCGAAATAGATCACCGGCCCGGAGCCGTCGGGGTCTTCGGTGACCAGGGGGGAGGTCTCGGTGAACTGGCCGGTGGCGAACGAGCAGCGCACCGCGCCGTTCTTGGCGTTGAGCGCGTAAAGGGTGCCGTCGGTGTCGGCGAAGTAGACGACGCCGTTGAGCACCGCGGGCGAGGAGTTGACCATCTTGGCCACCGGGAAGCTCCACAGCAGCGCGCCAGACGACGCCACATAGGCGGAGAAGCTGCTGGAGCCGCCGACGAAGACCACGGGCTCGCCGAGGGACTTGAGGTCCACCACGGCCGGGGAACTGTAGGTCGCGGTGCCGACCGAGGCCGACCAGCCGGGCGTCAGCGTGCCCGCGGTCGTGGTGTTGATCCCCGTCTCGGGCGAGACGCCCGAATGGGTCAGGTTGCCACGGAACATCGGCCAGTTCGCGAACCCGGCGGCCTTGTGCTGGGCGGCGGGAACGGCCCGTGCGATGGCGCCGGCAGTGCCGGTGAATGTGACCAGACCGGCGAGCGCGGCGCCCGCGGCAACCGCCGTGAATGCGGGCCTGAACAGGAGTGATGTGCGCATAAGCAAAGCTCCCGAGCGTTGTGGCAATAAGTGCGCCATGTCACGATCATGTATGCGGCGATATGCGCGCCACATATATTTGGTCTCCCCATGCGCCAGTATCGTACCAAGATATTTCTATGAAATTCCCAATATTTCGCGGGGCGTACTGTTTGTTGCATGCGCGCGTGGGTGGTGGACAAGCCTGGCCCGGTCGCCTCGGGCGCACTGCGGCTGGTGGAGCGGCCGGTGCCCGAGCCCGGTCCCGGCGAACTGCTGGTCCGGGTGATCTGCTGCGGGGTCTGCCGCACCGACCTGCACCTGGCCGAGGGGGACCTGGCGCCGAAGGCGCCCGGCATCACCCCCGGGCACGAGGTGGTCGGGGAGGTCGCCGCCACCGGCCCGGGGCAGGGCCGGTTCCGGCCGGGTGACCGGGTCGGGGTCGCCTGGCTGGCCGGGACCGACGGCACCTGCCGGTACTGCCGCCGCGGCGCGGAGAACCTCTGCCCCGCCTCGGTGTACACCGGGTGGGACCGGCACGGCGGCTATGCCGAGTACCTGACCGTGGCGGACGCGTTCGCGCACCCGCTGCCGGACGGGTTCAGCGACGCCGAGCTTGCCCCGCTGCTGTGCGCCGGGATCATCGGCTACCGCGCGCTGCGCCAGGCGCAGGTGCCGCCCGGCGGCACCCTCGGCATCTGGGGCTTCGGCGGATCCGCGCACCTCGCCGCCCAGATCGCCATGGGCCAGGGTGCCGAGGTGCACGTGTTCACCCGGGCGCAGGCCGCCCGCGAACTGGCGCTGTCACTCGGCGCCGCGTCCGCGCAGGACTCCTTCGACCCGGCCCCGGTGCCGCTCGACTCGGCGATCATCTTCGCGCCGGCCGGTGACCTGGTGCCCGCCGCCCTGGCGGCCCTCGACCGCGGTGGCACCTGTGCCATCGCCGGGATCTACCTCACCGGCATCCCGCCGCTCGACTACGACCGGCACCTGTTCCAGGAGCGGGTGCTGCGCAGCGTCACGGCCAACACCCGCGGCGACGCCGCCGAGTTCCTCACCCTGGCGCAGCGGCTGCGGATCCAGGTCACCACCACCCCCTACCCCTTCGACCAGGCCGACCGGGCGCTCGCTGACCTGGCCGGAGACCGGATCCACGGGGCGGGCGTATTGATCCTGGACGACCAGGGGACCGGCCGCTAGTGGCGAATACGACAATGCGCGGCGCGCGGGGTGCTGCGTAGGCTGAGCCGGTGACCGATCATCTCGCCGCAGCCACCGCCCTGCTCACCCGCACCCCGCTCATCGACGGCCACAACGATCTGCCCTGGGAGCTTCGCGAGACTCGCGGCGCGGACGCGCGCGCGACCGACATCGCCGCGCCGCTCAGCTTCACCCACACCGACCTGCCCAGGCTGGCGCAGGGCAGGGTGGGCGCGCAGTTCTGGTCGGTGTTCGTGCCCGTGACGCTGGCCGGGGAGGCCGCCGTCGCCACGACGCTGGAGCAGATCGACTTCGTCCGCGACATGGTCCGCCGCTACCCGGGCGCGCTGGAACTCGCGCTCACCGCGGCCGACGTGGAGCGGATCTGCGCCAGCGGCAAGGTGGCCTCGCTGCTGGGCGCCGAGGGCGGCCACTCGATCGCGTCCTCGCTCGGCGTGCTGCGCATGTTCTACCAGCTTGGGGTGCGGTACATGACGCTCACCCACAACCGGAACACCGGGTGGGCCGACTCGGCCACCGACGAGCCCGACGCGGGCGGGCTCAGCGACTTCGGCCGCGAGGTGGTCAGCGAGATGCAGCGGATCGGGATGCTGGTGGACCTGTCCCACGTGGCGCCCGCCACCATGGCCGACGCGCTGGACACCGCGCGGGCCCCGGTGATCTTCTCGCACTCCAGCACCCTGGCCCTGTGCGACCACCCGCGCAACGTGCCGGACGAGATCCTGGCCAGGCTGCCCGGCAACGACGGCGTGTGCATGGTCACGTTCGTGCCCGCCATTCGTCTCCCAGGAGTGCCGGGACTGGGACCGCGGGGTGCAGGCCGAGATGCAGCGGCGCGGCATGGAACCGCGAGGACTACCCGGGTACGTCGCGGTCCGCCGGGAACTGGCCGAGGCCAGCCCGCCGCCCAAGGCGACGATCGCCCAGGTGGCCGACCACGTCGAGCATGTCCGCGAGGTCGCGGGCGTGGATCACGTCGGCATCGGCAGCGACTTCGACGGCACCCCCGACCTGCCCGAGGGCCTCGGCGATGTGTCCTGCTTCCCCGCCCTGTTCGCGGAACTGCTGGACCGCGGCTGGACCGAGGACCACTGCGCGCGGCTGGCCGGCGGCAACGTGCTGCGGGTGATGCGGGCCGCCGAGGCGTTCGCCCGCGCGGCCGGCGAGCGCGGCCGGCTGAGCGCGGCCGGCGAGTGGCTAGCTGAAGTGGGTCCTGGGCCGTTCCTGTAGCTCGCCGTCCAGGTGGATGGCCACCTTCTCATTGTAGAAGCAGGCGAGCCCGGCTACCTTCTGGCTCTCCGGCAGCGGCGTCCGGTAGATCCACACCGCGTCGGTGTGCACCGCCTGCCCGGTGTCCACCGACCAGTACGTGGCCGTGCCCTTGTACGGGCAGTGGGTCTGCGTGTCCGAGGGCCGCAGCAGGTCCATCCGCAGGTCGGTGAGCGGCAGGTAGTACCGGGGCGGCAGGCCGGTCTCGAACAGGATCCGCGGCTGGCGGGAGTCGGCGACGGTCACCCCGTCGATCTCGACCCGGACCTGCCGGGTGCTGGCCAGGATGTCCACCCGGCTGTAGGGGTCGCGCGGGTGGACGTAGACGGGCTCGTCCTCCTCGAACCACTCGCTCATCGAGGCCCAGTCCAGCCGCACCAGGCCGCGCAGGGACTCGATCGGCGAATCCGGGTAGCGCAGCGCCGCGCCGTCGGCCCCGGCCCCGGCCACCTTCACGTGGCAGACCTGCCCGTCCCCGCGGCTGGGTGAGTGCTGCATCTCGCCGGCCGGCACCAGTTCGGCGCGCACATCCTCCGCCGGGAAGTAGTACGTGGGGTAGTAGGGCCACTCCCACACCAGGAACGGGGTCCTGGTGTCGGCGACGAGTTCCCCGGCCAGGTAGGCACGCACCCGCTTGGGGCCCTGCTCGACCCGGATCCCACGTGTCTTCTCGGCCATGGGTATCTCTCTCCGTCCCTGCTGCATGCCGCCCCAGGCGGCTGGACCCAGTAGCGTCAATCTATGCGACTAGGTGTCCTGGACGTCGGCTCCAATACGGTGCACTTCCTGGTGGTCGACGCGCATCAGGGCGGACGGCCGCTGCCGGTGTTCTCCCACAAGGCCGAGCTGCATCTCGGCGATCACCTGGACGACGGGAACCGGCTGTCGGCCAGCGTCGCCAGGCAGCTTGGGGCGTTCGTGGACGAGGCGCTGCAGATCGCCGAGGACAAGGGCGTGGAGGAACTGCTCGCCTTCGCCACCTCCGCGGTACGGGACGCCACCAACGGGACCGAGGTGCTGGCCTCGGTCCAGGACGGCACCGGGGTCGACGATCCGGGTGCTGACGGGCGAGGAGGAGGCGCGGCTCACCTTCCTGGCCTGCCGGCGCTGGTTCGGCTGGTCCTCGGGGCGGGTGCTCATGCTCGACATCGGCGGGGGATCGCTGGAGATCGCGGCCGGCTTGGACGAGGAGCCCGACGTGGCGATCTCGCTGCCGCTGGGGGCGGCGCGGCTCACCAGGGACTGGCTGTCCGGCAACCCGCCCGCTCCGGAGCAGGTGCGGCAGTTGCGCAAGCATGTCCGCGCCGAGATCGCCCGGCGGGCCGCGGACGTGGCCAGGGCCGGCCCGCCCGACCGCGCGGTGGCCACGTCCAAGACGTTCCGGCAGCTCGCGCGGATCTCCGGCGCCGCTCCCTCGGCGGAGGGGGTCTACGTGCGGCGCTGCGTCACCCACGCGGACGTGACCGACCTGGCGAAGCGCCTGGCCGCCATGCCCGCCGACGCGCGCGCCGAACTGCCCGGGGTGTCCCTGGTGCGGGCGCCCCAGCTCGCCGCCGGCGCGCTGGTAGCCGATGCCGCGATGGACCTGCTCGGGCTGGCGGAACTGGAGATCTGCCCCTGGGCGCTGCGCGAGGGCGTCCTGCTCCGCCGTATCGACACCCTGGCCACCTGACGCGCGGACGCCCCTCCCACCGCAAACCGACATGACGACGGGCTGGCCGCAGCGCGGCCAGCCCGTCATGGTGCTGGTGGTACTACTCCGGCTGGTTGGGCCGGGTGCCGCTCGCGTGGGCGCCGCCGCCTGCAGCAGGCCGGGGGGCGGGCTTGGCGGGGGCCGGGTCGGCAGCCGTGCTGCCGTCGGCATGGCTCGGCTGGTCCTCGGTGGTGCCTGCGGTGCCGGCCGGGCTGGGCGGGCGCTGGGCGGTGCGGGCCGGGGCAGGCCGGGCAGCCTCCGCGGCAACATCGCGGCCGCCACGGCCGGGCAGCTGCTGGCCGCCGGGGGTGTGCCTGCCTTCGGCGGCGCCGCGGGCCGCCGGGGCCTGGGCGGGCGCGGCACCGGCCGCGACCCCCGTGGCGACGGACTTGGCGACCTCTTCCTCCAGGGAGCCGCGGGCGGTCTCGCTGGACACCAGGTTGGTGACCACGTCGCGGATCTCGGTGAGCCGCCGCATCGTCTCGGTGTGCCGGGAGGTCAGCAGGTTGAGGCGGCGCTCGGCGCCATCATGGATGGCGGTGGCCCGCATGGTCGCCTCGTCGAGCATCTGCTTGGCCTGCGCCTTGGCCGAGGCGAGCGTGGCCTCGGCTTCCTTGGTCGGCCTCGCCGACGGCCCGCTCGCTCTCGATGCGGGCCGTGTTGCGCATCTTCTCCGCCTCGGCGCGGGCGCCCGCGATGGCGTTCTCCGCCTGCTCCTGGGCCGCGGTCAGCATCCGCTCGGTCTGCTCACGGGCCTCGGTGCGGTGCCGCTCCGTTTCCTTCTTGGCATCGTCGCGCTGCTTGATGATCTCGTCCTGGGCACGGGTCCGCTGCGCCTTGGCCTCGTCGTCGGCGAGCTTGAGGATCTGGCCGACCCGCTCGCTGATCTCCTCGTGGGCCGGCTTGTTGCTCAGGTCCTGCCGCGCGGCGGACAGCTCCAGGCGCACCCGTTCGGTGTCGTCCAGCGAACGCGAGAGCCGCTCTTCGAGCTCGCGGATCTGGCTGCGGGTGCGGGCGACGAATTCGTCCACCTGACGGCGGCTGTAGCCGCGCATCTGGACTTCGAAGGCGTCTTCTTGCCCCAGGTCTGACATCAGGTCTGAGTCGTTAGTCATGGTGGCACCCGAGAGGTGAGCCAGGCCGTCCCGGTGCGCTCCGCGCGGGCACGGACGGGGCCGCCTGGTGGCGGTCGTCGACGGAAGCCGCCCTGGCGGGCGGGTAGTGCGGGGCCGCCCCCAGCCCGGTCAGGCTGAAGCGGGTCAAACGGGGAAAGCGGGGTTCTCCCGCGAGGGGGAGTGAACACGACTCTTGTCCCGACTGCGCGCTGGCGCAACCGAAACGAACGATTATCCCGGTTTACCCGAATCGCAGAGCGTAACCGGGCGAGTGGAGTCAGTTACTTCCTAGCCAGCTTAACACCGGAGCGGCGATGCCTGCGCCCCGGAGGACGCCCGGGCGCACCAGGCGCCTGGCGCGTGACGGGCGGTGCGCCCGGTACGCGGCGGTATGGATAGGCGCAATGTGCCTATACCGGTTGCTGGGACACGGCGCTGTCACCTTGCTGGAATTGTTATCGGGGGTCTGGGTAAAATCACCCGAAGATGGTCCAGGAATGACCCTTGTGGGTCATGCGGGGGCGCCGGGCCGCGTCGTAGCCTTGTTGCCAAGAGGTTCCGCGGATCCGCTCAGCAACGGAGGTGGGCGCGGTGGGAGACCGTCTCGATCTGCGTGTCCACGACACTCGTGGCACTCGACGAGATCGAACTCTACGCGGAAGTCCTCAGCGCCGTGGCCGCCAGCGATCACGTGCTCACCCCGGAAGAACTCGACGAGGTTCTCGGCGTCCGCTCGGTCGCTTGACCTTGGCATGTTCGCCGCCTTGCGGTCGCTTGGCCCCGGGCATGTTCGCCGAGCTTCGCTCAGCTTCCCGTCGAGGCGCGCCCAGAGTGTCTGCCCGGGGAGCCGAGCCCCCGGACCCCCGCGATCGGTGGCTGGCGTTAGCGATCCGTATCGCGTGGGCGGGCGGTGCCGCATAAGGACGCGACGGGCCCAGCGGCGTGCTCGTACATAACGTCCGTGGCGGCTTGCGCGAAACCAAGTGACTCGTACAACCGGATCGCCGCGGTGTTTTCGCCGTCCACATAGAGCATCACCCAGGGGATTTCGCGCGCCGCGCAAATAGTGCAATCCGGCCAGGGTCAGCGCACGGCCCAGCCCGGTGCCCTGTTCCGCGGGATGCACGCCGACCACGTAGACCTCACCGGTGCGCCCGGCCCCGCCAGCCGGTTCGTGGATCTTGGTCCAGTGGAACCCGGCCAGCCGGCCCGCCCGGACGGCCAGGAAGAACCCGGCCGGGTCGAACCACGGCTGCGCCTCGCGGTGCTCCAGTTCGGCCCGGGTCCAGCCGCCCTGCTCGGGGTGGCTGGCGAAGGCCGCCGCGTTCACCGCGAGCCACTCGTCCTCGTCCTGGCCGGGCACGAAGCTGCGCAGGGTGATCCCCTCGGGCAGCCGCGGCTCCGGCAGCGCCTCCGCCAGGGCGCGCCGCATCAGCAGCAGCGACCGTACCCGGGTGAACCCGGCCGCCGCGGCGAGACCGGCCGCCGCGGGCAGGTCCCCGTGCGCCCAGATCCGCACCGGCCGCGGCCCGGCCCCGGCCACCGCCGCCCGCGCCAGGGCCAGGCCCAGCCCGCGCCGGCGGTGAGCCGGGTGGATGACCAGTTCCCCGCTGCGGTGCCCGGCCGGATCCGGCTCGCCGAGGTGCGCGTAGCCCGCCAGGGCAGCACCGTGCCACAGCAGCAGGTCCCGGGTGGCGGCACCGCCGCCGTACGCCAGATGCAGCCGGACCTGCTCGGACAACGGGCCGACGCCGTCGGCGGCGGCGGCCGCGTCGGCAAGGCCCAGCACCTGGCCGGCCTCGGCCCCGCTGAGCTGGTCCCGGCTGATGATGGTGACGCCGGCGGCGTCGGGCCCGTGCAGGTCTCAGCCCTCGCGTGAGCTGCCGGGCACCCGGCGCGCCGGTGACACGGTCCCCGGCGGCATGGCCGCCGCGTCCGTTCCGCTGGCCGGCGGCCAGCGGAACGGCGGGGTCACCGGCGGCCGGATCACCGGCCGGGCCGGGCCCGCCCGCACCGGCTGCGCCGGCCGCGCTGTCCCGCGCCGCACCGCGCCGGCTGTCCTCGCCGGCCTTGACCGGCACGAAACGGTAGCCCACGTTGCGCACGGTACCGATCAGCGCCTCATGCTCGGGGCCCAGCTTGGCCCGCAGCCGCCGGACGTGCACGTCCACCGTGCGGGTCCCGCCGAAGTAGTCGTAGCCCCAGACCTCCTGCAGCAGATGCGCCCGGGTGAACACCCGGCCGGGATGCTGGGCGAGGAACTTCAGCAGTTCGAACTCCTTGAAGGTCAGGTCGAGCACGCGGGCGTGCAGCCGGGCGGTGTAGGTGGCCTCGTCGATGGACAACTCGCCGGAGCGGATCTCGTCCGGTGCCTCGGGCGCCGCGCTCGCCTGGCGCCCGATGGCCAGGCGCAGCCGTGCCTCCAGCTCGGCCGGCCCGGCGGAGCTGAGCAGTACGTCGTTGGCGCCCCACTCGGCGGTGACCGCGGCCAGGCCGCCCTCGGTCATCAGGGCCAGGATGGGCGGCCTGCGGGGCGGACCTGCGCAGCAACTGGCAGAGTTGCCTGGCCGAGATCAGGTCCCGGCGCGCGTCGACCAGGATCGCATCGGCCGCCATGGCGTCCTCGAATGCGATCATGTCGGCCGGGCCGGTCCGCACCGTGTGCAGCAGCAGGCCGAGCGCGGGCATGATCTCCACGGGCGGCTCGGCGGCGTTGGTGAGCAGAAACAGCTCACTCATTGCTGCTGCCACCTCCGCCTTACCGTGTGTGGAGAGACCCTCCACCAGGGATCTGCCGAAGGGCCCGAGGGCAGCATCGCCCGGAGCCGATGTGAGCGAGGATATCCGACGTGCCAATGGTAACTGTGCGCTACTGGGCCGCGGCGAAGCATGCCGCCGGGGTGGCCGAGGAGAAGCTCGACGCCGCCACGCTGGCTGAGGCGCTGGCGGCGGCGGTGGCACGGCGCCCGGCGGCCACCGAGTTCCGCGCCGTGCTGGCCCGGTCCGCGTTCCTGGTGGACGGCGAGCAGGCGGGCGGGCGGGCGGCCGAGGCCGTGGCGCTGGCCGAGGGCGCCGTCATCGAGGTGCTGCCACCGTTCGCCGGCGGCTGACCGGAGCCTGCGCGGTGCCGCCGCGGGCGTGTTACGGCGAGGCGGAACACGTACCGGCAGCCGGTGGGTAGTGTGGCACCGCCATGCGAAAGCTGCTCATCGGCGTCGCCGCCCTCGCCGTGCTGCTGGTGGCCGCCGACCGGATCTCGGTCGCGGTTGCGGAGAACCAGATTTCCGAGCGGCTGACCAGCGCCTACGGGCTGCCGCAGCGGCCCGGGGTGTCCATCACCGGCTTTCCCTTCCTCACCCAGGTCGCGGCCGGTGACTACCGGCAGATCGACGTCTCGGCCAGGCCAGGTGCCGGCCGACGGTGCCACGCTGCACGACCTGAACGTCCGGCTGACCGGCGTGCACGCGACGGTCAGCCAGGTGCTGGGGAGCGGATCGTCGATGGTCACCGCCGATCGCGCCGCCGGCTCGGCCATGCTCGGATTCGGCACCGTGGACCGGCGGCTGCCCGGCGGATTCCAGCTCCGCCGGACGGGAAGAACCTCAGGGTGTCCGGCAGGCTGGCCTACCACGGCGCCCACATCCCGGTCTCCGCCACCGTCGCCCTCGGCGTGTCGGGTTCCGGCATCAGCGTGACGCCCGTCAAGGTCAGCGTCCCCGGGCTGCCGGGCCTGCCCGTGTCCGCCTACTCCTCGCGGTTGCGCATCGTGGTCCCGCTGAGCACCCTGCCGCTGCACCTGCACCTCACGTCGGTGCACGTCACCCCGGACGGCCTGCGGATCGCCGCATCGGCCCGGCATGTCCAGTTCGCCCGGTCCTAAGCCCACTCGCTCGCATCGGCCCGGGAGGGCCATTGAACGCCCGCCGTGAACCGTTCGCGTCCCGTCTGCGTGGTAAGGGTGTGGCGCGCAACCGAGCAGCCGGGGACTCCGGGCCGACCCACCAGGTCAGCGACGAGGAACTCATGCGCGCGCTCTACGCGGAGCATGCCGCAGCACTGTTGCGGTTCAGCCTGCGTATGACCGACGGCGACAGGCAGCGGGCGGAGGACATCGTGCAGGAGACCTTGCTGCGCGCCTGGCTGCATCCGGAGGCAATCGCGGAGCGACCGGCCCGGCCCTGGCTGTTCGCGGTGGCACGTAACCTGGCGGTGGATGCTCACCGGGCCAGGAAGGCACGCCCCATGGAAGTCGGCGAGGGCGCACTGCAACCTCGTCCCCGTCCCCGATGAGGCCGATCGCGTGCTCGAATCATGGGCGGTCGCGGACGCGCTGGCAGCGCTGCGGCCCGACCACCGGCAGGTTCTGCTGGAGACGTACTACCGGGGCAGATCGGTGGCCGAGGCGGCCATCGTGCTTGGCGTGCCCGCGGGAACGGTCAAGTCGCGCGCGTTCTACGCGCTCCGGGCGCTCAAGCTGGCCTTGGAAGAACGGGGGCTGGCACCGTGACCGGCATGGCTGAGATGCCGCGAGATCCGGCAGGCACTCGGCGTCTATGTGCTGGGCGCCATCGATCCCGCCGAGCGGGCCCAGGTGGACGAGCACCTCGCGGCCTGCCCGGAATGCCGCGAGGAACTGGCGAGCCTGGCCGGATTGCCGGCCATGCTCCGCAAGGTCCCGATCGTCGAGGCCGAGCGGCTGGCGGCAGCCGGAGCAGGACCTCGAACTCGCCGGGGTGCCCTCCGAGGAAATGCTCACGTCGCTGGTCGCCCGCACCACCAACGTGCGGCGAATCCACCGGTGGCGCAGCGTGGCGGCGGCGGCGGCCGTGGTGATCGTGGCCCTCGGCGGCGGCGCCGCCGTGGCGAACGCGCTGCAGCCGGCGAGCCCCGTCGCAGTCCGGGCAACCTGGCACCGTGGCCTGGCAGCAGAGCAGCGGCAGCGGCCCGGTGGCCGGCGCTGCACCTCACGGTGAAGTACCGGACGAACCCTCGGGCACCCGGATGCAGGGCCAACGTCACCGGCCTGCAGCCCGGCAGCGTCTGCCAGCTCCGGGTGATGGACGCGACCGGCGGGACCTCGGTGGTCGGCAGCTGGAAGTTGTGGCCGGGCGACTCCTGGTACCCGGCCTCGACCTGGCTCGGCGAGCACGGACATGCGCAGCTTCCAGGTGACCGTCGACGGCAAGGTGGTGCGCCGCCGCCCCGGCGGACTGGCCCAGGCCGCGCCGCCTGCGCCAGGCGCGGGAATGTCCGCGCAGCCGTTGGTGCTGTAGACCGGCGTGCTTGCCGGAGCGATCGTGGCGGCTGCCGTCCTGGTGCTCGCGACCGCGGGGGCGCTCGCGCTGCGCCGCCGCGATGGGCGGCTCACGGCCCGCGGCGCCCGCGGGCGGCGGCGGCCGCTGACCGTGACCGAGCTTGGCCAGCCGCTCGGGCCGCAGGCCACCCTGCTCCAGTTCTCCTCCTCGTTCTGCGCGCCCTGCCGCGCGGCCAGGCAACTGCTCGCCGACGTGGCCGCGCGCAACGCCGGCGTCACCCATGTGGAGATCGACGTGGCCGACCGGCTGGACCTGGTCCGGCTGCTCGACGTCCGGCGGACCCCCACCGCTGTTCGTGCTCGGGCCGCAGGGCCAGATCACCGGCCGGGCCAGCGGCCTGCCGCGCCGGGACGAAGTGATGGCGGCGGTGGCGCTGGCCACCGGCGGGCCGGCGGCAGGACCGGGGAAGTGACAGGCGCGCATGGGCTTGCATAGCATCGGAGCCATGCTTGCTCCCGCGATCGCCGGCAGGCCAGCGGGCTCACTCTGGCGGCAGCGGCCGGGGTCGGCTATGCTCACCAGGCGGCGCCAGGTCGACTACTGCCGGGTGGCGGCGGCGCTGTGTCGCCGGCGCCGCGCCGGTGACCGTCCCGCCTGACTAGCGGGCCCGGCCGCCGCCACGCAGGCCCCGGCTCCGCCTCGCCCGCTTCTGTCCTGGCGCCGGATCGCCGCGGCGGCGGCACACCCGGGCCGTTCGCCGGTGACCCAGGCAGCGCTGGACGGAGAGCGGAAGGAGGGGCCATTCCATGAAGGTCGATCCGAGGGGACAGCGGTTCGCCGCCGCGCTGTCGGCGGCCGGTCCTCGTGGCCGTGCTCGTCACCGGCAGCGCCTGGCTGCTGCGCCGCGCAGGCGGTGGTGTTCGGCATCGGGGCCGTCTTCGGCCTGAAGTACGCGCCCTACGGGCTGATCTTCCGGCCGCTGGTACGGCCCAGGCTCGGCCCGCCCGCGGAGCTGGAGGACGAGGCACCACCACGGTTCGCCCAGGGGTGGGCCTGGTCTTCAGCGTCATCGGGGTGATCGGGTATGCCACCGGCCTGACCCCGCTGGGCATCGTCGCGGCCGCGCTCGCGCTGGCGGCGGCTTTTCTCAACGCGGCCTTCGGCCTGTGCCTTGGCTGCGAGATGTATGTGATGATCCGACGCAGTCTGGCCAGCCCAGCAGGGCGTGGGGCAGCCAGAGCCTGACAAGGAGGTACCTGCATGAGCCGCTCCGATGTTCTGGTGGACGCCGACTGGGTGGAGGCCCATCTCGGTGACCCCGGCGTGGTGCTCGTCGAGGTGGACGAGGACACCAGCGCCTACGACAAGGGCCACATCGCCAACGCGGTCAAGGTCGACTGGAGGAAGGATCTCCAGGACCCGGTCCGCCGCGACTTCGTGGACCGGCACGGCTTCGAGGAACTGCTGTCGGCGCGCGGCATCGCCAACGACGACCTCGTGATCCTCTACGGCGGGAACAACAACTGGTTCGCCGCCTACGCGTACTGGTACTTCCGGCTGTACGGGCACGACAAGGTCAAGCTGCTCGACGGCGGGCGCAAGAAGTGGGAGCTCGACTCGCGCGACCTGGTGACCGAGGTACCCGAGCGGCCCAGGACCTCCTACCGGGCCCAGGACGCAGGACACCTCGCTCAGGGCGTTCCGCGACGAGGTGGTCGCCGCCATCGGCCAGCGCAACCTGGTGGACGTGCGCTCGCCCGACGAGTTCAGCGGCAAGCTGCTGGCGCCCGCGCACCTGCCGCAGGAGCAGGCCCAGCGGGCCGGCCACATCCCGACCGCCAAGAACGTCCCGTGGTCCAAGGCCGCCAACGACGACGGCACCTTCAAGCCGGACGACGACCTGCGCAAGCTCTACGGCGACGAGGCCGGGCTGGACTTCGCCAAGGACACCATCGCCTACTGCCGGATCGGCGAGCGGTCCGCGCACACCTGGTTCGTCCTGCACGAGCTGCTCGGCCAGGCCGAACGTCAAGAACTACGACGGGTCCTGGACCGAGTACGGCTCGCTGGTCGGGGTGCCGATCGAGCTGGGTGCGGGCCGGTGACCGGGGAACCGCAAGGCTGCGGGGCGCCGGCCGGCGGCGTGGCCGTGACCGAGAACTCCTCGGGCGAGGCCATCATCGAGGGCACGGTGACCGCCGGAGGGCGCGCCGGTGCCGGTCGGGTATGCCCGGCTGCTCAACGACGACGGTGAGTTCGTCGCCGAGGTCCCGCTGGGCGCCGACGGCGGGTTCCGGTTCTTCGCCGCGCCGGGCGCCTGGACGGTGCGGGTGCTCGCGCCTGGCGGCGCGCGCGCCGACGAGACGGTGACCGCCGACCGTGGCCACACCACGACGCTGGCGATCGCCGTCACGGCAGCGTAGCGGCCCGTCGTGTCCAGCGGGCTGCGCTGGACACGCCATGGTCGCGGGCGGCTGAAAGGCCGCCGATCATAACCCTGGAGGGGGCAGGCTGACGACAGCCCGCCCCCTCCGAGGCGTTCCCCGCCGGTGCGCCGTCGCTGCCCGCGTGCGCGGCTCGTTTCACAACTCGTCGCCTGTTCGTCGCATTTGTGTACACCTGTAGTTCAACTTCTGGCCACCTTCGCCGCCTATCACTGGAGTCACCGGGGGCAGAACCCGGTCGCGGAAGGTCCGAGACGAGCGATTCGGCGAGGCGCATAGTGTCCATCCAGCCCGATCCCGCGGGGTCCGGGTCCGCACAGGTCGGCCCAGCTACCGTCACCGGCACCGCGCTGTCACCCAACGGCGCGACGGAAATGGCGGCCGTGAGCCTGACGCTCAGCTTCGGCCAGCGTGCCGTGCTGTCCGACATCAACCTGGAGTTCGGTGCCGGGAAGGTGACCGCCCTGCTCGGGCCGACCGGCTCGGGCAAGACCACCCTGCTGCGCACGCTCAACCGGATGAACGACAAGGTCACCGGGTACCGGCACGACGGGGACGTGCTGCTGGACGGGCGCAGCATCTGGCGTTCGGGCATGGAGCTGATGACGCTGCGGCGCCGGGTCGGCATGCTCTTCCAGCGGCCGAACCCGTTCCCGATGTCGATCATGGACAACGTGGTCGCCGGGGTGAAGGCGCACAAGATGGCGCCCAGGGCCAGGCTCAAGGAGATCGCCGAGCAGCGACTGCGCGACGTCGGGCTCTGGGACGCGGTCTCGGCCCGGCTGAAGGACTCCCCGTTCCGGCTGTCCGGTGGCCAGCAGCAGTTGCTGTGCCTGGCCCGGGCGCTCGCCATCGACCCGAACGTGTTGCTCCTCGACGAGCCGACGTCGTCGCTGGACCCTGTGGCGACCGAGTCCATCGAGGCGCTGGTCCGCACGCTTGTGCCGGATATCACCGTCATCATCGTCACCCACAACCTGGCCCAGGCCAGGCGCGTCTCCGACGAAACGGTCTTCCTCAACAAGGGCCGCCTGGTGGAGCACGGCGAAACGACGCAGCTCTTCGAGAACCCGAAGGAAGAGGAGACCGCCCACTACGTCACCGGCCGCTTCGGCTAGCCGGGGACCCTGCCTGGCTGGGGGCAGGTGCCGCCAGCCGGGGCAGGCCCAAGATCCGCACAGTCCGTGCGGACCCCGATTCGCACGCGCAGCGTGCACGAAGAACAGCGCACGAGCGACGTGCGCGGAGCAAAGGAGATTTCTCCGGTGGGGAACAGATTCCGCGTAGTGTGCACGGCGGCCGCCGTGGTCCCGCTCGCCTTGCTGGCGGCCTGTAGCAGCAGCCCGAGTTCTTCAGCGCCGTCCACCTCCACCTCATCGTCGGCGGCGGCGAACTCCGGCAGCACCACGGTCAGCGAGACCGGCAGCACGCTGCTGTTGCCGCTGGTCAGCGCCTGGCAGGTGGCGTACGGCCAGCTCAACTCCAAGGTACTCATCACCACCTCCGGCACCGGCTCGGGCACCGGCATCGCCGACGCGGCGGCGGGCACCGTGAACATCGGCGGGTCCGATGCCTACCTCTCGCCGGCCGACATCAGCCAGTTCCCTGGCCTGCTCAACATCCCGCTGTCGGTGGCCGCGCTGAACATCGACTACAGCGTGCCCGGCGTGAAGAAGCCACTCAACCTCAACGGCACGGTGCTCGCCGGCATCTACAGCGGCAAGATCACGGCCTGGAACAACCCGGCGATCGCGGCGCTCAACAAGGGCATCACGCTGCCCAGCACCAAGATCGTCACGCTGCACCGCGCGGACAGCTCGGGCAGCACCTTCCTGTTCACCTCCTACCTGAACGCCCAGGACCCGAGCGGGTGGAGTGCCAGCAACGTCGGCACGACCGTGAGCTGGCCGTCGGTACCCGGCGCGACCGCCGAGACCGGCAGCGGCGCCATGGTCAAGGGCTGCGGCGCCATCAAGGGCTGCATCGCCTACATCGGCATCAGCTACCTGACCCAGGCCGGGGCCGCCGGGCTCGGCACCGCGAACCTGGCCAACAAGAGCGGGCAGTTCGTGGCGGCGAGCCCCGCCACGATCAACGCCGCGCTGGCCACCTTCTCCAGCAAGACCCCCGCGTCCGGCGGCCAGTCGCTGATCAACGGCACGGCGGGCTACCCGGTCATCAACTACGAGTACGGGATCGTGAAGACCAAGCAGTCGAGCACGTCCCAGGCAGCCGCGGTCAAGGCCTTCCTTAACTGGGGCATCACCTCGGGCAGCAGCGCGAAGTTCCTCACCCCGGTGAACTTCGTGGCGCTGCCGGCCAATGTCCTGTCCATCGCCAAGGCCCTGATCGCCAAGATCAGCTAGCCATGGCATCGATACCGACGACACCGGATGGGGGGCGGCCCGGCCGTCCCCCCGCCCGGCGGGCTCCGGGTTCCGTAACTGGCTGCGCAACGGTTACCTCTTCCGCTGGATCGGCCTCGGCGGTGCGCTGCTCCCCACGCTGATGCTCGGCTTCATCCTCGTGGTCCTGGTCGTCAAGGCGTGGCCCGCGATCCAGATCAACGGGTGGGGCTTCTTCACCAAAAGCGTCTGGCACACCGGCGCGCAGTACGGCTCGTCGGTACACAGCCATGGCATCACCTACCTCTCCGGGCAGGAGTACGGTGCCCTGCCCCAGATCATCGGGACGCTGGAGACCTCGCTGATCGCCCTGATCATCGCCGTCCCGGTGTCGATCGGCGCGGCTCTGGTGGTGGTCGAGCGGCTGCCCCGGCGGGTGGCCAGTGTCATCGGGGGCTTCCTGGAGCTGCTAGCCGGCATCCCGAGCGTGGTCATCGGGCTGTGGGGCGTGCTGACCTTCGGGCCGTTCATCGCCAAATACATCGCGCCGGCCCTCACCCACGTCCCGATACCGTTCTTCCAGGGCGATGTCGGGCACGGCCAGGGGCTCCTCGTCTCCGGCCTGGTGCTCGCCGTCATGGTGATCCCGATCGTCGCGTCAACCGCCCGTGACCTGATCCGGGGGGTGCCCATCCTGCCGCGCGAAGGAGCGATCGCGCTCGGCATGTCCGACGCCGAATGCGCCCGCAAAGTCACGCTGCCCTGGGTGGGCGCTGGCCTGATCGGCGCGGTCGTGCTCGGGCTGGCCCGGGCGCTGGGCGAGACGATCGCGGTCGCCATGGTCTGCGGCGTCGCCCTCGGCCAGGTGGCCACCAACCTGTACGCGGCCATGATCACCATCGCGGCCAACATCGTGCAGAACCTGGACACGGTGATCACCGACCAGCTCGGCGTGCGCACCTATGCCGAACTTGCCCTGCTGCTGCTGGTAATCACCCTCGCGACCAATGTGGTCGCCAGGCTCATGGTCCGCCGGGTTTCGGGCACCGCGCTGCCCGTGGGCAGGGGGCTGTAGGCAATGACCAGGCTGGGCAGCATGGGCACGGCATCGTCATCAGCCACGCCACCGGGATCGCTGAAGCCCGCCCGGCATGATGCGGCCAACTGGCCGCGTGTGCCGGTTGCCAGGAAGATCTGGAACGCGGTCTTCTGGGGCTGCTGCTTCGTGGGCCTGGCCGTGATCGTCGTGCCCCTGGTGTGGCTGGCGGGCGGCATCATCGCGAGAGCCGTGCCGCACTGGCAGTGGAGCGTGCTCACGACCAACACCACGGGCACCGGAGGCGGCCTGCATCAAGCCATTCTTGGCACGCTCTACATCACCGCGGGAGTGGTGATCATCGGCGGCACCATCAGCGTGCTGACCGGCCTGTACCTGGCCGAGTTCGCGACCGGCAGGCTCCGCGGAATTCTGCGCGGCGGCTACGAGGTGCTGGCTGGCATCCCCTCGATCGTGATGGGCTATGTCGGCTTCATCGTGCTGGTGCTCGCCTTTCACTGGGGCTTTGGCCTGCTGCCCGCCGTGCTCGTGCTGTCGGTGATCGTCATCCCGTACCTCGCCAAGGCGACGGAAACGTCCCTGGCCCAGGTGCCAAGCTCCTACCGGGATGGCGCCGAGGCTCTCGGCCTGCCGGTCACCTGGACGCTGCGCAAGATCGTGCTGAAGGCCGCGATGCCCGGGATCGTCACCGGCCTGCTCATCGCGATCGCCATCTCGATCAGCGAGACCGCCCCGCTGCTCCTGACCGCGGGATGGTCCTTCTTCGACCCGACGCACCAGCTCACCAACGCACCGGTCGCCTTCCTGACCTACCCGGTGTGGACGTACTACTACTCGACCGTCCCGGCTGTGCAGTACCTGGCCTATGACGCGGCCCTGCTGCTGTTCGTGCTTGTCCTCATCATCATCGTCCTGGGGCGGGTGGTCGTCGCGATCTCCCGGCGCCACGCGGAATGAGCGCGGTGCTGCGCGACGAGGGGGGCAAGGCACGTAACCGGCCGGCGGCGGCTGCCGCGGTCCTGGCTGACCGGCTGGCCGCCGCGCTGGTGCACCACGAGCCCGGCTGGCGGCTGCCCCGGCTCACCGCGCTGGCCAGGCGGTACAGCGTCAGCTCGTCGGAGATCGACGCGGCCATCGACGAACTGGCCGCGCGGCACCTGGTGCGGCGGCTGCCCGACGGGCAGGTGTACCGGGCCAGCCCGGCGGAGTACTTCGTGGCGCTGGAGGGCGTGTTCGGGCTGGTCTCCCGGGTCGACCCGATGGGCGGGCAGCTTGCCTGCGCGAGCCGGCACACGACGATGCGCCGCCCGCCCGAGGACATCGGGCGCTCGCTCGGCCTGGCGCCCGGCGAGCCGGTCCTGTCCGTCCGGTGCGTCTGGACGGTCGGCGGGGAGCCCGGCGCGCTGGCCGCCAGCTATCTGCCCGAGCAGGTCGCCGGCCGCGCTGGGGGTGACCATCCCCGCCAAGCCCGGCGAGGAGGAAGCCGCTGGCCCGCAGGAACTGGGCGGGGTGCCATCCCCGCTGTCGTTTCCCTTCCCCTGGCGCCCCCCGGGCGCGCAGAGCCCGCGCCCCGGCGGCGTGCAGATCGAGATGGGCCTGCCGCCTCCCTCCGCGGCACGGACCCTGCGGCTGGTGGCGGGCGAGCCGGTAGCCACGGTGACGGTGAGCTTCGCCATGCCCGACACCGGCGCACCGGCCGCGCTGACCATGGCGATGCTGCGCCCGGAACTGTTCCGCATCGTCGTCGAGGCCGCCCCGCAGCACGGCCCCAGCGAAGGTGCCGGAGCTTTGGCAAGTACCTGGACACACACCACGGACGGCTGGGAACCTTGACCCGAAATGCCTTCCGCCGTCCCCCTCGCCCCGGAGCGACCGCCCCGGCGGGCACGTTACCTCGTCCCGCTCGGCACGCCGCGCCGCCGTGAGGCGCTCGCCGCGGCAGCCGTCGCGGCCGTGGTGGCCGGGGTCTTATTCGCGCCACTGACACTGCTGTTCGCCGCGGCGCTCGACGCCGTGAGCCGGGCCACCCGGTGGCGCCCGCTGTGGCTGTCCGTCCCGGCGGCCTGCGGCCTCATCTGGGTGCTCGCGATCGGCCCCGGTACCGCCGCGGCCGGCCTGCGCCGTGGCCCGGCGGCCGCGCTGAGCACGCTGGCCACCGGCCCGGGAGGTCTGGCCCGGCTTCCCGGCGTGGTCGCGCGGGGGCTGCCCGGCCAGTTCCCGCTGGCGCTGATCCTGGCCGCGGGCGTGGCCGCCGTGGCGTGGTGGCTGCGCTGGCTGCACACCGACGGGTGGGACACGCCCGTGGCCCGCCCCGGCCTGGTCAGCATCTCGCGCCGGAAGCAGGCCACCGCGTCGCTGCGGGCCGGGCGCGTGCTCACCAGGGACGGGGTGCGCCTCGGCGTCGAGCCCGGCACGGGGCGGGCCGCCGCGCTGTCCTGGCGCGACGCCGGCGGTGGCGTGCTGGTGACCGGGGCGGCGGCCCCGGCGGTGCTGGCGTCGGGCCTGCAACTCGCCCACGCGGCCATCCGGCGGCGCAAGCCGGTGATCGTGGTGGACCTCACCGGGGACCGCGAACTGCCCGGTGCGCTCGCCGCCCTCTGCGCGGCCGCGCGTGCCCCGCTGCACGAGTTCGGCGCGGCCGGCGGCCCGCGGTACGAGCCGCGGGTGCGGCCCGGCGCGGAGCAGCACGCCGCCCTGGCGGCCGTTCCCTGGGGGCCACGGGGCGGCGGCGCGGCGGCCGTCCCCGGCGGCACCATCGCCGACGTGGTGCGGCAGCGTGGCGTGGCGCTGTTCGCGCTGGGCGGCCCCGGGACGCGCTCCCCCGGCCGGGGTGATCGCCGGGCTGGTCGCGGCGGACGTCGCCGGCCTCTACGCTGAGCCTGCAGGCGCGGCGGGATCGCGCCCGACGGCCTGTGCTGGCTCACCGAATGCGACGGGGTCGAGCCGGCGGCGCTGGCCGGGCTCATCGCCGCGGGCAGCCCGGCCGGGCTGGCGGCGGTGCTGGCCACCACCGCACCGGAGGCCGCGGCCCGCATCGCCGGCCAGGTCAACGCCGGCATCTTCCACCGGCTGGCGGACCCCGGCCTGGCCGCGCGGCTCGCCCCGCTCACCGGCACCACGATCGTGCCCCTGTCCCGCGTCCTGGCCCAGCCGGGGCCGGCCAGCGAGGACGGCGGCCTGCCGCCGGCCGGGGCCAGCCACGCCGTTCCGTTAGGCACCATGCAGGTGCCCGTGGTGCAGGCGGCCACCCTGTGCGCCTTGAGCAGCCGCGACTTCGTGCTGGTCACTGGCCTGGCCGCGGCGCGGGCGGGCGGCGCCGCCGGTGACCGTGCGGGCACCGTGCCGCGGCGTCCGCGGGCCGGTGCCCGGGCGGCCGGAGCCGCACCCCGGCGATCTCCCCGCTCCCTGGCGGCCGGCGTGACCGCCGGGCCCGTCGTGGCCGGGCAGGTCTGCGTGGGCTGGCAGCATGAACTGCTGCACGCGGACCCGGGGCTGCCGCCGCGGCGCCCGGTCCCGCCGGATCCGGAGCGGCTCAACCCGGGCTGGCTGGCCGCACAGCGGCGGGAGGAAAGCCTGATCAGCCGCCCCGCCAGGGGGGCCGCCTGCGGATGTGCGCTGCTGGCCGGTGCGGTGCTCCTGCTCGGCCGGGCAGGCTGGCTGAACCCCGCGCTGACCTGGCTGGGCGCGGTGACCTTCGGCGGCCTGGCCGCGCACGGCAGCGGTCAGCGCCTGGCGGGGCCGCCAGGCGCTGAAGGCCGCCGTCGCGGCGGAGACGCGCCGGGTCACCGCGGCCCGTGCCGCGGCGGAGCGGGACCTGTTCGCCGCCCAGGAGGACCACGCCCGCCGGTTCCGGGCCTGGCAGAGCCGCCAGCGCGCGTTCCGCGGCCAGGCGCTCTGGTACCCCGTCGCGCTGCCCGAGCAGACCGACCGGGTCGACCTCGTCGGGGGCACGATGGCGGGCTGGTCGGCCCTGCTGACCAGCGTGGCCCTGCCGCGGCTGGCCGCCGGGGACGCGATCACGGTCATCGACCTGTCCGAGGGCGCCGTGGCCCGTGACCTGGTCACGCTCGCCGGGCAGGTGCGGTCCGGGCCGCTCGTCTGGGTGCTGCCCGGCGACCTGCCCAGGTTCGATCTCGGCGTCGGCCTGCCCGCCGCGGCCCTGGCGGACATCCTGGCCGCCTGCGCGTCCGCGGACCGGGCTGCGCCCGGCGGCCACGATCCGGCACCCGATCACGCGCTGCTGGCCAGGCTGGTTGAGGTGCTCGGGGACGGGTCGCGGATCTGCCAGGTGACCGCGGGGCTGCGGGCGCTGGCACAGGTGGGGGACCCGCGGGAGGACGTCCGCCGGGGACTGCTCAGCCGCGGACCAGCTTGACCGCATCACCGCCTTGTTCGGCCGCGGCGCCGCGGACCGGGTGGTCATCGAGCGGGCCTGGGCACTGGAGGCGCGGCTGCGGGTGCTGGACCGCCTCGGCAGCGACCCGGTCCCGATGCCACCGAGCAGGCTGCGGGTGGTGGCCGCGGATCCCGGCGGCGGCGCCTTCGGCAACGGCGTGCTGGCGGCCTACGTCATGGTGACCCTCACCCACCTGCTCCGCCAGGCCCGCCCGGGGCGGCCGTGGCGGCACACCGTCTGCGTGGCCGGGGCGCAGGCGCTGCCCGGCGAGGTGATCGACCGGCTCGCGGGCGCGTGCGAGGCCACCAGGACCGGGCTGGTCGTCGCCTACCGGGTCGATACCACCGCACGTCGCGCAACGGCTCGGCCGCGGGAACGCGGCGCTGGCGGTGATGCGCCTCGGCAACGCCGAGGACGCCAAGGCGGCCAGCGAGCAGATCGGCAGCCAGCACCGGTTCGTGCTGAGCCAGCTCACCGACACCGTGGGCGCCTCGGTCACCGACACCGCCGGGGACTCCTACACCTCCACCGTGGGCACGGCGCAGTCGGTCGTCGGTGTCCCGGTCGAACAGCCAGACCTCAGGTCACAGCCGCGGCCGCGGCCGGGCCAGCCCGGGGGGCGCGCCGCTGGCCCCCCGGTCCGGGTCGGACAGCACCGAGGCCAGCGAGTCGGCAGGCACCAGTGACACCGGCTCGCTCACCGACGGGATCAACACCAGCACGTCCTGGGGGGTCACCACGTCGCGTGCGATCGGGCTGAACGAGTCGCTGGGCCGGACCGTGCAGCGCTCGCGCGAGTTCCTCGTGGAACCGGAGGAACTGCAGCGGCTCCCGCCCAGCGCGGTGATCGTCAGCTACGCGTCCGGCCCGCGGCGGCACGTCGTGCTGGCCGACGCCAACCCGGCCATCGCCACGCTGCCCACCGCCACCGGGCGCAGCCTCGCCGAGGCGCGGCTGGCCACCGGGCCCGCGCCGCCCGGCGAGCCCGGCCTCGCAGCCGGTGGGGTGGCGCTCGGGCAGCCGGCAGCCGCCGCCGAACCTGGGCCCGCCGCCGGAGCCGCCGGACTGGCGCAAGCCCCGCCGCTGACCTGGCGACGCCAGCCGACCGCCATGCGGCAAAATGCAGGGCATGGCCACTCACATCGCGCTGCTGCGCGGCATCAACGTCGGCGGCCGCAACAAGGTCGCGATGGCGGACCTGCGCGCGGTGGTCAGCGGGCTCGGCCACACCGATGTGGCGACCTACATCCAGAGCGGCAACGTGGTGTTCACCAGCGCCGAGGCCGACACCGAGGTGCTCGCCACGGCCCTGGAACAGGCCATCGCGAGCAGCCTGTCCGTCAAGCCCGCGGTGGTCGTGCTGTCCCACGGCGAGCTGGCACAGGCGGTGCGGGACAACCCCTACCCGGATGAGCCGGACCCCAAGATGGTGCACGCGGTGTTCTTCCGCGGCCCGGTCCCGGCGGGGGCGGGCGGTGCCATCGAGGCGGGGCAGCGGCGCGCGGCGGAGCGGGGCAGCGGCAGGGACAGCGCGCAGATCGCCGGCCGCACCCTGTTCGTGCACACCCCGGACGGGTTCGGCCGCAGCGAGCTTGCCCTGTTCCTGCTGGGCCGGTCTGCCAGCCCGGTCGCCGCCGGGACCGCCCGCAACTGGTCCACGGTCACCAAGCTCCTCGCCCTGTGCGGCGCCTGATCCGGCCCGCCCGCCGCGCCTGATCTTCACGACCTGATCTTTTTCGCGCCGCTGACCAGCGCCGCTGCGTGTGCTCGGCGATAGCCCACCGCCAGGTGGAAACTTTTTCGGCCCAGCCGGGCAACATTCCTATGCCAGCGGTCGTCTATAGGGCGGAGGATCCCGCCTTCCCGTTTGCCGGTACCTGCACCTGCCAGAGCTCATCCCGTGCCGCTCGCTCACAGCGGCCGGGCCGGACGGCCGGCCCGCCGCGCAAGGAGGCAGTCGTGCGTCCTCATCCGCTGCGGACTTCGGTCACCATCGCGCTCCTGGCCACCGCCGGGCTGGTCGTCGCCGCCGGGGGGAGCGCGGTCCCCGGCAGCGCGGCGGCCCGGCCCGCCGCGCGCACCCCCGCCGCCACAGGGGCCGGCGGGGCAGCGCGGCGCATCCTGATGATCAACGGGGACAGGCTGCTGGCCGTCTCCGCCGCCGGCGGCCCGCGGGTCCTGGGCATCCTGCCCGGGGCGGCAGGCCCCGCCGGGCGGCTGATCGGGCTGGGCCTCGGCGGCACGGCCCTGGAGATCCCCGCGGTCGCGCTGCCCTACCTGGGCCGCGGCCTGGCGCCCGGCCTGTTCGAGCCCAGCGCGCTGGCGCGGGCGGAAACCGGCGGCCGGCTGCCGGTGACGGTGTCCTACCAGGGGAAGGTCCCGGCGTTGCCCGGCGTGACGATCACCGGGGCCGGCGGCGGGACGGCCAGCGGTTACCTGACGGCCACGGGCGCGGCCGCGTTCGGGGCGGCGCTGGCCCGCCAGTTCGCCGCCGACCACGGCACGGACAGCTACGGCCGGGACGGCATGTTCGCGGGCGGGGTGTCGGTCGGCCTGGCCGGCGGGCCCGCCGGCGCGGCGCGGGCCGCGCTGGCGCCACGGCACGCCCCGGCGTTCCGGATGCACACCCTGACGGTCACCGGCACCGACCTGGCCGGCCGGCCCGACACCGGGGACCTGGTGTTCGTCTTCGACGCCGACAACGCCCAGCGCTATGACGACCCTGCCGAATCGATCGGCGAGTTCGACCACGGCGTGGTGAAGTTCAGCGTGCCGGCCGGGCACCTGTGGGCCCTCGGGATCTTCATGCCCGTGGCCCACGGCAAGCTGGTGCCCGCGACCCGCACGGTGGTCGTACCGCAGATCGACGCGCCCGGGAACGTCACCGTGCACATGGCCGCGCGGGCCGCGGACAGCGAGGTGCAGATGGTGACGCCGCGGCCGTCGGTGCCGAACCCGTTCAACCTGCACGTCGAGATACGGCATCCCACCCCGGCCGGCCCGGTGGGCTACCTCTGGTACCTGGGCGGCCCGCTGTACTTCACCCCGACCACCCGGCGGCCCACGGTGGGGACGCTGCAGATGTACGTGAACGAGGAGCTTGACTCGCCGCGGCAGGCGGCGGGCATGCCGTACCAGTACGACGTGGCCTACGGGTACACCAACGGGCTCATCGGCTCGCAGCGCCACGTGGTCCGCCAGGCCGGGCTGGCCACGGTGCACGCCAGCTACTACTCCGACGTGCCCACCACCGGCTACTTCTCCAGGTTCGGCGTGTTCGCCCCGCAGTGGACGGAGGTCTCCGCGGTCGTGTTCGAGCCGATGCGCGTGCCGCGGCGCGAGACCGAGTACCTGACCGGCAACCCCGCGGTGCTGTGGGCGGACAGCTACCAGCAGTCCTTCCAGAACCTGGCCGGCGGCCAGACCGACGACCTGCGGACGTTCCGGGCCGGCCAGCGGCTGACCGAGAACTGGAACGCCTACCCGCTGCACGCGGGGTACAACACCAACCTGATCGGCGCGGCCAACGTGGCAGCGGCGCTGCCGTCGGCGTCCCGCGCGGGCAACGCCCTGACCCTGGACGTGATGCCGTTCAGCGACAGCACCCCGGGCCATGTCGGCGGGTCCGGCTTCTTCGGCGGTGCGGTGGCGCCGTACGGAAAGATCAGCGGTCACTACCTGATCGCCGAGAACGGCAGGACGATCGCCGCCGGGAACCCGCTGGCGCACGACCAGGCGGTCGGCCCGGCGGGCGAGTTCCACACCCGGGTGACGCTCAGCCCGCACCCGGCCACCATCAGGCTCGTCCTCGACGCGACCAGGAAGGCGAAGATCTACCCGCTGTCCGCGGTGAGCCGGACCGTGTGGACCTGGCGGTCGGTGCCGCGGCGCGGTGCCCGGCTGCCGGCCGGGTGGGGCTGTGTGCTGCAGGCGTTCGGAACCGTGACCGGCCGGTCCTGCGCGGTGGAGCCGATGATGACACTGGAGTACGCCGTGGCGGGGCTGTCGCTGACCGGGACCGCGCCCGCCGGTGCCCAGGTGCTGCGCATCTCCGCGGGGCACCTGCAACTGGCGCAGGCCACGGCCGTGACCGGGGCGAAGGTGGCGGTGTCGTTCGACGCCGGGAAGACCTGGCACCGGGCGGCGGTGACCGGCTCGGCCGGCAGCTACACGGCGGCGTTCACCGCCCCGCCGGGAGCCAAGGTGTCGCTGCGGACCAGTGCGGCCGACGCGGCGGGCGGGACTGTCACAGAGACCCTGCTCGGCGCCTACCAGGTCAAGTGAATCGCTCTTGCAAACTACTCTGGATCGCAAACATAATGGTCAGTCTGCTTAGTCACCGCCCGGGTCCGTTCCCGCCCGGGTCCCCCACCGAGGAGGCAGCGTGCGTCATCATCCGGCACGGCGGGCCACGGCCCGGTTCGGCATAGTCATCACGGCGGCGGCGGTCGTCGCCAGTACCGCGGCGGCGGCCGCGGGCACGGCGGCGGCCCAGGCCCGCCCGGCCGCCGCCCAGGGCACCGCCACACCGGGCGTGCTGCTGGTGAACGGTGACCGGCTGCTGGTGGGTGCCCCGGGTGCCCCGGCGGCGGCCCGGGTGGTCCCTGGTGCCGCCGGCTCGCTGGCCGGCGCGCTGGTCGCGCTGGGCTCGGGCCGCAGCGGGCTGGTGATCCCGCAGGTGGCCCTGCCGTACCTGGGCCGGGGCCTGGACCCGGCGCTGTTCCGGGTCAGCTCGCTGCTCGCGGCCGGGGCCGTGGGGCAGGTGCCGGTGACGGTGACCTATCAGGGAAAGGTGCCGTCGCTGCCGGGAGTGCACGTCACCGGTGCGTCCGGGGGGGTCGCCCGGGGATACCTGACCGCCGCGGGAGCGCGGGCGTTCGGCGCGGCACTGGCCAGGCAGTACCTGGCCGACCACCCCCGGGGAAGCTACGGCCAGGACGGGATGTTCGCCGCTGGCGTGTCGGTCAGCCTGGCCGGGTCGCCGGCCGGTGCGGCACGGGCCGCGCAGGCGCCACGGCACGCCCCGAGGTTCCGGATGCACACCCTGACGGTCACCGCCACGGACACCGCCGGCCAGCCCGACACCGGCGACGACGTGCTGGTGCTGAACGCCGACAGCAGCTCGCGGTTTGACGACCCGATCGCCTCGGACAACTTCTTCAGCAACGGCGTCACGAAGTTCAGCGTCCCGGCCGGGCACTACTGGGCGATCGGGGACTTCTTCGTGCTCCCGAAGAAGGGCCTCCCGTCGGAGCGCCTCGACGTCCTCCCGCAGTTCACGGTGTCGTCGGACAGCACCGTGGTGATGTCCGCGCAGGCGGCCAGCAGCGAGATCCAGATGGTCACGACGCACCCCGCGGTGCTGGACAACCTGACGGTCGAGTTCCGGCGGATCACCGCGGCCGGGCCGACGTTCAGCGCGAGCTGGGGCGCCAACTTCCCGATCTACGTCGACCCGACCACGCAGCGGCCCACCGTGGGCGGCCTTCAGGTGGTCACCTCGGCGCAGCTCGGCTCCCCGAAGGGGACCACGGGCACGCCGTACCAGTACAACCTGGCCTTCGCCAACACCAGCGGGCTCATCCCGCCGGGACGGCACGTGATCAGCCCGGCGAGCCTCGCCACTGTGCACGCCAGCTACTTCTCCGACGTGACCGGGACCGGCGCGCTGTACCGGTACGGCGTGTTCCCGATCCAGCGCAACGACCTGTTCTTTATCCTGATCCCCCGGTTCCACGTGCCCAACGCCGAAACCGAGTACATGACCGGCAACCCGGCCATCCAGTGGACCGACAGCTACTCGCTGACCTACGACACCATGGCCGCCGGCCAGTCCGACGACTCGCGGACCTTCACGGCCGGTGAGCAGACCACGGAGGACTGGAACGCCTACCCGCTGCACGAGGGTTACAACGTCAACCTGGTCGGCCCGGCGAACCTGTCGCCCACGCTGCCGTCTGCGTCCCGGGCCGGCGACACGCTGACCCTGGACGTGACCCCGTTCAGCGACAGCACCCCCGGCCACGGCGGCAACGGCGGCTTCATCGGCGGCCAGTTCGGCCAGGTCGACCACATCACCGGCCACTACCTGATCGCCGAGAACGGCAAGACGATCGCGTCGGGCAACCCGCTGAAGGGGTTCAAGGAGATCGGTCTCCACGGCGAGTTCGACACCCACGTGGCGCTCAGCCCGCACCCCGGGACCGTCCGGTTCGTCCTCGACTCGGGCGGCGCCGGTCCCATCTTCGCGCTGACCACGTCCAGCCAGACGGTGTGGACCTGGCGGTCCGCGCACGAGTCCGGCGGCACGCTGCCGGCCGGGTGGACCTGCACGGCCGGGTTCGCGGGACTGCTGCATCCCACCCACGACTGCGCGGTCGAGCCGATGATGACGCTGGGTTACGCGGTGACCGGGCTGTCGCTGACCGGGTCGGCGCCGGCCGGCGCGCAGGTGGTGCATGTCACCGCCGGGCACCTGGAGCTTGCGGACGGGGCGAAGGTGACCGCCGCGAACGTGGCGGTCTCGCTCGACGGCGGGAAGACCTGGCAGCAGGCGACGGTGACCGGCAGCGGCGGCAGTTACACGGCGTCGTTCAAGGCCCCCGCCGGAGCCAAGGTGTCGCTGCGGACCAGCGCCGCCGACGCCGCGGGCGGGACCATCACCGAAACCCTGATCAACGCCTACCAGGTCGCGTCATGACCCGCCAGAATGCGGCCGCCCGCCGGTGGGCGCAACGGATCCGCCACCAGTTCACCCCGATCAGCAGACCAGGGAGCAGCCACATGAGGATCAGCAGGATTGCCATCGCGGCCGGTGCCGTGCTGACGGTGGCCGGCACGCTCTCCGCGGCGGTCCCGGCCGCCGCGGCCCCGGTCCCGGCAATGCGCCGGGCGTGCCCGGTCGTGCGGCCGGGCGCGCCGCGCTGCCTGACGCTGTACGCACCACAGACCGCGGTGAACCGGGCAATCGCGGAGCAGGCCGCGGGCAAGCGGGTCGCGGCCGCCCTGACCACGCCGAAGGGGGTGGGCGCCGGCAACATCGAGTCCGCGTACAAGCTGCCGCTGACCAAGGGTGCGGGCCAGACGATCGGGATCGTGGACGCCTTCAGCACCCCGCATCTCGCGTCCGACCTGGCGGTGTACCGCAAGCAGTACGGGCTGCCGCCGTGCACGACCGCCAGCGGGTGCCTGCGCATCGTGAACCAGCAGGGCAAGGCGTCGCCGTTGCCCATGCCGGATCCGACCGGCTGGGGGGTCGAGGAGACCCTCGACGTGTCGATGGTGTCGGCGGCCTGCCCGCTCTGCAAGATCATCGTCGTGGAGGGCACCCAGCCGACGTTCGCCGACCTCGCGGCGGCCGAGGACACCGCCGTGAGCCTGGGCGCCCAGGTCGTCTCCAACTCCTATGGCGGCCGGGAGAGCGGGTTCACCCAGGCGGAGGCCAAGCACTACAGCCACCCGGGTCATGTGATCGTCGCCTCGACCGGGGACTTCGGGTTCACCGCCGCGCAGTTCCCGGCGAACCTGGCCAGCGTGACCGATGCCGGTGGCACCAAGCTCGTCCCGGCCAACAACGCGCGTGGCTGGACGGAAACGGTCTGGAACGACAACAGCGGCGCGTCGGGCAGCGGCTGCTCGGCCTACGTGGCCAAGCCCGGCTGGCAGCATGACCCGCACTGCCCGGGCCGGACGTCGGGCGACGTGGCCGCGGTCGCCGCCAACGTCGCCCTCTACGACAGTTCGCTGCCGAAGGGGACCGGTCCCTGGCTCACCGTCGAGGGGACCAGCGCCTCCTCCCCGCTGATCGCCGGGGTCTACGGCCTGGCCGGCAACGCGTCCACCGTCCAGCCGGGCTTCGAGTACGCGCACGCCAGCGCGCTGTTCGACGTCACCAAGGGAAACAACGACTGGTTCAACCGCAGTCACGGCGCCTCGTGCGGATACGACTACCTGTGCGTGGCCAAGACCGGCTACGACGGCCCGACCGGGCTGGGCACCCCGGACGGCACCGGCGCCTTCTGACCGGGTGGCGGCCAGCACAGCGCGGCCGCCACACTGAACGGCCGGCCGTACCGCCGCACGATTCCCCCCCACGTGCGGCGGTACGGTCCGGTCCGCTCTCGGGGCGGGACCCGGCGGTGTGGGGTTGCGGTGTCGGCGGTGCGGTCCGGTCCGCTGTCGGGGCGGACCCGGTGGTGTGGGGTTGCGGTGTCGGCGGTCCGGTCCGGTCCGCTGTCGGGGCGGGACCCGGTGGTGTGGGGTTGCGGTGTCGGCGGTCCGGTCCGCTGTCGGGGCGGGACCTGGCGGTGTGGGGTGTCGGTGGCGGTGTCGGCGGTATGGTCCGGCCCGCTGGGACCCCGGCGCCTTGGCTGCGTTGTCGGTGCGGCGGCCCGTTCCGGCCTGCGTCCCAGCGGCCGAGAGTTGCGGTGTCGGTGGCGGCGGCCCGGCCGGGCTGGTATGCACGCATCGTGACGCATCTCCCGGTTCTGGGTGACGCGATGGCCGGGCCCTGGTTCCGGGTCCAGTCCATCGTGACGCGGCCATGGCCCGGATCCGCCGGGCACGACTTCCTCGATGTGCTGCCCGCCGCCTCGGTTGCGGCCAGGGCGGCGGCCGTTCGTGGCGGGCTGGCTCTGCCGCGCGCCCGGCGCTCCGCTGGAGTTACTCACCAATGCCGTGCTGCCGGCCCCGCAGGCCGGGAACGGCCAGGCCGGCCTGCTGTTCCCGCCGGGCGCGCGTGGCGTCCCCGTACCGGACAGCTGGCTGGCCGCCTGCGCGGCGCTGGTGTGGTCGCCGTGCCCGGGCCGCCAGGCGCCGCCGCTGCTTGGCGAGCCCGCGCCGCCGGCCGGGGACGCCGACCGCACACCGGCCCGTTTCGAGTCCGCGCTGACCGCCGCGCTCGGCAGGCCGTTCGGCTGGCTGGTGGTGGCCGAGCCGACGGCCCTGCTCGACGCCGAGGTGGCCGAACTGCGCGCTCAGGTGACGGTGCTGCGCCAGCACGACGAGGAAAGGTTCCGGTTCGGCACCGACCGCGCCGAACGCCGGCTGGCCGAGCTGGACGCATACCGTGAGGGCGGGCTGTGGCTGGTCCGGGTGCTGGTCGGGGCGCAGACCGCCGGCGAGCTTGCCCGCCTGGCACCCGTGCTGGCTGGCTCGGCCGACCTCGGGCACCATCCCTACCGGCTCGGCGCCGGCCCGGAGGCGCTTTCGCTGGCCGCGGCGTTAGCCGCCCGGACCGGTCCCGCAGGGGCCGGTGCCGGGGCGGGTCCTGCCGGGGCGGAGGCCCAGGTGCCGTTCCCGGCCACCGCGGGCGTGCTGACCGCGCTGGCCGGGCTGCCGCAGCGGGAGGTGCCCGGGCTGCGCGTGCTCGGCCCCAGCCAGTTCGACGTGACCAGCGAGACCGGGACAGGCGAGCCGGACCCCGGCGTCCGGGCCGGTGACAGCCGGGCCGGTGACGGCCGGGCCGGTGACAGCCAGGCCAGTGACGGCCGGGCCAGTGACGGCCAGAGGGGTGACGGCCGCACCGGCGACGGCCAGAGGGGTGACGGCCACAGGGGTGACGGCCACAGGGGTGACGGCCACAGGGGTGACGGCACGCCGGTCCGCCTCGGCGTGATCCTCGACGCCCGCGACCGGCCGGTCGGCGATTTCCTGCTGCCGCTGCCAACCCTCAACCGGCATGCGCTGGTGACCGGGGCCACCGGCGCCGGCAAGTCGCAGACGGTCAGGCACCTGCTGGCCGAACTGACCCTGGCCGGGCTGCCCTGGCTTGCCATCGAGCCGGTCAAGGCCGAGTACCCGGGCATGGCCGGGCGGCTGGCCGGGCTCGGCCCGGCCGGCCAGGTCACCGTGCTGAACCCGGCCGACCCCGGCGCGATCCCGCTGTCGGTCAACCCGCTCGCCCCGGAACGCGGCTACCCGGTGCAGGCGCACATCGACATGGTCCGCGCGCTGTTCCTCGCCGCCTTTGACGCCGACGAGCCGTTCCCGCAGATCATCGCCCAGGCGCTGCAGCGCGTCTACGAGGCCAACGGCTGGGACGTGGTGACCGGCGGCGGGATGGCCGGGGCCGTGGCCGAACCCGCGGTGCCCACGCTCGCGCAGCTCCAGCGCGCCGCGCTGGAGGTCATCGAGGAGGTCGGGTACGGCCGGGAACTCCAGGCCGACGTGCGCGGCTTCGTCGGACGTGCGGCTGCGCTCGCTGCGGATCGGCTCGGCCGGGCGGTTCTTCGAGGGCGGCCACCCCGCCGACGTCGCCGCCTGCTGCGCCGCAACGTGGTGCTCTGCATCGAAGACGTCGCCAACGACGAGGACAAGGCGTTCGTGATGGGGACGCTGGTCATCCGGATCGTGGAGCATCTGCGGCTCGCGGCGCGGGCCGGGCGCCGGGCGGGGCTGCGGCACGTGATCGTCATCGAGGAGGCGCACCGGTTGCTGCGTGCCCGGCGGGAGGGCCGGGCCAGCGGCCATGCGGTGGAGTTGTTCGCCGCGATGCTGGCGGAGATCCGTGCCTACGGCGAGGGGCTGGTGATCGCCGAGCAGATCCCGGCGAAGCTGGTCAGCGACGTGGTCAAGAACACCGCGCTGAAGGTGATGCACCGGCTCCCGGCCGCCGACGACAGGGATCTGGTCGGTGCCGCGATGAACCTCGGTGAGGCGCAGTCCCGTCAGGTGGTGTCGCTGGAGCCGGGGGTGGCGGCGGTGTTCGCCGACGGCATGGACCGGCCGATCAGGATCCGGGTGCCGTTCGGCGGCGCCACGGAATGCCCCGGGCCCGGCCCGGTGCCGCCGATGCTGGCGCGCCGCAGCACCGCCTGCGGCCCGGCGTGCACCGGTGAGCGGGCGTGCACCGCGGCCGAGATGCGCGCCGCCGAGCTGCTGGCGGCCCCCGGGTCAGCTGCCGATGCCTGGCTGCGGGTGTGGGCCGAGGTGCTGCTGCTCGCGTTCCTCACCGACCGTGCCCTGCCCGCCGTGCCGGGCCCGCTGCGCGGCAGGTGGGACGGGCTGGGCGGCCGTCTGCGCGAGTGCCTGCTGGCCACCGTGGTGGACCGGGCGGTGGCCGTCCGGGCGCGGGCGCTGCGGCCCAGCTACGACCCGGCGCGCCTGGCGGCGAGCGTGGCGCGGGCCGCCGCGGATGCCCTCGGCCAGGGCGCCGGGCCGGAGACCAGGCCGGGCTTCAGGCCGGGAACCGGGCCGGGCTCTGGCTGGGTCATCCCCCAGGTGCGCTGGCTGCACGAGGCAGGACCGGCTCTGCCCGGCCGGCGGCGGGCCGCCCGATCCCGGCCGGTGCGCGCCGCCGCCCGACTTCGCCCTGCCCGGCCTGCCGGACTGGCCGGGCGCACGGGTGGGGCACCGGCTGCGGGCCCTGCGGCGCCATCCGCTGTCCATGGACCTGCCGGGCAACCGGCTGGCCGCCTGGACCGCCCTGCTCGGCGAGGACGACCAGCGCGGCTTCGGCCGCGACCTGGCCGTCCTCGGCGTCGGGCTGCCCCCCGGCGCCCAGCTCAGCCACGCCGCGGCCCAGATGCGGGCCGCGACCTGGCTGCCCGAGGTGCTGTCCTGGCCCGGCCGGCTCGTCGCACCGCGCAACCAGCCGGCCGCCTGGTTCACGGGTGAGGCACACGCCCGGAACCCCGGATAGCATCATCGGCCATGGGCAAGCTTCCGATGCGCGCGCGCCTCGCCACCACCCTGGGCGGCGCCGCCGGGACCATGTCACGGCTGGCGGGACGCGGCGACGGCTCGGTGATCGGTGGCGTCATCGGGCTGCGCCTGGAGCCTGACCTGCTTGCCCTGCTGTCCGCGGGCCGCCAGATCGTCCTGGTCACCGGGACGAACGGGAAGACCACCACCACCCGGCTGATCACCGCGGCGCTCGGCGCGCTCGGGCAGGACGTCGCCTCGAACGCGTTCGGCGCGAACATGGAGGCGGGACTCGCCGCGGCGCTCGGCAGGGCGCCCGACGCACCGCTGGCCGTACTGGAAGTGGACGAGCGGTATCTGCCCGCGGTGCATCAAGGCGACGAAGCCGCGGGTGGTCACGCTGCTGAACCTGAGCCGCGACCAGATGGACCGGGCGGCGGAGATCTGGCTGGTGGCGCGGCGGTGGCGCGAGGCGCTGGCGGCCGCGACCGGACTGCTGGGTGGTCGCCAACGCGGACGACCCGCTGATCGCCTGGGCCGCCTCGTCGGCGGCCGAGCACGTCATCTGGGTGGCCGCGGGCCAGCGGTGGCACGAGGACTCGTGGTGCTGCGCGGAGTGCGGCTCGCACCTGCTGCGGGACGAACTCGGCTGGCGCTGCGGCGAATGCCCGTTCCGGCGGCCCGTCTACCCGGTGGGTGCTCGACGGCGACCGTGTCATCGACTCCGCCGGCGCGCCTCAGCGACCTGTCGCTGTCCCTGCCCGGCCGGGCCAACCGGTCCAACGCCGTCGTCGCGCTCGCGGTGAGCGAGGTGTTCGGCGTGGAGACCGCACAGGCGCTGCCCCGGCTGCGCGACGTGGTCTCGATCGCTGGCCGGTACACCCGCCTGACCCGCCGCGGGCGGACAGGTGCGGCTGCTGCTCGCCAAGAACCCGGCCGGCTGGCTGGAGGCCTTCGACGTGCTCGACCCGCCGCCGGCTCCGGTGCTGCTGGCCGTGAACGCCCAGGTACCCGACGGCAAGGACACCTCCTGGCTGTGGGACGTCGACTACCGGGTGCTCCGCGGGCGGCCGGTGTTCGTCTCCGGCGAGCGCCGGCTCGACCTGGCGGTCCGGCTGGAAGCGGACCTGGTGGACGTTCGATCTGGTCGAAGGGGTGGACGAGGCGGTGGATCAGGTCGAGGGGACCAGCCTGGACGTGATCGCCAACTACACGGCGTTCCAGCAGATCCGGGTCGCGCTCGGGCGGGCGGAATAGGGCGGAGGGCATCGTGACGGCCGAGGTTCCGCGACGGCGCGGCGCGCACGCGCGCGGGGCGAGCACGCCTGCGGCTGGTCTGGGTGTACCCGGACCTGCTCAGCACCTACGGGGACCGGGGCAACCTGCTGTGCTGGAGCGGCGGGCCAGGCTGCGCGGCATCGAGGTGGAGCAGGTCCTGGTCAACTGCGGACCAGCCGGTGCCCCGCCAGGGTGACATCTACCTGCTCGGCGGGGGCGAGGACCTGCCGCAGATCCTGGCCGCCCGGCGGCTGCGCGGCGACGGCGGGCTGGCGCGCGGTGGCCGACCGGGGCGCGGTGATCTTCGCTGTGTGCGCGGGCTACCAGCTGCTCGGCACCGAGTTCGGCGGCGAGGAGGGCCAGCCGGTCGCCGGCCTGGAGATCCTCGACATGCGCAGCGGCCGCGGCGACCGCCGCGGGCGTGGGCGAGATCGTCGCCGAGGTGAACCCCGAACTCCAGTTGCCCAGGCTGACCGGGTTCGAGAATCACCAGGGCGTGACCCAGGCGCGGGCCCGGGCGTGGCCCCGCTGGCACAGGTGCTCACCGGGGTGGGCAACGGCGACGGCACCGAGGGCGCATGGGCGGGCCGGGTGCTCGGCACCTACCTGCACGGCCCGGCGCTGGTGCGCAACCCGGGCCTGGCCGACCTGCTGCTCACCTGGGCCGCCGGGCGGCTGCCACCGCTGGCCGGCCGCGACGGAGCACTGGACCCAGCTAGCTGCGCGATCAGCGGCTGGACGCCGTCGCGGCCCGGCGCCCTGACCACGGCGGGTCAGTACACCAGGGCCTGGGTCTCGTCGGCGGTCACCTCGGCGACGAACGTCGCCGCCCCGGCGATCCGCACGCCGTCGATGACGTCCTCCTCGGTGATATCGCGCCGGGCGGCGCACTGGGTGCACAGGGTCACCGTGCCCCCGGCCAGGACGCTGCGCGAACAGGTCCTCGAACGGGGGCGAGTGGTCGAGCACCACCTCGTCCGCGCGGCCGGGCAGCGCGAACCAGGCGGCCTCGCCGGTGAGCCACAGGGAGACCGCCACCCCGCTGACGAGCGCGGTGGCGGCCACGTTCAGCGCCTGGCCGCTGCGCTCGGGCTCGTCCTTGCCTGCGGTGACCTTGATAACCAGAGTGCGTGCGGGCATGGCCGAACCTTAACCGGTACCGGCCGGGGTCTGGAAATGTGCCCGGTGCCGGGGGTGGCATCCCCGCCGGGCCGCCGCCCGCTGCGTACACTGCGGTGCATGCTAGGGATGGTCAGCGGTGGGCTGCTCGTGGTGGTTTTCACCGCGGTGGCCGGGGCCGCGCTCGTGCTGCTGGTGCGCCTGTTCCGGATCAGCAGGCCCGGCCGTGGCGGGGCGCGCAGCCGGTGCCTGACCCCGGGGGATACCTGCCGGAGGCCGGGGAGCCGCACCCGGACCTGGCGCCGCTCGCGCTTCCTGCTCGGCCGGTGGGAGGGCGCGGGCGTCGGCGGCTACGAGACGATCGAGAGCTTCCAGTTCGGCCAGGAGATCACCTTCAGCCACAACGGCAAGCCCTACCTCAGCTACGTCAGCCGGACCTGGCTGCTCGACGCCGATGGCGTGCCCGGGCGGCCGCTGGCGATGGAGACCGGGTTCTGGCGCCCGCAGCCGGACGGCCAGGTCGAGGTCATGCTCGCCCACCCGACCGGCATCGTCGAGATCTACCTCGGCGAGGTGACCGGCACCAAGATCGAGATGGCCACCGACCTGGTGGCGCGACCGCGTCCGCGAAGGAGGTGCGCGCCGGGCCGGCGGCTCTACGGCCTGGTCGGCGCGGACCTGGCCTACGCCTACGACATGGCCGCCGTCGGCAAGCCGCTCCAGCCGCACATCTCCGCCCAGCTCAAACGGGTCACCCCGGGCTGACCCGGAGCAGGCCCGGGGTAGGCCCCGGGCCCAGGCTGGCCTGATGGCTTCAGGCCAGCCTGGAGCCGGTCAGCTCCTGGGCCATCCAGTAGCAGTCGAAAGCCTTGCCGCGGAAGATCTGGGTGGGCTGGTCGAGCAGCGTCCCCCCGCTGTTCTCCGTGGCCACGGCGAGGGTGCCCCACCAGGGCGCGCGCAGCCCGGCCCGCTGCCCGTGGGAGTCGGTGACGACGATGTCGCTGAAGCTTTCCGCGCGGAAGTTGGTCAGCGGCAGGATGCGAGGTTCCGCTGGACGGGGCCTCGCTGATCACCTCCGCCGTGCAGGCGCTGGCACTGCGACCCCGCCGGGCAGGACAGGGTGTGCGTGAAACTGCCGCCGTTGGTCGTGTCGGTCAGGCTGAGCGTGAACTTGCCGGTGCCGGAGTCGTAGTAGGAGCTGGCCACGATCGAGTTGCCCGGCCGCACGGTCATCGTGGAATAGACGGGCGGCAGCGGAAACATTTCATACCAGGCGGAATACGTCGGCGTGGCGCCCTCGCAGGCAGCCAGAATCCCGTCCTGCTCCACGGTGGCGCTGCCTGCGCCGTCCAGGCCGACCCAATGCCCGGAAAAGCTGGACGGCGTGCCGGCGCAGTCGACGTACGGCACGAAAAAGGTGGCCCGGACATAACGGAACTTGACCCCGTGCTGCTGGGCGACGTAACCGCCCCAGTTCTGCGACACGATATTGATTGTTTTCCCGGAGAAGGTCCACGGCGCGGACGGCCGGTTCCCCGGCAGCGCCATCGGGCCGCCCGGCTTGACCTGGGCCAGCGTGCGCTGCCTTCGTGGCGGCCGGTGCCGCCATCGCGGCAGAACCGGTGGAATACGTGCTGGCCATGAAGGCCACGGCCAGGAGGCTTGCGGCACCGTGGCGGCGGTGGCGGCGGCTCTGCCGAACTTCCTCATGCGTCTCTCGGTCCTTCCCCGTGGAATCCGGGCCGGCCGAGGCACCGGCCGGACATAACGCCCGAAATCATTGTGCTGACGAAATAGAATTTCCGGGGGAAGACATTACGCCGGACCTTGCGCTGGGGCCAGGAAATTCGTGGGATTACCTTATGCCCAATGCAGCGTATTGCATAAATTAAGCCGCATCAGCGCGATTTGACGGCCGAAGCAGCCGCGGGCGGCTTTAGCGGAGTCTGATACAGAAAAGGGAAACCCCCGGGCGACTCCCGTGCTCCGCGCCCGCATGCTCCGCTCGCCCCGCCAGGGCCTCAGGAGCGCCGCGGCGGACACGTTCCGCGGAATGCGAGGCTGAGTCTCACGGGGACCGGCTGGACAAGGCCGGTCAGCCCGGGGGCCCGGTGTCTGCCGTGTATTCGCCGACCGCCGCCATATGGCACGCGCACCAGCCATGCGGGCTGGCCCGCGACGGCCGAAGATCGTACTGAGCGCCGGTGCCATGGGGCACGCACCGCCAGTACGCCCGGCGGGACGGCGGCTAGCTGACAGCCACCTCGCGAGTCCTACTGCCATGCATGCTGTTGGACCACCTCCTTTCCCGCGTTGGTCGGAGGTTATGTCAGCGCGGCCCGGGCAGGCAAGAGGGTTATTCGCGCCGCCGGCGCCGGCCGCGGTCCCGCGCACGCCCGCGCGCGGGCTACTCTCGGGCCATGACGCAGGCGTGGGACAAGACACTGCGGGCCCGCGGCTACCGCGTCACGCCGCAGCGCCAGCTGGTCCTCGCGGCGGTCACCAAGCTGGAGCACGCCACGCCCGAGGAGATCTGGGCCGACGTCCAGCAGACCGCCAGCGGCGTCAACATCTCCACCATCTACCGGGCGCTGGAACTGCTCGAGCAGCTCGGCCTGGTGACCCACACCCACCTGGGCCACGGCGCGCCCCGCTACCACCTGGCCGCCGAGGCCGAGCACGTGCACCTGGTCTGCACCGAGTGCGGCCGGATCACCGAGGTCCCGCCCGAGGCCGTCGCGCCCCTGGTGTCCGCGCTGGACGACAACCACGGCTTCCAGACCGACGTCGGGCACCTGACCGTGTTCGGCCGGTGCGAGTCGTGCCGCGCGGCCGCCGGCGGGCGGCACCGGGCCCACCGCATAACCTGGAGTCATGGAGAGCCCGTTGCTCGCCCGGACCGGCGCGGTCCCGGCACAGGGAATCGACGCCGGGGTCGCCGCCCACTACGGGGACCCGTACGCGGAGCAGCGGGCGCTGGCCCGCGCGGCCGGCCTGGTGGACCGCTCGAACCGGGGATCGTGCGGATCGCCGGGGCGGACCGGCTGTCCTGGCTGCACAGCCTGACCACCCAGGACCTCCAGGACCTGGCGCCGGGCAAGACCGCGCAGGCGCTGGTGCTCAGCCCGCAGGGCCACATCGAGCACCACCTCACGCTGGCCGACGACGGGACCGCCGTGTGGGCGCATGTCGAGCCGGGCACCGCCGGGCCGCTGCTGGACTTCCTCGGCTCGATGCGGTTCCTGCTCCGGGTGGACCTGGCCGACGTGACCGCTGACTTCGCCGTGCTCACGCTCATGGGCCCGGGCCGGCCCGCCGCTGCGGCCGGACGGCACGGTGGTGGCGATGCCGGACCCGTTCGGCATGGACGTGGTCGTGCCGCAGGGACCGGCTGGCGGAGATCGTGGCGGTGGCGGAGCAGGACGGGGCCGCCGTGGCCGGCCTGGCGGCGTACGAGGCGCTGCGGATCGCGGCGCACCGGCCGCGGTTCGGGCTGGACACCGACCACAAGACGCTGCCGCACGAGGTGGGCTGGATCGAGACCGCCGTGCACCTGAACAAGGGCTGCTACCGCGGCCAGGAGACGGTGGCCCGGGTGCACAACCTCGGCCACCCGCCGCGCCGGCTGATCATGCTCCAGCTGGACGGCAGCGTGGACCGGCTGCCGGTGCACGGCGACCCGGTCACCCGCGACGACACGACGGTGGGGTTCGTCGGATCCGCGGCACGGCATTTCGAGCTGGGCCCGGTCGGGCTCGCCCTGATCAAGCGGATGGTGCCGGTGGACGCGGCACTGCGCGCCGGTGGCGTGCCCGCGGCCCAGGAGGTCGTGGTCCCGCCGGACGCGGGCGCGAACGTGACGATCACGCTCAAGCGGCGCGGTGCCCTGGCCCGCCCCGGCAACTGACCCTCGCCCGCCCGGACCGGCTGACCGCCCGCCCCGGATCGGCTGACCCTGCGGCCGGCCGGCCCGTCCCGCGGGGTAACGTAGGCCGGCAGCAGGCAGCGCCGCCCCAGGTGGCGGCCGTCCAGATCCCAGGGGAGTGCCCGTGCTGCGCCGCATTCTGCTGGCCGCCTCCGACAGCGGCCGGATGCGTCGGCTCGTCACGACGGCGCCGGTGGCCCGCGGCGTCGTGGCCCGCTACGTGGCCGGGGACGAGGCCGCCGACGCCGTCGCGGTGGCCGGGCGGCTGCGCGAGGCGGGCCTGCTGGTCTCCCTGGACCACCTGGGCGAGGACACCCGCGACGCGCGGCAGGCCGAGGCCACCACCGGCGAGTACACCGCGCTGCTGGCCAGGCTCGCCACGGCAGGCCTCACCGCGGGCGCCGCGGCCGAGGTCTCCGTCAAGCCGACCGCGGTCGGCCTCGGCCTGGCCGACCACGGCGAGAAGACGGCCACCGAGAACATCTCCCGTATCTGCGCGGCGGCCACGCGCGGCGGGCACCACGGTCACCGTGGACATGGAGGACCACAGCCATGTGGACGCGACGCTGCGCATCGTGCGCGGGCTGCGGGGGGAGTTCCCCGGCCTCGGCTGCGTGATCCAGTCGCAGTTGCGGCGCAGCGCCGACGACTGCGCCGCGCTCGCTGCGCCCGGTTCCCGGGTCAGGCTCTGCAAGGGTGCCTACAACGCCCCGCAGGACGTGGCGTTCACCAGCCGCGCCGAGGTGGACCGCTCCTACGTGCGGTGCCTGCGGGTGCTCATGCGGGGCGACGGCTACCCGATGCTGGCCACCCATGACCCCCGCCTGATCGAGATCGCGGCGGCGCAGGCGTACCTGACCGGCCGGGGCCCCGGGGACTTCGAGTACCAGATGCTCTACGGCATCCGGCCCGGCCGAGCAGCGGCGCCTGGCCGCCGGGGGCGCCCGGATGCGGGTGTACCTGCCGTACGGCAGCGACTGGTACGGCTACCTGGTCCGCCGGCTCGCCGAGCGCCCCGCCAACCTGGCCTTCTTCGCCCGGTCGCTGGCCACCCGGTCCTGAACCCGTGGCGCCAGCGCGGCACCCGGCGGGCCGCCGCGGGGACGGTAGGGTCGAGGCGTGATCGCGATTCTCGGCGCGGGCAAGATGGGCGAGGCGCTCATTTCCGGTTTGCTGCGGGCCGGCCGGAACCCCGCCGATGTGGCCGTCGTGGTCCGCCGGCCTGCCCGCGGGGCCGAACTGCGGGAAACCTACGGCGTGGCCGCGCTGTCCGCCGCGGACGCCGCCAAGACCGCCGGCACGCTGGTCATCACCGTCAAGCCGCAGGACATGAGCGCGCTGCTGGACGAGATCGCGCCGCACGTGCCCGCCGACCGGCTGGTCATCTCCGTGGCGGCCGGCATCCCCACCGCCATGATCGAGCGCAGGCTGGGTGAGGTCCCGGTGGTCCGGGTGATGTCGAACACGCCGGTCCACGTCGATCAGGCGATGAGCGTCATCTCGGCCGGCCGCTACGCCAGCGAGGAGCATCTCCGCCGTGCCGAGGAACTCCTGCAGCCGGTCGGAAAGGTGCTGCGGATACCCGAATCGCAGCAGGATGCGGCGACCGCCCTGTCCGGCAGCGGCCCCGCCTATGTGTATTTCCTCGTCGAGGCGATGGTCGATGCGGGAATTCTGCTCGGCATACCCCGGGCTACCGCCCTTGAGATGGTTAATCAGGCCGTCTATGGCGCCGCGCGCATGTTGCGGGACACCGGTGAGCATCCGGTCATCCTGCGCGAGGCGGTCACCTCGCCCGGCGGGACAACGATCTCCGCGATCCGCGAACTGGAGCGCCACGGCGTCCGGGCCGCTTTTCTCGCGGCCATCGAGGCCGCCAGGGACCGCGGCGCCGAACTCGGCAGCGGCTGACCCTTCCGCATCATCCGGCGCCGTTCCGGCCCACAGGTGTGAGTCCAGGGTGACGGTAGGAAGGCTGATTGGAGGGTTGCCCTTTTTCAGGCAGGACTTACGCTGGGGACGGAGGTGACTGATGCGCCGTTTACGGCCAGGCGTAGCCAGCACACTGTGGAAGAGGGCCACCGATGTCTGCTAATGAGACCCCCCTGAGTGACGTGAGGTTCCTGACCGTGGCGGAAGTCGCCTCGATCATGCGCGTGTCCAAGATGACTGTTTACCGGCTGGTTCACTCCGGGGAACTGGAAGCGATACGGGTCGGGCGCTCCTTCCGCGTCCCTGAACAAGCGGTGAACCAGTACCTCAGGGATTCCTTCGTCGCGGCGAGCTGAGCGGCGCCGGGGCGGGCGTGCCTCAGCCCCCCGCGGCCGCTACCTCTGGCTGAGGACGCCCGGCTGGGGCGGTAACCTAGGCCGTTGGCGTGTAAAAACGTTGGCGTGTGCCCCAGCCGGCGGGTGTCGGGCGGGCGCAGGCATGCCTGCAGGTCCGAGAAACGTCGAGCGAGGTGGTGTCGTGGGCTCTGTCATCAAGAAGCGGCGCAAGAGAATGGCCAAGAAGAAGCACCGCAAGCTGCTGCGGAAGACACGCGTCCAGCGGCGGAACAAGAAGTGACCCGCCCGGCGCCTCCGAACCGGCCCTCGGGCCGGTCGTCTGCGGGCGCCGGGCCAGGTGCGGGCCGGGACAGCCAGCGCGGAGCGCGGGCGCGGCGGCCCAGGGGCACACCGGGGACGGGGGGAACGGTGGGCCAGCTCACGGCCGTGGCCAGCGGCATCCTGCGGGATATGGCCGCTGGCGGGCCCGGCGGCAGCGGCTCTGCGCGGGGCGCGCGCCCGTGGCCTGCCGACGCGCCCGTCGCCGGCGGCGAGCAGAGTGGCGTCATCCCCTGGAACGGCGGCGCGGCGCGCCCGCCCGGTGCCGCCGCGACGGCGCACGGGCTACGGCATCTGGTCGGGAACGTGCTGCGGCTGGCTGAGGGCCAGCTTGCCAACGGCGGGCCGGTCGACGAGTTCGGCTTCGACCCGGACTTCAACTCCCGGTATCTGATGCCGATCGCGCGGTTCTTCTACCAGCGCTGGTTCCGGGTGCAGATCCGCGGGTCTCGAGCATGTGCCGTCCGAGGGCCGCGCGCTGGTGGTCGCGAACCACTCGGGGACGCTGCCGATGGACGCGATCATGCTCCAGGCCGGGCTGCACGACGAGCATCCGGCCCAGCGGAACCTGCGGCTGCTGGGCGCGGACCTGGTGTCCGAGGTCCCGCTGCTGTCCGCCCTGGCCCGCAAGAGCGGGCACATCCGGGCGGCCCCGGCGAACGCGGACGCGCTGCTGCGGGCCGGCGAGCTGGTCGGCGTCTTCCCCGAAGGCTTCAAGGGCATCGGCAAGCTGTTCGCCGACCGGTACCAGCTGCGGCGGTTCGGCCGCGGCGGGTTCGCCGCCACGGCGATACGGGCCGGGGCGCCGCTGATCCCCTGCGCGATCATCGGGGCCGAGGAGATCTACCCGATGCTCGGCAACGCCAAGCAGGTTGCCGAACTGCTCAAGCTGCCCTACTTCCCGATCACCCCGACGTTCCCGTGGCTGGGCCCGGTCGGCATGGTGCCGCTGCCGTCGCGGTGGATCATCGAGTTCTGCCCGGCGGTGCCGACCGACCGGTACGCACCCGGGTGACGAGGCCGACCCGGCCATGGTCGCCGACCTGAGCGGCCGGGTCCGCGGGACGATCCAGCGGAAGCTGGACGACCTGCTCGCAGAGCGCGGCCCGGCCTTCGGCTGACCCGCCCGCCCGCCGGCCGGGCTCACCCGTCGGCGTGGATCGTCGCCGCTGGCGCAGTCGCGGGTCAGCGGCGGGCGCGGCGGCGCGGGCGACCCCGGCCGGCGATCGCCGCCCGCCCCGGCCGGCGGCCGCGGGCAGCGCGATCAGGGTCACCTTGCGCCCGGACCGGAAGTCGTGGACCGGCCAGTTGCGGCCCGCGCCTGCGCGCGCAGGTCCGCGTCCGGGTTGACGGCGGCCGGATGGCCGACCAGTTCCAGCATGGGGATGTCGTTGGCCGAGTCGCTGTAGGCCGCGCAGCGCGACAGGTCCAGGCCCTCCCGGACGGCGAGCGCCTTGATCGCCGCCGCCTTCGCCGGGCCGTGCAGCAGCCCGCCGACCAGCCGCCCGGTGTACTCGCCGTCCACCGACTCCGCGACGGTGCCCAGTGCCCCGGTGAAGCCGAGCCGCCGCGCGATGATGCTGGCCAGCTCGACCGGGGTGGCGGTCACCAGCCAGACCCGCTGGCCCGCCTCCAGGTGACGCTGGGCCAGTTCGCGGGTGCCCTCCCAGATCCGGTTGGCCATCGCCTCGTCGTAGATCTCCTCGCACAGCGCGACGATGTCGCTGACCTTGTGCCCGGCCACGAACGCGAGCGCGGCTTCCCTGGCGGCGTCGATGTGCTCGGTGTTCTCCGCGCCGCGGACCCGGAAGTAGAGCTGCTTCCACGCCATCTCGGCGAGATCCCGCGGGCCGAACATCTTGCGGGCGGCCAGCCCGCGCGCGAAGTGGTAGATCGACGCCCCGCGCATGAGGGTGTTGTCCACGTCGAAGAACGCCCCGGCCGACGGGTCCGGGACCGGCGGCGGGTGCTCCACCTGTGCCGCGGCCGCCGACGCCGCGCCCGCCACTGCCGCGCCGCGCGCCGGCTGGCCCAGCCATCGGGCCCCCGCCCAGAGCCCGGCGCGGCCCCTGTCCCTCGGTGTGGGTGCCAGCAACCAGCCGACCGGCGCGCGTCACCAGCGCAGCCCCGCCCGGCACGACTGACCGGTCACGCAGCACCCCCATAGCGGCACCTATGCTACCCGTCTGACCTGGGGCCCCTGGTCAGCCAAAATGCATCGCACCGCTGGTCAGGCATCGGGGCCCTAACCTCGGCGGACGTCGTACCATACGAAGAGATGTCTATTTCACTTGGGGCAGCGGCGGTCGGCGCGCTCGTCGCCCTGGTGTTTGCCGGGCTACTGGCGCGCCGGTGTGTTCGCGCACCCAGAATGGCCACGGTCGCGCTGCTCCTTGCGACGGCCGGGCTGACGGTGGCGCTCGGCGCGCAGGCGGGCGGTTACTACCACGGGTTCGATCAGACTACCTTCCGCGCTGTTCAGCTCGGCGCGCAGCTGATCGCGCCGCTGGCGCTCGTCTGGGCGATGGCCGAGCTCACCGCCAAGAGCATGGGCGCCAGGTTCGCGTCGCGGCTCGCGCTCGGCGCGGTGACCGTGGTCGGCGCGGTGGTGCTGGCCACCGACCCGCTGACCAGCGCGGGCTTCAGCAAGACCTGGCCCGCCGCGTCGGTGCACTACCAGCTCATCCCGAACGGGGTGCTCAAGGTCATCGCCGTCGTGACCGTGCTCGCCAGCGTGATCGCGCTGATCGTGACCGGCGTGCGGGCCCGGCAGAGCCCCGGATGGCGGACCCTGTTCCTCGCCGTGGCGGCGATCGCGGTCGGCGTCGGTGCTCACCGACGCGATGCGGGTGAAGCTGCCGGCGAACTCCGCCTACGCGGCGATCTGCGTCGCCGCCGCGGCGCTCGCCTGGTTCGCGGCCGGGCGGGCCAGCGCGGTACGGCTGGAGTCACTGCGCTCCGGCGGGTACGCCTGGGACGAGGACACCGGCTCGTTCGTCCGGTACCGCGACGAGGACACCGGAGACTTCGGCTACGCCGACGACACGGGCGGCTTCCGGCGGTACCGCGGCGAGACCGACGCCCGGGGCTGGTACGCCGACGACACCGGCGGTTTCCGCCGCGACGTGACGGACACCGACCTGAGGGGATGGTTCCGGCCCGGTGCGGAGGGCGGCGGCCCCCGGGAGGGCGAGCCCCGCCGTGACGCCCGGCCAGCCCGGTGCCGCGGGCAGCGGTTATGGCGGCTACGGGATCACCGATACGGGCCCCGCCACCGGCGATGTGGCGCACGACCTGCCGCCGGGCCCGGCGCCCTACGGCCAGGTTGGCGGCGCTTCGGCCTTCAGCGCCGCGCGGCCAGAACGGGAGGCGGCGCAACGGCAGGCCGGCCTGGTGGAGACCGGTGAATCGTGCTGTCCTCGGCGCTGGACGGGTACCAGCCGCTGCCGGAGACGGCGTCCGTGCGAGGACATCTCCCGGCTGTACGGGCAGATAGCGATCTACACCCTGCTCGACGAGACGGCCGACGACTTCGAGCGGCTCGCGTCCGAGGTCGTCGACCAGGTGAAGACCCGGGAGCCGGACACGCTGGTCTACGTCATGCACGGCGTTCCGGCCGCGCCGATGCAGCGCATCCTCTACGCGGTCTACCGGGACGAGGCGGCGTTCGACGAGCACGAGCGGCAGCCCTACATCCGGCAGTTCGAGGAGGAGCGGGAGCAGTTCGTCCTGGCCACCAACGTGATCGAACTGGGCGTGCGGCACGCCAAGTTCACGCCGCCGCGGCCCCGCGCCAGCCGCGGGCGCGGAAGGTCAGGCCGCGCGGCGGCGTGCCCGCTGACCAGGGCCGCGGCGGCCCTGGCTGGCACGGGCGGTGCTGATGCCGGATAACCGCGGGGCCGCCGGTGATCACCTTGCTCAGCCGTCCCGGCTGCCATCTGTGCGACGCGGCCGGGAGGTCGTCGCCGGGTCGCCGCCGACCTCGGCGTGCCCTGGGAGGAACGCGACATCACCCGGTCAGCGAACGATCTGCGGGACTACTGGGACAAGATCCCGGTGACCCTGATCGACGGCGTCCAGCATGACTTCTGGCATGTGAGCGAGCAGCGCCTGCGGACGGCGCTGGCCGCGGCCGGTGCGGGCAGCCACGGCGGCCGGGGCTGAGCCTCCCGGCCCCCGGCGGGCGGCCGCGGAAACGGCCGACTTTGTGCAAACGTTCACAAGGGCGTACCGTGAAGTCGAATTGCGTCCTGCGGCGGGCTCAGGCTGGCCAGGCTCAGCCCGCTGGCGTGCCTGAGCCCGATCTCGGGAGCACCGGCGAATGTCCCGTCGCCCTACCGCAGCCCAGCGCAGCCAGGGCATCCCCGAGGCGACGATCGCCCGGCTGCCGGTGTACCTGCGGGTGCTGTACACCTGCGCCGAGCAGGGGATCGCCACGGTGTCCAGCGAGGAACTCGCCGCGGCCGCCGGGGTCAACTCGGCCAAGCTCCGCAAAGACCTCTCCCACCTCGGCTCCTACGGCACCAGGGGCGTGGGTTACGACGTGGACTACCTCGTCTACCAGGTGTCCCGCGAACTTGGCCTGACCCAGGACTGGCCGGTGGTCATCGTCGGCGCGGGCAACCTGGGCCGGGCGCTGGCCAACTACGGCGGCTTCGCCTCCCGCGGGTTCCGCATCGCCGCGGTGCTCGACGCCGACCACGCCGTCGTCGGCACCGAGATCGCCGAGGGCCAGGTGGTCGGCAGCGCGACGCCATCGAGGAGGTGGTGGCGCAGCGCGGCGTGTCGATCGGCGTGATCGCCACGCCCGCGGCGGCCGCGCAGGGCGTGTGCGACCGGCTGGTCGCGGCGGGCGTCACCAGCATCCTCAACTTCGCGCCCGTCGTGCTCAGCGTGCCGGCCGGCGTGGACGTGCGCAAGGTCGACCTGTCCATCGAGTTGCAGATCCTCGCCTTCCACGCGCAGCGGAGGTCGGACGTGCGCGTCGCCTCCGCCGGGAAGCGCCACTACCACCGCGAGGTCGGGCTGCCGGCGCTCGCGCGGCAGCCGCCGGGGAGCCGGCGGTGACCACGCCATGAGCGTGCTGGTGGTCGGGCTGAGTCATCGCAGCGCGCCCGTGACCGTCCTGGAACGGGCCGCGGTCGGCGGTGACGCGCTCGGCAAGCTGCTGCACGACGTGTTCCACGCCGAGCACGTCGCGGGCACGTTCGCCGTGTCCACCTGCAACCGGGTCGAGGTCTACGCCGAGGTCGACAAGTTCCACGCGGGCGTGTCGGTCATCTGCGAGATGCTCGCCCGGCACAGCGGCATCGCGCTGCCGGAACTCACCCCGCACCTGTATGTCCACTACGAGGACCGGGCGGTGCAGCATCTGCTGTCGATGACCTGTGGCCTGGAGTCCATGGTGGTCGGCGAGAGCCAGATCCTCGGCCAGGTGCGCCGGTCCCTTGCCCTGGCGCGCAAGCACCAGACGATCGGCCGCACCCTCGACGACCTCGGCAACCTCGCGCTGCGCACGGCCAAGCGGGCGCATGCCGAGACCGGCATCGACCGCGCGGGCGCGAACCTGGTGACGGTCGGGACCGGGCTGGCCGCGGCCAGGCTGGCCGCGCCGTCCGTCCCCAGCGCCACGGTGCCATTGCACGGGCGGACCGTGCTCGTCGTGGGCGCCGGCTCGATGAGCGCGCTCGCGGTCGCCACCGCGGCCCGGCAGGGCGCGGCCGGCGTTGCCGTCGCGAACCGCACCACGGAACGAGCAGAACGGCTGGCCGCCACAGTCGGTGGCACCACGGCCGATCTGCACGACCTCGTACCGGCGTTGGCAGCGGCTGACCTGGTCATCTCCTGCACCGGCGCGGCCGGTCTGGTGATCACGGCCGACATGGCCGCCGCGGCGCTCGCGCGGCGGGAGCCGGGCCGCCCGCTGGTGTTCCTCGATCTCGCGCTGCCGCGGGACGTGGACCCGCGGGCCCGCCACCTGCCCGGCGTGAGCGTGATCGGCCTGGAGTCGCTGCAGGACGCCGGGGCCTCCCTGGCCGAAACACAGGCCGGCGACGTGGCCGCGGTGCGGGCCATCGTGGCCGATGAACTCGCCGCCCGGGTGTCCGCGCGCCATGCGGCCCGGGTCGCGCCCACCGTGGTCGCGCTGCGGGCCAAGGCGGTGGAGGTGGTCGAGGCGGAACTGGCCCGGCTGGCGGGCAAGCTCGGCGAGATCGACGACCGCACCCGTGCCGAGATCGCTCAGGCCATGCACCGGGTCATGGATAAGCTGCTACATGCGCCGACAGTGCGAGTCAAGGAGCTGGCCGGGTCTCCGGGCGGCGATTCCTATGAGACAGCCCTGCGGGTGCTTTTCGATCTCGATCCCGGGGCGGTCGAGGCGGTGACGAGGGCCGATGCCCGGCTTGTGGCCGGCGGCCCGCCGCCTGCCGCGCCGCCCGAGCAGGAGGCCAGGTGAGCAGGTCGGTGCTGCGGCTCGGTACCCGCAAGAGCCCCATGGCGATGACCCAGGCCCGCCATGTGGCGCAGCTCATCACCGCGCGCACCGGGCAGCAGGTCGAACTCGTCGGGCTCACCTCGTTCGGCGACGTCACCCAGGTTCAGCTGGCCGACATCGGCGGCACCGGCGTCTTCGTGAGCACCCTCCGGGACGCGCTGCGCCATGGTGACGTCGACCTGGCCGTGCACTCGCTCAAGGACCTGCCCACCGCAACGCTGCCCGGCATCCTCCTCGCGGCCGTGCCGCCGCGGGAGGACCCCAGGGATGCGCTGGTCGGCCGGGACGGCGCCAAGCTGGCAGATCTGCCATCCGGTGCGACGATCGGCACCGGCTCGCCGCGCCGGGCGGCCCAGTTGCGGCTGATGCGGCCGGACGTCCGCCCGGTGCCGGTCCGCGGCAATGCCGGCACCCGGCTGGCGAAGGTGGCCTCGGGGGAACTGGACGCGGTGGTGCTCGCCTACGCCGGGCTGGCCCGGATCGGCCAGCTCGAGGCGGTCAGCGAGGTTTTCGAGCCGGACGCGATGATTCCCGCGCCCGGGCAGGGTGCGCTGGCGGTGGAATGCCTCGCCGCCGCGGGCGACCTGGCGGCCCTGCTCGCCGCGGTGGACGACCCGGGCAGCCGCGCGGCCGTGACGGCGGAGCGCGTCGTGCTCGCCGAGCTCGAAGCCGGATGCAGCGCGCCGCTTGGCGCATACGCCGCCGGGACCGACATACTGCAGCTCACGGCCGCTGTCATCGCGGGGGACGGGCTGGCGGCCGTGCGGGCGTCGATGAGCGGCCCGGCCGCGCAGGCGGCTCTGCTCGGCCGGGACGTCGCCGCCGAGCTGCTGCGGCAGGGGGCAGGAGCGATCGTGGCGGGCTCGACCGCCATGGAAGCGCCCGGCAAATGGGCGCGGGACCCGGCGATGCCGCCGGGCGGGATAGGTAACGGGGACGATGCGCAGTGAACCTCACACCCGTGATGCAGAAGACCGGGGACCCGGCGGCGGATGCGCGGCCGGCCACCGCGGCGGCCGCACCGGCGCGGCCCGGCCTGGTGGCCTTCACCGGGACCGGCCCCGGCGACACCGGCCTGCTGACCCTGCGGGCCGCGGAGTTGCTCGGCCAGGCCGACCTGGTGGTCGGTAGTGCGGACCTGACGCACCGCGTGGCTCACCTGCTGCCCGAGGCGGCGACGGTGATCGAGGCGGGCCACGCCGGTGCCGGCACCGCGGCGATGGCGGCCGCGGCGCAGGCAGGCCAGGTCGTGGTCCGGCTGTGCCCCGGCGACCCGCTGCTGTTCGGCCAGGCGGCCGCCGAGGCGGACGCGTGCGCGCAGGCCGGGGTGCCGCTGGAGATCGTGCCGGGCATGCCGGCCGCCACGGCGGTGCCCGCCTATGCCGGCCTGCCGCTGACCAGCGATGCCACGGCAGACCTGCGGGTCGTGCACGCTGCCGAGCTGAGCCGCGCCTCGGCTGAGTTCCAGGCGGCGGGCAGCCTCGTCATCCTGGGCGCCGAGGCCGGGCCGGTGGATCTCGCGAAGATGCTGCTGGCCGCCGGCTGGGCCGATGCCACCCCGATGGCCATCACCTGGAACGGCACCACCACCGACCAGCACACGGTGCTGACCAAGCTGTCGTCGGTGGCCGCGGACCTCAAGGCGGCCGGGGTCAGCGTGCTCACCGAGGACGGCCCGGCGATCGCCGTGGTCGGCGAGGCGGCCGGCCACCGCGGGCTGTCCTGGTTCGAGAACAAGCCGCTGTTCGGCTGGCGGGTGCTCGTCCCGCGCACCAAGGAGCAGGCCGCGTCGGTGTCGGAGCGGCTGCGTTCCTACGGCGCGGTGCCGCAGGTGGTGCCCACCATCGCGGTCGAGCCGCCGCGCGCGCCGCAGCAGATGGAGCGCGCCATCAAGGGCCTGGTCACCGGCCGGTACCAGTGGATCGCGTTCACCTCGGCGAACGCGGTGCGCGCGGTCCGCGAGAAGCTGGAGGAGTACGGCCTGGACGCGCGGGCCTTCGCCGGCATCAAGGTGGCCGCCGTGGGCGAGCAGACGGCCGCCGCGCTCGGCGAGTTCGGCATCAAGCCGGACCTGGTGCCGGAGGCCGAGCAGTCCAGCGAGGGCCTGGCGGCCGCCTGGCCGCCCTACGACGACGTGCTCGACCCGATCAACCGGGTGCTGCTGCCGCGGGCGGACATCGCCACGGAAACCCTGGTGGCGCGGCTGACCGAGCTGGGCTGGGAGACCGAGGACGTGACCGCGTACCGCACCGTGCGCGCCGCGCCGCCGCCCGCCCCGATCCGGGAGGCGATCAAGGGCGGCGGCTTCGACGCGGTCCTGTTCACCTCCTCCTCCACCGTGCGGAACCTGATCGGCATCGCCGGCAAGCCGCACGCGGTGACCGCGGTCGCGGTGATCGGCCCGCAGACCGCGCAGACCGCCGCCGAATACGGGCTGCGGGTCGACGTCACGGCCCCGCGGCCGTCGGCCACCGCGCTGGTGGACGCCCTGGCGGAGCACGGCGCCCGGCTGCGCGACGCCGCGCTGGCGGCGGGTGAGCCGGTGCGCAGGCCCAGCGAGCGCCGCCGCGGCGGCCGCCGCCGCATACGGTAGTCCGGGAGCGCCCCGGCCCCGTTGCGCTGAGGAGTGCGCTGAAGGAGGTAGTCGTGACTGGCTTCCCCGCTGTCCGGCCGCGGCGGCTGCGGCGCACGCCGGCGCTGCGCCGTCTCGCCGCGCGTCACCAGCATCCGCGGCGCCGACCTGGTGCTGCCTATGTTCGTCAAGGAAGGGATCACCGAGCCCGTGCCGGTGCCCTCCATGCCCGGCGTGGTCCAGCACACCAGGGACAGCCTGCGCAAGGCGGCGGCCGAGGCGGCCGAGGCCGGTGTGGGCGGCCTGATCCTGTTCGGCATCCCCGCCGTCAAGGACGGCCGGGGCTCGGCCGCCGATGACGGCGACGGCATCATCCAGGCGGCCCTGCGCGACGTGACCGCCGAGGTGGGCGACGACGTCGTGGTCATGGCCGACCTGTGCCTGTGCGAGTACACCGACCACGGTCACTGCGGCGTGCTGACCGGCGCGGGCGCCGTGGACAACGACGCGACGCTGGAGCGGTACGCCGCGATCGCGGTGGCGCAGGCCCGCGCCGGGGCGCACGTGGTCGCCCCGAGCGGGATGATGGACGGGCAGGTGGCGGCGATCAGGCGGGCGCTCGACGAGGCGGGCGAGCCGGAGGTGGCGATCTGCGCCTACGCGGTGAAGTACGCCTCCTGCTTCTACGGGCCGTTCCGCGACGCCGCCGAGGGCGCGCCGCAGTTCGGCGACCGGGCGTCCTACCAGCAGGACCCGGCCGCCGGGGACGCGCTCCGGGAGGCCATGCTCGACGTGGACGGAGGGCGCGGACATCGTCATCGTCAAGCCCGCCCTGCCCTACCTGGACATCGTCGCGCAGGTCGCGGCGGCCGCGCCGGTGCCGGTGGCGGCCTATCAGGTCAGCGGTGAGTACGCGATGACCGAGGCGGCCGCCGCCCGGGGCTGGCTGGACCGGGACCGGGCGATCATGGAGACGCTCACCGCGATCACGCCGGGCCGGCGCGGGCATCATCCTCACCTACTGGGCCACCGAGGCAGCCCGCCGCCTCACCTGACCCGCCGCCGGAATCTTTGTCGTCGTTGTGGCAACCACGACAAAAGATCGTCGTCGTTGTCACAATGACGACAAACCCATCCGAGAGGTAGGTCCCCGACGTCACCGTTAGGTATCTTCTGGGGCTTACTAAGCGAGGTCGCCTGCATCCACGCCGCACACCCGGCATCATCGGGGATAGCAATGGGCGGAAGATGGAGTGGGGCCGCCGATGGTTGACGTATTGCCGCGCCGTGGCCGCCGCGCCGACGCGGGCAGGCGGGGGATCGCCGCGGCCGAGTTCGCGGAACTGGGCTGGCCGGTGTGCCCCGGTGCGGCCGCGCCGCGCGCGGATTCCAGCCGCCACCGGGTGCCCGCGCTGGTCCCCCGGGGCCAGCCGCCCGGCAGTGGCCGCGCCTGCTCCTGTGACCGGATCGGCTGCCCGGCACCCGGTGCCCATCCACTCTCCGCCGCTTGGCAGATCGAGGCGTCCAGCGACCCGGCCGAGGTGAGCCGCTGGTGGCGGGACTGTCCTGGTGCGAGCATCATCCTGGTCACGGGACGGGTATTCGACGTCCTCGACGTCCCGGCCAGGGCCGGCCTGCTGGCCCTGGAGCGGATGGGCCGCACGCCGGCGGCCACCGGCCCGGTCGCGCTGAGCGCGGATCACCGGGCCTATTTTTTTGCCACCACCCGTGGCGCTCCCGCCGACGAGGACGAATGGTGGTCGTGCCACCTGGACTGTGAGCCGGACAGCTTCGCCCCGGTGGCCGGGCTGCGCTGGCACTGCCGGGACAGCTACGTGGTGGCCCCGGCCCGCGTCGGCCGCGGGCCGGGCGCACACTGGATCCGGGATCCGCGGGAGCACGACCTGCCGGACTGCCTGTGGTTGCTGGAGTACGTTGCCGACGCCTGTGAGGAGGTGCTGAGCTGAGCCAGGATTCCGCCGGCCTGTTCAGCCGGGCGTGTGCGGTCATCCCCGGCGGGGTGAACTCCCCGGTCCGGGCGTTCCGGGCGGTCGGCGGTGCGCCGGTGTTCATCGCCTCCGGCCACGGGCCCTATGTCACCGATATCGACGGCAAGCGGTACGTGGACCTGGTGTGCTCGTGGGGCCCGATGATCCTCGGGCACGCCCATCCCGAGGTGGTGGCCGCCGTCACCGCGGCGGCGGCGCGCGGCACCTCGTTCGGCGCCGCGACCCTGGGCGAGGTCGAACTGGCCGAGCAGATCGCCGCGCGGGCGCCGGTGGACAAGGTCCGGCTGGTCAGCTCCGGTACCGAGGCGACCATGTCCGCGGTGCGGCTGGCCAGGGGGTTCACCGGCAGGCGCCTGGTGGTGAAGTTCGCCGGCTGCTACCACGGGCATGTCGACGCGCTGCTCGCCGCGGCCGGATCCGGGGTCGCCACGCTCGGCCTGCCGGACTCGCCCGGCGTGACCGGCGCCGCGGCCGGTGACACCCTGGTGCTGCCCTACAACGACACCGCCGCGGTGGCGGGGGCGTTCGCCGCGCACGGGCCGGAGATCGCCTGCCTGATCACCGAGGCCTGCCCGGCGAACATGGGCGTGGTGCCCCCCGAGCAAGGCTTCAACGAAGTGCTGGCGCAGATCTGTGCCGAGCACGGCTCGCTGCTCATCATGGACGAGGTGCTGACCGGGTTCCGGGTCACCAGGTCAGGCTGGTACGGCCGGGAGGGCGTGGCCGGGGACCTGACGACGTTCGGCAAGGTGATGGGCGGCGGCCTGCCCGCGGCGGCGTTCGGCGGGCGGGCCGAGATCATGGATCTGCTCGCCCCGCTGGGGCCGGTCTACCAGGCGGGCACGCTGTCGGGTAACCCGCTGGCCACCGCCGCGGGCCTGGCCACGCTGCGCGCCTGCACGCCGGAGGTGTACGCCCGGGTGGATGCGGCGGCCGCCGAGGTGGCCAAGCTGGCGGCGGAGGCGCTCGGCGCGGCGGGTGTGCCGTTCCGGCTGCAGGAGGCCGGGAACCTGTTCTCGGTGTTCCTGGGCGGCACCAGCCAGGTGCGGGACTTCGACGGCGCCCGCCGCCAGTCCGGCGCCGCCTACGCCGCGTTCTTCCACGCCATGCTGGACGGCGGCGTCTACCTGCCGCCGTCCCCGTACGAGGCGTGGTTCCTGTCGGCCGCGCACGGCGACGAGGCGCTGGGCCGGATCGCCGCGGCGCTCCCCGCCGCCGCCCGGGCGGCGGCCGCTGCCTAGACCGGGGCGGCGCAGCCCGGGCCGCCGTTACGGGAGCGAGAGGAACCACCAATGGCGGTCCGGAACGTCATCAGCACGCTGACCCAGGACGGCACCGAGGTCATGGGTCCCGGCGTGCTCATGTACCACTATCCCGGCAACGACATCATGAACGGCAGCCTGCTTACCGTTGAAAGCAACCACTTCTGCGTGCTGAAGTCGCGCGGGGCCATCCTGAACGTCTACGAGACCGGCCAGTACCCGGTGGAAACCCCGCAGCGCCCGCTGATCGGGAACTTCCAGCAGGCCTTTTACGGCGGCCAGTCGCCCTGGCAGTACGAGGCGCTGTTCATCGCCCGGGCCAAGAGCGTCGCCAAGGCCCAGGGCATGGCACTGTCCAGCGAGCTTGCCGAGCTTGTCTACGACGTGGACTACTACGTGCACGTGGAGACCAAGGAGGACGCGGTCAAGCTGGTCACCCACATGCCCTACTCCGGGCACCTGCTCACCACCGACGCGCTGAACACCTACGCGGCCCCCGTGGTGGAGCAGGCCATCAACCAGCTTGTCCAGGTGACCCCGCTGGAGCGGGTCAACGAGAAGATCCACGAGATCACCGAACTGGTCCGCGGCCATCTGCAGGAGTTCCTCGCCGGCTACGGCATCACCCTGAACGACGTGAAGGTGCTGATGCGGCCCGGCGACGAGCGCATGCGCGAACTGATCTCGCTGCGCGCGTTCGGGCTGTCCGAACTGGACGCGGTCCGCTACTACGTGGCGCTGAAGATGGCCGAGCGCGGCCTGGTTTCCGCGCCCAACGTGGCGGTCGGCCTGCCGTTCAACTACGGCATCACCAGCTTCGCCGCGATGCCCGGCCTGGACGGCCGTGGCGCCGCGAACGCCGCCGTCCCCCAGCACCCGCCGGCCGCCGGCTGAGCACGCCCGTGACCGGCTCTTTGGGTGACCGGTTGCTCTGCCGGGCCATCGAGGACGTCTCCTCGGCGGTGCGCGGCCTGCCGGTGCTGAACGCCGACCGGGTGTGGGACCGGGTCCGCGAGCTGATCGGGGAGCGCCGCCGCTACCTGGAGATCCAGGCCTGACCACGGCACAGGTAGGCTGAGCGCGCCATGCCCGACATGACGGTGATTCACCTGCTCCGCCACGGCGAGGTCAGCAACCCGCGCGGGGTCCTGTACGGCCGGCTGCCCGACTTCCACCTGTCGCCCGACGGGGAGCACATGGCCAAGGCCGCCGCCGCGTTCCTGGCCGGCCGCGACGTCACCCTGCTGCTGTCCTCTCCGCTGGAACGGGCGCTGGAGACGGCCGCCCCGGTGGCCGCGCAGTTCGGCCTGGAGGTACAGGTGGACGAGCGGCTGATCGAGCCGTCGAACCACTTTGAGGGCGAACGGTTCGATGTCGGTTTTCCTGCGCTACGCAGGCCGGGCAACTGGCCGCGCATGGCGAACCCGTTCCGCCCGTCCTGGGGTGAGCCGTACGCGAGCATCGCCGCCCGGATGCACGCCGTCATGGCCGACGCGGCGCGCACGGCCCGCGGGCATGAGGCGGTCTGCGTCGGTCACCAGTTGCCGATCTGGGTGGCCCGCCGGGCGGCCGAGGGGCGCAGGCTGTGGCATAATCCGGCCCGCCGCGAGTGCGCACTGGGCAGCGTGACCAGCTTCACCTACTCCGGCGATGCCATCGTGGGCATCAGCTACGCCGAGCCGGCCGGCCGCGGGGACAGCGCCGCCCACGGCGCCTGACCAGCAACCGCCCGGGTCCAGGGGTTGGTCCCCCCGGGTCAGCAGGGCCAAGACCCCGTGACGGAGGAACGGGGCCGCAGGCCATCGGGGGGTTCCGGGGGGTCGTCCCCCGGGCTAGCAGGGCCGCAGGCCATCAGGGGGTCCGGGGGGCGCTCCCCCGGGTCAACGCTGCTTCAGCTAGCGTTCAGGCCGTGCTCAGGCCCTGCCCGGGGCGGGCCGGAGGCCGGCCCGATGTCGCGGCCGGAAGCCGGGTCCGGCACAATAGGGCGCGGCACTACCGGTTGTAGGAGATCACTCTGTCCCGTTTGCCGCGATGCCCGCGCCACGGGGGCATCCTCCACAGGCCCGCTCCGGCGGGCCCGCGCGCCCGTGCCCGTGCGGCCGTCCTGGCGCTGGGCGCGCTGGGGGCCGTGCTCACGGCCGGCGCCTGCGACAGCGGGGCGATCGGGAACAGCGGTCCCGGCAGCAACGGCCAGAGCTTCGTCTCCGGCAGCCCCGGCACCACCGTGTACGGGACTGCCTCGGGCCCGGTCGCGCCACGGGTCGCCGGGACCCTGCTGTCCGGCAGCAGGTTCACCCTGGCCGCCGACCACGGCCACGTCGTGGTGCTGAACTTCTGGGGATCCTGGTGCACCCCGTGCCGGGCCGAGGCGCCGTCCCTGTCCCAGTTGTCCCGGCACTTCACGGGCAGCGGCGTCCGGTTCCTGGGCGTCGACATCAGGGACAGCCCGGCGACCGCCGAGGCGTTCCTCCGCGACTTCCACATCGGCTACCCGAGCCTGAACGATCCCGGCGACGAGATCGCGCTCGACTTCCGCGACACCGTCCCGCCCGCGGGGATCCCGACCACGCTGGTCATCGGCCGCGACGGCCGGATCACCGCCAGGGTCATCGGCGAGGTGTCCTACCCGGGCCTGCGCGGGCTGATCAGCCAGGCCCTGGCGCAACCGGCATGACCGGGCGATCCGGCGGAGCCACGGTGACCTCCCCGCCGCGGGGGGCAGGCCGGTGACCGAGGTCCGCATCCCGGCAGCGACCGGGCGCCCCGGGGGTGCCGCGGACGGCCAGCCGCAGCCGCCGGCCCCGGGCCCCGCGCCACGGCGGCGCGGGCCGGCCACGCGGGGACCGTTCGGCATATTTGACTGGGCCAGGTGGGGGTGGCGCCAGCTCACCTCGATGCGCACCGCGCTGATCCTGCTGTTCCTGCTGGCACTCGGCAGCGTGCCGGGCTCGGTGCTGCCGCAGCAGGGCATCAACCCGCAGGCGGTGCAGCAGTACTACGCCGCGCACCCGGCGCTGGCCCCCTGGCTGGCCAGGTTCTCGCTGTTCAACGTGTTCGCCGCGCCCTGGTTCGCGGCCATCTACCTGCTGCTGTTCCTCTCCCTGGCCGGGTGCGTGGTGCCGCGGACGTTCCGGCAGTTCGGCGCCGCCCGGCAGCAGCCGCCCCGGGCCCCGCGCAACCTGTCCCGGCTGCCGCTGGCGGTGACGATGGCGTCGCCGCTCGCGCCGGATGCCGCGCTCGCGCAGGCGTCGGCGCTGCTGGCCGCCAAGCGGTTCCGGGTGCGCACCGGAGACGGCTGGATCTCCGCGGAGAAGGGCTACCTGCGCGAGGCCGGCAACCTGCTGTTCCACCTGGCCCTGCTGGGCCTGCTGGTCGCGGTCGGCATGGGCGGCCTGTTCGGCTACAAGGCGGACCGGCTCCTGGTGGCCGGCCAGTCGTTCGGCAACACGGTGACCGCGCTCGACCAGTTCCGCCCCGGGCGGCTGGTCTCGGCGGCGGACCTGCAGCCGTTCAGCATCGCGCTCACCAGGTTCGACGCGCGCTACGTGACCTCGGGCCCGGACATGGGCGAGCCGGCCTCGTTCAACGCGCTACCTCGCCTACCAGGCGCAGCCGGGGGCGGCCACGCAGCACTACGACCTCCAGGTGAACCACCCGCTGAACGTGGACAACGTGAAGGTGTACCTGATCGGCCACGGCTACGCCCCGGTGTTCCGGATCACCGACGGGACGGGGCACCTGGTGTTCAACGGGCCGGTGCCGTTCATCCCGGTGTCGCTGAACGGCTTCACCTCCGAGGGCGTGATCAAGGTCCCGGACGCCCGTCCGCAGCAGCTTGGCTTCGCCGGGGTGTTCCTGCCCACCACGATCGACGTCGGCGGCAAGCTGGAGTCGGCCTTCCCCGCGCCGTACCGGCCATCGGTGAGCCTGGTCTCCTACGCGGGCAACCTGGGCATGAACGGCGGGCCGTCGCAGTCGGTCTACCAGCTCAACACCGCGGGCCTGCACCGGCTGGCGGTCAAGCCGCAGCCGCTGGCGGCGGGCCAGTCGATCAAGCTGCCGAACGGGACGGGCACGCTCACCTTCACCGGCTACCGGCAGTGGATCAGCCTGGCCATCACCTACGACCCCGGGCAGCTTCCCGCGCTGATCGCCGCCATCGCGGCGCTGGCCGGGCTGCTGGTGTCGTTCCTGGTCCGCCGCCGCCGCGTGTTCGTCCGCGCCGCCGCCGCTGACGGGGGCTCAAGCGGTGGAGTTCGGCGGCCTGGCCCGAACCGAGTCGTCGGAGACGTTCGACGCCGAGTTCGCCGGCCTTGAGAAGGAACTGTGCGACCGCCCTCGCGGCGCCATCATCTGACCTGCCCTCACCATCGAACGAGAGGGAGTGAGGACCGTGCCTGTCAACGTCGGGCTGGCCCAGCTCAGCGATCATTTCCTGCTGGCCACGGTGTTCTTCTACGCCATGGCTGTGCTGGCCTACGCCGGCGACTTCGCCTTCGGGCGGCGCGGGGGCAAGGAGCCGGCCCGGCGCGGCGGCCGCGCCCGCTGAGGAGGTGGCTGAGCACGCCCGGGTCGCCGTGGGAGCGGGGGTTGCCGCCCAGGCCGCGGCGGTGTCGCCGGCGACCGCGGCACCGGCTCTGCAGGCCGGGACCGCCGAAGCGGCCGTGATCCCGGTCGCCACCGGCGGCGGCGACGCCGGGCCGGCCGCGGTCGCGCCGAGCCGCTGGCGCGCGGGCGGGCCGCCCGCCGGGCCCTGGATCCGGGCGGCGCTGGCCCTGACCGTGATCGGGCTCGCCAGCCAGATCTTCGGCATCGCCACCCGCGGGATCGCCGAGCACCGGGTCCCGTGGGGCAACATGTACGAGTTCGTCATGGCCATCACCTGCATGGCGGTGATCGCGTTCCTGGGCCTGTCGTTCCGGTTCCGGGTCTACTCGGTCGGGCTCTTCCTGATGGCACCGATCGTGCTCGCGCTCGGGCTGTGCGCCACCGTGCTCTACACGGCGGCCGGCCCACTGGTGCCCGCGCTGCACTCCTACTGGATCTGGATCCACGTCACCGCGATGACCGTGGCGATCGGGTCCTACATCGTCGCGGCGACGTTCACGGTCCTGTACCTGGTCGCCGACCGGCACGCCCGCAAGCAGGCGACCAGCCCGGAGGCCGGTTTCGGCGCGGTGCTCGACCGGCTGCCCACGGCGGACGCCCTGGACCGGCTCTCCTACCGGACCGTGATCTTCGCGTTCCCGATCTGGACGTTCGCCATCATCGCCGGGGCGATCTGGGCGGACCAGGCCTGGGGCCGGTACTGGGGCTGGGACCCGAAGGAGACCTGGGCGTTCATCACCTGGGTCATCTACGCCGGCTACCTGCATGCCCGTGCCACCGGGGGCTGGCGGGGCCGCAAGGCCGCCTACATCCAGCTTGTCGGGTTCGCCAGCCTGCTGTTCAACCTGATCGGCGTCAACCTCTGGATCACCGGCCTGCACTCCTACGCCGGGATCAACTAGGAAGCCCCGGGAGACGTCAGGGCTCCTCGTCGCCCGCCGCGGATCATCCACTCCAGCGCGTTGATGAACTCGGGATCGTCGTCCGGGCCGATCGCCGGCCGCGGATAGCCCAGGGCGCGGCCGGCGGGATGGCGTCGCAGCGCGTCATCGGCGCTCATCACCGGCGGCCGGGGTGGCCCGGGCGCCGGGGGTGGCCCGGGCGGCTTGGCCCGCCGCCAGATCCGCCCTGTGAGCAGCAGCATGCCCAGGGTCGCGGCCATCAGCAACGCGATGACCAGCGTAGATACCGCACCCATGAGCATCATGGCGGCAGCCTAACCGCAGCATCGTGACCTCGCGGGCAAATGGGTGCACTTAGTGCGTCTTCACCTGTCAGCCCGTAACTCATGACAGTCGGTAACGACAGGTGTCGGTGCCGCTAATTTCGGCGTAACCTGGCGGCTGGCAACGCCAATCGCGGGGAGTACGACTATGCGGCAGCGGCTCTTCGCCCGCCTCCGCTGGCTGTGGTGGCCAGGATCGGCACGCTCCCGGCGGACGCAGGCAGCCGCGCCTGGCGGGGTGACCGCGCAGCCGCCGGCCGCCGTAGGGCGGCATCGCCGCGCCGACCGGGCCCCGTCGGCACCGCCCGCGGCGGAGACCATCCCGGCGCAACCGCCGGGCGGCGCGCCGTTCGCCTCGCCGCTGCAGGAGGCCCGGGTCCGCCCGGCCCGGCCGTCCCGGCCCGCCAGGCCCTCCCGTTCCGAGGCACCCGGGCGTGGCGGCACCCGCCGGGCCGGGTCCGCCCGGGCGGCCGTCCGTGACGCGCCCAGGGCGGCCGCGGCGGCCCGTGCGGCGGAGGCCAGGGCGGCGGAGGCGCGCCGCCGGGTGGCCGTGCAGGTCGGCGAGGCCCGGCCGTCGTGGTACGCGGCCGCGGACGCGCGCCGGGTGGCGGTGGGCTACCGGGACTGCGGCCCGCTGGAGAAGGTGCTCCGTCGCGACTGGGCGGCGGGCGTGCTCCCGCCACCGGAGGTGGTGCGGGCCATCGACCGCCTGGCCGAACTGCCCGCCTCGGTGTCCGAGCGCCTCGCGGACGGCGTCGATGCCATCTACGTGGGCCCGGGCGGCGTGCCCGACCTGGACGACATGAGCCGCCTGCGCGGGGTGCCGCTGCCGTCCGGCCGCGCGACGTGGGATGCCTGCGCGGGCGCCTACGGCGAACGCAAGATCATCATTGGCACGCGGCCCTCCGCCACCCCGGATGTCGTCTGCCATGAGATCGGGCATGCCCTCGATGACCTGGACGGGTCGGGCAGCAGATGGCAGTCGGACTCCGACGAGTTCCGTGGGCTCTACGGGCGGTGCCAGCCGCGCCTGGTGAGCGATTTCCACCGGCAGGACGGATCGCTCGGACGGCGTGAGTTCTTCGCCGACGCGTTCGCCGCGATCGCGTCCAGTCAGCGGCCCGCGCTCGTGGACATGCTGGGTGGCGATACAAGGACCGCGCTTGATGTCATGCTGTACTTCAATGTGCGCTACGGGATCTAAGTGATTCGTGATGTTTGTCATCAGGCTGCCGAACGGACATCTCCTCGCTCCCGAGTCCGCCATGGACCACGAGGGCCAGGTGGTGGGTGACGCCTACGTCGAGGTCAGCCCGGCGGACCCGGAGTACGCGCGGCTGGCCAGCCAGGCGATCTCCGAGGAGGACATGGACCAGCGGCGGCGCCGCTGGCGGGAGGACGACGAGGCGCTGCGCCGCGAGTTCGAGGACTACCTCGCGACCGGGCGGCAGAACGCCAGGCCGCCCGGGGAGTTCCCCGGCGCCTGACGCCTGCCACCCATTTCCCGCGTCGGCGTGGCCCCCGCCCGTGAGTGCCCGTTGCCCGTCCGTGGTTGCCCGCGGCCCGTGCGGACCTGGATGCTGTCCGCGTATGACCGTCCCGGCCGCTGTGGGCCGGGGGAACTGGCCTGGGGTTGGAGGGGGTCGTCGTCGCGTCAGTTTCCCAGCTCAGCGCTGGTTACGGTGAACCGCCTGCCGCTTGTGACTCGCCGCGGAGCAATGCGCGCACTTCCGATTCGCGGAACCTGCGGTGCCCCCCGGGAGTCCGGATGCTGCTGATGCGGCCCGATGCCGCCCACCGAGTGACCGTCTTCGGGTCTACTCGGAAGAGCGCAGCCACCTCACCCGGTGTGAGAAGGCGCTCATTGTTGCCATCCACGGATCTCCCCCTCCTATCTCCGTTTCGGAGCGTGTCTTCAGTGTCGCGAAAACATCCGTTTACTTCCTTGTTTTCCCCAAAAATAGGCCGCTGGTGTCCCTTGTCAGCTTCGGATTTGGCCGGCCACCCCGGTGCGTGGCCGTAGCGATACGGGTTTGCCGGCCGATCTCGCCGGCTGTGCACGGGAAGTGGCGCGATGTGTCGGCAAGGCGGCCGGGTGTCGCGGAATGTGCAGCACATGATTACGGAATGTGCAAGGCGCTATTAAGCGCCGGTTGTGATTTCCGGAGTTCGCCGATAGCGGAGCGTGCCGCACTCATCGGGTTTCCGGCAATCCCGGCAAGCAGAGTTGCGCATGATGCGGAACGCTATGAACCGCGTGAATCGCCTGCGCCCGCGGGACATATCCCGGGACTAGTTCCGGTGGCCGGGCAGTCGCCGGGGCACCAGTTCCGCGACCAGGGCCAGTCAGCCCCGGTGCGGGGAGGAGGTGTCGCTAGGGTGGGCTGGATGTCAGATTCGCGTCGTCGCCGGCGGTGCTGGCGCCGCTGCTCTCGCGCCCTGCACCGGGGTGACCGGTGACCGCGCTGGTCACGGTCGAGGAGATCAGGGCTGCGGCGCAGCGCCTGGACGGAGTCATCGTCAGGACGCCGCTGGTGCCGTTCCCCGACACCGAGCCGCGCCTGCTCATCAAGCCCGAGTCCCTGCAGCCGACCGGGGCCTTCAAGCTGCGCGGTGCCTTCGCGGCGATCAGCGCGCTGCCCGCCGGGCAGCGCGCGCGGGGGGTGGTGGCGCATTCCAGCGGGAACCACGGCCTCGCCGTCGCGTACGCGGCCGAGGTGCTGGGCGTCCCGGCGGTCGTGGTCGTGCCGCACAACGCGGCCGAGGTGAAGGTCGCGGCGGCGGCCCGGCACGGGGCGCGGATCGTGACCGTCGAGCCCACGCTGGAAGCCCGGATCGCGGCGCGCGCAGGAGTTCGTCGACCGGCACGGGTACACGCTCATCCCGCCGTTCGACCACCGCGAGGTGATCGCGGGCCAGGGCACGATCGGCCTGGAGATCGTGGCCGACTGCCCGGACGTCGACATGGTGCTGGTCCCGATCAGCGGCGGCGGGCTGATCGCGGGCATCGCGGCGGCCGTCTGCGCGGCATGCCCGGGAGCCAAGGTGATCGGCGTGGAGCCGGAACTCGCGGCGGACGCCAGGGAGTCGCTGCGGCGCGGCGAGCGGGTCGCCTGGCCGCCCAGCGACACGGCGCGGACCATCGCGGACGCGCTGCGGGTGGAGCAGGTCGGCGCCCTGCCGCTGCGGCACATACTCGGCCTGGTCCACGACATCGTCACGGTGACCGAGGACGAGATCCGCGAGGCGGTCCGGCTGACCGCGACCCGGGCCCGGCTGGTCGCGGAGCCCGGCGGCGCGGTGGCCGTGGCCGCCTGGCTGTTCCGCCGGGACCTGCCGCGCGCGCGGGCTCCGGTGGCGGTGCTGTCGGGCGGCAACATCGCCCCCGCGCTGCTCGCCGAGATCCTCGACGGCCCGCCGGGCCCCGCGCCCCGCCCCGGCGCCGCGGTCCCGAACGGGCCGCGTGCCGTGCCCCGCTGAGCGGGCGGGCTGGCTGGTGCCGGCCGGGGCGCCCGTTGCCCTAGGCTGGACTCGCTATGCGCGCGACTTTTGCCTACACCACCGCACGGATCCTGCTGTTCGTCGCGGCTACCGGCCTGATCTACCTGGCCGGTGCACGCGGGCTGCTGCTACTCGGGCTGGCCCTGGTGGTGAGCGGGGCCGCCAGCTACATCCTCCTGTCCCGTCAGCGGGACGCCATGGCGGGCGCGCTGACCCGGCGGCTGGGCTCGGTCCGGTCCAGGCTCGACGCGGGCGCCCGGGCGGAGGACGAGGACTAGCTCGCCGGCCTGATCGTCACCCGGCCGCGGCGTCTTTCAGCCAGCCGCCGCTGACGAGCAGCCCCAGTACCGCCTGGACCGCCTCCTGCCTGCTCATCACCGACGTGTCGATGGTCAGGTCGGCGTTCCTGGGCTCCTCGTACGGGTCGGAGATCCCGGTGAAGTGATCGATGAGCCCCGCGCGGGCCTTGGCGTACAGGCCCTTGCGGTCGCGGGCCTCGCAGACCGCCACCGGCGTGGCGACATGGATCAGCAGGAAGTCGCCCACCTCGCTGACCATGCGGCGCACCTGCGTGCGGGCCGCCTCGTACGGGGCGATCGGCGCGCAGATCGCGATGCCGCCATGCCGTGCCACCTCGGTGGCCACGTACCCGATGCGCGCGATGTTCAGATCACGGTCGGCCCGGGAGAAGCTGAGCCCCGCGGACAGGAGCTGGCGGACCAGGTCGCCGTCGAGCAGCGACACCGTCCGGTCCCCGCGCTCGGCCAGGGCGTCGCGCAACGCCCGGGCGATCGTCGACTTGCCGGAGCCGGACAGCCCGGTGAAGAACACGACCACGCCGCGGTCCCGGCGCGGCGGGCGGGCCCGGCGCAGTTCGGCGGTCACCCCGGGCGGCGCGTACCACGCGGGCACGTTCTCGCCACGGTCGAGCAGGTCTTCCAGCTCGCCCGCGGCCAGGTCGGACTGCTCGGTGCCGGGTTCGATGAGCGCAAGCGGGCGCCACACCTCGGCCGCCCGGTCGTAGGCCCATTCACCACCAGGCATCAGCGGAATCGGCGTCTGGATGTGGGCGTCATCGAGGGCCGGCTGGCCGCGGTCGGCGTCCCGCTCATCTATCAGCAGGTGAGTGGCCCCGTAGGCGGCGGCGACGACGGCGCGGATCGCAGCCTCGCGGGTCATTGTGGTGTCCCTGGGCGGCAGCGGCACCGGCACGAGAACGGTGCCAGGTGGCAGGTTCTTGGCCGCCGAGCTGACCGCACGGACCAGCGCCTCAGGCCGCACCACCACCTCGGCCGGGCCGCCGATCAGCGGCAGGAGCAGCACCCTGGCCTTGAGCTGGCCGGCGAAGTGCCGTAGCTGCCCGATCTGCTGGCCACTGAGCGGGCGCCGGGTCGCGAACGCGAGCACCGGGCCTTCGCCCAGTTCCGCCCGCAGCTGCGCCGGGGTCCGCCGCAACTGCCGGAACGGGCCGTGCTCGGGCTCGCGGAAAGCGGTCACCGGGCCGCTGAGCTGGATCATGGCGGGGCCCGTTCCGTCCGGCCGGGCGTGCCGTCCGGTCTGCCCCGCCTGCCCGAGAGGCTGTGCCGGTGACCGCTCGGTGATATCCAGGATCGCGAGCGGCGTGCCTTCGGGATCGTTGAGCGTGAGCCTGGCCGCCGAGGGCGGGACGGCATCCTCGGTGACGTCGAGGACCACCGGCACCGGCCACGGCGTGCCGTCCTCGAGCGTGCCGCGTTCGGCCACCCAGGCCACGTCGGCCGCGCCGAGGAATCCGGTCAGGGGCGCGAACGCGCCCATCAGCAGCAACTCCAGGTCGCCGAGCTGGCCTTCTGTGAGGGTCCAGGAGGGAAGGCCTGTGATGTCCAGGGCCGGCCCGGCCGCTGCCTCAGCGGTCACATCCACCTCCGTCTGGGCCAGCCCATTCCGCTGGGCCGCCGGTTGGCCCCGGCTACCCGCCAGGCAAGCCGAGGGTACACGGACAGTGACTACCGGGCCAGGCGGATCCGCCAGTGCCGCCGGCCACCGTGGTGCACGGCGTCCGGCGGTGATTTGCGGCGCGGAGATCCGCGCCATGCTGGGCCACCCGCTGTCCCCAAGGCTCAGATTATCCGGGCGAACCTGTCTTCCGGCTTGCGGATGACATAGAGCAGATCGCCGTGCGCCGCGGTCAGCCGCCCGCGGGACAGCCGGGCGGCAAGCTTCTGCGCGGTGAGGTATCCGTGCGGGCCGCGGCGCAGTCCGCCGGCCAGCCCGCCCAGCGCTCCGCGCTCCGCGATCACCAGGCCGTGCATGGTCACGTAGGCCTGGACGCCACGACCGGAGGCGAGCCGTTCGTACACGGCCGTGTGGGGCCCGGGCTCGCCGGGCTGGAGCTTGCGCCAGATCATCCGCCGGGCCACCGCGGGCAGCGCCCGGTCCAGGAAACCTGCCGCGCTGTCCCGGTCCCGGATACGCAGCAGTAGCAGCCCGCCCGGCTTGACGGCGGCACTGAGCCGGTCGAGGACCAGTTCGGCATGCTCGATCCGGTCCAGCAGCGCGGAGCACTGCACGATGTCATAGGCCCGCGGCGACAGCGGCACCGTGCGCAGGTCGCCGAGGGTCGCCTCGGTCATGTCCTGATGGCAGGCCACGGCTGCGCGGGTGACCTCGCTGTCCTCGTCGATCATGCTGACGCTCAGTTGCGCTCCGGCGCGGCGCAGGGCATCCACGCCGAGGTCCTCGGCGGTGGTGCACCCGGCCTGCAGAATCGTGACCTGCTGCCCGGACTGCTCCGCGGCGTAGGACCGGGTGTGGCGGCCGAACAGGTCACCGCCCGCCAGGCGCGGCACGACCGGCGCGGAGGTCCCGGCCCGGCCCGCGGTGCTGGCCGGGTCGGCGCTCGCCGCGGCAGCGGGATCGCTGTGCGCGGCGGGTAGCAGGACGACGCGTTCCGAAACGAACCGGTCCGTGGCCGCGCGCGCCGCTTCGGAGCGGGCCGAGGGGGAATCGGGCCGGGCCGGGGGGGAACTGGCCCGCACCGGGGGGAAAGCGGCGGTCTCGCGCGCGGCCGGCGACCTGACCGGTCCCGGCGGCGCGGATGAACCAGCGCCTCCGCCGGCCGCGCTCCCGGCCGTCGTCGGCCCGGCTAGGGCCGGCCCGGTCGTGGTCGGCCCGGCTGGAGTCGGCTCGGTCGTGGTCGGCCCGGCTGGAGTCGGCCCGGCCGTGGTGCCGGACGCGGATGGCGTGCCCGCTGCGGCGGCCCGGGTGCCGGTGCCGCCACCCGGCCGCGGGATGAGCCGCACGCTGCCGGTACTGGGGAACTCGTAGGGCATCGCGCTCGCCACCGTGGGCTGGTACCAGCCGGTAGCCTCCGGCCCGTCCGCGGGTGCCTCGGCCGGCGCGTCCGCGGCAGGTAGGCCGGCCGCGGGTGGCACCGGCCGGGGAGCGGCGTGACGTGCCTCCCGCCGGGGCGCTGCGAGCAGCCGGAAACCCTCCGACTCGTCGTCCGCCTGCGCGGCGGGCTCGGCGGTGACGGCAGGGATCGGCGACGTGGTTTCGCCGGGGGCCTCGGCCTGGGCGCCGGCCCCAGGTGCGTCTGGTGCCGCACCGGCCTGTGGTGGGCCCGGCCACGGGGTCTGCGCCGCGCCGGCGACCCCGCCGCGTTCGCCTGGCATGCCGGACCGGGCGTGGCCGGGCGCCACCCGTGCTGCGGCGGCTGCGGGCGGCTCCGGCCGGCCAGCGCGCACCGGGGTCTGTGGTGCGGCGCTGCCGGTACGGGCTACGGCCGGGGATCCGGCATCGGGTGCCGTGGTGGCGGACGGGTCCGGCGAGCCAGCGACTACGGGCGGGTGTGGTGCGGCGCCGCTAGCAGGCGCCGCGGCCTGGGGTGCCGTGGTGGTGGGCTGAGCGCTCCTGGTGGATGCGGCCTGGGGCGGTGTCGTGGGGGTGGGCTGAGCGGTGCCGGTGGATGCGGCCTGGGGTGTCGTGGGGGTGGGCTGAGCGCTGCCGGTGGATGCGGCCTCGTGCGTGGGCTGGGTGCCGGCCTGGGGCGGTGTCGTGGGGGTGGGCTGGGTGCCGGCGGGGATGCGGCCTGGGGCGGTGTCGTGGGGGTGGGCTGGGCGCCGGCCGGGGATGCGGCCTGGGGCGGTGTCGTGGGGGTGGGCTGGGTGCCGGCCGGGGATGCGGCCTGGGGCGGTGTCGTGGGGGTGGGCTGGGTGCCGGCCGGGGATGCCGGCGCGCTGGCGGTAGGCGCGGGCGGCGGCGTGGTGGCAAGCCGGGCGACTGTGGTCTCGGGTTCTGCCGGAGCGCTTGCTGTAGGCGCGGCGGGCGGTGCGGCGGCAACATGGCTCGCCGACTGGGAGATGACCGTGGGTGCCGCGGCACCGGCTTCGGGCGCGTCCGGTGCCGCGGTTGCCGTGGCTGGCGTGGCTGGCGCGGCGGTCCCAGGCGCCGGTGGAGTTGCTGGTGGCTTGGACCTGCCGTTCGCGGCCGGGGCCCGTGACCGGGTGCTGGCCGCCGGCTTCGGCGCGGAACCGGACGTGGCGGTCCTGGACCGGCCACGAGATGCCGTGCGCGCACCGGCCTTGGCCGGCCCCGTTCTGGCTGCCGCCGTTCTGGCTGCCGCCGTTCTGGCTGCCGCCGTTCTGGCTGGCTCTGTGCTGGCTGGCTCTGTGCTGGCTGGCTCTGTGCTGGCTGGCTCTGTGCTGGACGCCGCTGTGCCCGGGTCGGCGGCGGCCGTCTTCGCCCGGGCCCGGGAGGCCGTCGTCGTTCCCGGGCTCGCCGCGGCGCTGCTGGACCGGGCGCTGGCCGTGGTCCTGGTCCGTGGGCTGGCCGCGGCCGTCTTCGCCCGGGTGCCGGTCGCGGCCTGCGCGGACCGGGTCCCGGTCCTGGGCGCCGCTGCGGTGATGGCATGCGTTGCGGCCGGGGCCGTGCCGTCCGCCGCGCCCGCCCGCCCGTCGGCCGGGGCAGGCTGCGTGCCAGCCTGATCGTGGCCGGCCGCGGCCGCCTTGGCAGCCCGTGCCCGGCTGCCCGTCCGTGCCTCGCTCACTGTGCCGGCGGGCTGCCTGCTGGCGGCGCGCCGGGGGGCGGGACCGGACCCCCCTCCCGCGGACTTGTCCCCGGGGATCCCGTTCTCCGAAGTCACGGCACCTTAGCGTAGCCTGAGGCTTTTGCGAACTTGCGGGAGAGCCGCACAGAAGTTCCGCTGCCCGGGGGCGCAATGGCTCGCCGGGACCGGGACTTACCGCCCTCCGGAAGGCAATAAGGTGGAGGTATCCCGCATCCACGTCATGCGCCACTGACATCAATGCGGGCCTTTCGTGCTGCCTACCCAGGGACATCATGAGCCTCGCCGGCCTCCTCAGCGTCATCGCGGACGACCCCCAGTTTGGCCAGGTCGTCGCCCAGGCCACGGCGGACTCCGACGGGGATTATCCGGGCGATGGCGCGGACGTGACCGCGCCGTCCGCGCTCCGTCCGCTGCTCGCCGCGGCCCTGACCGGGCTGCCCGGGCCCGCCGGCCGGTTCCTGCTCGCCGTCACCGCGACCGCCAGGGAGGCCGAGGAACTGGCCGGGTCGCTCGGCGCACTGCTGCCCGCGGAAAGCGTGGCCTACTTCCCCGCCTGGGAGACGCTCCCGCACGAGCGGCTGTCCCCCCGCTCGGACACCTCCGGCCAGCGGCTGGCGGTGCTGCGCCGGCTTGCCCACCCCGATCCCGCCAGCCCGCGGACCGCCGCGGTCGCCGCCCTGGTCACTCCGGTGCGGGCCCTGCTCCAGCCGATGGTGGCCGGCCTGGCCGACGTCGAGCCGGTCGCGCTGGCCGAGGGTGACACCTGCGACCTGGACGAGATGCTGGCCAGGCTGGTGGACATCGGCTACACACGGACCGACCTGGTGGAGCGGCGCGGCGACGTGGCGGTCCGCGGCGGCATCATCGATGTCTTCCCGGCCGCGGAAGAACACCCGGTGCGGGTCGAGTTGTTCGGCGACACCGTTGAGGAGACCCGTTTCTTCCGGGTGGCCGACCAGCGCAGCCTGGGGCCCGCTCCCGGCCTGTGGGCGCCGCCGTGCCGCGAGCTGCTGCTGACTCCCGACGTGCGGGACCGGGCCAAGCACCTGGCCGCCGATCATCCCGGGCTCGCCGAAGTACTCGGCAAGCTGGCCGACGGCATCTCCGTCGAGGGCATGGAGGCGCTCGCGCCGGTGCTCGCCCCCCGGATGGAGTTGCTGCTCGATCACGTGCCCGCCAGCGGGGTGGTGCTCGCCTGCGATCCCGAGCGGATCCGGGCCCGGGCCGCCGACCTGGTCCGCACCAGCCAGGAGTTCCTGGAGGCCTCCTGGGTGAACGCGGCGGCCGGTGGCCAGGCACCGGTCGACCTCGGGGCCTCCGCGTTCCGGTCGATCACCCAGGTGCGGGCCGCCGCGGACAAGCTGGGACTGCCCTGGTGGAGCATCGCGCCGTTCGACAGCGCCGCGCCGATGCCAGACGGCCCCGGCGCAGGACCGGCACCAGATGGCCACGGCACCGGGGATGGCGGAGCGGACGGCGACGGGCCCGGGGGAGCGTATGGCAGCGACAGGCTTGCGCTGCGCCTGAGCGCAGGCCCGGCCCCTGCCTACCGCGGTGACACCAGCCGGGCGCTGACCGACGTCCGGGGCTGGCTGGGCGAAGGCTGGCGGGTGGTGCTCGTCACCGAGGGCCACGGGCCGGCGCAGCGCCTGGCCGAGATGCTCCGCGGTGAGGGCCTCGGTGCCCGGCTCGGCGACCTGACCGGCCCGCCGGAGCCCGGCGTGCCGAGCGTGACGACCGCGCTCATCCCGAACGGGTTCATCTGGGAGTCCGTGCGGCTGGCCGTGCTCACCGAGGCCGACCTGGTCGGCCAGCATGCGGGGCCGCGAGACGCGCGGCGGATGCCCAGCCGCCGCCGCGGCGGCATCGATCCGCTCCAGCTCACCCCCGGCGACTTCGTGGTGCACGAGCAGCACGGCGTCGGCCGGTACCAGGAGATGACCAGCCGCAGCATCCAGGGCGCGGTCAGGGAATACCTGGTGATCGAGTACGCGCCGGGCAAGCGCGGTCAGCCGCCCGACCGGCTGTATGTGCCGACCGACCAGCTCGACCAGGTCACCCGGTACGTCGGTGGCGAGATGCCCAGCCTGCACCGGCTCGGCGGGGCCGACTGGGCCAAGACCAAGGGCCGCGCCCGCAAGGCGGTCCGGCAGATCGCCTCGGAACTTATCCGGCTGTACTCCGCGCGGATGGCCGCACCCGGGCATGCGTTCGGCGCGGATTCACCCTGGCAGCGGGAGCTGGAGGACGCGTTTCCCTACGTCGAGACGGCCGACCAGCTTGCCGCGATCGACGAGGTCAAGCGGGACATGGAACGGCCGGTGCCGATGGACCGGCTGATCTG